>NZ_JBHVIX010000018.1:0-135606 GCF_042799415.1 Streptomyces sp. NPDC057694
GGTGCGCACTTCGTGCGCGACCTCCATCGGGGGAGGCTGCGCGTAGCGCATGCCTCAGGGGCGCGGGGAACTGCGCGACCAGCCACGACGAGACCCGCACCCGGCATCGAGGCACCCGGCGCCGGGCATGACTCGGCCGCGGCGGCTCCCCCTCCGCGCCGCCGCGGCCGATCCCCGTCGGGAATGGAAGTCTGTTCAGACCGATTCGCCCGTGGCGTGGTAGTCGTCCGTGGTCGCGTCGCCCTCGCCGGTGGCGTGGTAGTCGGCGGGCTTCACGACGACGGGCTTCGCGGCGGTGGCCTTCGCCGCGACCGTGGTGGGCTCGGTCTCCTCGCCGGTGGCGTGGTAGTCGTTCGGCTTGACGGTGCCGGTCTCGTCGGCCATGACGGTCAACTCCTCTATGTGGGACGGTAGGGAGCGCACCCGCCCGGCAGTTCCCCCGAGGACTGCCGGACAGGCATCGCAAGGCCGTTCACCATAAAGGTGAGACCCAGGCGCCGATCCACCTGCCCCCCGTGGCGGTGGATCGGTAGTTCAGAGAGTGCCGGGTCGCGATAAACGAACGATGAACGCGCCCGGGGAGCGGGGCCGCTGGGTCAGCTCGCCGGTACGGCGCTGAGCAGTCGGCGCACGTCGTCGGCCTCCGCGCCCCCGCGCTCGTCGAAGATCGACAAGGCTTCGCGCCAGCATACGCGGGCCCGTCCGGACTGCCCGATGCCGTGGAGGCCGCTGCCCAGCGTGGTGAGCACGTTGGCGCGGCGCCAGTCGCCGCCGATGCCGTGGAGCACAGAGAGGGCCTGTTCGGCGTGGGCCGCGGCCTGCGCCGGATTGGCGTCGGCGAGGTGGACCTCGGCCAGCCGGTACAGGGTCATGCCGTGCCACAGCCGCTGCCGGGCGTCCTGGAAGACGCGCAGGGCCTCGGTGAGGGTCGCCAGGGCCTGCGTGATGTCCCCGGCCTGGGTCAGGGCGAGGCCCAGCGCGTACTTCGCGTTGGCCAGCCGCAGCGCTCTGCCCGAGGTGTCACCCTCGTAGATGGTCAGTCCCTCTCTGGCCAGGGCGACCGCCGACTGGTGGCGGCCCGTCGCGAGGTGGACCCGGGACAGGTTGCACAACACGCTTGCCTCGCCCGGCTTGTTGCCGTCCTTCTGGAAGGCGTGCAGGGCCCGCGTCAGATGCTCCTCCGCCTCCCGGTGGCGGCCGGTGTACAGGGCGATGATCGCGCGCTGGTTCGGGGCGTGGCTGCACACGATCGGGTCGTCGATGGGCGTGCCCACCAGCAGCGCGCGCTCGGCCTCGGCGTCGGACTCGTCGAACTGGCCGGAGACTTCGAGGATGTGGCTGAGGGTGACCCGCGCGCGCCCCTCGGCCCAGGCGTCGCCGGCGGCCTGCGCGGATTCGATCAGTGACGTGAGGGCCAGGACGCACTGGCGCGAGCTGATGCCCGATTCGCCGAGGTCGGCGGAGACGACGAGGAGGTCCGCGGCCCTGCGCAGCATGCCGGGCGAGGCGGCCTGCTGGGCCGTGGCCAGGATGCCGTTCGCCTCGGCGAACAGCCAGTCGAGGGCCTGCCCGCGGTCGCTGAACCGCAGCCCCGGGTAGGCCCCCAGTGCCAGGTGGTCGAGGACCCGCTCCCCGGGCCGCTCGATCGCGTAGACCCCTGCGGCGGTCGCCAGGTAGAAGTCCAGCAGCCGGGACATCGCCGACTCGTTGTTCCCCGAGCGGAGTTCGTCGCGCTCGGCGCACGCACGCGCGTAGAGCCGTACGAGGTCGTGGTAGCGGTAGCGGCCCGGGGCCGCCGACTCGATGAGGGACGTGTCGACGAGCGACTCCAGGATCTCCTCGGCCTCCTCGACGGCCAGGTCCAGGACCGCCGCGGCCGCCGCGAGGGAGATGTCCGGCCCGTCCGCGAGGCCCAGGAGGCGGAACGCGCGGGCCTGCGCGGGCTCCAACTGTCCGTAGCCCAGCTCGAAGGTCGCCTTCACCGCGAGGTCGCCCGCCTGGAGTTCGTCCAGGCGGCGGCGTTCGTCGGCCAGCTTCGCGGCGAGGACCGAGACCGTCCAGGTGCGGCGGGCCGCGAGGCGGGAGGCCGCGATGCGGATCGCCAGCGGCAGGAAGCCGCACGCCGCCACCACGTCCAGGGCGGCCTTGCGCTCGGCCGCGACCCGCTCCTCGCCGACGATGCGGGTGAACAGCAGGAGGGCCTCCTCCGGGGACATGACGTCCAGGTCCACCAGGTGGGCGCCGGCCAGGTCGACCATCCGGACCCGGCCCGTGACCAGCGCGGCGCAGCCCTCCGTGCCGGGGAGCAATGGCCTGACCTGTGCCGCGTCCCGCGCGTTGTCCAGGAGGACCAGGACGCGGCGGCCGTCGAGCGTCGAGCGGTACAGCGCCGCCCGCTCGTCCGGGGAGTCCGGGATCGCGGAGTCGGGGGTGCCGAGCGCCCGCAGGAACGAGCCGAGGACCGTCTCCGGCTCGGCGGCCCGGGGGCCCGCGCCCTGGAGGTCCACGTACAACTGGCCGTCGGGGAAGGAGGCGCGGGCCGCGTGGGCCACGTGCACCGCGAGCGTCGTCTTGCCCACGCCGCCGATGCCGGCCACCGCGGAGACCGCCATGACGCCGCCCGCGCCGGACTCAGAGGAGGCGGCGGACAGCGTCTCGCTCAGTTCGCGTACGAAGCTCGCGCGACCGGTGAAGTCGGGCACGGTCGCGGGCAGCTGGGCCGGGCGGACCGGGGCGGCCGCGGGCTCGGCGGCCGGCGCAGAGGGTTCGGCGAGGCCGGGGTCGGCCCGCAGGATGCGCTGCTGGAGTTCGGCGAGTCCGGGGCGCGGGTCCACGCCCAGCTCGTCGGCGAGGAGGCGGCGGGTGTCCGCGTACACGGCCAGGGCCTCCGCCTGGCGGCCCGAGCGGTACAGCGCCAGCATCAGCAGCTCGCGCAGCCGCTCGCGCAGCGGGTGGGCCGCGGTGAGGGCGGTCAGCTCCGAGACCGCCTCCGCGTGGCAGCCCTGCTCCAGGTCCATGTCGAGGCAGGCCTCAAGGAGTTGCAGGCGCCACTCCTCCAGGCGGGCGCGCTGGGTCTCCGCGTACGGGCCGGGGACGCCGGCGAGCGGTTCGCCGTCCCACAGGCCGAGGGCCTTGCGGGCGAGGGCCCGCGCCCGGCACAGGTCGCCGGACTGGCGGGCCTTCTCGGCGTCCGCCCACAGTTCTTCCGCCGCCGTCAGGTCCAGGGTGTCGCGCCGGGGCAGCCGGATCGCGTAGCCGCCGGACTCGCTGGCGAGCACGTCCGGGCCCAGGACCTTGCGCAGCCGGGACGCGTAGGTGCGCAGGGCGGCGAGGGCCTGCGAGGGGGACTCCTCGCCCCACAGCGCGTCGATCAGCTCGGCCGCGGTCGCGGTGCGGCCCTCGCGCAGCAGCAGGGCGGCCAGCAGGGCGCGCTGCTGCGGGGAGCCCGCGGCCAGCGGTTCGCTGCCGCGCCAGGCGTGGACCGGGCCGAGGACCTGGAAGCGCAGACCGGATGCGGGCGCGGTCGGCACGGTTTCCTCAGGCGTGCCGGACCGTCGCTGCTCCGGAACCCGCGGTCCACCGTCCATCGTCGCCGCCCCCTGCCGCCACACCAGCACCTGTTCGTCACGTACTCCGCGCCCGTGTTGCGGCGCCTCTGCCCACGCTGTCCAGACGGCGCGCCGTCGTCGGCGCGCTCCCCCCAAGGCAACTCCGTCAGTTTGCCTTGTTCATGGCAGATACGTCAGCCGCGGGAGACTGTCATCACAGACATCTCACGCGTACGACTCTCACCATCCGCACAAATCCGTCGGCGGTCGACTAGCTGACGGGTCGTCAGATCGGCGCTACCGTGAATCCATGGAGACCACGGAGACCGCAAACGCACAAAGTGCCCCGGAATCAGTCGACTTGCCGCTCATCATCTCCGTCGACGACCACACCGTCGAGCCGCCCACCGTGTGGTCCGACCGGCTGCCGAAGAAGTTCGCCGACGTCGGGCCGCGGATCGTCCGCGCGCCCCTGAAGGAAATGAGCTTTCTGGGCGGAAAGTTCGCGCCCGTCATGGGCCGGCCCGGTGACGACGGGCCCATCGGAGACTGGTGGGTGTACGAGGACCTCCACCGGCCCCTCACCCGGCTCGACACCGCCGTCGGCTACGACCGGGACGAGATCAAGCTGGAGGTCATCACCTACGAGCAGATGCGGCCGGGGTCGTTCGACGTCCCCGCCCGGCTGGCCGACATGGACGTCAACCACGTCCAGTCCGCGCTCTGCTTCCCCACGTTCCCGCGCTTTTGCGGGCAGACCTTCACCGAGGCCAAGGACCGGGAGCTGGGGCTGCTCGGGGTGCGCGCGTACAACGACTGGATGGTCGACGAGTGGTGCGGGCCGGCTGCCGCCGGGCGGCTGATACCGCTCACTCTCGTCCCGCTCTGGGATCCCGGGCTGGCCGCCGCCGAGGTGCGGCGCAACGCCGCGCGCGGGGTGCGCGCGGTGGCCTTCTCCGAGATTCCGCCGCATCTCGGGCTGCCGTCCATCCACGGCGACGAGTGGGATCCGTTCCTCGCCGCGTGCGACGAGACCGGGACCGTCATCGCCATGCACATCGGGTCCAGCAGCAAGATGCCGTCGACGTCGCCGGACGCGCCGCCCGCCGTCGGGTCCACCATCACCTTCGCCAACTGCTGCTTCTCGATGGTCGACTGGCTGATGAGCGGCAAGTTCGAACGCTTCCCGAACCTCAAGGTCATGTACGCCGAGGGGCAGATCGGGTGGATCCCGTACATCCTGGAGCGGGCCGATGTGGTCTGGGAGGAGAACCGGGGGTGGGGCGGGGTCGCCGACAAGGTGCGTAAGCCGCCGAGTGAGTACTTCGCCGAGCATGTGTTCGGGTGCTTCTTCGATGATGCGTTTGGGCTGCGCAATCTGGATGCCATCGGGGTGCCCAATGTTCTTTACGAGACCGACTATCCGCACTCCGACTCGACCTGGCCGAAGTCTCGGGAGGTGGGGGAGGCTCAGATGGGGCATCTGGCGCCGGATGTGGTGGAGCGCATCGTGCGGGGCAACGCCATCGATCTTCTCGGGCTGACGCCCGAGGGGCTCTGGGATCCTTCGGCGTCCTGACCTCCGGTCGGGGTGGGTCGCCTGTGGCGGGGCGGGGCTGTTTGCGCAGTTCCCCGCGCCCCTTGAGGGGTTGTTCTTCGGCTTGCGGCCGGTGGCCGCTTCTCGCGCAGTTCCCCGCGCCCCTGGAGATGCGCACTTCGTGCGCGACCTCCATCGGAGGCGCGCCACCTGCCCAAGGCGGAGGCGTGGCCCCTGCCTCAGGTGGAGGTGTGCCCCCTACCCCCTGGTGGAGGCGCGCGCCCCCTGCCCCGTGTGGAGGCGCGCGCCCCCTGCCCCGTGTGGAGGCGCGCGGAGCGCAGCCTCAGAGGGGAGGCTGCGCGCAGCGCATGCCTCAGGGGCGCGGGGAACTGCGCGACCAGCCCCCGCCGGGCCGCAGACGAACGACAACCCGATAAGGGGCGCGGGGAACTGCGCGACCAGCCCCCGCCGGGCCGCAGACGGACAACAACCCCTCAAGGGGCGCGGGGAACTGCGCGAGAAGCTCCGCCGGTCGTCGGGTGGATGGTGGCCCGGGGCTTGTCTGACGGGGTGTCAGGTATGAGGATGGGGGGCGTTGGTATGTGACGGACCGTCAGGTAAGGGGATCCGGGTATGGCGCGGCTCGCTTACGGGATTCAGCTCCCCATTCAGTCCCAGAGCACCATGTACGCAGAGAAGTGGGAGGACGGAGCCGGCGTCGACGACCTCGTGGAGATCGCACGGGCCGCCGACCGTGGCGGGTTCGACTACATCGCCGTCTGCGACCACGTCGGCATCCCGCGACGCCTCGCCGACGCCATGTCGACGACCTGGTACGACCCGGTGGCCACCCTCTCCTTCCTGGCCGGGGTGACGGAGCGGGCGAGGCTGCTCAGTCACGTCGCCGTCGTCGCGCTGCGGCATCCGCTGCTTTCCGCCAAGAGTTACGCGACCCTGGACCACCTCAGCGGCGGGCGCCTGATTCTCGGGGTCGGGGCCGGTCACGTACAGGAGGAGTTCGAGGCGCTCGGCGTCGACTTCGCCCGGCGCGGGGCGGTGCTCGACGAGACCGTCGACGCGCTCAAGGCGGCGCTCACGCAGGAGGAGTTCCCCTCCTATAAAGGGGAGTTGTTCCAGTTCGAGGGGCTCGGGCAGAAGCCCAGGCCCGCACAGGCGCACGTCCCCGTATGGGTCGGCGGTTCCTCGGCGCCCGCCATCAGGCGCGCCGCGCTCAAGGGCGACGGATGGCTGCCGCAGGGCGACCCGCGGGACCAGCTGGCCGAGAAGATCGGGACCATCAGGCGGCTGCGCGCCGAGGCCGGTATCGAGGCGCCGCTGACCATCGGCGCCATCGCCGAGCCGCTGTACGTGGGCGAGCCCTCCTGGCACGTCGGGCGGCGCACCCTCAGCGGCCCGCCGGACGAACTGGCCGAGTCGCTGCGCGCGTACGCGGCCATGGGGGTGCACCAGATCCAGGTGCGGTTCCGCAGTCGTGGACGTACCGAACTCGTCGATCAGATCGCGGCCTTCGCGGCCGATGTGGCACCCCAACTCAGCTGAGGAGCGTAGGGACATGGGCAAGCTCGACGGGCGCGTCGTTCTCATCACGGGTGCGGCGCGCGGGCAGGGCGAGAAGGAGGCGCGGCTGTTCGCCGCCGAGGGCGCGAAGGTCGTCGTCGCCGATGTGCTCGACGATCAGGGTGAGGCTGTCGCGAAGGACGTCGGCGGTCTGTACGTGCATCTGGATGTCAGCAGGGAAGAGGACTGGGGCGCCGCCGTGCGCGGCGCCAAGGACGCCTTCGGGAAGATCGACGGGCTGGTCAACAACGCGGGCATCCTGCGCTTCAACGAACTGACCAGCACCCCGCTGGAGGAGTTCCAGCAGATCGTGAACGTCAATCAGATCGGCGCCTTCCTCGGGATCAAGACCGTCGCCCCCGAGATCGCCGAGGCGGGCGGCGGGTCGATCGTGAACACGTCCTCGTTCACCGGGGTCACGGGCATGGCGCTGGTCGGCGCGTACGCCGCGAGCAAGCACGCGATCGTGGGCCTGACCCGCGTCGCGGCCCTGGAGCTGGCGGCGAAGAAGATACGGGTCAACGCCGTCTGCCCCGGCGCCATCGACACCGCGATGAGCAACCCCGCCCAGCTCGACCCGGGCGGCGACATCCAGGCCGGCACCGAGGCGCTCGACGAGCTGTACCGCAAGCTCGTGCCGCTCGGCCGGGTCGGCAGGCCGGAGGAGGTCGCGCGGCTCGCGCTGTTCCTCACCGCCGAGGAGGACTCCTCGTACATCACCGGGCAGCCGTTCGTCGTCGACGGCGGGTGGCTCGCCGGGGTCAGCATCCTCTAGCCCTGCTCGCCCCGACCCCGGTGTACCTGACGATGCGTCAGGTATTGACGGTCGCAGGTCGCAATGGAACAGTCATCCCATCCAATCTGACGGATCGTCAGAAACTGACGAGGACGGTGAACCTCCTTGGAATTCGGGCTCTTTGTACAGGGATACGTGGGCAAGCAGGCGCTGACCGACCCCACCGCCGAGCACCGCGCGCTCATGAACGAGACCGAGTACGTCATCCAGGCGGACAAGTCCGGCTTCAAGTACGCCTGGGCGTCCGAGCACCACTTCCTGGAGGAGTACTCGCACCTCTCGGCGAACGACGTGTTCCTCGGGTACCTGGCACACGCCACCGACCGGATCCACCTCGGCTCCGGCATCTTCAATCCGCTGGCCCAGGTGAACCATCCGGTGAAGGTCGCCGAGAAGGTCGCCATGATGGACCACCTCAGCGAGGGGCGGTTCGAGTTCGGCAGCGGGCGCGGGGCCGGCAGCCACGAGATTCTCGGGTTCATACCTGGTGTGACCGACATGAACTACACCAAGGAGATCTGGGAAGAGACCATCGCCGAGTTCCCGAAGATGTGGCTCCAGGACGAGTACGTCGGGTTCCAGGGCAAGCACTGGTCGCTGCCGCCGCGCAAGATCTTCCCCAAGCCGCACGGCTCGTCGCACCCCGCCATGTGGTACGCGGCCGGGTCCCCGCCCTCGTACGCCATGGCCGCCAGGAAGGGGCTGGGCGTGCTCGGGTTCTCCGTGCAGAAGGTCTCCGACATGGAGTGGGTCCTGGAGCAGTACAAGACCGCGATCACGGAGGCCGAGCCGATCGGTGCCTTCGTCAACGACAACGTCATGGTGACCTCGACCGCGATCTGTGCCGAGACCCATGACAAGGCCGTCGACATCGCGGTCGGGGGCGGGCTCAACTACCTTCAGTCGCTGGTCTTCCGGTACCACGACACCTTCCCGCGGCCCGAGGGGATTCCCGAGTGGCCGGAGGTTCTTCCCGAGTACAACCGGGAGATCATCGAGCTGCTCATCGCCGAGGAGCTGATGATCTGCGGGGATCCCGGGGAGGTGCTTCAGCAGTGCAAGCGGTGGGAGCAGGCCGGGGCCGATCAGTTGTCGTTCGGGTTGCCGATCGGGATCTCGCACGAGGACACGCTGAACTCGATCAAGCTCATCGGGGAGCATGTCATTCCGAAGATCGACACCGATCCGGTGCATCGGACGACCCGGTTCCGGTCGGCCGGGGTCTGACCTCTTGAGCTGCCCCGGCTTTCCTCCTCCCGGACAGGAGAGCCGGGGCCCTGTCGTAGTCACCGTCACGGGGCTCCGCCCCGGACCCCGCTCCTCAAACGCCGGAGGGGCTTGGTTTGGGGCTCCGCCCCATACCCCGCTCCTCAAACGCCGGAGGGGCTTGAGTTGCTGAGGAGCAGGCATGCTCGATCACCTGATCAAGGGCGCGACCGTCGTCGACGGGACCGGTGCCCCCGCCTACGTCGCCGATGTCGGCATCCGTGACGGGCGGATCGCCGTCATCGCCGAGGCCGGGGCCGTCGCCGAGGAGGCGCGGAGCAGTGAGGACGCCTCGGGGCTGGTGCTCGCGCCCGGGTTCGTCGATCCGCATACGCATTACGACGCGCAGTTGTTCTGGGACCCGTACGCGACGCCCTCGCTCAATCATGGCGTGACGACGGTCGCGGGCGGCAACTGCGGCTTCACGCTCGCGCCGCTGAACCCCGAGCGGCCGGACGACGCCGACTACACCCGGCGGATGATGTCCAAGGTCGAGGGGATGTCACTGGTCGCCCTGGAGGAAGGGGCGCCCTGGAGCTGGAACTCCTTCGGGGAGTACCTCGGCGCCCTCGACGGGCGGATCGCGGTCAACGCCGGGTTCATGGTGGGGCACTGCGCGCTGCGCCGGTACGTGATGGGGGCGGACGCCGTCGGCGGGCAGCCCAGTGAGCAGCAGATGGACGCCATGCTCGCGCTGTTCCACGACGCCATGGACGCCGGCGCGTGGGGTCTTTCCACCACCCAGTCCTCCACGCACTCGGACGGCGACGGCAAGCCGGTCGCCTCGCGGCACGCGCTGCCCGCCGAACTCATCGCGCTCAGCAAGGCGGTGGGGGAGCACGAGGGTACACAGATCGAGGCGATCGTCGCCGGGTGCCTCGATCAGTTCAGCGACGACGAGATCGACTTGTTCGTGGAGATGAGCGCCGCCGCCGGGCGCCCGCTCAACTGGAACGTGCTGACCATCGACGCCGCCGTCCCCGAACGCGTACCGCGCCAGCTCGCGGCGAGTGAGCGGGCCCGCAAGTCGGGCGGCCGGATCATCGCCCTGACCATGCCGATCCTGACCCCGATGAACATGTCGCTCGGCACGTTCTGCGCGCTCAACCTCATCCCCGGGTGGGGCGATGTGCTGGGGCTGCCCGTCGACGAGCGGATCGCGAAGCTCCGCGACCCGGACGTGCGCGCCGAGATGCTGCGCCGCGCCGGCAGCAAGGAGGCCGGCGTCTTCCGGCGGCTCACCGACTTCGGGCGCTACGTCATCGGGGACACGTACTCGGAGACCAACGAGGGGCTCACCGGACGGGTCGTCAAGGACATCGCCGCCGAGCGGGGGCAGGAGCCCTTCGAGTGTCTCGTCGAGATCTGCGCCAACGACCGGCTGCGGACGGTGCTCTGGCCGATGCCGACCGACAACGACCCCGACTCGTGGGCGCTGCGCGCCGAGGCCTGGGGGCACGAGGACGTCATGCTGGGCGGCTCCGACGCCGGGGCGCACCTGGACCGGATGTGCGGGGCGCCGTACACGACCCGGTTCATCGGGGACTGTCTGCGCGGGCGCAGGCTGGTCGGCCTGGAGCAGGCCGTGAAGATGCTGACCTCCGACCCGGCCGAGCTGTTCGGGCTCCGCGAGCGCGGGACCGTGCAGGAGGGGTTCCACGCCGATCTGGTGCTCTTCGATCCGGAGGCCATCGACGCGGGCAAGGCGACGCTGGTGCACGACCTGCCCGGCGACAGCCCGCGCCTGGACTCCAAGGCGATCGGCATCACGGCCGTGTGGGTCAACGGGGTCGAGGCCATCCGCCATGACGTCGTCAGCGGCGCCGTGCCCGGGAAGGTGCTCCGCTCGGGGCAGGACACGCGGACGGTGAGCACCAAGTGAGCGCTGTGGACGGCAGGTTGTTCATCGGCGGCGAGTGGGTCGAGCCCGCGGGCGGCACCTACGACGTGGTCGACCCGGCGAGCGAGCGGGTCGTGGGCGCCGCCCCCGAGGCCTCGCGGCAGCAGGTGCACGACGCCGCGCGCGCCGCCCGGGACGCCTTCGGAGCCTGGTCGCGGACGACGCCCCGGGAGCGGGCCGCGATCCTCGACCGGGCCGCCGACCTCATGCAGCGCGACTTCGCGGCCAACGCCGAGCTGGCGCAGGCCGAGAGCGGCGCCACCACCGGCACCGCCCGCGGGATGCAGGTCGGCGTCGGCATCACCCGCTTCCGGCGGTACGCGCAGGGCGCCCTCGAACCCGTGGAGGAAGGGCTGGCGCCGCAGATCAACGAGGCCGGGCCCATGGGCAAGGCAGGGGTGATGGGCGCGCTCGCCGTGCGCCAGCCCGTCGGCGTCGTCACCTGCATCACCTCGTACAACAACCCGTGGGCCAACCCGGCGGGCAAGGTCGCGCCCGCGCTCGCCATGGGCAACACCGTCGTCGTGAAGCCGGCCCCGCAGGACCCGCTCTCCGTGTACCGGATGGCGGCCGCCCTCGACGAGGCCGGGGCGCCGCCGGGTGTCGTGAACGTGGTGAGCGGTGCCTCGGTGGACGTGGGGGAGGCGGCCGTCGACTCCGACGACGTGGACATGGTGAGCTTCACCGGGTCCACCGCCGTCGGGCAGCGCATCGGCGAGGTGTGCGGGCGGACCATGAAACGGCAGCTGATGGAGCTGGGCGGGAAGGGCGCCGCGGTCGTCTTCGGCGACGCCGACCTCGACTCGGCCGTCGCCGGGATCGGCACGACATACGCCTTCTACAGCGGGCAGATCTGTACGGCGCCGACCCGGGCGCTCGTGCACCGCTCGGTGTACGACGCGTTCGTCGACAAGCTCACCGCGTACAGCGCCTTCATGAAGGTCGGCGACCCGAGGGAGCGCGGCACGGTCGTCGGGCCGGTCATCTCGGCGGCCCACCGCGAGCGCGTCGAGTCGTACGTGGAGCTGGGGCGCAAGGAGGGGGCGACGGTGGTCGCGGGCGGGGAGCGGCCCGCCGGGCCCGGCACGGACACGGGCTTCTACGTCGCGCCGACGCTGCTCGCCGGGTGCACCAACGACATGCGGGTGGTGCGCGAGGAGATCTTCGGCCCGGTCGTCACGGTCGTCCCCTTCGACGGGGAGGGGCCGGGCGACGAGGACGAGGCGGTGGCGCTGGCCAACGACTCCGAGTACGGGCTCATCGACTACGTGTGGTCCGGCGACGTCGCCCGCGCCTTCCGGGTCGCGCGGCGGCTGCGGGCCGGCGGGGTCGGGGTGAACACGGTCGGGCGGAACATGGAGGCGCCGTTCGGCGGGTTCAAGAAGAGCGGGGTGGGGCGGGACGTCGGCTCGTACGCGCTGCACGCCTACAGCGAGCTGCAGTCGATCGTGTGGCCCGGGTGACGTGACGGGGTGACGTGACGGGGTGACGTGACGGGGGTTACGTGACCCAACCGTCACGGGAAAATTTTGAACGGGGCATATCGGACCCGGCTGCGATTCCCGAATATCGGACGCCGGGCCGATCGCCTTGCAAAGTGCGGCTAGGGTGAGAGGGTGGCTCACTAAGTCTTAAGTGGTTGCCCGAATTGCCCATGGATCATTAAGAGTCCATGTCGTGACGAATCCCGCCAGATGTGGAAACCGCAGGATTTAACGTCCTGTTCATGACTCAGCTGGACGTGCGGCCCCAGGAGGGCACAGGGAAGAGCGAGGGCAAGGGCCTCGGCGGGAACTCCGTCGGGCTGCTCGGCAGCGCCGTCATCGGCGTCTCCACGGTGGCGCCCGTCTACTGCCTCACCTCGACCCTCGGCTCGACGGCCGGTGAGGTCGGGCTACAGATGCCGGCGGTGTTCCTGGCCGGGTTCCTGCCGATGCTGCTCGTCGCGTTCGCGTACCGCGAGCTGAACAAGGTGATGCCGGACTGCGGTACGTCCTTCACCTGGACCGTCAAGGCGTTCGGGCCGCGCGTGGGCTGGATGTGCGGCTGGGGTCTCGTCATCGCGACGATCATCGTGCTGTCGAATCTCGCCGGGGTCGCGACCTCGTACTTCTGGCTGCTCGCCGGGGAGATCACCAACAGCTCGGCGGTGGCGGATCTCGACGGCAACAAGGCCGTGCACATCCTCACGTGCCTGGCGCTGATCGCGGCGGCCACGGCGATCAGCTATCGCGGCATGACCGCCACGAAGGGCGTGCAGTACACGCTGGTCGGCCTGCAACTGGTCGTGCTCGCCGTCTTCGTCGTGATGGCGGTGACGAAGGCGGGCTCGGCGGACTTCCCGACCTCGGTGCCGTTCTCCTGGTCGTGGCTGAACCCGTTCTCGGTGCAGTCCTTCGGCGCGTTCACCGCCGGGCTCTCCCTGTCGATCTTCATGTACTGGGGCTGGGACACCTGCCTGACCGCCAACGAGGAGACGATCGGCTCCGAGAGGACGCCGGGGCGCGCCGCGCTCATCGCGATGGTCGTCCTCGTCGGCTCCTACCTGGCCACGGGCGTCGCCGCCCAGATGATCGTCGGCTCCGGAGACAAGGGCCTCGGCCTCGCCAACCCGGAGACCTCCGACAACGTCTTCGCCGCGCTGGCGGGACCGGTGATGGGCCCCACCCTCGGCATCCTGCTCTTCCTCGCGGTCCTCGCCTCGGCGGCGGCCAGCCTGCAGACCACCTTCATCCCGGTCGCCCGCACGGTCCTCGCCATGTCGACGTACGAGGCGCTCCCGGCCTCGTACGCCCGCGTCCACCCGCGCTTCAAGACGCCGGGCCGGGCGACGGTCACCGCGGGCGCGGCCACGGCCGTCTTCTACACGGTCATGACGCTGGTCTCCGAGCACGTCCTGGTCGACACGATCTACGCGCTCGGCCTCATGATCTGCTTCTACTACGCCCTGACGGCGTTCGCCTGCGCCTGGTACTTCAAGGCGGAGCTGCGCTCCTCACTGCGCGACTTCACCTTCAAGGGCCTCTTCCCGGCCCTGGGCGGCCTCCTGCTGTCGGCGGTCTTCGTGAAGACCCTGGTGGACATGTGGAACCCGGAGTACGGCAGCGGCTCCTCGGTCCTCGGCGTGGGCTCGGTCTTCGTGATCGGCGTCGGCCTGCTGCTCATCGGCGTCGTGATCATGCTGGTCATGGGCCGCCGCAGCCCGGCCTTCTTCCGCGGCGAGGTGCTGAACCGGGAGACCGAGGTGCTGGTGGTGGGGGAGTAGGGCCGCTCCCCGGCCGCTCCCCGAACCGGCTCCCGCCCCTCACGCCCCCAAGAAGATCGGGTTCGTGAACGCCGTCAGGGCGCCGGGCAGGCCCGGGACCGTCGTGGGGTGGCGGACCTCGGCGCGTACGTACGCCGCGTAGGACGGCGTCGTCCGCCAGCTCGCGCTGCCTGTGCCGGAGTCGGGCAGTGGAGCCGACGTGAACAGGGTGCCTTCGTCCGTGACGATGTGCAGGGTGCAGCCGGGGGCGCCGCTCACCTTCAGGTCCACCGTCACCGGGGTGTCGGCGGCGACCGTGAGGCGTTCGCCGAGGCCGGCCACCCGGCCCCGGCCGCCGCTCGCCGTGAAGGCGACCTCGACGTCCTTGGTCTCGGCGACGTAGGCGTGGCCCGCTCTGATGCCCGCCTGGATCGCGTCCCGCGTGAGGTCGTCGGCGAGGACCACCGTCTGGGGGCCGCCGACCCGGTCCGGGTCGCGGTGGGCGTCGCTGTTGCCCATCGCGGGCAGCCAGGAGCCGCCGCGGCCACGTGAACGGGCGTAGGAGACAAGGGTGTTGTCCCAGTCGGCCAGGGAGATCTCGTCGTCCGCCGTGTACGGGCCGTTCCACACCTCCACCGCGTCCGCCTCGCCGAAGCCGAACTTCCAGCCGCAGCCGATGCAGGTCGCGTGCGGATGCGCCGGGACGACCAGGCCGCCCGCCCGCCGGATCCGGTCCGCGTACTTGGCCCAGCGGTTGTCCCGGGCCCGGTAGCGCCAGTCGATGAACGTGCCGGGGTCGGTGCCGAGGGCGACGACATGGCCGTTGCGGGTCGTGATCTCCTCGCCGATCATCACCAGCAGGTCGTCGCCCGCCACGTCCGCCCAATGGGCGTGGGAGGAGTGGGTGTTGTGGTCGGAGGTGTTGATGAAGTCCAGGCCCGCCGCCCGCGCGAGGGCGCCGATCTCGGCGGGGGTCCGCTTGCCGTCCGAGTACCAGGAGTGCAGGTGGCAGTCGCCGCGGTACCAGGCCCGGCCGCGCCCGCGCGCCCGCTCGGGCGGATAGGACGGCGCGGGCGTCTCGCCGGGCTCGCCGTGCGTGAGCGTCACCGTGACCGAGTAGGGCAGGCCGTCCGGCGCCACCGTGTACGGGCCGAGCGCGATGTGCCAGGTCCCGGCGCGCACCGGCCCCGGGATGTAGCCGGGCGTCGCGTCGTCGGCCCGCACGAAGAACTCGGTGCGGGCCCCGCCCGACCAGCCCCGGAAGCCCTCGCCGCCGAGCGCCGTGCCGCGCTCGTCGAAGATGCCGATGTCCAGCGCGTTGTTCTGCGTGCCGGCCGGCACGGTGGCCTTCGTGTACGTGTACGCGACCTTGATCTCCCGTACCCCGCGCGGCACCTCCACCGGCAGGTACACGAAGTCGGGGGCGCCCGGCGGCAGCGTGCCGGTGAGCGTCCGGGTCGACCGGGAGCCCTCGGCGGCGTCGGCGAAGCTCATGGTGCCGAGCGTAAGCGCGGTGGCCGCCCCGGTCGCCAGCAGCGCCCGCCTGCCGAGGTCTCTGCCGTCTCCGTGATCGGCGTCGGTGCACATGTCGCGGCTCCCCAGAGTGTCGGATGTGGCGCGGGCAACTCTGGTATTGAGCCGTTAACCGCTCTCCAATGGAAGGGGAGCGGCGGATTACGACCTGGAGCGTTTGCGGAACAGGCCGAAGACCAGCAGGGCGACGAGCACGAGCAGAATGATCAGGATCAGGGCGATCTTTCCGAACGATCCGCCGTGCCGCGATTTGTGTTTCCGCTTGGACTTGCCGATCCGCGTCACCGACTTGGCCACGGTGACCTTGTGCGGCGCCGATGCCGACGACTTGTGCCCCGCCGCCGTCGCGGCCGCCGACACCGTCGTGCTCCCGGTGTGCGCGGACGCCGTCGCCGGAACCGCTCCGAACAGCAGCGCTCCGAGCAATACCAGCACCGCCGCCGGACGTGAACGTACAGACATCGAAAACCCCCGTGAGGAATGGCCCGGAAACAACTCCGAGCCGCGATTCGCAAAAGGCCGGTAAAGAGCTTGTGGCGAATGCGATCAGGGGAGCGTAGCCCTGCCCATGGACTCCTGGAACCCCCGCCGGTAGGAAAGCCGCATGCGGATCTCGACCACGATCTTCCTGACCGACGAGACCATCACGCCCGTGCGCCTCGCCGCCGAACTCCAGCAGCGCGGCTTCGCCGGGCTCTATCTCCCCGAGCACACCCACATCCCCGTGGAGCGCACCAGCCCGTACCCCAACGGCGGTGACCTGCCCCGCGAGTACACCCGCACCCTCGACCCGTACGTCGCGCTCGCCCAGGCCGCCGCCGTCACCGACCACCTCACGCTCGGCACCGGCGTCACCCTCCCCATGGAGCACGACCCGATCGCCCTGGCCAAACAGATCGCCACCCTCGACCACCTCTCCGGCGGCCGCTTCACACTTGGCGTCGGCTTCGGCTGGAACCGCGAGGAGGCCGCCGACCACGGCGTCACCGAGTGGCGCACGCGCCGCGATCTCGTCCGCGAGCGGATGGGTGTCATGCGGGCGCTGTGGGCGGCCGAACCCACGTCGTACCAGGGTGAGTTCGGCCCCGGAGTGCGCGCCAGCCACGCCTTCCCCAAGCCGGTGCGCGGCGGCGCGCCCCGCATCCTCGTCGGCGGCGCCGCTGGGCCGAAGCTGTTCGCGCACATCTGCGCCTACGCCGACGGCTGGATGCCCATCGGCGGCGCCGGGCTGAGCCGGACGGTGCCCGAGCTGAGGGAGCGCTGGCAGGAGGCGGGCCGGGACCCCGGCGCGCTGGAGATCGTGCCGTACGCGGTGCTGCCGACGCCCGGCAAGCTCGCGCACTACGCCGAGCAGGACATCGAGGAGGTGGTGCTGCAACTGCCGCCGGGGGATACGGGGACTGTGCTGAAGTCTCTCGACGAGTACGCGCAGTATTTGTGAACGCCCGGAAGAGGGTTGTTCTCCTGGAGCGCGGCCGCGGGTCTCGTCGTGGCTGGTCGCGCCGTTCCTCGCGCCCCTGAGATGCGCACTTCGTGCGTCATCTCCTCAACCGCCATGCGCTCTCGTAGGCCGGAGGCCCCCGCTCGTATGCTCAATTCATGAGTGATCAGGACGCCGTACCCCAGACGCAGCAGACTGACCGTCCCACGGCCAACGCGATGCGCCGCGCGCTGAAACGGGCCAGGGACGGCGTCGCGCTCGACGTCACGGAGGCCGCCGTGCTGCTCCAGGCGCGCGGCGCCGACCTCGACGACCTCACCGCGTCGGCCGCCCGGGTGCGCGACGCGGGCCTGGAAGCGGCCGGGCGGCCCGGCGTCATCACGTACTCCAAGAGCGTCTTCATCCCGCTGACCCGGCTGTGCCGCGACAAGTGCCACTACTGCACGTTCGTGACCGTCCCCGGCAAGCTGCGCCGCGAGGGCCACGGGATGTTCATGTCGCAGGACGAGGTCCTCGACATCGCGCGCAAGGGCGCCGAACTCGGCTGCAAGGAAGCCCTGATCACCCTCGGCGACAAGCCGGAGGACCGCTGGCCCGAGGCCCGCGAGTGGCTGGACGCGCACGGCTACGACGACACCATCGCGTACGTCCGGGCCATATCGATCCGCATCCTGGAGGAGACGGGCCTGCTCCCGCACCTCAACCCGGGAGTGCTGTCCTGGACCGACTTCCAGCGGCTCAAGCCCGTTGCGCCGAGCATGGGCATGATGCTGGAGACGACGGCGACCCGGCTGTGGTCGGAGCCTGGGATGCCGCACTACGGCTCCCCGGACAAGGAACCGGCCGTGCGGCTGCGGGTGCTTGAGGACGCGGGCCGCTCCTCCGTCCCCTTCACCAGCGGGCTGCTGATCGGCATCGGCGAGACCTACGAGGAGCGGGCGGAATCCCTCTTCGCGCTGCGCCGCGTCGCCCGCTCGTACCACGGCGTCCAGGAACTCATCATCCAGAACTTCCGCGCCAAGCCGGACACGGCGATGCGCGGCATGCCCGACGCCGAACTCGACGACCTGGTCGCCACGGTGGCCGTCGCCCGGCACATCATGGGCCCGTCGGGCAATCTCCAGGCCCCGCCGAACCTCGTAGACGGCGAGTACACGCGCCTCATCGGCGCCGGCATCGACGACTGGGGCGGGGTCTCCCCGGTCACCATCGACCACGTCAACCCCGAGAAGCCGTGGCCGAAGCTGGAGGAGCTGGCCGAGCAGTCCGCGACCGCCGGCTTCGAGCTGCGCGAACGGCTCTGCGTGTACCCGGAGTTCGTGACCCGCGGCGAGCCGTGGCTCGACCCGCGCCTGCTCCCGCACGTCCGCGCCCTCGCCGACCCGGAGACGGGTCTGGCCGTCCCGGACGCGCCGGTGGTCGGCCGCCCCTGGCAGGAGCCCGACGAGGGCTACGTGGCCGCGTCCGGCCGCACCGACCTGCACCGCACCATCGACACCGACGGCCGCACGTCCGACCGCCGCGACGACTTCGACGAGGTGTACGGCGACTGGGAGGCGCTGCGCGAGCAGGCGGCGCCGGGCATGGTGCCGTCCCGCATCGACGGCGACGTGCGCGAGGCCCTCGCGGTGGCCGCCGACGACCCCACCCGGCTCACCGACGACCAGGCCCTCGCCCTGCTCCACGCGGACGGCCCGGCGCTCGACGCCCTCTGCGGAATCGCCGACGACATCCGTAAAACAGTCAACGGCGACGACGTCACGTACATCGTCACGCGGAACATCAACTTCACGAACGTCTGCTACACCGGCTGCCGCTTCTGCGCCTTCGCGCAGCGCCGCACGGACGCCGACGCGTACACCTTGTCCCTGGACCAGGTCGCGGACCGCGCCCAACAGGCCTGGGAGGTCGGCGCGGTCGAGGTCTGCATGCAGGGCGGCATCCACCCGGACCTGCCCGGCACGGCCTACTTCGACATCGCGAAGGCCGTGAAGGAACGCGTGCCCGGCATGCACGTCCACGCCTTCTCCCCGATGGAGGTCGTGAACGGCGCGACCCGCACCGGGATGTCGATCCGCGAGTGGCTGACCGCCGCCAGGGAAGCGGGCCTGGACTCGATCCCCGGCACGGCCGCCGAGATCCTCGACGACGAGGTCCGCTGGATCCTCACCAAGGGCAAACTGCCCACGGCCACCTGGATCGAGGTCATCAAGACCGCCCACGAGCTGGGCATCCGGTCCTCCTCCACGATGATGTACGGACACGTGGACCAGCCCCGCCACTGGCTCGGGCACCTGCGCACGCTCGCCGGAATCCAGCAGGAGACCGGTGGTTTCACGGAGTTCGTGACGCTGCCGTTCATCCACACCAACGCGCCGGTGTACCTGGCGGGTATCGCCCGCCCCGGCCCGACCACCCGCGACAACCGGGCGGTCACCGCGATGGCCCGGATCCTCCTCCACCCCCACATCCCCAACATCCAGACCAGCTGGGTGAAGCTCGGCACCGAGGGCGCCGCCGAGATGCTCCGCTCCGGCGCCAACGACCTCGGCGGCACGCTGATGGAGGAGACCATCTCGCGGATGGCGGGCTCGTCGTACGGCTCGTACAAGTCCGTCAAGGACCTGATCGCGGTCGCCGACGCGGCGGACCGCCCGGCGAAGCCGCGCACGACGCTGTACGGAGCCGTCCCGGAGGAGCGGGTACGGGCCGCGGCCGCGTCGGACGGGCATCTGCCGGAGCTGCTGCCGGTGCTGGAGGACTGAGGGCGGCCGGGACCCGGGGCGCCCGAGCCCGGGTCCCGGCCCTCTTTAATGACTCACTCGTGTCAGTGCCTGCTGTTAGCCTCCTGCGACCCGTGATCAGAACGGGACGACAGGGGAGGGGCCAACATGCCACGCAGTAAAAGGACTTGGAGCAGACTCAGACGGGCGGCCGTCGTGGGCTCGGCGACACTGACGGTCGTCGCGGCGCCGTCGGCGGCCCTGGCGGCCGACAACCTGCCGCCGTTGAAGCCGCTCGTGCAGGACTTGGGGACCGGCGGCAAGGCGTGCGGCACGGGGGCGGAGCGGCCGTACGTCTCGGAGGCGCCGCGGCTGACCGCCGTGCTCTACGACCCCGAGAGCGACGACGGGCCCGTCGAGGGCAACCTCGTACAGGGCGATTTCGAGGCCTGGTGGACGGGTGCGGACGGCGCCGAGCAGCGCAGGACCTACACCTCGTACACGTCGGATTCCGGCAGGGAGCAGTCCTGGCGGATGCCCGACGACGTGCCGCCGGGCACCGTCGTGTCCTGGCGGGTCCGCGCGAACGACGGCGAGGCCGTCTCGGCGTGGAGCTCAGAGGACGGCGGATCCGTCTGCGAGTTCGTCATCGACGACGAGAACCCGGAGGAGCCGGTCGTGTCCTCGGCCGAATTCCCGGAGGATTCGTGGACCTCGCCCGTCGGGGAGTACGGCACCTTCACGGTGGACTCCCCGTCGGACGACGTCGTCAAGTACCGCTACTCGTACATAGGCGGCGGCTATAAGACGGTGTCGCCGAAGGAGCCTGGCGGGCCCGCCGCCATCCGGTTCCTGCCGGTGGACATCGGCCCCGAGACGCTGAGCGTTCAGGCGATCGACCACTCGGGCCGCATCAGCGGCACCGTGAACTACAGGTTCTATGTCACGGACGGCCGCGCGCCCGCCGCCCGCTGGAACCTCGCCGATCCCGCCGGCTCGAAGTCGGCCGCCGCCGAGTCGGGTCCCGCCGCGGAGGCCGGCACCGGCGTGACCTTCGGCGCCGCGGCGCCGGGCGGTACCGACCTGAAGTCCACGGCGAGCCTGGACGGCACGGGTCACGGATTCCTGTCCCCGGGCACGGCTGCGACCGACACCCGGCGGACGTTCGCGGTGGGCGGCTGGGTCCGCCCGGCCGCCACGGACGCGGTGCGGACCGTGGCGAGCCAGGACGCCGACGGCGCTCCCGGCTTCACCCTCGGCCTGCGGCCGGGCAGCGACGCGGCGCCCGTGTGGTCCTTCAAGATCGGCGGCGCGCAGGTGTCCGGGGGGACGCCCGAGACCGGCGAGTGGGCCCACGTCCTCGGCCTCTACGACGCCGAGACGGGCCTCGCCACGCTGTACGTGAACGGCCACGACGTCGGTACGCCCCAGAAGGCGACCCCGGCCGAGGCCGCGGGCGCCTTCCAGATCGGGCGGGCGCGTGGCGCGGCCGGATACCGCGACCGTTGGCACGGTGAAGTGGGTGACGTACGGGTCTACGACCGTGTGGTCGTCCCCGAAGAAGCCACTGAACTGGGCGCCCGCACCCCGGAATTGAAGGGGCACTGGTCGCTGGAGAACGCGGACGGCGGCGTGAGCCCCGAACTGCACGGCGGCGCGCCGCTGAAGCTGTCCGACGGTGCGACGATCCGCCGCAACGTCGACGACGGCTGTGCGCTGGACCCGGACTGCACTCCGGCGACCGACTACGCGCTCGTGGGCGACGGCGACCTGACGCTGGACGGCACGACCGGCCACGCGGCCACGGACGAGCCCGTCGTGGACACGGGCGACAGCTTCACCATCGGCGTCGTGGTCCGCCTCGCGGACACCGAGCCCGAGCACCCGATGACGGTGCTGTCCCAGGGCGGCGAGCACGCGGACGCGTTCAAGGTGCGGTACGACCCCGCGAGCCACCAGTGGCAGCTGGTGGTGACCGGCTCCGACGAGTCCGGGGCGAAGGAGACCGTCGTCGGCCGGCAGGAGTCCGCCGACGGCGGGCAGGGCGCGGGCCACCGGCTGGCCGTCGTGTACGACGACGCGACCGACCAGATCAAGCTCTACGTCAACGGCTACACGAGCGCCGATGCGACCGCGACGTTCCACGGCGCCTGGCACAGCGACGGCGGTCTTCAGGTGGGCCGCGGGCAGGTCGACGGCGCGTGGGGCGAGTACCTGCGCGGCTCGGTCGACGAGGTGCACGCCTTCTCCGGCGCGCTGGACGGCTCCGACATCCTCGGTCTCGGCTCCGGCAACGAACCCTGCATCTGCTGAGGACATGACCTGCTGAGGACGGGCGGACGCACCGATGAGGGTGTGTCCGCCCTTTCGCGTGCGGGCTCAGACCAGCAGGTCGCGCTTCAGGTCGCGCAGTTCGGCCTTGCTGATGCCGAGGCCCTGACGCTCGTACGCGTCGAACGAGCCGAACGTGTCGCGGACCTCGTCGAACCCGGAGTTCAGGTAGCCGGCGCGGACGTCCAGGAGCGGCTTGTAGACCTTGGCCTGCTCCGGCGGCATCGAGGCGAGGGCCGCCGCGTTGGCCTCGGCGCGGTAGTCGTTCGAGGCGAGGTAGTCGGCCATGACCGTTTCGCGGGGGACGCCGAGGGCGGTGAGCAGCGCGGCGTTCGCCCAGCCCGTGCGGTCCTTGCCCGCCGTGCAGTGGAACAGCACGCTGTCGCCTGCCGTGATGCCCGAGAAGACCTTCCGGTAGGCGGTCTTCGCGGAGGCGCCGCTGACCATGAACTTCTCGCCGTCGGTCATCATCGCGACGGCCGCCGCCTCCGTCGTGGGCAGCGTGGTGCCGGTGTCCTGGCCCGCGAGGACGTCCGCGACCACGTACGAGGTGCCGGCCGGGACGCGGTCCGGCGCGGCGGAGCGCTCGGAGGCCATGCGCAGGTCGAAGTCCGTGTCGATGCCGAGCCGCTTCAGCTTGGCGAGGTCGGCGGGGGTCAGCTTGTCGAGCGCGTCCGAGCGGTAGATCTCGCCCATCTTCACCCAGTGGCCGTCGCTGGTGCGGTAGCCGCCGGCGTCGCGGAAGTTCACCGCGCCGTCGAGCTTGACGAGGCGGTCGGCCAGGTGCAGGCCGTGGCCGCGGTCCGCGGTGAGGTCGAACCACTGGCGGTCGGCGTTCGCCGGGAGGCCGGTGACCTTCACCGTGCCGGTGGAGCCGCCGCTCGCCACGGTGCGGCCGTTCGCCTTCACGGTGACGTGCCGGGTGCCGGGCGCCTTCCAGGAGATCTCGTACGTGCCCGGGGTCGCCGCCGCCGTGACCACGGCCTGCGTGAAGGGGATCCGGGCGGACGGCGCGTGGTGCCCGGCGTGTGCGGTGTGCGCGGAGGCCGCCGGGGCTGCGAGAGTGGCCAGGAAAGCGGCGGCCGACAGAGCGGTGACCGTGCCCCTGACACGCGTCATCTGCTGCTTCGTGTGCGTCATGAGGCGGATGCTTCGGGCCCCCGGAGAGCGGGGGGCGACGGGGCGGTGAACGGCGCGGGAACCTCAGGAAGCGGACTCTTCTGTACCTTCGCGAACTGGGCAAATGCGCGCCGAAGTGACCACAAGGGCGTCTCTTCCCATACCAGTTGAGGTCGCTTGGATCACTGAAGCGAACGTTCCTGGTCGATTACAGTGCTGCGAGTCGAAGGCCGCAGGGCAGCGAAGGAGAGCCATGGGCGCACCACCCGCCGCCGGGGCCGTCTGGGGCCGCGCCGAACAGCAGGACTTCCGCAGCCGGGTGCGCGGCGCGTTGCTCGGCTCCGCGCTCGGCGACGCGCTGGGTGCCCCGCTCGACGAGAAGGCGCCGGACGACGCCCCCGCCGCGCGCGGCGCCGAGCTGCTGCCCGCCTACGGCCGCACCGGTGCCGTCACGGCCGCGACCCAGCTCGCGCTGTTCACCGTCGACGGGCTGATCCGCGCCCAGGTGCGCCGTGACACCGGCGCCTGGCACCCGCCCACCGATGTGCACCGGGCCTATCTGCGGTGGGCCGCCACCCAGCGCGACTGGGGGCCCGACGAGCGGCGCAAGGAGGACGGCTGGCTGGCCCGCGAGGAGTGGCTGTACGCGCGCCGCGGGGCCGTTCCGGCGTGCCTGCTCGGGCTCGGCAACGACGTCATGGGCACCATGGACAAGCCCAAGAACCCCGACGCGGACGGGCCCGAGGCGGCGACGCGGTCCGCCGGGTTCGGGCTGCTGGTCGGCTGGGAGCCGCAGCTCGTCCTTCAGCTGGCCGTCGAATGCGCCGTGCAGACGCACGGGGCGCCCGAGGCGTATCTCTCGGCGGGCGCGTACGCCGTGATCGTGCACGCCCTGGCGCGCGGTGACTCGCTGGACGCGGCGGTCCAGCGGACTCTCGCCCTGCTCGCCGCACGGCCCGGGCATCCGCCGGTCGCGGACGCGCTCAAGCATGCGCTGGGCGCCGTACGGCAGGGCATGCCGAACGCGGCGCGGGTCGGGGAACTCGTCGACGAGGGCGGGGCCGTCGGGGCGCTCTCGGGGGCCGTGTACTGCGCGCTGGTCGGCGAGGACATCCGTCACGGGCTCGGGCTCGCCGTCCACCACGACGGGCCTTCTGCTGCCGTCGGGGCGCTCTGTGGGGGGTTGCTCGGGGCGCTGCACGGGGAGACCGCGTTGCCTCCGGCGTGGGTGGTGGAGCTTGAGGGCCGGCCCACGATTCTTGAACTGGCCGACGATTTCGCCATGGAGATGACGCAGGGGGCCGCGCTGCATGGCCCTGCCGGGGCGTCTGAGGGGTGGCTGGCCCGGTATCCACGGGCGTAGGCCCTGGCCGGCCGGTGGTCGGGTGCGGGTCGCGTCGTGGTTGCTCGCGCAGTTCCCCGCGCCCCTGGAGATGCGCACTTCGTGCGCGATCTCCATCGAGGGAGCTGCGCGAAGCGCACGCTCCAGGGGCGCGGGGAACTGCGCGACCGGCCACGACGAGAGCCGCACCCGGATCGCGACCCGCGGTCTACAGGCGCTGGACGTCGTCCTGGGCCCCGGTGGGAGCCGGGATCGTGGCAGCTGCCGAACCGGAGCCGTCGTCGTCGGTGTTGATGCGTTCGATGATGTCGTCGCGCTCGGGAGTGTCCTCGGGCTTGATGAAGCCGATGCCGATGTAGAGGACGAGGGACACCGCGAGCGGGATCGAGACCTGGTACTGGAGCGGGACGCCCCCGTCGACGTTCCAGCTGATCGGGTAGTTGACCAGCCAGAAGGCCAGTAGACCCATCGCCCAGCTGGTGAGCGCCGCGGTCGGCCCGGATTTGCGGAACGCGCGCAGCAGCCCGAGCATCATCGGGATCGCGATCGGCCCCATCAGACCGGCGACCCACTTGATGACGACGGTGATGATGTCCTTGAAGGTGGGCGAGTTGACCTGCGTGGCCACCGCCATGGACAGGCCGAGGAAGACGACGGTCGTCAGCCGGGCGGCGATCAGGCCCCGGCGTTCGTTCCAGGAGCGCGCCTTGGCGGAGAGCACCGGGGCGACGTCACGGGTGAAGACGGCCGCGATGGCGTTGGCGTCCGAGGAGCACATGGCCATCGTGTGCGAGAAGAACCCGACGATGACGAGGCCCAGCAGCCCGTGCGGCAGCAGCTGCTCGGTCATCAGGCCGTAGGAGTCGGAGCCGTCCGGCTTCTGCGCGTGGACGAGCAGCGGCGACATCCACATGGGGAAGAACAGGACGGCCGGCCACACCAGCCACAGGACCGCCGACAGCCGGGCGGAGCGCGTGGCCTCCTTGGGGGAGGCGGTGGCCATGTAGCGCTGGGCCTGGTTGAGCATGCCGCCGTTGTACTCGAAGAGCTTGATGAACAGGAACGCGAGCAGGAACACCGCGCCGTACTGGCCGACCAGCGGCTTGCCGTGGCCCTGGAGTTCGGGCCGGTTCCAGGCGTCGAGGAAGCCGATGTTCTTGTCGTCGAGCTTGATGACGACCGCGATGAACATCGAGACACCGGCGAGGAGCTGGATGATGAACTGGCCCAGCTCGGTGAGGGCGTCGGCCCACAGCCCGCCGATGGTGCAGTAGACGGCGGTGATGGCGCCGGTGATCAGGATGCCCTGGTTGAGGGAGATGCCGGTGAACACCGAGAGCAGGGTGGCGATGGCCGCCCACTTCGCCGCCACGTCGACGATCTTCAGCAGCATGCCGGACCAGGCGAGCGCCTGCTGGGTCGGCAGGTTGTAGCGGTTCTTCAGGTATTCGAGGGGTGACGCCACGTGCAGCCGGGACCGCAGGCGGTTGACCCGGGGTGCGAAGAGGTTGGCGCCGATGGCGATCCCGATCGCGATCGGGAAGGACCAGGTGACGAAGGACGTCACGCCGTACGTGTACGCGATGCCGGCGTAACCGGTGAACATCACCGCGCTGTACCCGGACATGTGGTGCGAGATGCCCGACAGCCACCACGGCATCTTGCCGCCGGCCGTGAAGAAGTCGGAGACGTTGTCCACACGTTTGTGGGACCAGACGCCGATCGCGATCATGATGCCGAAATAGCCGATGAGCACGACCCAGTCGAGACTGTTCATGTGCCCCCTCCAGGGGTCCGCCTTGTGAACGTTGCGGCTCTTCGTCAGTACGTCCGTTTCAGCGGGCGCCCCCGTGCGGGAGTGGGGACTTCGGGGATTGAACCCCTTGTTCGGGGAGCCGGTCAAGGGCTCTCACGGTCATGGATGTGAACCGAGATCAGCAAGTCGAACGATTTTGCACTTTCGTGACCCGGCGGGGAGTTGTCGTGAACGTGACCGGGGCCACACCATGAGCGGGCACTTCGTCAGTAGCCACCAGAGCCATCAGAGCCACCAGCAGCGCACAGACGCGAACGACCGCACGGGATGCGGGTCCCGTGCGGTCGCGTGAGAGGAGTGTTCTCGACTCCGATGATCAGTGCATGAGTTCGCCCGCGTTCACCAGCAGTTGCTGACCGGTGATCGCGCGGGCCCGGTCCGACGCGAAGAAGACCGCCGCGTCGGCCACATCGCCGTCCGTGGCGAGTTCGGGCAGGGCCATCCGTTCGGTGAGCCGCCCCAGGACCTCGTCCTCCGGCACCTTCTCGGTGTGCGCCGTGAACTGGACGAAGGCCTGCACCGGCGGGCCCCACATCCAGCCCGGCAGCACCGTGTTCACCCGGATCCGGTGCGGCCCCAACTCCCGCGCCAGGGAGTACATCGCGCTCGTCAGCGCGCCCTTCGACGCCGCGTACGCCGCCTGCCACACCTGGGTCGGCGCCGCCACGGCCGACTGCGTCCCGATGATGACGACCGAGCCGCCGCGCTCCTTGAGGGCGGGCAGGCAGGCTCGGGTCATGCGCAGCGTGCCGAGCAGATTGACGTCGAGCACCCCGCGCCAGGTCTCGAAGTCGGCGTCCTCCAGGCCGCCGAAGTAGCTGTCCCAGGCGGCGACATGGACCACCGCGTCCACCCCGCCGAACCGCTCGCGGGCCAGCTCGGCGAGGGCCGCGCACTGCCCCTCGTCGGTGATGTCCGTGGCCCGGTACGCGGTCCGGGCGCCGGCCGGGTCCAGCTCGGCGGCGGCCTTGGCCAGATTGGCCTCCGTGCGCGCCCCGAGCACCGCGTTGCCGCCGTCGCGCAGCACGGCCGCGGCCACCTGGTGACCGAGCCCGGCGCCGACGCCGGAAATGATCACGGTCTTCCCGGCGAGCAGCTCACCATTCCCCATCGGTCGCCTCCCGGCTCTGGTCATCTTTCTGACGGAGCGTCAGAGTAGGGGCGTCGCACGGAGGACGGAAGGGGATCGGCATGGACACCCACAGTGACTCGGGCACCCACGGTGACTCGGACACCCACAGTGAGACCTACGCGGAACTGGCGGCCGTCGGCCCGTACGGAGTGCGCCCCGGGCACGCCCTGATCACCATGGTCGAACCGCACCCGGGCCACGAGTACGCGTACAACCGCTGGTACGAGGACGACCACTACTACGCCGGCGCGATGGCCATGCCCTGGATGTTCGCCGGGCGCCGCTGGGTCGCCACCCGCGACCTCCAGCTCCTGCGCTACCCGGAGAAGTCGGCGGTCGCCGAGCCGGTCACGGCGGGCTGCTACCTCTCCACGTACTGGGTCACCGAGGGCCGCTACGACGAGCACATGAAATGGACCGTCGGCATCAACAAGCGGCTCAACCGGGACGGCCGGGTCTACCAGGACCGCACCCACGTCTTCACGGCCTTCCAGGACCACGAGGCGACCGTCTACCGGGACGGGGCGGCCGGACCCCGGGACTTCCACGCCCTCGACCACCCGTACGCGGGTCTGGTCGTGGAGGTCATCGACGTCGAGCGGCCGGAGCAGCGCGCCGGACTCGTGGAGTGGCTGCGCGCGCGCCATCTGCCGAAGACGCTCGCGGGCTCACCGGCGGCCATGGTCACGCTCTTCAGGCCGACACCGCTGCCGGGCGACAGGATGACGTACGTGAAGCAGGTCGAGGGCGTCGACACCCGGCTGACGCTGCTCTGGTTCCTGGAGGCGGATCCGCGCGAGTGCTGGCAGGAGCACTTCGCGGGGCTCGGCGAGCGGGTGGCGGGGGCGGGGCTCGGGGCGCGGGTGGAGCTGATGGCGCCGTTCGTCCCGACGGTGCCGGGGACCGACCGGTACGTGGACCGGCTCCGCTGAGATACGGCCGAGCCCCCTCGGCCAGGACGGCGACCAGTCGAGAGGGCTCCCACAGTGATGCTCAGTGTTGCTCTGTGATGCTTGCTGTGCGTATGCGGTTGTTGAGCCGTGGTGCATCGGCACGCTTCGTGCCGCGGGTGTCTCCGTGCGGTCAGAACGCGCCCGTGCTCACCTCGTGCACGAACGCGGTCCACGAGCCGGGCGTGAAGCCGATCGAAGGCCCTTCCACGACCTTCGAGTCCCGTACCGCGATGGCGTGCACCACGGGAGACTTGACCTCTACGCACGCGCCGTTGCCCGTGGAATACGAGGACTTGATCCAGGATTCCGTGGCGCCTTGCTGGATTGCCATGTTCGCTCCGGTTTAGCCAGTGGTCGAATTACATCCCCGCTCGGTGATCCAGAGCGGTTCCCGCCAACGATGGTGACTCGGTGGCGTGATCGACGCTACTCGCCAACTCGGGTGCGTGAAGCGGGCATTCACTCGACCGGATGGCATATTCCACTGGGGTCTTCCGTTCGCCAGAGGCGAAGGTGTACCGTGCGGCGCCTTTGTCCCGAAGTCGCGGAGAATGCCGAATCTGCCCGGAATTTGATCTTCCGGAAAGGCCGCCGAAGATCGTCAGCGAGCGTACTCCTTGGCGATCTCGGAGATGAACTGTTGCGATTGGTCCACATTCAGCGCTTGTGCCCGCAAATGCTCGTACATGACGCTGTACTTCTGCACATCGTTGGCCTTCTCCAGGTACAGGTCGCTGGTGACGCCCTCGATATAGACCACGCTGGAATCCGCCGCGTCGGGGAACTCCAGAATCGCGTACTGCCCGTTGAGCCCCGGGTGCGCGCCCATCTCGAACGGGATGACCTGGACCGTCACGTGCGGCAGCTGGGACTGCTCGACCAAGTGCTCCAACTGCTCCCGCATGATGCCCCGGCCGCCGACCGTGCGGCGCAGCGCCGCCTCGTCGAGCACCGTCCACAGGCGCAGCGGGTTGTCGGGCGCCTGGATGCGCTCCTGGCGCCGCATCCGGACCTGGACGCGCTTGTCGATGTCCGACGGCATCGTCTCCGGCAGCGCGCCGTTGATGAGCGCCTCCGCGTAGCCCCGGGTCTGCAGCAGGCCCGGGACGACCTGGGGGTCGTAGACGCGCAGGCTCGCCGCGTCCGTCTCCAGGCCGATGTACACGCTGTACGGGATGTCGCCGAAGGAGTGCCACCAGCCCTGCTGGCGCGAGTCCTTGGCCATCTGCATCAGCGAGTCCACGATGCGGTGGTCCTCGACCTCGTAGACCCCGCACAGGTCGCGGACATCGCGCTGGCTGATGCTGCGCCGCCCGTTCTCCAGGCGGCTGATCTTCGACTGCGACACCAGCAGGCGCTCGGCGACCTCCTCGGCGGTCATGCCCTTGAGCTCACGGAGCCTCCGCAGCTCCTGGCCCAACCGGCGTCGCCTGACGGTGGGATTGACGTTGGACGCCACGGGACGTGCACCTCCGGCTGCGTGCATTTTTTTGTACGTTGCGTATCTGCTGTTCAGCAGATTGCCACCAACCGGCCGCCACCGCTGCCAAACAGCGGATATGCGGGGGGTGCGCAGCGGGAACGCGACCGCGCGGGGCGATGCCCCGGGGTCCGCTCCGCGGTGCGGAGGACGGACGCCGGGCGCATCACCCCGCGCGGTACAGCGGCTCCCGAACCGGGTCTTGGGGACTGCGGTGCGGCGCTGGTGCGGTTGGTGAGTCAGTTACTCGTGGTGCTGGTGGTGCTCGTACTGCTGGTGGTGCCCATGGCTCGCACAGTGCTGCGCCGACGGCTTCCGAGTCTCCTCAGTGGGCCGCGGCGCGCGCCATGTGGCCGTGGTGGTGCTGTTGCATCGGAACGCCCCTTGCGGGTTCCGGTGCGCCCCGGCCCGCCGGGGTGGCGGGCGAACGGCGTGGCTGCGCGGCCACCCCGTTCTGGACGTCCATCACGGCGTGCGCCACGAGGCCGCCCATCGGGTCGTGCCTGATCAGATCCCGCAACCGGGAGCGGGACGATCGTCCCTCGTTGCCCGGGTACAGGTGCTTGCCGAGTCCGACCGCGTGGGCCAGTGCGGCGAGCGCCGCGGTCCGTGGGTCCGGCGGGACGCCGGTACGGATCGCACTGTCCAGCCGGGCCCTGATCTCCCGGCTGATCGCCGTGTCCGTCGCCTGGTAGCGAGTCGTCGGCAGTACCCCGCACATCTGGCCGGCCACGGCATGCACCATGCCGCACCGCTCCAGGTGCGAGAGGTAGGTCTGGCGAAGCCCCAGTCGTGGCCCGCCAATCCAGTGGACTGCCCGCACAGGAGCGCCGCGCCTTCGCAGCAACTCCAACGCGCAGTCCAGAGTCGGATCTCCGGTCGGCCGTGGTGCCACCACGGCGATACGATCCCCGTCTGGGGCTATCCGTCCGGCCAGCGCCAGCTCTACTAGCTGTGCTCCGGCCAGACCTAGGTCGAGCGACTGCGGCTGCGCTGTGGTACCCGTGGCCGGGTCCAGAGCGAGCAGCAGAAGCTCCTCCGGAATTGTTCTGCGGCTCCTGCCCATCCATGCCTCCCCGCGTGGATGAATGACAGGGTGACCCCTCTCACATTGGTCTGTCGAGAGTGCGTGGGGGCTTTGGTAGGGAACCAGTAGGTATGTCGTTCTCGTCTACCACGTGGGTTAAGCCCCCACACAGGACACTGGTACATGGTTCGGACAGCGCTGGTTTGCGTCGGCGTCTAGTGGTTAGCGGTCGAGGAGGCATCGGTGGCGGGGACCCCCGACAGGTCGGGAGAGCAGCAGGCGTCGGGAGGCCCGGGCTCGCAGGAGCGCGATCCGCGCCTCGCTGTGGCGCGGGAGACGAGCCCGGAGGTGGATCGCGCTACGGCGGTCTTCTCGGTCCGTGACGCCGCGGGGACGGGGTCCGGTTCCGGATCCGGCTCCGCGGCGGGTACGCGGTCCGGTCCGGGTGCTTCGGGTACTTCGGGTACGGAGACGGAGTCGGCCGCCGGGGCCGACGCGGGTGCGGACGAGCCCGGTGACGCGCGGTTGCGCGCCGCTGTGGCCGCGTGGGTGTCCGGTGGCGGTACGAGTGACAGTGCGGGGGGCTCCGCCGGTGCGGGGTCCGAGGAGGCCGGGCCGGCCGACGCCGACGACGTGAGCGAGGAGAGCGCCGCCGTGCCGGACGCCGACGCCGAGGATTCCGCTGCCGAGCCCGCGGGCGCGGACGCCGGGGACTCGGGGGCCGAGGATGCCGCCCCGGAGACCGTGGCCGAGGCCGCGGACGCCAAGGACAGCGGCGCCGAGGACGCGGACGGCAAGCCGGCCGACGCCGAGCCCGTCGCCCCGGAGGCTGCCGCCGGGAGTGCGGACGCAAAGGGAACCGGAGCCGAGGATTCGGCCGCCGAGCCCGTGGACGCCGAGGCTGCCGCCCCGGAGGCTGCCGCCAAGGGGGCCGACGCCGAGGACGCGGACGCCGAGCCGGCCGACGCGAAGCCCGCAGGCGCGGACGCCGAGGCTGCCGAGGCCGAGGACAGCGGCGCCGAGGACGCGGACCCTGAGCCCGCGGACCCTGAGCCCGCGGACCCTGAGCCCGCCGACGCCAAGCCTGCCGGTCCGGAGGCGGCCGCCAAGGGCGCGGATGCCGAGGGCAGCGACGCCGAGGACGCGGACGCCAAGCCCGCGGCCAAGGACGCCGACGCCGAGGACACCGGCACCAAGCCCGCCGCTCCCGAAGCCGACGCCAAGGGCGCCAGCGCCAAGCCCGTCGACGCCAAGGACACCGCGGCCGAGGTTGCCGGTGCCAAGGGCGCGGATGCCAAGGACAGCGGCGCCAAGCCCGCTGACGCCAAGCCCGCCGCCGTCGACCAGCCCACCGCCGTCTTCAAGGCCGTTCAGCCGCCGGTCGATCAGCCGACCACGATGCTGAAGTCGCCCGCCGCCGGGGGGGCCGGGAAGGCCGGTGCCAAGGAAGAGTCCGAGGCTGAGCGGACCAGTCGGTTCGTGCCGCTCAAGCCGCTCGACGAGAGCGGCCCCGCTGCCGCGAAGGCGGACGGGCCCGCCGTCGCGGAGCCCGAGCGGACGCGGCAGCAGCCGTTGCCGCCGAAGCCGCCGATCGACCTGCTCGCCGAGCTGACCAACACCCCGCCCCCGCCGGAGACCCGCACCCGCACCGCGGTGCGCCGGGTCAAGGTGTGGACGCCGATCGTCATCCTCCTGATCGTCGCGTTTGCGATCGTGCAGGCCGTACGCCCGCTGCCGACGCCCACGCTGGCGCTGACCGCCGACGACTCGTACTCCTTCGACGGCGACAGCACGAAGCTGCCGTGGCCGTCCGAGGGCCAGGGCTGGATGGACGTCCAGGGCATCGGCACCATGGACGACTTCGGCAAGCAGACGCCGGTGCCGATCGGCTCGGTCGCCAAGTCCATGACCGCGTACATCATCCTGCGCGACCACCCCCTGAAGGCGGGTGCGGGCGGCCCCGAGATCAGCGTCGACAAGACCGCCGAGAAGGAGGGCGGCTACGACGCCGACGGGCAGAACGAGTCGACGCTGAACACCGTCAAGGAGGGCGACAAGCTCTCCGAGAAGGACGCGCTGTCGGCCGTGATGATCCCGTCGGCCAACAACATCGCGCGGCTGCTCGCGCGCTGGGACGCCGGTTCCGAGGAGGCGTTCGTCAAGAAGATGAACGCCACCGCCAAGAAGCTCGGCATGAAGAACACCACGTACACCGACCCCTCGGGCCTGAAGGAGAGCACCGTCTCCACCGCCGAGGACCAGGTGAAGCTCGGCAACGAGCTGGTGCAGATCAAGGCGCTCACCGACATCACCAAGCTGCCGGTATGGAAGGACCCGTCGGGCAAGACGTGGACCAACTACAACCGGCTGGTCCCGTACGACGGCGCCATCGGCATCAAGACGGGCACGACGACGAAGGCGGGCGGCAACCTGCTGTTCGCCGCGACCAAGGAGGTCGGCGGCGAGACCGTCACCGTCGTCGGCGCGATCCTCGGCCAGCACAAGGCGCCGATCATCGACACCGTCAACGCGGTCAGCAAGACGGCGATGATCGCCGCCCAGGGCGCCCTGAAGCCGGCGACCATCCTGAAGAAGGGCGACGTCGTCGGGTACGTGGACGACGGCCTCGGAGGGCACACGCCGGTCGTGCTGACCAAGAACGTCACCGCGGTCGGCTGGGCCGGCAAGACCGTCAAGCTGGAGATCGCCGACCAGAGCGGAAAAACCGTTCCGCACACCGCCACCGCCGGTACCAAGGTGGGCGTGCTCAAGGTGGGCGACGGGGAGGGCGGGGCCGTCGAGGTGCCCGTCGCGCTGCAGAGCGACCTCGCCGAGCCCGGCTTCGGAGCGAAAATCAAGCGCGTCGGCTGAGGTGGTTGCGGGAGGCTGGTGACCACCGGCCTCCCGCGGCGCCCGTTCACAGGTGCCGTGCTAGCGTCGCGAGACCGGGGCAGGACCGGGGCGTTCGGGACGTTCCCCTCGGTCGTCACAACGGTACGTACGGGGAGTGTCAGCAGTGGCCACAGCGGAGCCGACGCGTGCCGACGACGCGGACGCGGAGCCGGGCTCGGAGCGCGTACGAATACGGCCCGCGCACGAGTCGCGCGGTACGGCGAGGAGAGCGGCGGCGCGGCGTGCCGCACAGCATCCCGTCCTGCTCGCCACCGCGATCGCCGGGATCCTGCACCTCATCTGGTTCTTCACGTTCGCGAACAGTGGCGGTGACCTCGCCGCGCAGGACGCGTGGGCCGAGTTCGTGGGCCGGCACCCCGACTCCGCGTACAACCTCGCCTGGTACGGCGGCATGCACCCGGTCTCGTACAGCGTGGTGTCGCCCTATCTGATGTCCGTGCTCGGTGTGCGGACGACGATGATGATCGCGGGGACGCTCTCCGCCGCCCTGCTGACCATGATCCTGATCCGTTCGCGGGCCGTCGCCAGGCCGCTGTGGCCCGCGCTCGCCGGGGTCTTCGCGCTGCTGTGCAACGCGGCTTCGGGCCGGGTCACGTTCGGGCTCGGCATGATGTTCGGGCTCGGCGCCGTCGCCGCCGTCTTCTGCTGGCCGCACCGCTGGCGCTACAAGCGCTGGGCGAAGGCCGTCGTCGCGGCCCCGCTGGCCGGCATCGCGACCGCCTGCTCGCCGGTGGCCGGGCTCTTCGTCGGGCTCGTCGCCGTGGCGCTCTTCCTCCAGAAGAGACGGCCGGGAGCGTACGCGCTCGGGATCGCGCCCGCCGCCGTGGTCGGGCTCTCGGCGTGGCTGTTCCCGTTCTCGGGGACGCAGCCGATGTCGTTCTGGTCGGCGCTGCTGCCGATGGTCTACGGCGTCCTCACCTACGTCCTCGTCCCCAAGGAATGGGTGACGGTCCGGATCACCTCCGCCGTCTACACCCTCGCCGTGCTGCTGGTGTGGCTGATCAGCTCGCAGATCGGCTCCAACATCACCCGCCTCCCGATGCTGTTCGCGGGCGTCGCGCTGCTGGCCGCGCTGCCGTTCACCGTGCCGCGCTCACGCAAGTGGTACGTCATCGTCATCGCGTTCGTCGGGTTCAACGGGTGGATCGGCTTCAAGTCCGTCGACGACGTCGTGCACACCACCCCGGCCGCCTCCTGGGCCCGCGAGCTGGCGCCGCTCGTCAATGAACTCCAGCAGGTCAGCGCCGAGCGCGGCCGCGTCGAGGTCGTGCCCGCCCGCTCGCACCGGGAGGCCTCCGCGCTCGCGCCGTACGTGAATCTGGCGCGCGGCTGGAACCGGCAGAACGACATGCAGCGCAACCCCCTCTTCTACGACGACACGCTCAACTCCGCGAACTACCACGAATGGCTCAAGCGTTGGGCCGTGCACTATGTGGTGCTGCCCAAGGGGGAGCCCGACGGCTCCGGTGGTGAGCGTGAGCGGGAGCTGGTGCAGCGCGGGCTGCCCTATCTGAAGCAGGTGTGGGGCGACGCCAACTGGCAGCTGTTCGCCGTCACCGATCCGACGCCGATGGCCGAGCCGCACGCGCGGGTCGATGCCGCCGAGCAGAGCGAGCTGACCATCGAGGTGACGAAGCCGGGGCGGGTGCTGATCCGGATCCCGTACTCGCCGTGGCTGTCCGTCGTGGACGCCGACGGCAAGGGTGTCGGTACGCCGCAGGAGACCGAGGCGTCGAAGCGGGCGCGGGAGGCGGACGACAGCCTTCCGCGGGCGTTCGACAATGTGCACGGGTGCCTGATGGAGACCGACAAGGACGACTCGGGTGACCAGTGGACCGTGCTCCTCGCCCCGAGGCCCGGCACCTATCGCCTGGCGGCGCCGTACCAGTGGTCGCGGGGAACCCCGTGCCCGGAGGAACTCCGCTGACGGTGCCCCTGTGCGGCGCTCGTCGCGGTTCCCCCGCGCCCCTTTTCGGGTTGTCGTTTGGCTGCGGGCGGGTGGGGGCTGGTCGCGCAGTTCCCCGCGCCCCTGGGTAGTCGGTCGTGTGCGGCCCGGTGGCCGCTTCTCGCGCAGTTCCCCGCGCCCCTGGAGATGCGCACTTCGTGCGCTGTCTCCATCAAGGCGCGCCACCCACCCAGGGTGGAGGCGCGGCCCTGGTTCAGGGGGGAGGTGCGCCCCTTGCCTTCGGATGGAGGCGCGCGCAGCGCAGCCTCCGAGGGGAGGCGGCGCGTAGCGCCTGCCTCAGGGGCGCGGGGAACTGCGCGAGAAGCGGCCACCGGCCCGCAGGCGGAGAACTACCTAGGGGCGCGGGGAACGGCGCGAGAAGCGGCCACCGGCCCGCAGGCGACGAACTACCTAGGGGCGCGGGGAACTGCGCGACCAGCCCCCCACCGGGTCGCAGGCGTGAGACGGGCTCAGTGGGACAGTAGGGCCGCGAGGCGGGGGAGTTGGGTCGGGTCCTCCAGGGCGGAGCCCACCGCGACGACCCGGGCGCCGGCCGCCAGGTACTCGGCGGCGTTGCCGGCATCGATGCCACCGGTGGCCACGAACGGCACCTCCGGGAACGGCCCCCGCATGGCCCGGAACCACTCCACCCCCAGCACACTCGCCGGAAACGCCTTGAGCCAGTCGAGCCCGAGCCCCCGCGCGGCCTGCACATCGGTGGGCGTCGCCACCCCGGGCAGATGCGGAAGCCCGGCGACGGCGCTGGCCCGCGCCACGGCGGCGTTGAGACCCGGCGCCACGGTGAACGCCGCCCCCGCCGAAACCGCCCACTCCAACCGCTCCATGCCGGTGACGGTCCCGGCCCCCACCGGTTTCCCCCGCTCGGCACCGGCGGCGACCACCGCCCCGAGCACCCGCGCCGCCTCCTCGCTCTGCACCGGCACCTCGACGCACTCGATGCCCAGGTCCCAGGCCCGCGAGGCCAGCTCGACGGACTTCTCGGCGGACATCCCGCGCAGGATCGCCATCACCGGCACCCCGGCGAACAACGTGTCGAAGGTCGTCATGGTCGCCATCCCAGCTCCCTGGAGATCGTCTCGGTCGTGGTCAGCAGATCGGGCAGGACGTCACGGATCAGCGCGTCGAGGCCGGCCCGCGCCTTGAGCGCGGTCACCGACACGGCCGCGACGACCTCGCCGCCGCAGTCCCGTACGGGGACGGCGACACAGTTCACGTAGGACTCGTACTCGCCGTCGTCGACGGCCCAGCCGCGCCCCCGCACCGTTTCGAGGGCCGCCCGATAAGCGCCCCGGTCGGTGATCGTCGTATCGGTGCGGGGCGCGAAGTCGCAGTCGGCCAGCAGGAGTTCGGCCCGCTCCGGCGGCAGGTGCGCGAGGATCGCCTTGGCCACCCCCGCGGTGTGCAGCGGCACGGGCCGGCCGATCTCGGCGTACAGCCGCACCCCGTCGGCCGGGTCGACCTTGTCGGCGTAGACGATCCGCTCGTCCTCCAGCGCGGCGAGGTGCACGGTGTGCCCGCAGGCCGCGCCGAGGGCGCGCAGCGGTCCGGCCGCGATGTCCCGCAGCCCGAACTGTTCCCGGGCCAGGTGGGCGAGTCCGGCGAGCCGGTACCCGACCGCGTACCGCCCGTCGGGCAGCCGGCGCGCGAGGCCGCCCTCGGTGAGCGACTCCAGGATGCGCAGCGCCGTCGAGCGGTGCACGCCCAGGTGGTCGCCGACCTCGGTCTGGGTGCGGGGGCTGCGGGCGACGTACTCCAGGATGTCGATGGCCCGCCGTACGGTCTGGGACACGGGATCACCCACGCTCTTCGGAGAGAGTGATGTCGGTGGCCGGGACGTAGTCCTCCACGCTGCGCAGGGTGCGTCCGGCGAGCCGGTGGCCGAGGGCGAGCCGGTCGCGCTGCGCCGCCCCGGCGAGCAGCCCGCCGAGATAACCGGCGGCGAAGGCGTCCCCCGCGCCGACGGCCTCGACGACCTCGACGGCGGGCGCGTCCACGAACTCCCGTACTCCCGGGGCGAATACGGTCGCGCCGACCGGGCCGTCCTTCACCACGAGGGTGCCGCGCGGCGCGAGGTGCTCGTGCAGGTCGTCGGCGGTGGCGGTGCCCCACAGGGCCTCGCCCTCGTCGCGGCCGACGAACACGATGTCCGCACGGCGGGCGAGGTCGAGCAGCGCCTGCGCCGCCAGCTCCCGTGAACTCCACAGTGCTGGGCGGTGGTTGACGTCGAAGGAGAGCGGCGTGCCGTGTGCTGCGGCGCGTTCCGCGAGTACGCGGACCGCGTCCGCGCAGCCCTCGGACAGCGCCGGGGTGATGCCGGTCAGGTGCAGCAGCCGTACGCCGTCCAGGGCGATGCGCTCCGCGTCGGCGGCCGTCATCCGGGAGGCGGCCGAGCCGCGCCGGTAGTAGTGGACGCGGGTGGTGCCGTCCGGTGCCGGGTCCTTGAAGTAGACGCCGGTGGGGGCGTCCCGGTCGACGCTCACGTGCGCGACGTCCACCCCGCGGCCCGCGACCGCCGTGACGATCCGCCGTCCGAAGGGATCGTCGCCGACCCGGCTCGCCCAGGCCGTGCGGTGCCCCAGATCGGCGAGGTACTGCGCGACGGTCGACTCGGCGCCCGCGACGGCGAGCCGGATCTCCCGGCTGTGCTCAAGGCCCGCGCCGTCGGCCGGGGTCAGCTGCGCCATGGTCTCGCCGAGGCAGATCACCTCGGGACGGTACGGGGACGGCACGGGCGGCTCCTGTCGTGCGGGACTGACTCACTCGGGCCGACGCTAACAGCCACTCCGCAACGAGCGTGCACATGGTGCAACAGCCTCGCCGAGGCCGTTCCGGAAACCGGATGCGCCCGCCCCGCGCCGCCCGGCATGCTGCGGACCATGCCCTACCTGATGCAGCCCGCCATCGCGCCCGGCACCCTCTCCCGCACCCCGCAGCCGACCCTGCGCACCGCCGACGGCGACCTCGTCCTGCGCCCCTTCGAACCCGAGGACGCCGCGGCGATCCATGCCGCCTTCCAGGACCCGGTGCTCCAGCACTGGCACATCCGCACGATGGACTCCGCCGACGAGGCGGGGGAGTGGCTGGAGTCGGTGCGCGCGGGCTGGCACAAGGAGACCTGCGCCCAGTGGCTGGTGGTCCGGGCCGCGGACGGGGAGCCGCTCGGCCGGATGGCCCTGCGGAGCCTGAACCTGGAGGACGGGGTCGCCGAGGTCGGCTACTGGGTGATGGCGGGCGCCCGCGGCCTCGGCGTGGCCCCCAGGGCGCTGACCGCGATGACGGACTGGGCCCTGGCGGCCGGCTTCCACCGCATCGACCTGGAGCACTCCACCGGCAACGAGCCCTCGTGCCGGGTCGCGGAGAAGGCCGGCTACCCGCTGGAGGGCACCCGGCGCAGCTCCGCGCTGCACGCGGACGGCTGGCACGACATGCACGTCCACGTACGCATCCGACAGGACTGACCGGAGGGGGAGTTACGCGAGCGCCAGGGCGGCGACGACCGGCGCCGCGTACAGCAGCGGGAACGGTACGTGGCTGAACCAGCGGGCCCGCACCACCGTGACGACGGCCCCCGCGAAGTACAGCACCAGGCCGATCCCGGCGATCGCTCCGATCACCGGCACGGCGAGCCCGACGAGCAGGCCCACGGCCCCCGCGGCCTTGGCCGCGCCCAGCCACGGCAGCCAGCCGGCCGGGACGCCGTAGTCCGCGATGGGCTTGACCACCCACTCGGCGCGGGCAAAGACGGAGACGGCCGAGAAGGCGGTCATGGCGGCGGCGATCACGGTGACGACGACGAAGGCGACGGACATCGGGGGCTCCTCAACAGGCTTGTCGGGCTGCGGAATTGATCCGCTGCCTCACTGACGCGGCCCGCGCCGGAAGTGTGACAGCGCCGCCGTACCCGACTTCGTACCGAAGCTGCCCGAAGTACTCTTGACAGCGTGCGTACTGTTTCGCGACCTTTGAGCCCTATGGGGGAACAGGGGGGGCCCATGCTGCGCGCCCCTGCCGAAGGGCGGTCGATCGCACGGTGAACATCACCACGTACAGACCCGACGAGCTGAGCGCGTCGCTGCGCGCCGTCTGGCACGAGATCATGGACGACGCGCCTGACTACCAGAACCCTTTCCTGTCACCGGAGTTCGCGCTCGGCGTCGCCCGGCACCGGCCCGGTGTGCACGTCGCGGTGTTGCGTGAAGGGGGCGAGCCGGTCGGCTTCCTGCCCTTCGAGAGGGGCCCGCTCGGCGTCGGCCGCGCCATCGGGCTCGGCCTGTCCGACTGCCAGGCGCTGGTGCACCGGCCGGGCGTCGGCTGGGACACCCAGCAGCTGCTGAGGGCCTGCGGACTCTCGGTGTTCGAGTTCGACCACCTCGTGGAGGAGCAGAAGCCCTTCGCCCGCTACGTCACCGGCACGTTCGCCTCCCCGGTGCAGGACCTCAAGGACGGCGGCCACGACTCCTACCCGGAGTGGCTGCGCGCGACGTATCCGGGGCAGGCCAAGACGATGCTCAAGAAGGAGCGCCGCCTGTCGCGCAACGTGGGGGAGATGCGCTTCGTCTACGACGAGCACGACCCGGCCGTGCTGCGCCGGCTGATGCGCTGGAAGTCGGCCCAGTACCGCCGCACCGGCCGGATGGACCGCTTCGCCCGCCCCTGGATCGTGGATCTGGTGACCGATCTCGCGACCGTCCAGGAGCCCCACTTCACCGGCGTGCTCTCTGTCGTCTACGCGGGCGGGCGGCCGGTCGCCGCGCACTTCGGCCCGACGTCCCGCACGGTCTTCGCGGGCTGGTTCACCGCCTACGACCCCGAGTTCAGCTACTACTCGCCGGGCCTGATGATGCATCTGCGGATGGCCGAGGCGGCGGGCCGGCACGGCATCCGGATGATCGACTGGGGGCGCGGCGAGAAGGAGTACAAGGACTGGCTCAAGACCCGTGAACTGCGCGTCACCGAGGGCTTCGCGAGCCGCCCGCACCCGGTGGCGGCCGCCCACCGGCTGTGGCGCCGCCCGGTCCGCGGCCTGCGCAACACGGTCCTGGCCCACCCGGGACTGCGCGACCGCGCGGACCGCCTCCTGAAGACGGTGGGCGCGCTGCGCGGGTGAGCCCCGGGGGCCCTGCGGCTCGTACGTCCTCAGGCCTTGCGGCCCACACCCCCGTAGAACCCGATCCTGCCCGCCTCCGCGGGCGGCGGGGAGTCGGGCCGCCAGTACGAGATCTGGGAGAGCCCCGGATCGACCAGCTCGAAGCCCTCGAAGAAGCGCTCCACCCGGTCCTTCGCCCGCAGATTCAGCGAGGCGGAGGCCTTGCTGCTGTATCCGGCCTCGGCGTTCCTGCGGTCCGCGAAGTCGCCCGTGGCGTGCGACAGCACCACATAGCTCCCGGCGGGCAGCGCGTCCCGCAGCTCGGCGGCGACGCGCTCCGGCTCGTCGTCGTCGGTGAGGAAGTGCAGCACGGCGACGAGCAGCAGTACCAGCGGCTCGTCGAAGTCGATCAGCCGCCGCACGTCGGGGTGCCCGGTGATGCTCCCCGGATCCCGTACGTCACCCAGGACGATGCCGGTCGAGCCGGTGCGGCTGAGCAGCGCGTCCCCGTGCGCCTTCACGATCGGGTCGTTGTCGACGTACGCGACGCGCACGCTCTCCCCGGCGGTCGTCTCCGCGATCTCGTGCACGTTCGGCGAGGTGGGCAGCCCGGTGCCGATGTCGAGGACCTGGCGCACCCCCTGCCCGACGGCGAAGCGCACGGCCCGCTCCATGAAGGCCCGGTTCGCCCGCACCCCGTCCCGCGCCTCGGGCGCCACGGCGATGAGGTCCTCGCCGGCCTGCCGGTCCACGTCGTAGTTGTTCTTGCCGCCCAGCAGGTAGTCGTAGATCCGCGCAGGATGCGGCCTGCTGGTGTCGATCACCCCGGCCTGCATGTCGTCCCGCTGCACGTTGTGCTCCCTCCGTGATCAGATACGGACAGCTTCGCACATCAACTAGTGGCTTGAACGGCGTAGTTGACCGGGAGCACACATCAAGGCCGGTCCCGTACCCACGAGATACGGGACCGGCATGCGGGAGTCGCGCGGTCGGCCTGTCCGAGTCCGGCCGCTGTCGGCGTCGGCGAGCTGACAGCGGCCCCTCCCATAGGAACAACGTAGAGGCGGGGGCACAGGAGGTGACAGCCCCAACTGCACTGTTCCGGCAGCCCAGATGGGCCGTTCCGGGTGCGCGCCGGTCCGGTGCTCACGGCTCCCGGAACTCGCGCAGCAGCCCCGACCGCGCGGCGGTGACGACCGCCTCCAGCTGACTGTGCGCGCCCAGCTTCGCCATGATCCGCTTCACATGGCCGCGCGCGGTGTGCGGGCTCACCACGAGCCGCTCCGCGATGGCCCGCGGACCGAGCCCCTGGCCCATCAGCCGGAGCACCTCGCCCTCCCGCGGGGTGAGCCCCCGATGGTCGCGGGCGGGCCCTTCGGGCAGGGAGTCGAGCGCCGAGACGAGCAGGCTCAGCGTGGACTCCTCGACGTACACCGGTCCCTCGGCCGGGGCGCGGACGGCCGCGAGGACGGCGGGGAACGGGCTGTCCTTGGCGATGAATCCGGCCGCCCCCGCCGAGGTGCCCGCCACCAGCTGGCTGGGCCGGGTGTCCGCGGTGAGCAGCAGGACCCGGGTGCGCGGATGGTCCGCCCTGATCCGGCGGGTGCCCTCGATGCCGTCGGCGCCCGGCAGGTGGATGTCCATCAGCACCACGTCGGGCGCCTGCGCGGCGACGAGCGGAACGGCCTCCTCGACCGTGGCCACCGCGCCGACGCACACCAGGTCGGGCTGGGCCCCGAGCGCGATCTCCAGCGCGCCCGCCATCGCCTGCTGGTCCTCGACGACAAGTACTCGGATCATGGCGGCACCCCGGCCCGAACCCGCTTCGCGACTGTCGTCCGAGCGTAGCGGCGCAGGGCCCGCGCGCATCCGCCCAACGGCCGATCCGCCTTTCCGAAAGGGCTCTGGCCGTCACCGCCGGTGCTGCGTAGCGTGAAGGGAGCAGCCAGACTGCGGAGGCTTCGCGATGAGCGGCGCAGGCGATCCGGCACCACGCCATGAGCTGATTCCCGTACGGGAGTCAGGGCCACGGCGCCGTCCGGTCAGGGACCACCGATGACCCGCGACGCGGGCACCTACGTCTTCACCCTGTACGTGGCCGGAGCGACGGAACGCTCCGACGCCGCCCGGTCGAATCTGCGCCGGTTGTGCGCATCCCGGCTCGTGGACGGTTACGAAGTCACTGTGATCGATGTCGTGGACCGGCCCGAACTGGCCGAGGAGCACCGCATCCTGGCGACCCCGACCGTCATCAGGATCGCACCGCTCCCGCAACGACGCGTCATCGGCGACCTGTCCGACGAACGCCGTGCGGCTCTCGCGCTCGGATTGCCCGACTCGGCCGAACTCTCCGAGGAGAGGGGGGGGCGATGACTGACACCGACGCCATCCCGAGGATCCCTACCGGCATCAACGGCTTCGACCAGATCGCGCTGGGCGGGCTGCCCGCGGGGCGCTCGACGCTGGTGGCCGGGACGACGGGCAGCGGCAAGACCCTGTTCGCCATCGAGTTCCTCGCGCGGGGAGTGCAGAACCACGGCGATCCGGGGGTGTTCGTCACCTTCGAGGAGGACCCCGACGCCATCCGCACCAATGTCGCCTCACTGGGCTTCCCCATCGCGGAGTGGGAGGCGACGGGTAAGTGGACATTCGTCGACGCCTCGGCGGACATCGCCATGGAGGCGGCGACGATCGGGGCGTTCGACCTGGGCGCCCTGACCGTGCGCATCGCGCACGCGGTCCGCCGGATCGGCGCCCGGCGCGTCGCGCTCGACTCGCTCGGCGCGGTCTTCGGCAACCTGAACGGCTTCGGTTCCCTGCGGCACGAACTGTTCCGCATCGTCTCGGCCCTCGACCTGCTCGGGGTGACCACCGTGATCACCTCGGAGCGGCCCGAGGAGTACAACAGCGTGTCGCGCCTCGGCGTCGAGGAGTTCGTCCTGGACAACGTCATCATCCTGCGCAACGTCCTGAGGGCCGAGCGGCGGCGGCGGACCGTCGAGATCATCAAGTTCCGCGGTACCAGCCACCGCACCGGGGAGTGGCTGTTCACCATCAGCCCGCGCGAAGGCATCGTGATCATGCCGCTCGCCTTCCTGCGGCCGCGCGAACGGGCGTCGACCGAGCGCGTCTCCTCCGGCAACCGCGACCTCGACGCCATGTGCGGCGGCGGCTTCTTCCGGGACTCGATCGTGCTCCTCACCGGCCCGACCGGCACCGGCAAGACCCTGACGAGCCTGTTCTTCGCGGCCGCCGCCGTCCGGGCCGGAGAGCGCTGTCTGCTCCAGACCTTCGACGAGACCCGCGAACAGCTCGCCCGCAACGCCGCGAGCTGGGGCCTCGACCTCGACGCCATGGAGGGATCGGGCCTGCTGCGCATCGTCTCCGAATATCCCGAAGTGGCCTCGCCGGAGGATCACTTCCTGCGGATCCGGCGCGTCATCGAGGAGTTCGGTCCCTCGCGGGTGGCCATCGACACCCTCTCCGCGCTCGAACGGATCGTCAGCTCCCGCGCGCTGCTCGACTTCGTCATCGCCCTGGGCGCGGTGCTCCGGCACCACGAGATCACGACCCTGCTGACCTCGGCGCCGACCGGCCGGGTCACCCCGACCGTCACCCCGGCGATCGCGATGGAGGTCGCCAGCCTCACCGACGTGACGATCCTGCTGCGGTACGTGGAGACCGGGGGCGAGATCCAGCGGGGCATCGCCGTTCTGCAGACGCGCGGTTCCGCCCACGACCACAGCATCCGCCGGTTCGAGATCGACAACACCGGGATGCACATCGGCGATCCGATGCGCGGCCTGTCCAGCGTCCTCGGCACGGTCGACCCGGCGGCCCCCGGCGGCCTGGCCCAGCCCTCCCCTCAGGCGGGCGGGGAGCGGCCGGGCGAGCGGGACGTGCGCCGTCCCGACGGGGATGCCGATGGCTGAAGCGGAACGGCCGGCGGACCCGGCCGTGAGCGGTGAGGAGCCGGGCAGCGGGCCGGGCCGCTCGCCGGACGGCGCGGTGGACGGGGTGGCGCGGGGGGCGGGGGCCAAGGGTGCGGGGTCCGGTACCGGGTGCGGGGGTGCGGGGCACGGCAGGGTGCCGGGCGCGGCTCCCGGTGTGGCGCCGGGCACCGTGCCCGGAACGGTGCCCGGCGTGGTGTCCGGTGCAGTGCCCGGCGTGGTGCACGGTCACCCGAGCGAGGCGGTCCTGGCGGAGGTGCCCGACGGGATCGTCGTGGTCGACGACGAAGGGATGATCAGGCTCTGCAACCCGGCCGCCGCCGCCCTGTTCGGCCGCTCCGCCGGAGAGCTCCTCCACCTCCCCTTCGGCTTCCCGGTCACGTCCGGCGGGGGGACGGAGATCGACCTCGTGCTGCCCGCCGCCGGCCCGGCACGCATGGTCGAGATGCGGGTCACCGAGACGCACGCACTGGGCGAACGCCTCTACATCGCGACGCTGCGCGACGTCACCGAGCGGCACCGGGCGCAGCGCGCGCTGGAGGCGGAACTCGACCGCCAGGGCACCATGATCGCGGTCACCGCGCACGAACTGCGCACGCCGCTGGCCACCATCGGCGTCCTCGCGCACACCCTGCGGGACACGGGCCCCCACCTCACGGACGCCCAGCGCGAGGACATCGCGCACCGCATCATCGACAGCACCGAACGGCTGCGGGCCCTCGTCCGCAAACACCTCGCCGCGGCCCGCATCGACGCGGAGGCCACCGACGCCGCCCCGCTGCCCGTCCCCGTCCTCGAATTCGTCCTGGAACACCTCGGCCAGCTCGGCGAGGACGCGCCCCAGGTGGACGTGGACTGCCCGCCCGACGTCGAGGCGTACGTGGACCGCGGCGACCTCTGGGAGATGCTGGCCAACTACCTGGAGAACGCCTTCACCTACGGCCGCCCACCGGTCAGCGTCAGTGTCACCCCCGCGCCGGCGCCGGGAGACGACATCGTCCTCCGCGTCCACGACGACGGCCCCGGCGTCCCACCGCCCGCGGTCCCCGACCTCTTCCACCGCTTCGCCCGCGGCACCGGCGCGCGCCGGGGCACGGGCCTCGGCCTGTGGATCGTCCGCAGGCTCGCGCGGGCGGCGGGGGGCGACGCCTGGTACGAGGCCGGTCAAGCCGACGCGGGGCCCGCGTTCTGCCTGCGGCTGCGGCGGGCGCCGGAGGAGCCCTGACCGTCATGTCCTCAGAACGGCCGCCTCTTCAGTCCCGCCAGACGGAGACCAGCCGCGCCGCGACGGCCAGCACGATCGCGGAGCCGAGGAGATACAGCGCGAGCCGCGAATCGGGCAGGTCCGACGACCACACCTGCCAGGCCGACGGGCTGTATCCGTCGGCGTCGAACGAGGACCCGTACGAGCCGGAGTAGAGCAGGAGGGTCGAACCGGTCCGGCTGCGCACCCACAACAGAGCGCCTATGACGGCGCAGGTCGCCGCTATCGAGTAGAGAATCGTGGCGCTGCGCGGGGCCTGTCTGTTCACTGGGTCTTCCTTGTCACTCAGGGCCGTTGAGAGTACCTGGAGCGGTCGCAGGCCCTCCAGGAACGAGCGGCGGTTGAAGTCAGCGGCGCCTCAGTCCCGTTCGGTCGTTTCGAGGGGGCCCGAGGCCAGACCCGTGAGCCCCACGCCGACGAGCATGACGGCACAGGCGACAACGACGACGGTGGCGCCCCGAAGGTCGACGAGTGCGCCGAGCACGTTGTTCATCAGCAACAGGGCCGAGCTCTGCACGAGTACCAACACCGCCTGGATCCGGGACAAGTGGGAGTCGGGTGACGACGCGAGAACCAGCGGCGCGATGTGCGCGGAGAACGTCCCGTTACCGATTCCGATGACCAGGCCGGCGGCGACGGATGCGGTCGCGCCGGGGGAAAGACCGAGCACGAGCACGCCCACACCCGCCAGGATCAGCGCGCTCGCCGCCATCAGACCGGGCCGTCCCAGCGGGCCGCGCCTCACCACCACCAGGGTGACCGCCACCATGCCCACGCCCTGCGCTCCGAGCACCAGCCCGGCAGCTCCCGCGCCCCACTCCTCCTCGCGTGCGAGCAAGGGGACCAGCAGGGACAGCACGGGCAGCAGGAAACCGGCCGCCGCCCCAGTGAGCAACAGCCCCGGGCGCAGCACCGGATGGGAGAAGGCCACCTTCACCCCGCTCAAGGCTTCCTTCAGGAGACCGTCCGTCTTCGGGACCCGAGGCACGTCGTGCCGGGGACGGACGGCGATCAGGACAACCAGAGTGAAGGCGAAGGTGAGCGCGTTGACGAAAGCGGCGCCCGCGAACCCGACCAGGCCGACCAGCACGCCGGCCAGCGGACCGCCTCCCATGCTGATCACCTGGCCGCCGACCTGCCTGAGGGACAACGCACGAGGCAACTGGCCCTTGGCCACCAGGCGGCGGGGCATGGACCCCGAGGCCGGCAGATAGAACGCGTCGACGACGCCGACCGCAACGCCCGTCGCGATGAGCAACAAGGGCGTGGCCCCCAAGTAGTAGGCGGCGGTCGCGAGGGCGAGCGAGAAGACCAGCATCGCCGCGTCGCCGGTGATCAGGACACGGCGTGCGCTGACGCGGTCGCTGACCGCTCCTCCGACGAGGAGGAGCAGGACGCGGGGCAGCGTGATCGCGCTCAGGGCCAGCGCCGCGACGCTCCCGCCATGCTCGCTGGCCTCCCAGCCGAGAGCGAAGTAGAAGACCTCATTGCCCACGAGCGACACCAGAATGCCGACGAGCCACAGCGTGTAGTCCCGAGGCAGCCGGTCCTGTCCATGCTTCTCGTCGCACACCTCCGGGACCCGGACGACACCGGTCTCCACGGTCCCCTCGGCCGCCTCATCACTGGCCGCCATTGGCCCCCCGATCGATCCCGACGATGACGATGATCACGGGGCCGACAGTGCCACACGGCACTGACATCGGGCCCGCTCGTCGAGATGCCCGCACCAGAGGGAACTGCCCTACAACGCTGGAGACTTGCTCGTTCGGCCGTCGAGATTGCGGTGAGACCGCCTGCCCCTCACAGAGCCAAGGAGATCCTGATACCGAGCGCGACGACGAAGACCACGGCCATGCCGTTCAGGAAGCGACGAACCGGTGTTCCGTCCTTGGACAGCGCGAAGCGGGAGGAGCGGCCTACTGCGGGCGGCTCGAGCACGAAAGGGGGCACACTATCCGCGTGGGCCGGGAACCTGCTTCCAGCCGTCAACAGACCGCGTAATGAACAGCACCCGGTAGACGTCTCTGCTCCATACGGTGGCACCCTCCCCGTGCTCGGCGAGTTCGGCGAACGCCTCCTCCTCCGAGTCGAAGTGGTACTTCCGCCCCTTCGCGTTCCGGATCATCCACTCTCTGCCGGGCAGCCCTGCGAGTCCCATAGCCACGAATATCGTCCCCTCCCGTGTTGTGGGCGAGATCGTAGCTCCCCACGCTCGCCACGATGTGCCCGCGGGGCCGGGATCACGGCAAAGGGCCAGTTCAAGAGGATCAAGCCTCTGAACTGGCCCTTCATGGTGTGCCCCCGGCAGGATTCGAACCTGCGACACCCGCTTTAGGAGAGCGGTGCTCTATCCCCTGAGCTACGAAGGCGGGACAAGGCGGCCAGGTGGTGCGGGGCCGCCGCGGTCAGTGTAGCGGAGGGTGGTTTGGTGGGGTGGAGGGCTTGGGGGCGTGGGCGGCCCCGGGAGGGCGGCGGGTCAGGGGGTGTCCAGGGTTTCGAGGAGGTCTGTCACGCCCTTGTGGATCGAGGGGGAGTCCGCCCCCTCGGCGTAGAGGGTGGTGAAAGTCTCCGGGGGAAGCGCCGTGCGGACCGCTGATTCGCAGGTGTGGCGGTGTTCGGTCATCTCCGGGGAGCCGAGGTGCGGGGTGCCCAGGATGTTCCAGGCGCGGTCGACCAGGCCGAAGATGCGGGCCGCCAGTTCGGGGCGACGGTCGCCGGTGGCCGCGAGGGCGAGGGAGTCCAGGGTGACCGCGATGCCGTAGAGGTCGTCCAGGTGGCACTTGGCTTCGAGGGAGGAGCACAGGGGGGCGATCGCCTCGGCGGGGCTGCCCTGGGCGATGCACTGGTTGCCCCAGACGTAGTCGGCGTAGGCGCCCGCCCACATCTCGCCGATCGGGGAGGTCAGCTCCTTGAGGCGGTCGACGCGGGCCCGGACGCCGTCGGCGTCGCCGAGCATCATGTGGGCGTAGCCCCACACGGGCAGCGAGATCAGTTCGATGATGCGCGGCCCGGTGCGGGCGGCCTGTTCGTGCGCCGCCGCGTAGAGGGGAAGGGCCTGGTCGGGGGCGCCCTGGAGGGTCAGGGCGCTGGCGTGCACGCACAGGGCGCCGGCCAGCGCGGGTTCGTCGTCGTACTTCTCGGCGAGGGTCCGCGCCTCGGCCGTCAGCCGGGTCGCGGCCTCCAGGTCGCCCTGGCCGACGGCGACCATGCCGCACGACCACAGCGCCCGCGCGGTGCCGCGCGGCCGGTCGGGGGCGAGGGCCAGGGCCGCCTCGGTGTAGTGCCGCCCCTCGCGCAGATGCCCGCAGCAGAACCAGAAGTAGACGAGGTCGCTCGCCATCTCCAGGGCCGTGTCGGGCTCGGTGGCCAGGCACGTGGCGAGGGCGGCCCGCAGGTTGGGCAGCTCGGTGGCGGTGCGGGCCTGCCACTGCGCCTGGTCGGGGCCGATCCACTCCTGCTCGCCGCGGTGCGCCAGGAGCCGGTAGTAGTCGCGGTGGCGCAGCCGCAGCCGGTCGCTCTCGCCGAGCCGGTCGAGCCATTCGGCGCCGTACTCGCGCACGGTGTCGAGCAGCCGGTAGCGGGACTCCTGCGGCGGGCCCTCCCGCAGCAGCACGGACTTGGCGACGAGGCCGTGCAGGACCTCGGTGAGATCGCAGTCGGCGAGCGGCTCCGAGCTGCACACGAAATCGACGGCGCGGGTGTCGAAGCTGCCGGGGAAGACGGAGAGCCGCGCCCACAGCAGCCGCTCCTGCGGGGTGCACCACTCGTGGCTCCAGCCGATGGTGGTGCGCAGGCCGCTGTGCCGGACGGGCCGGTGGAGGGAGGGGACGCAGTCGTCGAGGCCTTCGTCGAGGCCGTCGTCGGTGACGGGCGGCTCGGCGCCGGCGTTCGACGACAGTACGTTCATGCGTTCGTCGAGGCGGTGGACGAGGTGGTCGACGGACGTGGCGCGCAGCAGGCCGGCGGCCAGTTCGATGGCGAGCGGAACGCCGTCCAACAGGTCGCAGAGCCGCGCCAGTTCGGCCTGCTCGGCCTGTTCCGGCTCGTGGTCGTCGGGCCAGGCGCGGGCGCGCAGCAGCGCCGGGGCCTCGCCCTCGGGGCCGGTGTCCATGGGGCCGACGGCGACGCGGTGTTCGTCGGGGATGCCGAGGGCCTGCCTGCTGGTGGCCAGGATCCGCAGGCCGGGCGCCGCCGCGAGCAGCGTGCGGGCCAGCTCGGCGCACTCCTCGACGAGGTGCTCGCAGGTGTCCAGGACGAGGAGCAGTTCGCGCTCGCGCAGATAGTCCGAGAGCACGTCGATGAGCGGGCGGTTCGTCTGGTCGGCCACCCCCAGGACGCCCGCGACCGTGTGCTCCAGCAGGTCGGGGGAGAGGACCGGGGAGAGCTCCACGAGCCAGGCGCCCTGGGCGAATCCGGGCGCGGTCCGCGCGGCGGCCCGCAGCGCGATCCGGGTCTTGCCGATGCCCCCCGGGCCGGTGAGGGTGACGAGCCGTGCTGTGCCGAAGGCCTCCAGGACCTCGTCCGTCTGCCGGGCCCGGCCGACGAACGCCGTGGTCTCCAGGGGCAGGTTGCCGTACTTGGGGTTGTCGCTCTGCGTGGCCATGGGGGGAACTCACCTCTCCCAGCGGGACTCCGGAGGACTCCCCTGGTGGACCGGTTTCCAGACACGGAGCGTTGCACACCCGGAGACCGCCTGTCACTCGAACGGGGGACACCTGCCCGATGCAGTCAAGAGGCGGCCGAAGGGTGGACGGTGCAGGCGCCTTGACGCGGGCCGGGGACAGCGACGTACCGTCCGGTATGGCCTCGTCCCCGGAAGACCTGAGAGCCCTGGAAGCCCTGCTCACCGCCCCCGGTGCGCCCTTCGCCGTCGTACGTGACGAGGGCGGACGCCTGTTCTACGCCGAAGGGCCGCGCACGCTGCGGGAGTTCGCCGAGACGACGTGGGCGTTCGGCGACACGCCCTTTCTGATCGCCGACACCGGGCGGCTCACGTACGGCGAGTTCTTCGCGGCGGCGTGCGCGCTGGCCCGCCGTTTCCTCGCCGCCGAGAGCGAGGGCGGCTACGGGCTGCGGCCCGGCGACCGCGCCGTCATCGCCCTGCGCAACCATCCCGAGTGGCAAGTCGGCTTCTGGGCGGCCCAGTTGGCGGGCCTGGTGGCGGTGCCGCTGAACTCCTGGTGGACCGCGGACGAGCTGGCGTACGCCCTCGACGACTGCCGCCCGCGCGTGCTGTTCGTCGACGGGGAACGGTACGAGCGCGTCGCGCCCTGGCTGGCCGGCGTCGGCGACAGTGAGCGGCCCTGGACGCTGGTCTGCCACGAGGAGGGGCGCGCGGTGGGCGGTCCGCGCGTCGAGCGGTACGCCGATCTGCCCGTCGCCGATCCGCTGCTCGGGCCGCCCGATGTCGACGTCTCCCCGGACGCGGACGCCACGATCCTCTACACCTCCGGCACCACCGGCCGCCCCAAGGGCGCCGTCGCCACGCACCACGCGCACATGGCGGCCATCGCCAACCCCCGCTATTTCGCGGCGCTTTCGTCCCTCGGGCGGGGTGTGATCCCCGGGCAGGGGCCGCTCCTTCCCGGGCTGCTCACCTTCCCCTTCTTCCATGTCGCCGCCTTCACCGGGTTCTACGGGGCCATGGCGGCGGGCGGCACGCTCGTGCTGATGCGCAAGTGGGACACCGATGCCGCGCTCGCGCTGATCCGGGAGCACGGCATCGGGAGTTTCGGGGGCGTACCGGCGACGGCTCTGCAACTCCTCGCCCGCGCGGACGAGTTGGACGACGACCTGCCGACCCTGGCCATGTTCAACACGGGTGGTGCCGCCGCGCCGCCGGAACTGGTGGCCCGGCTCACCGCCCGCTTCGGCGAACGCATCGAACCCCGTAACGGCTACGGGCTCACCGAGACGCTCGGCGGCATCAGCGCCAACTTCGGCGAGCAGTACCGGCGGCTGCCCGGCAGCGTGGGGCGGCCCGCGCCGGCCGTCGAGGCGCGGGTCGTCGATCCGGGCGGGGTGGCGCTCGGCGAGGGGGAGGTGGGGGAGCTGTGGTTGCGCGGGCAGTGTCTGATCCGGGGCTACTGGGATGATCCGGCGGCGACCGGGGCGGCCTTCACCGACGACGGGTGGTTCAGGACCGGGGACCTCGCCGAGATCTCCTCCGACGGGCTGATCAGCGTCGTCGACCGGATCAAGGACATGGTGATCCGGGGCGGGGAGAACGTGTACTGCGTCGAGGTCGAGGGCGTGCTGCACGGGCATCCCGATGTACTGGAGGCCGCCGTCGTGGGGGTGCCGGATCCCGTGCTCGGGGAGGTGGTCGCGGCGGTGGTGCGGGCTCGGGCCGGTTCGGGGCTCGATGCGGCCCGGGTACGGGAGTTCGCCGCGCGGTCGCTGGCCGGGTTCAAGGTGCCTGAGCGGGTGGTGGTGCAGGAGGTCGAATTGCCCCGTAATGCTACGGGGAAGGTGTTGAAGCGGGAGGTGCGGCGCGGGTTCGTCTAGGCCCGACGGGGGCTGGGTGCTCAGTTCCGTCGTTCGTCCGCGGGCCGGTGGCCGCTTCTCGCGCAGTTCCCCGCGCCCCTGAGGCATGCGCTTCGCGCAGCCTCCCGATGAGATGGCGCACGAAGTGCGCATCTCAGGGGCGCGGGGAACTGCGCGACCAGCCACGACGCGACCCGCACTCGGCGACGGTCCCTATTTGCGGGTGACGGAGACTCGGTAGTCGCCGGATGCGTCGACTCCGGTCACCGCGATGCGGACCCCCGACTTCCGGTCACGGAAGACCTCGCCGGGGCGCCACGTGGCGTCGGACAGCTCGGCGTGGACGTTGGGGCGGCGCGTGCAGCCGCCGGAGTCCGGCGTCGCGTCCTCCACGGCGACGGGCCCGTGCCCGGTGTCCACATCGGCGTCGACCCGGTAGATGAGCACCCCGGGCCGGCACACCGCCTCGTCGTTGCCGCCCGGCGTCCGCACCTCGACCGCGTACCCGGTCTTCTCGGTCAGCGGCACGAACGCCACCTTCGTACCGCCGCCCTGCGCCGACATCGGCGAGATCACGTGCTGGGTGGTGCCCGGCTGGGCGGCGCAGCGGATCTGGGAGTCGTCGAGCCAGCCCAGCTTCCACTTGTGCCAGCCGAGCAGATCGTTCCCCACGCCCCAGTCCTCGCTCATGATGTCCCAGTGCCCGACGGCGCCCCCGCCGTCCTGGGTGTAGAGGTCGGGCAGGCCGAAGACGTGCCCGTTCTCGTGCGGCAGGACGCGGTAGCCGGTCTCCGCGTAGGAGCCCGAGCCGTCGTCCTGCCGGGAGTAGACGAAGGACATGTTCGACAGCGGCACCCCGTCGGCGACGGGGGCGTCGTGGTTGCCCGCGAAGGTCACCGACAGCACGGTGTCCAGGGCGGACGGCCCGGCGTTCGGGGTGACCAGGATGTTCACGAGGTCGTAGGCGCGGAAGTCCACGTCCGGGTCGGCAGCCGCCACGATGTCGTCGACCAGCTCGCGGTAGCCGGGGTCGAAGGGGGCGCCGCGCTCTATCCCGTACGCGCCGAACGCCTTCGGCATCCGCAGCCAGTGCCTGATCGGGGCCTCGGGAACGTAGTCGAGCTTGCCGTACGAGGCGGTGGCGAACCAGCGCTGGGTCTGCGGGAAGAACTCCGCGAGCCGGTCCGTGGCCCGGCCCTCGCCGGGGGCGTCGGGGAAGTCGACCATCAGGTTGAGCGCGTGGACGGTGCCGGTGGAGCGGGCGTAGCCGGAGGCGGTGGGGACGCCCTCCGACATCTGGACGCCCATCGTGCCGCGGATCATGCAGGAGCCGAGGGAGGTGGCCCGGGCCAGTGACACGGGGCCCGCGGCGGTCGGCCGGCTGTCGACGGTCCGGCCGGTGCTGGCGGACATGGTCAGCGCGAGAGCCACCGCGGTGGCCCCGGCGAGCAGCGCGCCGCCGCGCCGGCCCCTGCGTATCTGCTGCCGCATCCGATCCGCCTCACCGTCGTGGTCCGGGGTCCGTTTCGATCACCCTGTGACGAGGTGCGGCGGGTCGCGCGCTGGGTGCGCCGATCGTGGGTTTCTGCGCCGGAGGCGTGTGAGCCAGGTCACATGAGGGCGGGAAATAACCGGGGACGGTTTCCCCGTTTGGGATAGGTGTCCGACGAAGCGGGGACCTGCTCCCCGCTTCGCGAATCCGGACTCAGCCCCAGACCCAGTACAGAAGGAGACCGTCGTGGCCACCGCCCCCGTGACCGAGCAGCCGCAGCGCCGCGTCCCGCGCCCGCGGGCCGACGCCGTGCGCAACCGGGAGCGGATCGTGGCCGCCGCGCGCGAGCTGCTCGTCGAGCACGGGACGGAACTCCCGCTCGACGAGGTGGCCCGCCGCGCGGGCGTCGGCAACGCCACGCTCTACCGGAACTTCAAGGACCGGGGAGAGCTGCTGCACCACGTCGTCCTCACAGTCACCGACCATGTGACGGACCACGCGGAGCAGGCCCTCACCGCCGAGGACGCCGGCGAGGACTCCTTCGAGGTGCTGCGCGGCTTCGTGCACGCCGCCGCGGACGAGCGCATCGGCGCGCTGTGTCCGCTGCTCAACGCGACCTTCGACCAGGAGCACCCCGAGGTGGTCGCCTCCCTGGACCGGCTCACCGCCGCCATCGAGGACCTCATCGGGCGCGCCCACGCGGCCGGGCGGCTGCGCCCCGACGTCGGCGTCGGGGACCTGATGGTCGCCCTCTCCCAGCTCACCAGGCCGCTGCCCGGCACGGCATGCCTGGGCTTCGACCGCTACGTCCACCGTCATCTGCAGCTGTTCCTCGACGGCCTGATGACACCCGCCCGCTCGGAACTCCCGGGTGAGGCCGCGACCTTGGAGGACCTCCGCCAGGACTAGCTCCTCGCCCGATCCTGCATTTCCCTACGCGCATCGTCCGGGCGCGCCCTGTACGTCACGGGGCCCCGCGCATGCTCGTACGCACCCGAATTCTCACGCTTATTCACGACTTGGAGTCCCGCTGTGGGTACGCCCTTGCCTGACACGGCACCCGACGCGCGGCGCTGGAAGGCTCTCGTCTTCATCGCGCTCGCCCAGCTGATGGTGGTCCTCGACGCCACCATCGTGAACATCGCCCTGCCCGCCGCCCAGAGCGACCTGGGCATATCCGACGGCAACAAGCAGTGGGTCATCACGGCCTACGCGCTCGCCTTCGGCGGCCTGCTCCTGTTCGGCGGGCGCATCGCCGACCTGTGGGGCCGCAAGCAGACCTTCGTCACCGGCCTGATCGGCTTCGCCCTCGCCTCCGCGATCGGCGGTGCCGCGCAGAACGAGGCCATGATGTTCGGCGCCCGAGCCCTCCAGGGCCTCTTCGGCGCCCTCCTCGCCCCGGCCGCGCTCTCCCTGCTCGCCGTGATGTTCACGGACGCCAAGGAGCGCGCCAAGGCGTTCGGCATCTACGGTGCGATCGCCGGTGGCGGTGGCGCCGTCGGCCTCATCCTCGGCGGTTTCCTCACCGAGTACCTGAACTGGCGCTGGACGTTCTTCGTGAACATCCCGTTCGCGATCGTCGCCGCCGCCGGTGCCGTCCTCGTCATCCGTGAGCCGGCCGGCGGCCGCAACCGCTCGCCGCTCGACATCCCCGGCGTGCTGCTCTCCACCCTCGGCCTGGTCTCGCTCGTCTACGGCTTCACGCGCGCCGAGACCAACGGCTGGTCCGACGCGACCACCATCGGCATGTTCGTCGCCGCCGCCGTGCTGCTGCTCGCCTTCGTCGCCGTCGAGGCGCGGGTCAAGCACCCGCTGCTGCCGCTGCGCGTCGTCGCCGACCGCAACCGCGGCGGTGTCTACGCCTCGCTCGGTCTCGCCGTCATCGGCATGTTCGGCCTGTTCCTCTTCCTGACCTACTACCTCCAGGTCGTGAAGGGCTACTCGCCGGTCAAGACCGGCTTCGCGTTCATGCCGATGATCGCGGGCATGATCACGGGCTCCACCCAGATCGGCGCCCGCCTGATGACCCGCGTGCCGCCGCGCCTGCTGATGGGCCCGGGCTTCCTGGTCGCCGCGCTCGGCATGGGTCTGCTGACCCAGCTGTCGGTCGACGCCTCCTACCCGGCTCTGATCCTCCCGGCCCAGCTGCTGCTCGGCCTCGGTATGGGTACGGCGTTCATGCCGGCCATGTCGCTCGCCACGATCGGTGTCGAGGCGCGGGACGCGGGCGTCGCCTCCGCGATGGTCAACACCTCGCAGCAGGTCGGCGGCGCCATCGGCACCGCTCTGCTGAACACGATCGCCGCCTCGGCCACCACCTCGTACCTGGTGGACCACGCCGCCGGTGCCCGCAACCCGCAGCTGCTGCAGGCGCAGGCCCTGGTGAGCGGCTACAGCCACGCCATCTGGTGGGCCGTCGGCATCCTGCTCGTCTCGGCGACGATCGCCTTCACCCTCATCAACACCGGTGTCCCGGGTGTCGGGTCGGCCTCGGCCACGTCCGGCGACGCGGACGGTGTCGAGGACGAGTTCAAGGTGCCGGTGATCGCGCACTGATCCCGGTACCGGCCCCGGTGGGCGGCCTCACCTGAGCCAGGGGAGGTCCGCCCCGGCCTCCTTCGGCTGAAGTCCCTCGGCGACGATCCGCATGATCTCGCCGAGGGACTTCTGCTGTTCCGCGTCGAGCCGGTCGAAGAGGGCGTGCCGGACGGCCGCCACATGGCCCGGAGCGGTCCGCTCCAGGACGCCGAGCCCCTCCTCGGTGAGCACCGCGAACTGGCCGCGCTTGTCCGAGGGGCAGTCCTCGCGGCGCACCCAGCCGTTCGCCTCCAGGCGGGCGATCGCGTGCGACAGGCGGGAACGGGTGATCTTCGCGTCCCGCGCCAGCTCCGTCATCCGCAGCCGCTTGCGGGGGGACTCGCTCAGCTTGACCAGGAGCCCGAAGTACACGTGCGGCATCTTCGCGTCGCGCTGGAGTTGCCGGTCGAGGTGATCCTCCAGGAGCGTGGTGGCATGGAGGTACGCCCGCCAGGTGTGCTGTTCGTCCTCGGTGAGCCACGGGGGCTCGGTGCTGTCCGCGCTGTTCTTCGGCTCCATGGCATCCATCGTAGAGACCTCCTTCTTGAATATTAAACAATTGGCGCGTACTTTCGTGTACAGCAGCACTTGAAACTTCAAGGAGGTTCGTCGTGACCGCCCCTCTGGCACCCGAGCGCATGCCCGCGCTCTACCTCTCCCACGGCGCCCCGCCGCTCGCCGACGACGCGCTCTGGCCCGGCCAGCTCGCCGCCTGGTCGGCCGGTCTGCCCCGCCCCAAGGCGATCCTGATGGTCTCGGCGCACTGGGAGGAGGCCCCGCTCGCCCTCGGCGCGATCGAGACGATCCCGCTCGTCTACGACTTCTGGGGCTTCCCCGAGCACTACTACCAGGTGACGTACGCGGCCCCGGGCGCGCCCGAACTCGCCGACTCCGTACGCAAGTTGCTGCGCGCTCCGGGAATCCCGGTGCAGGACGTGCCGGACCGGGGCCTCGACCACGGCGCGTACGTCCCGCTCGTCGAGATGTACCCGGACGCCGACATCCCCGTCCTCCAGGTCTCCATGCCGACGCTCGACCCGCAGAAGCTGATGGACATCGGGCGGCGGCTGGCTCCGCTGCGTGACGAGGGCGTGCTCATCGTCGGCTCCGGGTTCTTCACGCACAATCTTGCGGCGCTGCGACAGGGAGGCATTCCTTCGTGGTCGGTGGAGTTCGACGACTGGGGGCAGCGGGCGCTGGACGCCGGGGACGTGGACGCGCTGCTCGACTTCACGCACAAGTCGCCGGCCGGCGCGCTGGCGCATCCGCGGACCGAGCATTTCGCTCCGCTGTTCGTGACGATGGGCGCCGCGGAGGCCTCCGGCGAGTTGGGGGTGCAGCGGTCGGTGATCGACGGGTTCTGGATGGGGCTGGCCAAGAGGTCGCTGCAGTTCGGGTGACGCTTTCGTGGTCGGGCGCGGGTGCGTCGTGGCTGGTCGCGCAGTTCCCCGCGCCCCTGGAGTGCGCACTTCGTGCGGCATCTCCATCAGGAGGCGCGGCGGGGCCGCAGCCTCAGGGGGAGGCGGCGCGTAGCGCCTGCCTCAGGGGCGCGGGGAACTGCGCGAGAAGCCCCACCGGCCGTCAGCCGACCGACGACCTATGAGCCCCCACCGGGCTGCGGACGACGACGGTGGTCGTCCTAGCCTCGGGGCATGAGTGATGCGACAGAGGCGACGGTCAGGGCGGGGCGCGAGAGCGACCTGGAGGCGCTGACCGAGCTCTACAACGAGTACGTCCGGGCGACCCCGATCACCTTCGACACCGAACCGTTCACCGCGGAAGCGCGGCGGCCCTGGCTCGACGCGCATCCGAACCACGGCCCGCACCGCCTCTTCGTCGCCGAGGAGGCAGGGGATGGCGGCCGGATTCTCGGGTACGCGACCTCGAGCGCGTTCCGGCCCAAGGCGGCGTACTCCACCTCCGTGGAGGTCACCGTGTACTGCGCCCCGGCCGCGGGCGGCCGCGGTGTCGGAACACTGCTGTACGAGGCGCTGTTCAAGGCCCTCGCCGACGAGGACGTGCACCGCGCGTACGCGGGCGTGACCCAGCCCAACGAGGCGTCCGTGCGGCTGCACACCCGTTTCGGGTTCCGGCCGATCGGCACCTACCGGGAGGTCGGGCGGAAGTTCGGCCGCTACTACGACGTGGCCTGGTTCGAGAAGGACCTGGATGACGGACCCGAGTGAGGGACCTGAGTGAGGGACCTGAGTAAGGGGACCGCGTGACGAAAGGCCCTGGATCTCGTGACCTTCGCGGGCGGCACGACGGCCAGGAACAGGCAACCATCAGAGCGCCGGGGTCGTCTCAGGTGGCAGAGGCCCGCCGCCGACCGAGGGCCACGTCACTCGTGTCCCACTGCCTGACCTGCGTCTCTGTGGATCCTGGTGGTATCTCGTCGGCCTTCTCGCGCAGTGTGGCGCGACAGGGTACTGCATGATCAGAAAAAAGATGGGCGGCTTGGGAATTCTGTCCGGATTCCAGACGTTGATTCGTTCGGATGCAGGGCACCCGAGAGGGCGACAAGCCGACCTACCACCGCAAGGGAGCACGCATGGCAACCCGTGCCGTAGCCCGTCGTAAGTCCGCCGCCTCCGGCGAGACTGATGCGGCACGCAGTGTTCGCGCCGTAGGCGGGGAGATCGCCGACCGCGACCTGGTCGGCATGTACCTCGACGAGATCGCGCGGACACCGCTGCTCGACGCCGCCAAGGAAGTAGAGCTCTCGCAGACCATCGAGGCGGGCGTCTACGCCCAGCAGATCCTCGATGGCGAGCTGGGCGATTTCGGCGACAGCGAAGCCGCGGGCAAGGCGTCCCGCGAGGAGCTGGAGGCGCTCGTCGCCGAGTCCGACAAGGCCAAGGACATCTTCATCCGGTCGAACCTGCGGCTGGTGGTCGCGGTGGCCCGTCGCTACCCGCGCGCGGGCCTGCCCCTCCTCGACCTGATCCAGGAGGGGAACGCCGGCCTGGTGCGCGCCGTCGAGAAGTTCGACTACCGCAAGGGCTTCAAGTTCTCGACGTACGCGACGTGGTGGATCCGTCAGGCCATCACCCGTTCCATAGCCGACCAGTCCCGCACCATCCGCCTCCCCGTCCACCTGGTCGAGGAGCTGGGCCGGATCCGCCGGGTGCAGCGCGAGTTCAACCGCGAGCACGGGCGCGAGCCGGAGCCCGCCGAGATCGCCGCGCAGCTCGAGAAGACGACGCCGGAGCGCGTCACCGACGTCCTGGACTGGGCCCGCGACCCGGTCTCGCTGAACATGTCGGTGGACGACCAGGGCGAGACCCAGTTCGGGGACCTGCTGGAGGACACCTCCGCGGTCTCCCCCGAGCAGTCGGTCCTGACCCTGCTGCGCAGCGAGGAGCTGGACGATCTGATCGGCCGGCTCGACCAGCGCACCGCGTCGATCATCAAGATGCGGTACGGGATCGACGACGGGCGGGAGCGCACGCTCACCGAGGTCGGCAAGGAGCACGGGCTCACCCGTGAGCGCATCCGGCAGATCGAGAAGCACGCGCTCCTGGAGCTGAAGAAGCTGGCCCGCGACACCGGCTTCGACGCAGCTGCCTGATCCGTCTACGGGGTGCGGTCCGCCGCGCCCCGCCAGGGGCGCGGGGAACTGCGCGCTCAGCCACGTACAAGCCGCAGACGCGTTTGCTCATGCACCGAGCAGACGCGTCTGCGGCTTTCGTCGTGGTTGCTCGCGCCCACGCGGCGGAGCCGCAAATCGACACAGCCCCGCGCCCCTTACGGGGCGCCCCGCACCATGCGGGCGCCCATTTCCCGTACGGCGGAGATCAGTTCCTCAGGGCCCCGGACCCGGAAATCGAACCCGGTCATAGCCAACCGCACGGCCACCCACTCCACGGCATCGGACGAAGCCCCCCGCAACCGGCACCCGGAACTGTCCGGCAGCGGCTCAAGGGTCCCGGCCGCCGGAGGAACCCGTTCGGCGACCACCTCCACCGGCGCCGCGAACTCCACGTCCAGCTCGTACGACCCCGCGCCCCGCGACGACATCGACCGCCGCACGAACTCCGCCGCGTCGCCGCCCGGCACCTCCCGCGGAGCGAACCGCGCACCGGTCGCGAACGGCTCGGTCAGCCGGTCGACCCGGAACGTACGCCAGGCGTCGCGATCGATGTCGTACGCCACGAGGTACCAGCGGCGCCCGGTGGAGACGAGCCGGCACGGCTCGACCAGGCGGCGCGTCTCGGAGCCGTCCGCCGCCCGGTAGTGGAAGCGGAGCCGCTCCGTGCCCGCCGTCGCCGAGGCGATCACCGTCAGCGTCCCGGGCTCGATGGTGGCGCCGTCCCCCGAGGTCAGCGGGATCGTCGCCGCCTGGAGCGTGGCCACCCGGTGCCGCAGCCGGCCCGGCAGCACCTGTTCCAGCTTGGCGAGGGCGCGTACGGACGCCTCCTCCACCCCTTCGACGGCGTGCCCGGCCCCGGCGCGCAGGCCGACCGCGATGGCCACCGCCTCCTCGTCGTCGAGCACCAGCGGCGGCAGCGCCTTGCCCGCGACCAGCCGGTAGCCGCCGTCGGCGCCCAGCGTGGCCTGCACGGGATAGCCGAGGTCGCGCAGCCGGTCGATGTCGCGGCGGACGGTGCGGCGCGAGACCCGGAGCCGGTCGGCGAGTTCGCCGCCGGGCCATTCGCGCGGGGTCTGCAGCAGCGAGAGGAGGGTGAGGAGCCGGGCCGGGGTGTCCGTACTGGGCGTCGTCATGCGTCTCAGGATGCTCCTCATCTAGGACACGATCTGACCTATATGACTTCTAGTGTTCGGGACATGACCTCAACCGCAGCAACCGAACCGGCCGGTACGCCCGACACGACCGGTACGGCCGATTCGACCGGTACGGGCGTCGGCGACCGCCGTCGCTGGTTCGCCCTCGCCATCGTCATGACGGCGGCGTTCATGGACCTCGTGGACGTCACGATCGTGAACGTCGCCCTGCCCACCATCCAGCACGACGAGGGCGCCACCGCGGGCCAGCTCCAGTGGATCACCGCCGGGTACGCGCTCGCCTTCGCGGCCCTGCTCATCACGGGTGGCCGGCTCGGTGACGTGTTCGGCCGCAAGCGGCTCTTCCTGCTCGGCATCGGCGGCTTCACCGTCGCCTCCGCGCTGTGCGGGTTCGCCGCGAACCCGGAGATGCTGGTCGCCTCGCGGATCCTCCAGGGCGGCATGGCGGCGATGATGGTGCCGCAGGTCCTGTCGATCGTGCACGCCACGTTCCCCGCGCACGAACGCGGCAAGGTCTTCGGCCTGTTCGGCGCGATCGTCGGACTCGGCGCGGTGACCGGCCCCCTGCTCGGCGCGCTGCTCACCGAGTGGAACATCGCGGGTCTGGAGTGGCGCCCGATCTTCCTGATCAACCTCCCGGTCGGCATCGCCGCGCTGATCCTCGGCTCCCGCGTCATCACCGAGTCGAAGGCGCCCAAGGCGCTGAAGCTGGACCTGGTCGGCGTCGTCCTGGTCACCCTCGCGATGCTCGCGCTCGTCTACCCGCTGACCGAGGGCCGCGAGAACGGCTGGCCGGTCTGGGGGTACGTGATGATGGCGGCCTCCGTGCTGATCGCAGGAGTGCTCGTCGCGTACGAGAAGGCCAAGACCCGGCGCGACGGCTCCCCGCTCATCGAGCTGTCCCTGTTCAAGGTGAAGAGCTTCGCGGCCGGTATCGCCGTGCAGACTGTCTTCGGTATCACCACCGGCATCTTCTTCCTGACCTGGACGCTGTACATGCAGCTCGGCCTCGGCTGGAGCCCGCTGCGGGCGGGCCTGACCGGGGTGCCGTTCTCCATCGCGGTGTCGGTCGCCGCCGGGATCTCGGTGCAGAAGCTGGTGCCGCGCTTCGGCCGCAAGGTGCTCCAGGCGGGCGCCCTGCTGATGGCCGCCGGTGTGCTGATCTACGTATGGCAGGCCGGGCACTACGGGCTCGGGATCGCCTCCTGGCAGATGGCGCTGCCGCTGGTGGTGATGGGGCTCGGCATGGGGCTGATCGTCGCGCCGCTGACCGACGCGGTGCTCTCCGATGTGCCGCGCGAGCACGCCGGTTCGGCGTCCGGGCTGATCAACACCGTGATGCAGATGGGCAACGCGCTGGGTCTGAGCCTGGTCTCGGTCGTCTTCTTCAACGTCGTCGAGGACCATGCCGCCCAGGGCAGCGCGGCCTTCATCGACGGCTTCCGCAGCGCGCTGCTGTGGGCGGCCGGCATCCTCGTCGGCATCTTCCTGCTGATGTTCGCGCTGCCGAAGAAGGCTTCCGAGGGCGTCGGCGAGGCGGCCGAGCCGGAGATCGAGCGGGAGCTGATCGCGGCCCCGTAAACGGGAACTGATCGCGGCCCCGTAAGGGGCGCGGGGCTGTATCAATATGCGGCTCCGCCGCGTGGGCGCGAGCAACCACGACGAAACGCGCACCCGGCAACGAGACGACTCGACTTCAGGCGCCGGCCCCCACCCGGTCCAGCGCCTGAAGCACGTCCGAAGGACTGCCCCCCGGCGCCACGGCCCGCCCGATCCCCCGCCGGACGGCGCCCCGCACGGTGGACCAGGACCGCAGCCCCACCGGATGGAACTCGGCGTCCGGCAACTGGTGGACGAACGGCCACAGCGCCCGCTGCGCGCTGTCCTCCTCCAGCTCTTCCGAGTCGCTGACGGTCGCGGGCAGGGTGCCGGTGTCCGAGCCGTAGGTGCGGGCGGCCGGTGAGGTGAACAGGAAGGTCAGGAACGTCTTCGCCGCCGAAAGGCGGCCGTTCGCCTTGAACGCCATCAGCCAGTCGTTGAGCCCGACCGGCGGCGCGACCCCGTCGCCGTCCCGCTTGGGGAAGGGCGCGGTGGCGTACTTCACGCCCGCCCGGCCGGCCGCGGAGAGCAGCACCGGGTGGGCCAGCAGCATCCCGGCCCTGCCCTGGAGGAACTGCGCGTAGGCCTGGGTGCGGGTGAGCCTCGCCGGGTCGGCGCCCGCGAGGCCCGGCACGACGAGCTTGTCGCGCAGCCAGGTCAGCGTCGCCACGTTCTCCGTGGCGGCGAAGTCGTAGCCGGACAGCGACGCGTAGCCGCCGTCGCCCGCGAGCAGCCAGGCGAGCAGTTCGTCCTCGGCGGCCTCGGGGCCGAAGGTGAGCGCGTAGGGCGTGGCGACGCCGATCCGCCGCAACGCCTGGGCGCAGGAGCGGAGTTCGGCCCAGGAGGCGGGGGCGCGGGTGAGCCCGGCCTGCTGGAACAGGGCCGTGTTGTAGAACAGGCGCGGGGCGCTGGCCTGCGTCGGGATGCCGTACTGGATGGTGTCGATCTTGCCCGCGTCGGCGAACGAGCCGATGAAGTTCGCCTGCACCGGCACGGCGAACAACTGGTCGGCCGAGTAGAGCCTGCCCTCCTCGGCGTACGGCGCGAAGAAGTTGCCCTCGGAGATGTCGGGGGCGCGGCCGTCCTTGACCCGGCGGGCGAGTGTGGCGTCCAGCTTCAGGAAGGGGACGCGCTCCACCTTCACCCTGATCGCCGGGTGCTTCTTCTGGAAGGCCCGCACCGCGGCGTTCCAGCGCTTCTCGATGGATGTGCCGACGGTGCCGTCGTAACCGGCGAGCAGCACGTCGAGCGTGGTGGCGTCCCCGCCGCTGTCGCCGTCCGAGCCGCAGCCGCTCATCGCCAGGGCGCCCGCCCCGCTCAGGCCCGCCGTCTGAAGAAGGAACCGCCGTCGCCGCACTGCGCTTTCCCCGCTGTTCTGTTGTGAGTACCCCGGGTCTTTCGTCCGTGGCACATTGTGCCACACGGGCATACTCTGACTTTGTGGCAGGTATGGCCGTTCACCGGCCTCGCCCGCCCGGTACATCCCCAGTGAAGTGGAGTCCCTGATGAACGACCTGACCGGCAAGACCGTCCTCGTCTCCGGCGGAGCCCGTGGCATCGGCGCCGAGATCGCCCGGCGCGCGGTGGCCGCGGGCGGCGCCGTCGTGATCGGCGACGTACTCGACGACGAGGGCCGGGCGCTCGCCGCCGAGCTGGGCGAGCGGGCGCGCTTCGTCACCCTCGACGTGACCTCGGAGGGCGCGTGGCAGGCGGCCGTGGCGTACGCGGTCCAGGAGTTCGGCGGCGTGCACGGCCTCGTCAACAACGCCGGGGTCTCCACCGGGACGCCCCTGGAGCAGGAGAGCGTGGAGCACTTCCGCAAGGTCGTCGACATCAATCTGGTCGGCGTCTTCGCGGGCATGAAGACCGCGATCCCGGCCATGAAGGAGGCGGGCGGTGGCTCCATCGTCAACATCTCCTCGGCCGCCGGACTGATGGGGCTCGCGCTCACCTCCTCGTACGGCGCCTCTAAGTGGGCCGTGCGCGGCCTCACCAAGATCGCGGCGGTGGAGCAGGGCACCGCGAGGATCCGCGTGAACTCCGTGCACCCCGGCATGACGTACACCCCGATGACCGCCCAGCTCGGCATCCCGCGCGGCGACGGCGGCTACCCGAACACCCCGATGGGCCGGGTCGGCGAGGCCGAGGAGATAGCGAACGCCGTGGTGTTCCTGCTGTCGGACGACGCGGCGTACGTGACCGGCGCCGAGCTGGCGGTGGACGGCGGCTGGACCACGGGCCCGACGGTGAAGTACGTCATGGGGCAGTAGGAGCCGACCGGCGCAGGGTGCCCGTTTGTGTCTGCCTGATGCCCGAGTCTGTTTACTTTCTGGAAATTCAGCCGTAGCCTGCCAGTGAAGCAACAGATTCGGGCATATTCGCAGGCGAGAGCACAGGTATACGGGCATGTACGCACCGGAGCGTCAGCAGGAGATCCTCCGACTCGCGCGGGACGGCGGCCGGGTCGACGTGCTGTCCCTCGCCGAGGAGTTCCAGGTCACCGCCGAGACCATCCGGCGCGACCTGAAGGCCCTGGACCGCGCGGGGCTCGTCCGCCGGGTGCACGGCGGCGCCATCCCGGCCGGACGCCTCGACTTCGAGCCCGACCTCGCCGAGCGCGAGTCCACCGCGGCCGACGAGAAGGACCGCATCGCCCGCGCCGCGCTCGCCGAGCTGCCGGCCGAGGGCAGCGTCGTCCTGGACGCCGGTTCGACGGTCGCCCGGCTGGCGGCCGCGCTGCCGCCGGAGTCCGCGCTGACCGTCGTCACGCACTCGCTGCCCATCGCGGCCCGGCTCGCCGACCACCCCGGCATCCAGCTCCACCTCGTCGGCGGCCGGGTCCGCAACCGCACCCGCGCCGCCGTCGACGCCTGGGCGCTGCGGGCCTACGGCGAGATCCGCGCGGACGTCGTCCTCCTCGCGGCGAACGGCTTCTCGGCCGCGGCCGGACTGACCACCCCCGATCTCGCCGAGGCCGCCGTCAAGCGGGCCGCCGTCGCCGCGGCCCGCCGCGTCGTGCTGCTCGCCGACTCCGGCAAGCACGGCCAGGAGCACTTCGCCCGCTTCGGCGACCTCGCCGACGTGGACCTGCTGATCACGGACACCGGCCTCGGTGACGAGGACGCGGCCGCGATCGAGGCGGGCGGCACGGAGGTGATCCGCGCATGAGCGGCACCCGCACCCCCGGCCAGGCCCCCAGTCAGCAGAACGGCGACACCCGCATGATCCTCACCGTCACCCCCAACCCCTCCCTCGACCGCACCTACGAGATCCCCGGCCTCGACCGCGGCGAGGTCGTCCGCGCCGCCGGCGAGCGCATGGACCCGGGCGGCAAGGGGGTCAACGTCTCGCGGGCGGTCGCCGCCGCCGGCGCCCCCACCCTCGCGGTCCTGCCGCTGGGCGGCGCCCCCGGCGCCCTGGTCGCCGACCTCCTCGACGCGCAGGGCATCACGGTCCACCCGGTGCCCGTCGCGGGCCAGACCCGTTCGAACATCGCCCTCGCCGAACCCGACGGCACCCTGACGAAGATCAACGCCCCGGGACCCGAACTGAGCGCGCGGGAAGCCGAGTCGCTGCTCGCCGCGGTGGCGGAGCGGTCGGCCGGCGCCGACTGGATCGCCTGCTGCGGCAGCCTGCCGCGCGGCCTGGCCCCGGCCTGGTACGCCGAGCTGGTGGCCCGCGCGCACGAGGCGGGCGCCCGGATCGCGCTCGACACCTCGGGCCCGGCGCTGCTCGCGGCCCTCAAGGAGCGCCCCGACGTGGTCAAGCCCAACGCCGAGGAACTGGCCGAGGCCGTCGGCCGCCCGCTCACCACGATCGGCGACGCCGTCGCGGCGGCCGAAGAGCTGCGCGGGGCGGGCGCCGCCGCCGTCCTCGCCTCGCTCGGCGCCGACGGCCAGCTTCTGGTCGAGGCGTCCGGCACCTGGTTCGCGAGCGCCCCCGTCGACGCGGTCCGCAGCAACGTCGGCGCGGGCGACTCCTCACTCGCCGGCTTCCTGATCGCGGGCGGCGAGGGCCCCAGCGCCCTCGCCTCGGCCGTGGCCCACGGCGCGGCAGCGGTCCAACTCCCGGGCAGCGCAATGCCGACCCCGGGGGACCTGGTGCCGGACGCGGTGGTGGTGACGGCGGAGGTGCCGCTGGGCCGCCCCTTGAAGGAACCGGTGACCCGATGAGCAGCCCCACCAGGGGCGCGACCAGCCACGACGCCCTCAGGGATCGCCCCGCCAGGGGCGCGGGGAACTGCGCGACCAGCCACGACGCACCGGCACCCGTACTCACACCGGCACCCGCCCCCACCTCGGCACCGGTACCGGCCCCCGAACAAGCCACCCCGCACCGTAGGCAAAGGAGCCCGCGATGACCACGGCCCAGATGATCACCGCGGACCTGGTCGACCTCGACCTGTCCGCCGAGACGAAGGACGAGGCGGCCCGCTCCCTGGCCACCCGCATGGTGACCCTCGGCCGGGTCACCGACCTGGACGGCTTCCTCGCCGACGTAGCGGCAAGAGAGGCCCAGATGCCGACCGGCCTAGACGGCGGCATCGGCATCCCGCACTGCCGCAGCCCCCACGTCACCGAGCCCACCCTCGCCTTCGGCCGTGCGGCCCACGGCATCGACTTCGGGGCGCCGGACGGCCCGGCCGACCTGATCTTCCTGATTGCGGCCCCCGCCGGAGCGGACGACGCCCACCTGACGATCCTGTCCGCACTGGCCCGCCAGCTGATGGACGAGGACTTCAAGGCGGCCCTGCGCGCGGCGACCGACACCGAAGCGGCCGCGGCGCTGATCCGCGGCGACTCCCAGGCCCCCCACGAGCAGGACGCCGAGACCGCCTCGCCCGCCGAGACCACCACGCCCGCCGGGACCGCCGCGCCCACCGGGACCACCACGCCCGAGCCCGAACCCCCGGCGCCGGCCGACACGTTCAAGATCGTCGCCGTCACCTCCTGCCCCACCGGCATCGCCCACACCTACATGGCGGCCGAGTCCCTGGAGAACACGGCCCGCGACACCGACGGCGTCGAACTCGTCGTCGAGACCCAGGGCTCGGCCGGTTTCACCCGCCTCGACCCGGCGGTCATCGCGGCGGCGGACGGCGTGATCTTCGCGCACGACGTGCCCGTACGGGAGAAGGAACGGTTCGCCGGAAAGCCGACGGTCGACGTCGGCGTGAAGGCGGGTATCAACCGCCCCGCCGAACTCATCTCAGAGGTACGCGGCAAGGCGGCCCGAGGCGAGATCACCGGAGCCGGATCGGGCGCCGGGTTCGGAGCCGATCCGTCATCCACAGCTGTGGACAACTCTGGTGAATCCGGGGATGGATACGGGACAAAGCTCCGCAAATGGCTGATGTCAGGCGTCAGTTACATGGTGCCCTTCGTCGCCGCCGGAGGCCTGCTCATCGCGCTCGGTTTCGCGATCGGCGGCTACAAGGTCGCCGACGTGAAGGTCGAGACCCTGCTCAACAGCTTCGACTGGACCTCGTCGACGAGCTGGGCCGCGCTCCTCTTCTACACCGGCCAGGCCGCCTTCGCCTTCCTCGTCCCGGTCCTGGCCGGCTACATCGCGTACGGCATGGCGGACCGGCCGGGGCTCGTGCCCGGCTTCGTCGGCGGCTCCATCGCGCTGACCGTGAACGCGGGCTTCCTCGGCGGCCTCGCGGCGGGCCTCATCGCGGGCGGCGTCGTCATGGCGATCCAGAAGGTGAACGTCCCGGCGGTGCTGCGAGGCATCATGCCGGTCGTCGTGATTCCGCTGCTGTCGTCGATCGCCGTCGGCTTCCTGATGTTCGTCGTGATCGGCAAGCCGATCGCCTCGCTGCAGAGCGGGCTGACCGACTGGCTGAACTCCCTGTCCGGCGCCAACGCGCTGCTGCTCGGCGCCCTGCTCGGCCTGATGATGTGCTTCGACCTGGGCGGCCCGCTCAACAAGGTCGCCTACGCCTTCGCGGTCGGCGGCCTCGCCGACCCCACCGACGGCTCCCTGAAGATCATGGCCGCCGTGATGGCCGCCGGCATGGTGCCGCCGCTGGCGATGGCCCTGGCCACCACGGTGCGCGGCAGCCTCTTCACCCGCTCCGAGCGGGAGAACGGCAAGGCGGCCTGGGTGCTCGGCGCCTCCTTCATCACCGAGGGCGCGATCCCGTTCGCCGCGGCCGACCCGCTGCGCGTCATCCCGGCCTCCATGGCGGGCGGCGCGGTCACCGGCGCCCTGTCGATGGCCTTCGGCTGCACCCTGCGCGCTCCGCACGGCGGCATCTTCGTGGTCCCGCTGATCGGCAACCCCTGGCTCTACCTCGTCGCCATCGCGGCCGGGGTCTGTGTCGCCGCCGCCCTGGTGGTCGTACTGAAGGGGATGCGCAAGAACGCGCCGGGCAAGAGCGAGACGGCGGCCGACGGTGCGGCGTCCGCGGAGGCTCCGGTCCCGGCCGCGGTCTGAACCCGCGCGGGCGGAAGCCGACTTCACGGACGGCGCACGGTCCAGTGCGAAGGCGGCTCAGGGCCCGGTCAGGGTCCGGTCGAAGTGTCCGGTACTGCGAACACTGTGAATACTGTGAACACTGCGAGATACGTCACGGTCCGGGACCAAAGTCCCGGACTGTGGTGTTCACTGGACCGCATGCCTGAGCACGTGTCGATCCTTCAGCAGATAGGCCTGGCGGCGCTCGCGCTCGTCACTGTGGCCTGGGTGGTCGGTCTGGTCCGCCTGGTACGTGTCGTCGCCGTCGCCCCGCCGGAGCCGCCCCGGTCGCTGCCGCTGGGCGTGCTGCCCGGCCAGGGCAAGGCACCGGCCGTGGAGTCGGTGCCGCTGACCGCCGACGAGCAGGACGCGTTCGCCGGACTGGTCCGGCAGTTCAGCCGCCGCTAGGCGCTGTGCCTACGGTCGCCGCCGTCGGCCGGGCCGACGTCACCGTCTGACTCTTGAGGCGGCCCGCCGGTCGATCGCGGCGCGGGCGGCCTCCTGGGTCAGGTACACCTCGCACATGTGCGAGCCGTCCGGCGTCGCCGTGTGCTCGACCTCCCACAGGCTGACCTCGCAGCCGTCGCCCAGCAGGAACGCGTGCTCGTACAGCGCGAATCCGGGGCTGAGCCGACGGCCGAACGCCTGCGTGATCTGGTGCGCGCACGCCTCCCGCAGCAGCCGCGCCGTGCCGGGGCCGGGGCGGGTCTCCACCTCCGGGTTCTCCGCGCGGCGCAGCAGTCTGCGGGCGTGGTCGACGGAGCTGTCCGGGTCGGCGGGCCCGAAGGCGGGGCGCTGCGGCGGTACGGGCGGCAGCTGTACATGGGCGCCGGGGGTGTCGACGGCGGTCTCGGGAAGCCCGTGGCCGTCCGAGGTCTCCGAACCGTCGAAGTCGGTGAGGGCTCGGAAGGCGCCGAAGGTGCCGAAGGTCGTGAACGTGGTGAAGCCCTCGGGGGCGAGGGACACGTCGAGGTCGAAGCCCGGCGCGGCCTCCGGCGGCATCGGCAGCCGGCCGGTCGCCAGATGCACCTCGTCCGCGGTGACGTAGACCTCGTGCTGGGCGATGCCGTCCCGGCCGGTGTTGTGCACCAGCTCCCACAGGGTCAGCGGGCTGCCGTCGACGAGCAGCCAGGTGTGCCGGTACGTCTCGCGGTGCAGGCCCGCGCTGTGGTGGGCCGAGTGGAGGGAACTGTCGTACGCCAGCGCGCAGTCGATGCCCTCCAGCGTCTCGTCCGGCAGCTCGAAGGAGTTGATCGAACGGCCGAGGAGGCGTGCGAGTTGCTCTTCGGGCGACCTGTGGGACGGGGCGTCGTACAGGTGGCCGGACTCGTCGTCGTACGGAACGCTCAAGACACCTCCCGGCATTGCCGCATGTCACCTAGTGGGTGCATACCGTAGCGCCTCGGTCGGACATCGTGTCCGTGAAATCGCAAACAGAGAGCGGGAATTGGGTGCGTTCCTGCTGCTTCCTGGACAACGTGCGGGCCGCGCGAGAGGTTCCTGCGCGCCCCGCATGTGAAATTCGACCAGAGAGAGCGGGGGAGGGGAAGAGCGACGGGGAGTGAACGGGCGACGGTGAGCCGGGAGGGGACGGTCAGCCGGCGCTGGCGGCCGTCCACTGGCTCCACGGCATGTTCCAGCCGTTGAGGCCGTTGTCCGGCGAGATGGTCTTGTCGTGGGAGTTCTTCACGACGACGACGTCACCGACGAGGGAGTTGTCGAAGAACCACTTCGCGGTCGTGTCGCCGCCCGCGCCGCGCACGTCCTGCAGGCCGACGCAGCCGTGGCTGGTGCCCTGGGAGCCGAAGATGCCGGGCGAGCTCCAGTAGTTGCCGTGGATGAACGTGCCCGACTGCGACAGACGCATCGCGTGCGGCACGTCCGCGATGTCGTACTCGCCGCCGAAGCCGACCGTGTCGCCGTTCATCCGGGTCTGCACGAACTTCTCGGAGATCACCATCTGGCCGTTGTACGTGGGGTGGGCCGTGCTGCCGGTCGAGACGGGGACCGTCTTCAGCGTCTGCCCGTCGCGCACCACGGTCATCTTCTGCGTGTTCACGTCGACGGTGGAGACCTGGGCGCGGCCGACGGTGAAGGTGACCGTCTTGTTCTGCACCCCGTGGATCCCGTTCGCCCCCTCGACCCTGTCGAGGTCGATCTTCATCGTGACCTTGGAGCCGGCCTTCCAGTACTCCTCGGGCCGGAAGTCGAGGCGCTGGGAGTTGAACCAGTGGCCCACGACCTGCTGCCCGCTGCTGGACGTCACCTTGATGTGCGACTGCACGTCCTTCTGCTGGGTGATCGCCTTGTCGAACGTGAACGAGACCGGCATCCCGACGCCGACCGTCGTGCCGTTGTCCGGCGTGTACGTGCCGATGAAGCTGTTCGCCGTGGTCACCGTGGTGAAGATGGAGTTGGCGGCGGCCGTGTCCCCGTCGCCGTCCTTGGCGGTCGCCGATATGCGGTACTTGGTGCCGCGCTCCAACTGCTCCTTCGGCTTCCAGGACGCGCCGTCCGCGGCGATGGTCCCGGCGACCTGCTTGCCGCCGGCCTCCTCGGTCATCTTCACGTCGGTGAGCTTGCCGTCGGCGACCTTCACCCCGGTGGCGTTGATGGAGGCGCTGGTGGAGCCGTCCTTCGCGGAGATGGTGATGCGCGGGGCGTCGCCGCCCTTCCCGCCCTTCTCGTCGTCCGCGGTGGCGCTGCCCCCGCAGGCCGTGAGGGTCAGCGCGCCAAGGGCGAGGGCGGCGCCGATGACGGCCATGTTCTGCCTGCTCACGGTCTGCTCCTTCTTGTGGTCTTCTACGTCTTTTCAGGTACTCCCGGCTGTTTCTCCGGTACGAGGAGAGAGTCCGAAAGGACTGGAAGAGTTCCTTCCGTTTGTTGTGAAGGCAGCCACAGGGACAGTCCTGTTACGTCTGTTACGCAACCGTCCTACGCCTGGTCGTAGAGGTCGCCGTACGCCAGGTGCGTCCCGCTGGGGGTGACCGCCGACTCCGCCGCCCGCACCGCCCGCACGATCGCTCGCGTCACCAGGTCCGCGCCCGCCGCCAGGATCTCGTTCAGCGCCAGCGGGTTCGCGGCGTCGAGCGGCCGCGCGCCGGTGGCGAGGGCGAAGACCGTGTCGCCGTCGTTGAGCAGATGGACGGGGCGCACGGCCCGCGCGATGCCGTCGTGCGCGGTACCCGCCACCTTCTGCGCCTGGGCGCGGGTCAGGTCGGCGTCGGTGGCGACGACGGCGAGGGTGGTGTTCAGCGGGGGCGGCGGCGCGCCCTGATCTGCCGCTCGCCGCTCGGACAGCGGTGCCGGCCCGTGTGCCGCCTCGGCGTCCGCCCGGGCCCGCGCCAGCCGCCGGCCCGCCGCCTCGTGCACGGCGGGAGAGGGATACGTCACCGGGCCGTGCCCCGCGAAGAAGTCCCCGTACAACGCCCCCGTCACCGGATCGATCGCCGAACCCGCCGCATTGGCGACGACCAGCACCCCGACCGTGATCCCCGACGCGAGCACGGTCGACGCGGTGCCGATGCCGCCCCGCACCGGGCCGACGAGCGCCCCCGTGCCCGCGCCCACGCTCCCCTCCTGAACGGGCGCCCCGAGCTCGCTCCGCGCCGCCGCCTCCACCGCGGCGCGGCCCGTGCCGGCCCCCGGCCGTGCCCGCCAGTCGCCGCCCCGGCCCAGATCGAACACGCAGGCCGCCGGAACCACCGGCACGACCTGCCCGGGACCCCCCACCGGCACCCCGCGCCCCTGCTCCTCCAGCCAGTCCACGACCCCCGACGCCGAGTCGAGCCCGAACGCGCTGCCGCCCGTCAACGTGATCGCCTCGATCCGCTGCACCAGATTGCGCGGATCGAGCGCGTCGGTCTCCCGGGTGCCGGGCCCGCCCCCGCGCACATCGACCGCGGTGACCGCACCCCCCTCCGGGGCCAGCACGACCGTGGTCCCGGTCAGCCATCCGTCCTCCGCGCAGGTGGCGTGCCCCACGCGCAGCCCGTGGACATCGGTCAGAGCGTCTTGAGGAAGCAGAGCGTCATGGATGTGCGTCATGGACCATGCCTAACACGGCAGTTGGCCCACCAGCGGCCCACCAGCGGTCCATCAGGGGCCCGGTACCAGTGCGCCATCGGCCCGTCGGCGGTCTACCAGCTCTCCGCCCGGACCGCCGCCTCCTCCCGCCCGGCCCGTGTCGACAGCGTCATCCCCGCCGCCACCGTCAGCGCCGTCACGATGCCCGCCGCGAGCACCGCCCAGTGCCCGGCGAACGTGCAGGCGAGCACCAGCACCGCGCTCACCGGCAGGGTCAGCTGCTGGGCGAGGCCCACCTTGAAGAACCGTGCGTGCAGCGCCCACACCATGACCAGGAACACCGCGCACGGGATCGTCACGGCGGCGGACGCGGCCGTTCTGCTCAGGTGCGCCTCGCCGACGGCCTGCTCGACCGCGACCTCGATGCCCGCCCCGATCGCCGCCGCCGACGCGAAGATCAGGTAGTGGCCGTATCCCCAGACGAACGCCTGCCGGTTGTCGTGCAGCCGGTCGTGGATCGGCACCGCGAAGTAGATCCACCACGCGGCGAAGACGATGAGCAGCCCGCCGGCCGCGATCGGCAGGAGTTCGCCGAGGGCGTCGTGCTCCTCGATGCCCGACTTCACCGCGACCGTCGCCGCGGCGATCGTCTCGCCGATCACGATGATCGTGAACAGGCCGTACCGCTCGGAGATGTGGTGCGCGTGCCAGGACGTCTGCCGGTCCCGCTCCGCAAAGACGGGGACGCACATCTCGAGGACCGCCATCGCCAGGAAGATCCAGCTCTGCACCGCCCAGTCGGGCGTGAGCATCAGGGCGAGCCAGCCGACCTGGCACAGCAGCACCCCGCCCGCGTACCGCAGGGCGACCTTCCGCTCCGCCCCGCTGCTGGCCCGTGCGGCCCGCAGCCAGTGCGCCGCCATGGCGACCCGCATGATCAGGTAGCCGAGCCAGACGACGGTGAAGTCGTCGTTCTCGAAGGCCCGGGAGACGCCCGCCGCGAGCACCAGCACGCCCGCGATCTGGACCAGCGTGACGACCCGGTAGATCACGTCGTCGTTGTCGTACGCGGAGGCGAACCACGTGAAGTTCATCCACGCCCACCAGATGGCGAAGAAGATCCGCGCGTAGTTGATGACGCCGCTGCCCGTATGCCCCTCGGCGATGGCGTGCACCAGCTCCACCCCGCCCTGGGCGACCGCCACGACGAAGCAGAGGTCGAAGAACAACTCCAGTGACGAGGCCACCCGATGCTGCTCGTCCCGCCCCCGCTCGACCATGCGGCGGACGGGGGAGCGCCGGAGCCGTTCCTGATGCGTGGGTGAGCTGTTGTGCGGGTGTGGATCGTGGTGCGCATCCGGGCTCCGGTGCGGGTGTGGATCGTGTGGTGTGGACGACGTCATGGGACAAGCACAGCAGATCAGCCGCGTGATGTGCCCACACCACGGACGAACGGCCGGTCCCAACGCGTCGCACCCGTCGGGACCTTGGTCGCCCCCTGCTCCGTACTTTCGGGGAGCGCGACACCCGACCAATTCCCCTTACACCCCATTTATCCCGGCGGGACTCTTGAGGAGCAACAACTGTCAGGAAACCCCTCCTCACCACCAGGAACACGTCATGAGTCCTGCCGTCAGGGACGCCGCGGTCGACGACGTCACTTCTTCCTACGACCCGGGGCAGTACCGTCCGGGCCGCACCATCGCCGACTGGGAACCCGAGAACGACCTCTTCTGGAAGTCCATCGGCAAGCGGGTCGCCACCCGCAACCTGTGGATCGCCGTCCCCGCACTCCTCGTGGCCTTCGTGGTGTGGCAGGTGTGGAGCGTCACCGCGACGAACCTGACGGACGTCGGCTTCGCCTACAGCACCTCGCAGCTGTTCTGGCTGACCGCGATCCCCGGGCTCACCGGCGGTACGGCCCGGATTTTCTACACCTTCCTCGGCCCGCGCATCGGCCAGCGCCGCTTCACCGCGCTGTCCACCCTGGTCCTGGTGGTCCCGCTGATCTGGCTCGGCGTCGCCGTGCAGAACACCGGCACCCCCTACGCCGTGATGGTCGCCATCGCCGCGCTGTGCGGCATCGGCGGCGCCAACTTCGCCTCCTCGCTGGCCAACATCGGCTTCTTCTTCCCCAAGCGGGAGAAGGGCAGCGCCACCGGCATCAACGGCGGCCTCGGCAACCTCGGCGTCTCCGTCGTCCAGCTGCTCACCCCGATCGTCATCACCAGCTCGGTGATCGCGATCGGCTCCGCCCAGCACAAGGCCGACGGCACGCCCGTCTATCTGCAGAACGCCGCGTTCCTCTGGGTTCCCGTCCTCGTGGTCCTGGCGGTGATCGCCTGGTTCGGCCAGAACGACCTCAAGGTCGCCTCCACCCCCTTCAAGCAGCAGAAGGTCATCTTCAAGCGCAAGCACAACTGGCTGATGACCTGGCTCTACGTCGGCACGTTCGGCTCCTTCATCGGCTTCGCCGCCGCCCTGCCGATGCTGATCAAGACCACCTGGACCCCGATCGACGCGGCCTACACCGCCGCCACCTACGCCTGGATCGGCCCGGCCATCGGCGCCCTCGCCCGCTGGGGCGGCGGCTGGCTCGGCGACAAGCTGGGCGGCGCGCGCGTCACGATCATCTCGTTCGCCGGCATGGCCGTCTCGATCATCGGCGTCATCAACTTCATGCCCTCGAACGGCGCGGGCGGCAACTTCTGGGGCTTCCTCGCCTGCTTCTACCTGGCGTTCCTCTTCAGCGGCGTCGGCAACGGCTCCACGTTCCGCCAGATCCCCGTGATCTTCCGCGGGCAGCACCTGAAGAACCTGACGGAGGGCACCCCCGAGTACACCAAGGCGCTCAAGCAGGCGGAGATGGAGTCCGGCGCCGTCACCGGATTCACCTCGGCGATCGCCGCCTACGGGTTCTTCTTCATCCCCGCGATGTTCGCCAACTTCGCGGTCACCAGCGCCCTGTGGTGCTTCGTGGGCTTCTACGCCACCTGCATCGGCGTCTGCTGGTGGTTCTACGCCCGCAAGGGCGCCGAGTCCCCGAGCTGACTTTCTGCGGAAAATCTTGTGAATGCGTTCACAAGGGAATTCGGGTCGAAAGTCCCGATAGAAACCCCAGGTCAGACGGCGAATCCCCGTCGCTGCCGCCCCAAAAGTGGGTCCAATGGTCCCGAACTCAGGACCATTGCGGCCCCCGGCGGCGGCGCGACGGGAGTCCAATGAATACGTAGCAACGAACCGGTCGAAGAGATGGGGAAGGTGCCGCAGATGACTGCCACTCCCGCGGAGCAGACGACGCAAGCGACGACGCACGGCGAGGCCTGGGACGGCTTCAAGGGGGGCCTGTGGCGCGACGCCGTCGACGTCCGCGACTTCGTCCAGCAGAACTACACCCCCTACGAGGGTGACGGCTCCTTCCTCGCCGGCCCGACCGAGCGCACCACCGCCGTCTGGGACAAGCTCCTCTCGATGTTCCCCACGGAGATCGAGCGCGGCATCTACGACGTCGACGCCAAGACCCCGTCCCGCATCGACGCCTTCCGGCCCGGCTACATCGACGGCGACGCCAAGGACCACAAGGACCTCATCGTCGGCCTCCAGACGGACGGCGCGCTCAAGCGCGCGATCATGCCGAACGGCGGCTGGCGCATGGTCGAGGGCGCCCTCAACGCCTATGGCTACGAGGCCGACCCCGAGGTCAAGGAGATCTACACCCACCTTCGCAAGACCCACAACGAGGGCGTCTTCGACGCCTACACCCCCGAGATCCGCGCCTGCCGCTCCTCCGGCATCATCACCGGCCTGCCCGACGCCTACGGCCGCGGCCGCATCATCGGCGACTACCGCCGCGTCGCCCTCTACGGCGTCGACCGCCTCATCGCCGCCAAGCAGGCCGACAAGGACCGGCTCGGCGCGGACTGGCCCACCGAGCACGTCATCCGCGACCGCGAGGAGATCTCCGAGCAGATCAAGGCGCTCAACGAGCTCAAGGCCATGGCCCTGTCGTACGGCTACGACATCTCCGGCCCGGCCCGCACCGGCCGCGAGGCCGTCCAGTGGCTGTACTTCGCCTACCTCGCCGCCGTGAAGGAGCAGAACGGCGCGGCCATGTCGATCGGCCGCATCGACAACTTCCTCGACATCTACCTCCAGCGCGACATCGAGGCCGGCCGCATCACCGAGGCCGAGGCCCAGGAGTTCATCGACGACTTCGTCATCAAGCTCCGCATCGTCCGCTTCCTGCGCACCCCCGAGTACAACGACCTCTACTCCGGCGACCCGACCTGGGTCACCTGGTCGATGGCCGGCATCGGCGAGGACGGCCGCCCGCTGGTCTCCCGGACGACCTTCCGCGCCCTGCAGACCCTCTACAACCTCGGCCCGGCCCCCGAGCCGAACCTGACGGTCTTCTGGTCGCGCGCCCTGCCCAAGCGCTTCAAGGACTTCGCCGCCCAGGTCGCCATCGACAGCTCGGCCATCCAGTTCGAGTCCGACGAGCTGATGCGCCCCAAGTACGGCGACGACACCGCGATCGCCTGCTGCGTCTCCGCGATGGCCGTCGGCAAGCAGATGCAGTTCTTCGGCGCCCGCGTGAACGTCGCCAAGGCGCTGCTCTACGCGATCAACGGCGGCCGCGACGAGAAGTCCGGCAAGCGCGTCGTCGAGGGCTTCGAGCCCATCGAGGGCGACTACCTGGACTACGGAGTCGTCGCCGAGCGCTACGACGCGATGCTGGACTGGCTGGCGAAGACGTACGTCCACGCGCTCAACGTCATCCACTACATGCACGACAAGTACGCCTACGAGCGCATCGAGATGGCCCTGCACGACCAGGAGATCCTGCGCACCATGGCCTGCGGCATCGCGGGCCTGTCCGTCGCCGCCGACTCCCTCTCCGCGATCAAGCACGCCAAGGTCAAGGTGATCCGCGACGAGACCGGCCTCGCCGTCGACTACGAGATCGAGGGCGACTACCCGGCCTACGGCAACAACGACGACCGCGCCGACCAGATCGCCAAGAGCATCGTCCACGGCTTCATGGAGAAGATCCGCAAGCACCCGACGTACCGCGACGCGGTGCACACACAGTCGGTGCTGACCATCACCTCGAACGTCGTCTACGGCACGAAGACCGGCAACACCCCCGACGGCCGCCGCTCCGGCATGCCGTTCGCCCCCGGCGCCAACCCGATGAACGGGCGTGACGAGCACGGCTACATCGCCTCCGCGCTGTCGGTCGCGAAGCTGCCCTACGACGACGCCGAGGACGGCATCTCGCTGACCAACACCATCACCCCGGACGCCCTGGGCCGCACACCCACCGAGCGGATCGGCAACCTCTCCGGCGTGCTCGACGGGTTCATGGCCAGCGACGGCTTCCACATGAACGTCAACGTCCTGGACAAGGCGACCCTCGAGGACGCCATGGAGCACCCGGAGAACTACCCGCAGCTGACCATCCGGGTCTCCGGCTACGCGGTGAACTTCGTCCGCCTGACGCGCGAGCAGCAGCTGGACGTCATCAACCGCACCTTCCACGGCTCCCTGTGAGCCCCCGCTGATCCGCGCTCCCGGGGCCGGGCCCTCACCCCGGCCCCGGGCGGCGCGAACACCCCACCTCCACCTCGGACTTCGAGGAGCCCTGCCATGACCGTGCTGCTCACCCAGAACCTCGCCGCGAACGACGCCGCGACCCCGGCCGCCGCCGCGACGCACCGCCCGACCGAGGGCTCGGTGCACTCCTGGGACCTGTCGACCGGCGTCGACGGACCGGGCACACGCTTCGTCACGTTCCTCTCCGGGTGCCCGCTGACCTGCCTGTACTGCCACAACCCCGACACCTGGCGGATGCGCGACGGCAAGCGCACCTCGGCCGACGCGATCGTCGCGGAAGCCGCCAAGTACACCCGGTTCATCGAGGCAGCGGGCGGCGGCGCCACCATCAGCGGCGGCGAGCCGCTCCTCCAGCCGGTCTTCGCAGGTGAACTGCTGCACCGCTTCAAGCGCGAACTGGGCCTGCACACCGCCCTGGACACCTCGGGCTTCCTCGGCGTGCGCGCCACCGACGCCCTGCTGCGCGACGTGGACCTGGTCCTGCTCGACATCAAGTCCTGGGACCGCGCCACCTACAAGAAGGTCACCGGCCGCCCGCTGCAGCCCACCCTGGACTTCGCGCACCGGCTGGCCGACCTCGGCAAGAACGTCTGGGTGCGTTTCGTGCTCGTCCCCGGCCTGACCGACGACCCCGCCAACATCGAGGGCGTCGCCGCCTTCGCCGGCTCCCTGGGCAATGTCTCCCGGGTCGACGTGCTGCCCTTCCACAAGCTCGGCGAGGCGAAGTGGGAGGCGCTCGGCAAGACCTTCACGCTGCACGACACGCCCTCGCCCACCCCCGAGCAGGTCGCCGAAGCCAAGTCGATCTTCGAGGCCCACGGCATCCAGGCGGTCTGAGCCCGCTCCGCCGACGGCGACGTACCCTGGAGCCATGAGCAGCACCGCCCCCGACCCCAAGAAGCGTGACCCGAAGAAGCGTGACCCGAAGGCCGCGCTGATCTTCGACGATCCGCTGACGGCGCAGTCCTCGGACGACTCGGACCGCGGCTGGGGCGAGAGGCCGACGGCGTCCGACAACAGCGCCGCCGACCTGGCGCGCTTCCTCGACGAGAAGCCGCCCCACCACATCTGATCCGCTACGGGGTGCTGTGCCCCGAACCGCGCTGCGAGATGAGCGCGTCGCGGATCTCCTTGAGGACCTCCAGCTCCGAGACCTCGATCGTCTCCTGAGCGCCCTCCTTCGCCGCCTTCCGGGCCGCCGCCTTCGCCAGATACTTGGCCATCGGCAGCACCATCAGGAAGTAGACCACCGCGGCGGTGATCACGAAGCTGAGGACGGCGCTGAGCACCGTGCCCCACATGATCGGGATGCCGCTCGTGACCTCCCCCGCCGCGTTCACCTTGCAGGGGTCCTTCAGGCACGAGCTGTAGTGGTCGAGGTCCTGGGTGCCGAACGCACCCACCAGCGGATTGATCACTCCCTTGACCACGGAGTTCACGACGTTCGTGAACGCGGCGCCGATGACGACCGCGACCGCGAGGTCGATCACGTTGCCACGGAGCAGGAAGGCTTTGAAGCCCTCCAGAATGCTTGTCTTTTCCTCGGTCACGCTCGAGCCCTTCTTGACATGTGGGGGAGGGGTACGAGACCCCCGCGTCACCTAAGTCGGGCTGTTCCGAGCATGTCCAATCCTGTACTCCGGGAGGGTGACAACGCCGCAAGGCCGTCGCAATTCCGGGCGTGACCGGCGCGCATTCGCTCACCACACCGTCACCGCCAGCCGGGAGGACGCACCCGCGCCGGCGAGCCGCACGGCCGTCGCGCGCTCCACCGACAGCACCACCAACGCCCCGCCGTCGGCCGCGACTTCTCCCGGCCCGCCGGACCGCGCCGCCCGCGGCACCGAGGCGACCCGGGCCCCCGAGGCCAGCACCCGCACCCCCGGCATCCCGTCGGCCCGCGCCGCCACCACGTCGACCCGGTCGCCGGGCCGCAACAGCCGCACCGCCCCCGCGTCCGCGATCCGCACCGGCGCGGAGACCGGCGCCGCCCTCCGCGGCGCACCCACGTGCTCGCCCGGCGGCGCCTGCGCGCGCTCGTGCCCGCGCCCCGGCCCCGAGGACGGCACCGCGGCCACCAGAGCCGCCGCCGTCAGGGCGAGCCCGGCGCCGACGACGGCCCGCCGCCGACGCCCCGCGCCGGACCGCCACCGCCCACCCCGCACCCGTACCGGCGCGAAGGCGGGGATCGCCGACGTCGGCGGAGCGCTGAACCGAGGCGGACCGGGCGCGAAAGCGGACGCAGAAGGGGAAGCGACAGAGGAATCGGCGCAGGGACGAGAAGGAGAGTCAGCGAACACGGACGTCACCGCCAGGCGGTCGGAAGGAGGACCTCGATCGGCCGAGCCGGGCACCGCGCCCGTCTCGCCGACCACGATCCACTCCCGCGCCACATCCCGCCGGACCCCGTGTACTACCGACCGGTTGTGGACAACTCCCTCATCCGAAGGGGGCGTTCCGCCGGCGCGAGGGCATCACGGCAGCCGGATCCCCGGGTCCATCCCACCGAGCGCGCTCGCACAGAGACAGTCCCGCTCCCCGGCCGCCGGCAGCCCCGCCACCGCGTCGAAGAGCACGGTCCGCAGCCGGTCCACGTTCTGCGCGAACACCTTCAGCACCTCGTCGTGCGAGACGCCCTCACCGCTCTCGGCGCCCGCGTCCAGGTCCGTGACGAGCGTCATCGACGTGTAGCAGAGCTCCAGTTCACGGGCGAGCATCGCCTCGGGATGTCCCGTCATGCCGACCACGGACCAGCCCATGGAGGCATGCCACCGCGACTCGGCGCGCGTCGAGAAGCGCGGTCCCTCGACGACCACGAGGGTGCCGCCGTCCACCGGTTCCCAGCCCTTGCCGCGCGCCGCGGCCACCGCGGCCTTCCGGCCCACGGGGCAGTACGGGTCGGCGGGCGAGACGTGCACGACGTTCGGCACGGTGCCGTCCGGCAGCGGATGCCCGTCGAAGTAGGTCTGCGCCCGGGACTTCGTCCGGTCCACGAACTGGTCCGGCACCAGCAGCGTCCCGGGACCGTACTCCGGCCGCAGACCGCCCACCGCGCACGGTCCGAGCACCTGGCGCACCCCCACCGAGCGCAGCGCCCACAGGTTGGCCCGGTAGTTGATGCGGTGCGGCGGCAGATGGTGACCGCGCCCGTGCCGGGGCAGGAAGGCGACGCGTCGCCCGGCCACCTCGCCGAGGAAGAGCGAGTCGCTCGGCGGGCCGTAGGGCGTGTCCACCTGGACCTCGGTCACGTCGTCCAGGAACGAGTAGAAGCCGGAGCCGCCGATCACGCCGATCTCGGCGTCGGCAGTTGTGTTCGCGTTCGTCACCATGGTCAGCACAGTAACCAAGCCCAGGCACGCCAAAGACCCCGCCGTCGGGGACGACAGGGTCTGTAAGACGTGGGGCGTCGGAGAAGCGTGCGCCTACGCGGCCGACGACGAGCTGGAAGAGCTCGACGTGGTGGACGAGGACGACTTCGAGTCCGAGGACGACGAAGAAGACGACGAGGTCGAGGAACCCGACTTCGCGTCCGACTTCGACTCGGACTTCGAGGACGACGCCGGGCTGCTGCTCGACGACGAGCCACGGCTGTCATTGCGGTAGAAACCGGAGCCCTTGAACACGATGCCGACGGCCGAGAACACCTTCTTCAGGCGGCCACCGCAGTTGGGGCACTCGGTCAGGGCATCGTCGGTGAACTTCTGCACCGCCTCGAGGCCCTCGCCGCACTCGGTGCACTGGTACTGGTAAGTCGGCACTGTGTCTTCCTCCTGGCACTCTCACTCAATGAGTGCTAACGACGCTCCATAGTGGCCTATTCCACGGGATCAGTCCACTGCCACCGGCACTCGGTGACCCACACCACGTGCCACGGTCCGCCCCGCGGACGGCGGAACGAGCCGCGAACGCAGCAGGAACATGACCACCAGGGCCAGCACGGTGCCCCCCATCGGGACGAGGAATCCGGCCCCGTCCCAGAAGCCGTCCTCCAGCTGTCCGGCCACCGTCACGGCGGCCGCCTGGCCGAGCGCGACCGCGCCGGTGAGCCAGGTGAAGGCCTCCGTGCGGGAGGTCGCGGGCACGATCTTCTCGACGAGCGTGTAGCCGGTGATCAGGGACGGCGCGATGCACACGCCGACCAGCAGACCGAGCCCGGCGAGCACCACGACGGACTGCGCGGCCCACAGGCCGGACGCGGTGACGGCGAGCGCCGTGTAGCCGATGAGCAGGCGGCGCTGCGGGGCGATCTTCCACGCGACGGCGCCGCAGACCAGTCCGGAGAGCATGTTGCCCGCGGCGAAGATCCCGTACAGGACGCCGTTCAGCCCCGGCCGGCCGATCGCCTCGGAGTAGGCGGCGAGCGAGACCTGCATGCCGCCGAAGACCGCGCCGATGCCGAGGAACGTGACGATCAGGACGCGCACCCCGGGCACCCGCAGCGCGGACACCTGCTCCACGCGCGCGTGCTCCCCGACGGTGCGCACCTGGGGCTGGGTGCCCTTCTGGGCGGCGAACAGCAGGCCGCCGACCAGGGTGAGCGCCGCCTCCGTGATGAGCCCCGCGGCCGGGTCGACGCCGGTGCACAGCGCGGTGGCGAACAGCGGGCCGAGGACGAACGTGAACTCGTCCGTGACCGACTCGAAGGCCGCCGCGGTCGTCATCAGGGGCGAGCCCTGAAGCTTCACGCCCCAGCGGGCCCGCACCATCGGCCCGATCTGCGGCGTGGAGGCACCGGTCGGCACGGCGGCCAGGAACAGCGCCCAGGTGGGCGCCCCCGACAGCGCGAGCACGGTCATCGTGAGACCGGCGGCGGAGTGCACCAGGACGCCGGGCAGCAGGACGGCCCGCTGGCCGAAGCGGTCGGCCAGTTTGCCGCTGTAGGGCGCGAACAGCGCCATGGAGACACCGGTCGCCGCGGAGACCGCGCCCGCGGTGCCGTAACTGCCGGTGGTGTGCTGCACGAGCAGCACGATCGAGATGGTCAGCATCGCGAACGGCTGGCGCGCCGCGAAGCCGGGCAGCAGGAACGTCCAGGCGCCGCGGGTGCGCAGCAACTGGCCGTAGCCGGGGCGCTTGGTCCGCCCCTCGTCGGGTTCGGTGACCGTGTCCTTCTGTGGCACGGCCCTTGCCTTTCTGCCGCCTGGTAGTACCCGCCTCCCGGTCGGGGAGGCGGGCACCGAGAGCCGTCCTCATGCGCCGGGAACCGAGTGATACCTGCGGTCCGCGCCAGGAGAGGCCCTGGCCAAGCGGTTCGCGCGCGTGAGTGCGGGCGCCGCACGGGGACCGCGGCCGCTTTGCGGTCGCGCCGGCTCTACTTCAGGCAGAGTCGGTAGTACGCGGGAACGCGTACGTGGTACGTCGGTCTGGGAGCCGGGCACGCGGGTCTGGTCATTCGCCCATGTACACGGATCCGGTCTCCATGTTAACGGCCGGTTTCCGGTCCGGTGCCCAGCCAGCCGGCGAGCTTGCCGCCGTGGCCGATGGCGCGCAGCCGGGCCTCGGCCGCGTCCCGCACGGGGTCGGTCGCGACCACGAGCAGTTCGTCGCCGCGCCGCAGCACGGTCGTCGGGCCGGGCACGAACGATTCGCCGTCGCGGACGACGAGCGTCACGGAGGCGCCCTTGGGCAGCCGCAGCTCCCCGACCTCCACACCGTGCATCCGCGATCCCTTGGGCACGGACACGGACAGCAGGTGGCCGCGCAGCCGCTCCAGGGGCGCCGACTCGATGCCGAGGTCGGCGGCCTCCGACGAGTCGCCCAGCTTCAGCTTGCGGGCCAGCCAGGGCAGTGTCGGTCCTTGGATGAGGGTGTAGACGACGACCAGCACGAAGACGATGTTGAAGATCCGCTGGCTGTCGGCGACGCCGGTCACCATCGGGATGGTCGCCAGGATGATGGGCACCGCGCCGCGCAGGCCGGCCCACGACATGAGGGCCTGCTCCTGCCATCGCATACGGAACGGCAGCAGGCTGATCAGTACTTCCAGTGGTCTGGCGACCATGGTCAGCACGAGGCCGATGAGGAGCGCGGGCACGATGTCGTCGGCCAGCTCGTGCGGGGTGACCAGCAGGCCGAGCAGCACGAACATGCCGATCTGCGCGAGCCAGCCGAGCCCTTCGGCGAAGCCGCGGGTGGCCGGCCAGTGCGGCAGTTTGGCGTTGCCCAGCACCATGGCGGCCAGGTAGACGGCGAGGAAGCCACTGCCGTGGGCCAGGGCGCCCGCGGCGTAGGCGACGGTCGCGATGGCCATCACGGCGATCGGGTAGAGGCCGGAGGCGGGCAGGGCGACGTGCCGCAGCCCGTAGGAGCCGAGCCACCCGACGGCGAGACCGATCGCGGCGCCGATGGCCAGTTCCAGGGCGATCTCGCCGATGAGGACGTACCAGTGCTCCACGGGGCCCGAGGCCGAGAAGGCGACCACGAGGATGACGACCGGGGCGTCGTTGAAGCCGGACTCGGCCTCCAGGACACCGGTGATGCGGGCCGGCAGCGGCACCTTGCGCAGCACGGAGAAGACGGCCGCGGCGTCCGTGGAGGACACCACCGCGCCGATGATCAGGGACGGCCGCCAGTCCAGGCCCACCAGATAGTGCGCGCCCGCCGCGGTCACGCCCACGCTCACCGCGACGCCCACCAGCGACAGTGCGACGGCCGCGGGCAGTGCGGGTTTGATCTCCTTCCACTTCGTGCCGAGGCCGCCCTCCGCCAGGATCACGACAAGAGCCGCGTATCCGATGACCTGGGTCATCTCGGCATTGCTGAAGGAGACATGGCCGATGCCGTCCTGACCCATGGCGATGCCGATGCCGAGGTACAGGAGCAGGCTGGGCAGCCCGCTGCGCGAGGAGATGCGCACCGCGGCGACCGCGATGAGCAGCACAAGGGCGCTGACGAGCAGGAGCTGGTTGAGGTGGTGGACAGTCAGGGGCCGTTCCTTCCGCGAGGAGACTTCGCACGGTCGACGTGGGGGGAGTTACTTCGTTACCTTACCTAATCTTTGACGCTTTCTTGACGCGAGGGCCGTTTCACCGACCGCTCAGGGGTGCCTCCTTCCTGACTCCGCGTCCGAGCGCGACAGGTACTGCTCGTATGGTTGCTCTCGCCCGCCGCTAGCGAAGGACAGCAAGGATCGCGATGCCCTCCACTACGAACGCCTCTGCCGGCAGCAAGCCGCGCAAGAAGAAGGGGCGCCGAGCCCGACTGATCGTGATCGTCCTGGTGTTGGCGGTGATCGCGGGCATCGGGTACGGCGCCTACTGGAGCGTCGACAGCGTCCGTGCCTCCTTGCCGCAGACCACGGGCTCGATCAAGCTCGACGGTCTCGACGGGCCGGTCCAGGTCAAGCGGGACGGCTACGGCATCCCGCAGATCTACGCCTCCTCGGACGAGGACCTGTTCATGGCCCAGGGCTTCGTGCAGGCGCAGGACCGGTTCTACGAGATGGACGTGCGCCGCCACACGACGTCCGGCCGGCTCTCCGAGATGTTCGGCAAGGGCCAGGTCAAGACCGACGAATTCCTGCGCACGCTCGGCTGGCACCGGGTCGCGCAGAAGGAGTACGACTCCAAGCTCTCGCCGTCGACCAAGAAGTACCTCCAGGCGTACTCCAAGGGAGTCAACTCCTACCTGTCGGGCAAGAGCGGCAAGGAGATCTCCGCCGAGTACGTCGCTCTCGGCTTCGAGAACGACTACAAGCCGCAGGCGTGGACGCCGGTCGACTCCGTGGCCTGGCTGAAGGCGATGGCCTGGGACCTGCGCGGCAACATGCAGGACGAGATCGACCGCTCCCTGATGACGAGCCGCCTCGGCCCCAAGCAGATCGCCGATCTCTACCCCGAGTACCCGTACGACCGGAACAAGCCGATCGTCCAGGAGGGCGCCTACAACAGCGCCACCGGGAAGTACGAGCAGAGTGCCACCAGCACCTCCACGCAGTCCGGCACCACCGGCGGGACGGCGGGCACCGGCCTCACGGGCAACGCGCAGGCCCCCAGCAGCCTCCAGAGCCAGCTGGGCGGCCTCTCCGACGTCCTGGACCAGATCCCCGACTCCGCGGGCCTGGGACCGAACGGCAACGGCATCGGATCCAACTCCTGGGTCGTCTCCGGCAGCCACACGGTCAGCGGCAAGCCGCTGCTCGCCAACGACCCGCACCTGGCGCCGCAACTGCCCTCGGTCTGGTACCAGATGGGCCTGCACTGCACGAGCATCAGCGCGAAGTGCCAGTACGACGTGACGGGCTACACCTTCGCCGGGATGCCCGGCGTGGTCATCGGCCACAACCAGGACATCTCCTGGGGCCTGACCAACTCGGGCGTCGACGTCACCGACCTGTACCTGGAGAAGTTCAGCGGCGGCGGCTACCTGTACGACGACGCGACCAAGCCGTTCACCACCCGCAAGGAAGTCATCAAGGTCGCGGGCGGCGACTCCAAGACCATCACGGTCCGCGAGACCAACAACGGCCCGCTGCTGTCCGACCGTGACGACGAGCTGGTGAAGGTCGGCAAGAAGGCGAGCGTCGGCTCCTCGGGGCCCGACCGCGGCGACGGCTACGGCGTCGCGCTGCGCTGGACCGCGCTGGAGCCCGGCAACACCATGGACGCCGTCTTCGAGATCGACAAGGCGAGGAACTGGACCGAGTTCCGCAAGGCCGCCGAGGACTTCCAGGTGCCCTCGCAGAACCTCACGTACGCCGACACCGAGAACAACATCGGCTACACGCTGCCCGGCCGGATCCCGACCCGCGCCGAGGGCGACGACGGCTCGCTGCCCTCGCCCGGCTGGGACTCCAAGTACCGCTGGACCGGCTACATCGACCAGGACGAGCTGCCCTACGAGTACAACCCCAAGCGCGGCTACATCGTGACCGCCAACCAGGCCGTCGTCGGCGAGGACTATCCGTACACGCTCACCACGGACTGGGGCTACGGCACCAGAAGCCAGCGCATCTCCGACCTGATCGCCTCGAAGATCAAGGACGGCGGCAAGGTCTCCACCGACGACATGCGCACCACCCAGATGGACAACAGCAGCGAGATCGCCAAGCTGCTGGTGCCCTACCTGCTGAAGATCGACGTCCAGGACAAGGACGTCCGCGAGGCCCAGCAGCTCCTGGAGAACTGGGACTACACCCAGAACCCGGACTCGGCGGCCGCCGCCTACTTCAACTCGGTCTGGCGCAACATCCTGAAGCTCGCCTTCGGCAACAAGCTGCCCAAGGAGCTGCGCGTCGAGGGCCAGTGCCTGACCGTCGACCCGGTCGACAACACCGGTCCGGCCGACGAGGACCGCAAGGTCCGCGAGTGCGGCCAGCGCGACACGGACTCGGCGCAGCCCGACGGCGGCGACCGCTGGTTCCAGGTCGTCCGCAACATCCTCAAGGACGAGAAGAACGACTGGTGGAAGGCGCCCAAGTCGCGCACCGACAGCGCCACGAACACCCGTGACGAGCTGTTCGGCCGCGCTCTTGAGGACGCCCGCTGGGACCTGACCGCCAAGCTCGGCAAGGACATCGACACCTGGAGCTGGGGCCGCCTGCACAAGCTGGAGCTGAAGAACCAGACCCTCGGCACCGAGGGCCCGGGCTGGCTGCAGTACGTACTGAACCGCGGCCCCTGGAAGCTCGGCGGCGGCGAGGCGGCCGTCGACGCGACCGGCTGGAACGCGGCGGGCGGCTACGGCGTCGACTGGGTGCCGTCGATGCGCATGGTGGTCAACCTGGACGATCTCGACAAGTCCCAGTGGATCAACCTGACCGGCGCCTCGGGCCACACCTTCAGCGCCCACTACACGGACCAGACCGACAAGTGGGTCAAGGGCGAGCTGCTGCCGTGGGCGTTCACCAAGGACGCCGTCGGCAACACCACGTCGGACACGCTGGTGCTCAAGCCCTGACACCGGGAACGTGAGAAGGGCCCTCCACGCGCGCGTGGAGGGCCCTTCTCACGTACAGGCCGCTAGAAGCGGCGCACGCCCGACGGCGTCACCACGGCGTGCACGGCCTTGTCGTGCGCCTCGTGCGGGAGGCGTGCGACGACCTCGGTGTCGTAGAGCAGCACGACGAGCGCCGGGTGCGCGTCACCTGCTTCGAGCCGGGCCAGTACGCGGTCGTAGGAGCCGCCGCCCCGGCCGAGCCGCATCCCGCGCGCGTCCACCGCGAGCCCCGGCAGCAGGACCACGTCGGCCGCGAGCACCGCGTCGGGGCCGAGCCGCTCGCCGCCCGGTTCCACCAGCGTCATCTTGCCCGGGTGGCTTACGCGCACGAGTGAGCCGGCCCCGTCGTACGCGCCCCAGTCCAGGTCGTTGTCGGGCAGCAGCACCGGCAGCAGAACCCTCGTCCCACGCGCGCGGAGCGCGTCGAGCAGATCCCCTGTGCCGGGCTCGCCGCCCACGGAGACGTACGCCGCGACGGTGCCCGCCGTCGCCAACTCGGCCAGGTCGAGAGCGCGCCGGGCGAGAACCGTCCGCGCCTCCTGGACGTCATCCATTGGCAACGCGCTCCTCACCGCGAGGAACTCCCGCCGCAATGTGCGCTTGTCAGGCTCGGCGGCGCGGGTGTCACGTGGGTGTGGGTTCATAGCCAACTCACAAACCTCTCCTCATCAACTCATATATGTACCAACAAAGCGGACCCACAGATTCCGCCCATTGGCGCCGGATATGGTGACGGACATGACTGACTCGCACACCCGGATCACCAAGGCTGTCATCCCCGCTGCGGGCCTCGGCACCCGGTTCCTGCCGGCCACCAAGGCGACTCCCAAAGAGATGCTCCCGGTCGTCGACAAGCCTGCGATCCAGTACGTGGTCGAAGAGGCCGCGTCGGCGGGTCTCGATGACGTACTCATGATCACGGGCCGCAACAAGCGCCCCCTCGAGGACCACTTCGACCGCAACTACGAGCTGGAGTCGGCCCTCCAGCGCAAGGGCGACGCCAACCGCCTCGCCAAGGTCCAGGAGTCCAGCGACCTCGCGACCATGCACTACGTCCGCCAGGGCGACCCCAGGGGCCTCGGCCACGCCGTGCTGTGCGCCGCCCCGCACGTCGGCCACGAGCCCTTCGCGGTCCTCCTCGGCGACGACCTGATCGACCCGCGCGACCCGCTGCTCGCGCGCATGGTCGAGGTCCAGGAGCGGCACGGCGGCAGCGTCATCGCGCTCATGGAGGTAGAGCCCTCGCAGATCCACCTGTACGGCTGCGCCGCCGTGGAGACCACCGCCGACGGCGACGTCGTCAAGGTCACCGACCTCGTGGAGAAGCCGGACCCGGCGGACGCGCCCTCCAACTACGCGGTCATCGGGCGCTACGTCCTCGACCCGAACATCTTCGACATACTGCGCAAGACCGAGCCGGGCCGCGGCGGCGAGATCCAGCTCACCGACGCCCTGCAGAAGCTCGCCGCGGACGAGACGATCGGCGGCCCCGTGCACGGCGTCGTCTTCAAGGGCCGCCGCTATGACACCGGCGATCGCGGCGACTATCTGCGTGCCATTGTCAGACTCGCGTGCGAACGTGAAGACCTGGGCCCGGACTTCCGGACCTGGCTTCGCAGTTACGTCACCGAGGAGATGTAGCACCTTGAGCAGCGCGACCACACCGTCCGCCACCGGCCAGCACCAGCTGTGGTCGGTGGACGAGCACCTGGACGACATCCTCACCACCGTCCAGCCGCTCGACCCCATCGAGCTGCAACTCCTCGACGCCCAGGGCTGTGTGCTGGTCGAGGACGTGACGGTGCCGGTCTCGCTGCCCCCGTTCGACAACAGCTCGATGGACGGATACGCGGTGCGCGTCGCCGATGTCGCGGGCGCGAGCGAGGAGTTCCCCGCCGTGCTCACGGTGATCGGCGACGTCGCGGCGGGCGCGGCAGGACCCGACGGGCAGCTCAGCGTCGGCCCCGGCCAGGCCGCCCGCATCATGACCGGCGCCCCGCTGCCGCCCGGCGCCGAGGCGGTCGTCCCCGTCGAGTGGACCGACGGTGGCCTCGGCGCGGGCCCGGTCTCCTCGATGACGGCCCACAGCGCGGCCCCCGAGGGCGCCTCCGGCGAGGTCCGCGTGCACCGCCCCGCCCAGGCACGCGCGCACGTCCGCGCGCAGGGCAGCGACGTCCAGGCCGGAGACAGGGCGCTCGCCGCCGGAGCCGTGCTCGGCCCGCCGCAGATCGCCCTGCTCGCCGCCATCGGCCGCGGCACCGTACGCGTACGCCCGCGCCCGCGCGTGGTCGTCGTCTCCACCGGCAGCGAACTCGTCCAGCCCGGCGAGCAGTTGGCCGATGGCCAGATCTACGACTCCAACAGCTTCGCGCTGACCGCCGCCGCCCGCGACGCCGGAGCCATCGCCTACCGGGTCGGCGCGGTCGCCGACGACGCCGAGACGCTCCGCTCCACCATCGAGGACCAGCTGATCCGCGCCGACCTCATCGTCACCACGGGCGGCGTCAGCGTCGGCGCGTACGACGTCGTCAAAGAGGCCCTGACCTCCATCGGCGACCCCGACGAGGAGGACGGCCTCGGTGCGGGCAGCGGCGTCGAGTTCCGCAAGCTCGCCATGCAGCCCGGCAAGCCGCAGGGCTTCGGCTCGGTCGGCCCCGACCACACCCCGCTGCTCGCCCTGCCGGGCAACCCTGTGTCGTCGTACGTCTCCTTCGAACTGTTCGTCCGGCCCGCCGTCCGGACGCTGATGGGCCTGCCCGCCGAGTCCGTCCAGCGCCCGAGAGCCCGCGCGGAGCTGGCCGCCGACAAGGCGCTGACCTCGCCGTCGGGCCGTCGGCAGTTCCTGCGCGGGGTGTACGACGCTGAGGCCGGCCGGGTCGCGCCCGTCGGCGGCTCCGGCTCCCACCTCGTCGCGGCCCTCGCCCAGGCGGACGCGCTGATCGTCGTGCCCGAGGACGTCACGTCGGTGGAGCCCGGCACCGAGGTGGACGTGGTCGTCCTGGGCTGACCGGCCCGGTCGCCGCGGGCTCGCGATACCGTGTCGCGCACAACAGTCCGGCGCGCCCGCACCGCGCACGGCTCGGATCGGGAGCGCCACCACGCCATGAGCACTTCGCAAGACCGGCCCACGCGGCTCACCCACCTCGACGAGGCGGGTGCGGCCCGCATGGTCGACGTGTCCGGCAAGGACGTCACCGCACGCACCGCACGGGCCAGCGGGCGCGTGCTCGTGTCGTCGCGCGTGGTCGAGCTGCTGCGCGGCGAGGGCGTGCCCAAGGGCGACGCCCTCGCGACCGCGCGGATCGCCGGGATCATGGGGGCCAAGCGCACGCCCGACCTGATCCCGCTGTGCCACCCGCTGGCCGTGTCCGGGGTGAAGGTCGAGCTGTCCGTGGCGGACGACGCCGTCGAGATCCTGGCGACCGTGAAGACGACGGACCGTACGGGGGTGGAGATGGAGGCGCTCACCGCCGTCTCCGTCGCCGCGCTCACCGTCGTCGACATGGTCAAGGCCGTCGACAAGGGTGCCGTGATCTCCGATGTGCGGGTCGAGGAGAAGACGGGCGGCAAGTCCGGTACCTGGAGCCGGTCGTGACGGTGACTCCGTCGGTTCGGCGGATTTCCGGGCGGCCTGCGCCCTCGTCGCGCGAGGGACAGGTGCGCGTGCTCCCGTCGGCGGCCGCGAGCCGGTGGTCCTGCTGCGCGCAGTTCCCCGCGCCCCTGACGGGGCACGACCGCGAGCAAGGAGCCCGCGCATGACCGCTCCCTACCGCGCACTCGTCGTCACCGCCTCCAACCGGGCCGCCGCCGGGGTCTACGCGGACAAGGGCGGGCCCCTGATCGCCGAAGGGCTGCGGGGGATGGGGTTCCACGTCGAGGGGCCGCAGGTCGTCCCGGACGGGGACCCGGTCGAGGCCGCTCTGCGGGCCGCGGTCGAGGCGGCGTACGACGTCGTCGTCACCACCGGCGGCACCGGGATCTCGCCCACCGACCGCACCCCCGAGGCGACCGCCCGCGTCATCGACCACGAGGTGCCGGGCATCCCGGAGGCGATCCGCGCGTACGGGCGGGAGAAAGTGCCCACGGCCGCGCTCTCGCGTGGCCTCGCCGGGGTCGCCGGGCGCACACTGATCGTGAACCTTCCGGGGTCGAGCGGGGGAGTGAAGGACGGCCTGGCCGTCCTCGCGCCGCTGCTCACCCACGCCGTCGACCAGCTCCGCGGCGGCGACCATCCCAGACCGGACAGCGGACCGGATGCCCACGCCGGGGGTGCGCTCTGAACAGCCCGTCCTGGCCCGTCGTCCTGGTGGAGGGCGATGTGGTCCTCCGCCCGATAAGGCTGCGCGACCAGGCTGCCTGGCGCGAGGTGAACCGGCGCAACCGCGACTGGCTGCGCCCCTGGGAGGCGACGATCCCGCCGCCGACCCCGAGCGGCCCGATCACGCACCGCCCGACCTACCGCCAGATGGTCCGCCACCTGCGCTCGGAGGCGAACGCGGGACGGATGCTGCCCTTCGTCATCGAGTACCAGGGCCGCCTGGTGGGGCAGTTGACCGTCGCCGGGATCACCTGGGGCTCGATGTGCTCGGGGCACGTCGGCTACTGGGTCGACCAGTCCGTGGCCGGGCGCGGGGTGATGCCGACGGCCGTCGCCCTCGCCGTCGACCACTGCTTCCGCACCGTGGGCCTGCACCGCATCGAGGTCTGCATTCGCCCGGAGAACGGGCCGAGCCGCCGCGTCGTGGAGAAACTCGGATTCCGCGAGGAGGGGATTCGTCCACGCTATCTTCACATCGACGGCGGCTGGCGCGATCATCTCGTCTTCGCGCTCACCGCCGAAGAGGTCCCCGAGGGCATGATCAGGCGCTGGCGGCGCGAGCGCCCCGGCAACAGCGCAGGTCCGGGGGCACCCAACACGGTGGATCCGGGGACCCCCTCGAAATAAAATAAATGTTCGAATTTGATCGCCGGTGGACCGCGAGAGCCATTAAATTCCCGCCCCGGCGACCCAGTTGATCGCATCAGTCGCAAAAAAAGCTCGAAATATCAGCCAGATCGTGCGACACACCGACTCAATTGGCGGATGGCCTCACGCAAACCCCTCTACGGTGTGACCGTGAGCAGCAGCGGCCTCATCTACGCAGTCATCGTCGGGGCCTGGGCCGCCTACTTGGTGCCGATGTGGCTCCGTAGGCAGGACGAGCTGAACGAAGCCCGTCCGACGGAACGCTTCAGCACCGCGATCCGACTTCTCTCCGGTCGGGCGGGCATGGAGCGCCGGTACGCCAAGGACCTCCAGGCGCGCTCGCCCGAGGACGAGCGGCGCGGCGACCCGGTCGACCCGGACGCGCCCACCGATCCGGTGGACGTCCGGGCCTTCGTCGCGCCCCCGGCCGGCGAACGGCCCCCCGCGGTCACCGAGCGGCCCCCGGCCGACGACCGCCCCCCGACTCCCCAGCGCCCGGCGGCCACCCAGCGCCCCGCGCCCGCCCAGCGGCCCCCGGCCGCCGGACGGGACCACCCCGAACCGGTGCGCGAACCGGCGCCGCAGACCCCCAAGTCCCGCGCCGCACGCGCCGCTTCCGCCGAGGCGCAAGCCCGCGCCCGCCGCTCCAAGGTGCTCGCCCGCCGCCGCCGTACCACCGTGATGCTCTTCATCGCGTTCACCATCGGCGCGGTCGTCGCCGGAGTCGGCGGCATCGCGTTCCTGTGGGCACCCTCGGCACCGGCCCTGCTGCTCAGCGCGTACATCGTCTATCTGCGCCTCCAGGAGCGCCGCCGCTTCGCCTATGTCATGGACCGCCGCCGCGCCGAGATCGCCGCCCAGCGGCTGCGCGAGCGCCAGCCCCGCAGGCGGCAGTCGGCCGGGGGCCGTGCCGCGGCCGAGTACGCCGAGTCCGCCGCGTACGCCGACACCGCGGAGGACGGACCAGACGCCGCGGAGAGCGCGACCGACCCCGGCCTTGAGGCACTCGCCGCCGACCGGCGCGCGCTCGTCGAGCAGACCGACCACGCCGAGTGGGTCGACCAGCAGCGCGAGCGCCAGCGCCACGCCGGCCCCGGCGACAGCTGGGAACCGGTGCCGGTCCCGCTGCCCACGTACGTGACGGCGCCGGTCGCCCCGCGCGCAGGCGGCGGCATCGACTACGGCGCCCCGGAGACCTGGAGCGCCGCCCGCTCGTCGTCCGTCGAGGAGGAGCAGGCCGAGGAAGCGCCCGCGGCCGACGACGGACGCAGCGACGCCCGCCGCGCCGCCTCCGCCCGCCGCTCGCGCGAGCGCGGCCGCACTCCGCTCTTCGACCAGTACGACGACGGCGCGGACGGCCGGCCGCGCGCCGCCAACGAGTGACCGGGCTGACCAGCCCGGGAACGGATTTCCAAGCACCCCGGCCAGGGTGCTAGAGTTTCACTCGTTGCAAGGGCCTGTGGCGCAGTCCGGTAGCGCACCTCGTTCGCATCGAGGGGGCCAGGGGTTCGAATCCCCTCAGGTCCACTGCAACACCGCTTGTGAGGAGACTCGCAGACGGTGGACAAGATCCCGTCCGATCGTTCAGATCGGGCGGGATCTTTGCGTTGGCGTGCCGGGCGACGGTGAAATCCCCTGTTCCGCACGGCTTTCGCGCGCGAGAATCGCGACCATGCCTGAGACCTCTGAGACCCCCGGTGGCGCCTCCGCCTTTCATGATCTGTCCGCCTTCCTCGCCCAGCCCCGCGTCAACTCCCTCGCTCTGTCAGCAGACGGCGGCAGACTGGTCGCCGCCGTGCAGAACCTGTCGGGCGACGGGACCCGGTTCGTGTCCGGGCTGTGGGAGATCGACCCGGCGGGCGAGCGCGAGGCGGTCCGGCTGACCCGGTCCGACAAGGGCGAGTCGGGGCCCGCGTTCGGCCCGGACGGAGCGCTGTACTTCCTGTCCGGCCGCCCCGGTGACGCGGATGGCGACGAGGGCGAGCACGAGGGGGCCGCGCTGTGGGCGCTGCCCGCGCGCGGCGAGGCAGCCGTCGTGGCCCGGCACCCGGGCGGCATCGCGGCGTTCACCGTCGCCCGCGTCTCCGGGGCGCTCGCCCACACCGCCGGGCTGCTGCCCGGCGCGGCCGACGCCGAGGAGCACAGCAGGCTGCGCAAGGAACGCAAGGACGCGAAGTTCACCGCGATCCTGTACGAGGCCGGGCCGACCCGCGCCTGGGACCACGACCTCGGCCCCGAGGACCCGCACGTCTTCGTCCGGGCCACGGCCGGCGCCGATCCGGTCGACGCGGGCGGACAGGGCGCCGGCCTGGAGGCCGCGGGCGACGCCGTGCTGTCGCCGGACGGCACGCGGGTGGCGTACACCCGGTTCACGGTCGGCCGGGTCCCGGACGAGAACCGCACCGCCGTGGTGATCGCCGACGCGACGACCGGCGAGGAGCTGCACGTCGCCGGCGACCTGGTGCACATCTACGAGGCGCCGGTGTTCACCGGTGACGGCACGGCCGTCGTGTGCTGCCGGCTGCGCTTCCCGACGTACGACGAACCCTGGGACGGCACGCTCGTCCGCATCGACCTGGCGAGCGGCGAGGTCGACGATCTGCTGCCCGGGTTCGACAACTGGCCCGGCGGCACGGTCTGTTCACCGGTCGACGACACGCTCTTCTTCACGGCCGACGAGAAGGGCCACAGCCCCGTCTTCCGGCGCGACGCCGACGGCACCGTCACCCGGCTCACCGCCTCGGGCGCGTACGGGTCGCTGTGCGTGGCCCCCGACGGCCGGACGCTGTACGCGCTGCGCAACGCGATCGACTCGCCGCCGCGGCCCGTACGCATCGACGCCGCCTCGGCCGATCAGGCGCCGGTCGAGCTGCCCGCCCCGGGCGCGTTCGACGCGCTGCCCGGCACGCTCACCGAGGTGCACGTCGAGGCGGACGACGGATTCCCGCTGCGCGGCTGGCTCGTGCTGCCCGAGGGAGCGTCCGCCGAGCGGCCCGCGCCGCTGCTCGTCTCCGTCCACGGCGGTCCGGAGGGCACCTGGAACTCCTGGACCTGGCGGTGGAACCCGTGGCCGTTCGCCGCGCGCGGGTACGCGGTGCTGCTGCCGGACCCGGCCCTGTCGGCCGGCTACGGGCAGCGCAACCACGAGCGCGGCTGGGGGCAGTGGGGCGGGCGCCCCTACGACGACGTGATGGCGCTGACCGATGTCACCGAGGCCCGCGACGACATCGACGCCACCCGCACGGTGCTCGCGGGCGGCTCCTACGGCGGCTACATGGCCAACCGCGTCGCCACCAGCACCGACCGGTTCAAGGCGATCGTCAGCCACGCGGGCCTGTGGGACCTGCGGTCGTTCCAGGGCGACACCGACGTCCCCTGGTACTTCCAGCGGATCTTCGGCGACCCGCTGACCCGCCCCGAGCGCTACGAGGCGAACTCCCCGTACGAGAACGCCGCGAAGATCCGCACCCCGATGCTGGTCATCCACGGCGCGAAGGACTACCGGGTGCCGGTCGGCCAGGGCTCGGCGCTCTTCCAGGACCTCCAGCGGTTCGAGGTCCCCGCGAAGTTCCTGTACTTCCCGGACGAGAACCACTGGATCCTGTCGCCGAGTCACATCAAGATCTGGTACGAGACGTTCCTGAACTTCATCGACCACCACACCCTCGGCGCCGAGTGGCGGCGCCCCGGCCTGCTGTGACCCTCAGCCCTTGAGGGGCTTGGCGTAGCAGCGGCTGAGGTCCTCGAAGCGGTAGTGGCCGAACTTCGTGCACGGCTCGTACCCGCTCGACAGGTACAGCGCTATGGCCTCGGGCTGCTTGGTCCCGGTCTCCAGCACCATGCGGGTACGGCCCGCCGCGCGGGCGTCGTCCTCCAGGGCGGCCAGGATGCGGCGGGCCAGGCCGAGGCCCCGGGCCTCCGGGGTGACGTACATCCGCTTCAGCTCGGCGTCCCCGTCCGCGTACCCCTCGTCGTTCTCGTCCTGCGTGCGCCAGCCGCCCGTGGCCAGCGGGACGCCCGCCGCGTCGTAGGCGATCAGGTACCGGCCGCGCGGGGCGTCGAACATCGTCGGGTCGAGCGGTGTGACGTCGCCCTCGTCGCCGTAGCGCTCCGCGTACTCGAGCTGTACGCGGTCGTTGAGCGCGACCGCGTCGGGGTGGCCGAAGGAGACCGGGCGCAGGGTGATCCCGGGTGCGGGGGCGGACGACGCCGACTGAATACTCATACGTTCCATCGTAACTCTATGCTGATGCGGTTGCGGCTGATCCGTCCAGTGTGCCGGTACCGTGGCCGGGTGCTGACTGTGACCAGTGTGAACGTGAACGGGCTGCGGGCCGCCGCCAAGAAGGGCTTCGTGGAGTGGCTCGCCGAGACCTCCGCCGACGTCCTGTGCCTCCAGGAGGTGCGCGCCGAGCCGCACCAGCTGCCCGACGAGGTGCGCGAGCCCGAGGGCTGGCACGTCGTGCACGCCCCGGCCGCCGCCAAGGGCCGGGCCGGCGTCTCCCTCTATACGCGCCGCGAGCCGGAGCGGGTCCAGGTCGGATTCGGATCGGCCGAGTTCGACGACAGCGGCCGCTACGTGGAAGTGGACCTCCCCGGCGTCACCGTCGCCTCCCTCTACCTCCCCTCCGGCGAGGTCGGCACGGAGCGGCAGGACGAGAAGATCCGCTTCATGGCCGAGTTCCACGCCTACCTGAAGGGCCTGCGGGAGCGGGCCGCCGCCGACGGCCGCGAGGTCGTCGTCTGCGGCGACTGGAACATCGCCCACCAGGAGGCCGACCTCAAGAACTGGAAGGCCAACAAGAAGAACTCCGGCTTCCTGCCCGAGGAGCGGGAGTGGCTGGGCCAGGTCCTCGACGCCGGTGACGGCGGCTACGTCGACGTCGTGCGCGCCCTGCACCCCGATGTCGAGGGGCCGTACTCGTGGTGGTCGTACCGCGGACGTGCGTTCGATAATGATGCAGGATGGCGCATCGACTATCAGGTATCGACGCCGGGCCTCGCGCGGCGCGCGGTCAAGGGGTTCGTGGAGCGGGCGGCCACGCACGCCGAGCGCTGGTCGGACCACGCCCCGGTCACCGTCGTCTACGAGTAGGACCCGCCCTGGGGCGGGCTGAGCCTGCGGTCCAGGGCCATCGAGAGTTCCGCCTCCACCACCGATTTGGCGAGCGGGCGCAGGCGTTGGACGTCCTTGTCGTCGCCGTGGGCGAGGACCAGGTCGTGGAAGAGGGTGGCCAGGGCGTCCGCGTGTTCGCGGACCGTGCGGGCCGCCGCCAGGACCTCGGCCAGGGGGATGCCCTCGCGGACCAGGGCCGCCGAGACGTCGAGCAGGCGGCGGCTGACGTGGACGATCTCCTCGCCGTCGGTGCCCAGGTAGCCGAGGTCCAGGGCGGCCTGGAGGTTCTCCGGGGTCACGTCGCCGGAGAAGTGGTCGGCGAGTTCGGTCGCGGTCAGGCGGACCGGGATCTCCTCCGTGGGTTCGCCGATGCCGAGGAGTTCGGCGACGTCGCGGCCGCGGTCGAAGGCCTCGGAGAGTTCGGCGATGCCGGTGAGGGTGTGGCCGCGCTCCAGGAGCTGGGCGATCGTGTGCAGGCGGGCCAGGTGCGTGTCGTCGTACCAGGCGATCCGGCCCTCGCGGCGCGGGGGCTTGATGAGGCCGCGCTCGCGGTAGAAGCGCACGGTGCGCACCGTGATGCCGGCCGCCCTGGCCAGCTCCTCCATGCGGTACTCGCGCTGCTCGCTGGGTTCCGTCGCTTCTGTGGGCACGGCACGACCCTATGTTGTACCGCCGGTAACTTTCCTGGGTCCTACCCCTACCGCTCGGTAGGTACCTGCTCTACTCTCCGAACTGCGCCAGTGTTCACTGGCAGGGTTGTGCGGCGAGGGAGGCCCCGGGATGACCGAGCACGAGCATGTACGGGTGGCGGTGATCGGATCCGGGTTCGGCGGGCTCGGCGCGGCGGTCAGGCTGCGCCGTGAGGGCATCACCGACTTCGTGGTCCTGGAGCGGGCCGGCGAGGTGGGGGGCACCTGGCGGGACAACAGTTACCCCGGCTGCGCCTGTGACGTGCCGTCGCACCTGTACTCGTTCTCGTTCGCCCCCAATCCGGACTGGCCGCGCACGTTCTCCGGGCAGGAGCGCATCCAGGAGTACCTGGAGGGGGTCGCCGACACCTTCCGGCTGCGCCCGCACATCCGGTTCAACGCGGAGGTGAAGCAGGCGCGTTGGGTCGGTGAGAAGGGGTGGTGGGAGCTCGAGACCGCCGCCGGCACGATCACCGCCGACGTCGTCGTCTCCGCCACCGGGCCGCTGTCCGACCCGAAGATCCCGGACATCAAGGGGCTCGACACCTTCCCCGGCAAGGTCTTCCACTCGGCCCGCTGGGACCACGACTACGACCTGCGCGGCAAGCGCGTCGCCATGATCGGGACCGGCGCGTCCGCGATCCAGATCGTGCCCGCCGTCCAGAAGGAGGTCGGGAAGCTGACCCTCTTCCAGCGGACGCCTCCGTGGGTCATGCCGCGCGCCGACCGCGCCATCTCCAAGGCCGAGCGCTGGCTGCACCGCCAGCTGCCGTTCACCACGCAGGCGCGGCGCGGACTGCTCTGGGGCATCCGGGAGTTGCAGGTCCAGGCGTTCACCAAGCGGCCCAACGAGCTGGGCATGGTAGAGCAGTTGGCGAAGCGGAACATGTACCGGGCGGTCAAGGACCCGGCGCTGCGCGCCAAGCTGACGCCCGACTATCGCATCGGCTGCAAGCGCATCCTGCTCTCCAACGCCTACTATCCGGCGCTGGCCCAGCCCAACGTCGACGTCGTCGCGTCCGGGCTGAGCGAGATCCGGGGGAACACGCTGGTCGCCGCCGACGGCACCGAGGCCGAGGTCGACGCGATCGTGTTCGGCACCGGGTTCCACGTCACGGACATGCCGATCGCCGAGCGGGTCGTCGGCGCCGAGGGCGTCAGCCTCGCCGAGAGCTGGAAGGGCGGGATGGCGGCGCTGCGCGGGGCCACGGCCGCCGGGTTCCCGAACTTCATGACGATCATCGGCCCCAACACCGGGCTCGGGAACTCCTCGATGATCCTGATGATCGAGGCCCAGCTGAACTACCTGGCCGACTACATGCGGCAGTTGAACGTGCTCGGCGGGCGGGTCGCCCTCACGCCGCGCGAGAGCGCCGTCGCCGGCTGGAACAACCGCGTACAGGACCGGATGAAGCGCACCGTGTGGAACACCGGTGGCTGCGACAGCTGGTACCTGGACGAGAACGGCCGCAACACGACGGTGTGGCCGGGCACCACGACCGAGTTCCGGCAGGCCACCCGCCGGGTGGACGTGGGGGAGTACGAGGTGGTGCGCCCGCCCGTCGCGGCGGCGTCCGGAAAGTCACGTACCAAGAAGAAGACAGGGGTGAGTGCCGCGTGAGCCGTCTGACGCATGTGCGGACCGGGCCGTACGCGCCGCCGGTGGCCGCCGAGGAGCGAGTCGTCACGTCGGCGGACGGCGCCCGGCTGCACGTCGAGGTGCACGGTCCCGCCGATGGGCCCGCGGTCGTGCTCGCGCACGGCTGGACCTGCTCGACCGCCTTCTGGGCGGCGCAGACGCGGGCCCTCGCGACCGACCACCGGGTGATCGTGTACGACCAGCGGGGCCACGGCCGCAGCCCGGCCGCCGCCCAACTCCCGTACACCACGGACATGTTGGCCGACGACCTGGAGGCCGTGCTGGGCGCGACGCTCGCGCCGGGGCAGCGGGCCGTGCTCGTCGGGCACTCCATGGGCGGGATGACGCTGATGGCCGCGGCGGGGCGGGCGAAGGTCGCGGAGCACGCGGCCGCGCTGCTGCTGTGCAGCACCGGCAGTTCGCGCCTCGTCGCCGAGTCGACCGTGGTGCCGCTGCTGCCTGCGGGTGGGCTGCGCACCCGGCTGACCAGGGCGGTCCTCGGCTCGAAGGCGCCGCTCGGGCCGGTCACGCCGGTCGGCAAGAAGGTCCTCAGGTACGCGACGATGGGCCCGGGTTCGTCGCCCGACAAGGTCGAGGCGTGTGCGCGGATCGTGCACGCGTGCCCGCGCGGGGTGCGGTACGGCTGGTCGCAGGTGCTCGAACAGCTCCAGGTCGACGCCGGGGTGCGGGAGTTGTCCATGCCGGTGGCCGTGCTCGCCGGCACCGCCGACCGGATGACGCCCGTCGTGCTGGCCCGGCGGATAGCCGCGGAGCTGCCCCACTGCGTGGGCCTCACCGAGCTGCCGGGGCTCGGCCACATGACGCCGATCGAGGCACCGGAGGCGGTCACCGGGAAGATCCGGGAACTGTCACGCACGTACGTACACACTCAGGTCGAGCAGGATCAGGAAGGGGTGGACGCCGCATGAGCAAGGTCAGTCTCGAAGGTCAGGTCGCGGTCGTCACGGGCGCGGCGCGCGGGGTCGGCGAGCTGCTCGCCCGCAAGCTGTCGGCGCGCGGCGCCAAGATCGCGCTGGTCGGTCTGGAGCCGGACGAGCTGAAGCAGGTCGCGGGGCGGCTGCACTCCGACGCCGACTGGTGGCACGCCGATGTCACCGACCACGAGGCGATGGCGCAGGTCGCGCGGGAGGTGAAGGACCGGTTCGGGAAGGTCGACATCGTCGTGGCGAACGCGGGGGTGGCGACCGGCGGTCCGCTCGTCGACTCCGACCCCGTCGCCTGGCGGCGCGTCATCGAGGTCAACCTCATCGGCTCGGCCGTCACCGGGCGCGCCTTCCTGCCCGTCCTCATGGAGTCGCGCGGTTATCTGCTCCAGATCGCCTCGCTCGCCGCGATCACCCCGGCGCCGATGATGAGCGCGTACTGCGCGTCGAAGTCGGGTGTCGAGGCGTACGCGCACAGCCTGCGCGCCGAGGTCGGCTACAAGGGCGTACGGGTCGGCGTCGGTTATCTGTCGTGGACCGACACCGACATGGTGCGCGGCGCGGACCAGGACGACGTGATGCGTGAGCTGCGCCAGCGGCTGCCGTGGCCGGCGAACAAGACGTATCCGCTGGGCCCGGCGGTCGACCGGATCGTGGACGGCATCGAGCGGCGGTCCTCGCACGTGTACGCGCAGTGGTGGCTGCGCGGCATGCAGGGCATCCGGGGCTATCTGCCCGCGCTGATCGGGACCGTCGGGCAGCGCGAGATGCGCCGGTTCGAGGGGCGGCTCGGGCATGTGCCGAAGGGTCTGGTGGGGGCCGGCGGGGCCGCCGACGAATCGGTGCGGGGCCGCTGACCTGCGCTTTTCCTGGTCCTGCACGGTCGGTCATTGATCGAAATGCGGCTTATGTCACCCCGTGTCAGTCTGGTCGAGGCCCCAACCCCTCACCCATTACGGGAGTGAACAAGCATGGGCATCATGGACCAGTTCAAGGACAAGGCCGACCAGCTCCAGGACCAGGCCAAGGAGAAGCTCGGCGGCGCCAAGGACGAGGCGAGCGAGCGTTCGTCGCAGGCCCAGGACCAGGCCGGCGAGCGTGCTCAGCAGGCCAAGGACGAGGCGGGCGAGCGCTCGCAGCAGGCTCGGGACAAGTTCCAGCAGGACTCCTGACCCGCGCGTTCACGGTCTGTCCGTCCTGAGCGCTCCTTGAGCGCACCACGGACACCGATCGGGCCCCACCCGGAACTCCGGGTGGGGCCCGATTTTTGTTCACGAGGTCACCGGGGCGGCAGTTCCGGCCGCCTCCGGTCCGGTACGTCCGTGTAGTCGGGCGGGGTGAGGGCGCCCTGTTCGCGCAGCAGGTTCAGGGCCAGTTCGACGGCGTCGTCGAGCTGGGCGTGCCGGCCCTCGGCCCAGTCCAGCGGGGTGCGCAGCGCCTCGATGTCGGGGTCGACGCCGCGGTTCTCGATCGACCAGCCGTACTCGGGGAACCAGGCCGCGTTCATCGGCACGGTGATCGCCGTGCCGTCGCCGAGCTTGTGCCGTCCGGTCATGCCGACGACGCCGCCCCAGGTGCGCTGGCCGACGACGGGGCCGAGCGCGAGCAGCTTGAACGCGGCGGTGATCATGTCGCCGTCGGACGAGGTCGCCTCGTCGGCGAGGGCGACCACGGGACCCCGCGGGGCGTTGGACGCGTAGGACACCGCCTGCGCGTTGCGGGTGAGGTCCCAGCCGAGGATCCTGCGGGACAGTTTCTCGACGACGAGTTCGCTGATGTGGCCGCCCGCGTTGCCGCGCACGTCGACGATGAGGGCGGGCCGGGAGACCTCCATGCGCAGGTCCCGGTTGAACTGGGCCCATCCTGAGCCGCCCAGGTCGGGGATGTGCAGATAGCCGCACTTGCCGTTGCTCAACTCCCGTACGACGGAACGGCGTTTGGCGACCCAGTCCTGATAGCGCAGCGGCCGCTCGTCGACCAGCGGGACCACCGCGACCCGGCGGGCCCGGCCCTCGCCCTCGGCCGGGGCGAAGGTCAGCTCCACCGTGGTGCCCCCGGCGCCCGCGAGCAGCGGGAAGGGGCCCGCGACCGGGTCGACCCGGCGGCCGTCGACATGGGTGAGGGCCGCGCCCTCGCGGATGCCGGTGCCGGACAGCGGGGAGCGGGCCCGGGAGTCGGAGGAGTCGCCGGGCAGGATCCGGCTGACCAGCCAACTCCCTTCGCGGCAGACGAAGTTGACGCCGAGCAGGCCCTGGGCGCGCTGGTAGTGGGGCGGGCCCTCGTTGCGGCGGGCCGGGGAGACGTAGGCGTGCGAGGTGCCGAGTTCGCCGAGCACCTCGCGCAGCAGGTCGGCGAACTCGTCCGGCGACGCGACCCGTTCCACCAGCGGCCGGTACTGGTCCAAGACGGCGTCCCAGTCGATGCCGCACATCTTCGGTTCCCAGAAGTAGGCGCGGATGATCCGGCCCGCCTCGGCGTAGGCCTGGCGCCACTCGGCGGCCGGGTCGACCTCGTGCAGGATGCGGCGCAGGTCGATGAAGACCGTGGTGTCGGTGTCGCCGGCCTCGGTGGAGGGGACGGCCTCGATGTCGCCCTCGTCGGCGACGACGAGCCGGGTGCCGTCGCCGCTGACCGCGAACCAGTCCATGTGGTCGACGAGTTGGGTCTTCTTGCCCTTGGTGAGGTTGAAGTGTTCGAGGGTCGGCTGGGACGAGGTGTCGGCCGGGTTGGCGAACGTCTCGCCGAGTGCCCCGGAGATCGGCCAGCGCAGCCAGACCAGGCCGCCGCCGGAGACCGGGTGCAGCGCCGAGTACTTGGAGGCCGCGACGGGGAACGGCACGACCCGGTTGGCGAGGCCCTCGATCTCGACCAGCGGGGCGCCGTCGCCGCCGGTGTCCTCGACCGGGTCGAGACCGCCCGCCGCGGTGCGCCCGTCGGGCGACAGGGCGAAGGGGGACGGTGTCGCGGACGACAGCGGTACGAGGTAGGGGCGGCAGCCGAGCGGGAAGGACAGGTCGCCGGTGTGCACGTCGTAGACCGGGTCGAAGCCGCGCCAGGACAGGAAGGCGAGATAGCGGCCGTCGCGGGTGAAGACCGGGTTCTCGTCCTCGAAGCGGCCGTTGGTGACGTCGACGATCCCGCGCTCGCCGGGGCCGGTGATGCGGGCCATCTTGATCTGGCGCAGGGAGCGGCCGATGCCCGGGTGCGACCAGGTCAGCCAGGCGCCGTCGGGGGAGAAGGCGAGATCGCGGACCGGGCCGTTCGTGGACCGGATCAGCTCGGTGACCTCGGCGCTCTGCGTGACCTCGGTGGCCGCGGCGTCCGTCGCGCCGTCGCCGGGCACGGTGAGGAGCAGCAGGCGGCCGTCGTTCGAGGCGATGGCGAGGCGTCCGCCGTCGGGGTCCGAGACCAGCTCCTGCACCCGGCCGAGCCCGCCCGAGGCGAGCCTGCGGGGCGGACGGTCGCCGCTGGCGCGGGGCAGATAGGCGATCTCGACGGCGTCCTCGCCGGGCGCGTCGGTGACGTACGCGACCTGTCCGCCGGAGCCCAGCATCTCGGGCAGCCGTACGCGCACGCCCGGGGTGTCGGCGATGGTGCGGGCCGGGCCGTCGCGGTGGGTGAGCCAGTACAGGGAGCCGCGCACGACGACCGCGCTGGCCCGGCCCGTCTCGTCGACGGAGAGCGAGTCGACGTGGAGGGCGGCCGGGACCTGGTAACTGCGGCGTCCCGCGCGCGGCCCGCCGAGCCGCACCCGCAGCTTGCGCGGCACGGAGTCGGGGGCGAGGGAGTCCAGGATCCACAGGTCGCCCGCGCACTGGTAGACGACGCGGCTGCCGTCGGTCGAGGCGTGCCGGGCGTAGAAGGCGTCGTGGTCGGTGTGCCGGGTGAGGTCGGAGCCGTCGGGGAGGCAGGAGTAGACGTTGCCGATGCCCTCGTGGTCGGAGAGGAAGGCGATCCGGCCGCCCACGAACATCGGGGCGTCCAGATGCCCGTCGAGGTCGGCGAGGATCCGCTGCCCGTGCACCCACAGCCGGCCCTGCGCGCCGCCCCGGTACCGCTTCCAGGCGGCCGGTTCGTGCGGCGGCGCGCCCGTGAGCAGCAGCGTGCGCCGTTCGCCGTCGATGTCGGCGATCTGGATGTCGGAGACCGGGCCCCAGGGCAGTTTGCCGCCGGGGGAGCCGTCGGTGGGGACGCTGTAGGCGAACGTGAAGTAGGAGAAGGGCTCGCCGTGGGAGGCGACCGCGAGGATGTCGGCTCTTCCGTCCTTGTCCGGCGGTGTCCAGCCCCTGACCTGGGTGTCGACGCTGCCCCAGTAGGTCAGCCTGCGGGCGGCTCCGCCGTCCACCGGGGCCAGGTGGATCTCCGGGTCGAGGCTGCGCCAGGTCGTGTACGCGATGTGGGCGCCGTCGGGCGAGAAGCGCGGGTGGCTGACCTTCGTCCGGTCGACGGTGACCCGCCAGGCTCTTGCCGAGCCGTCGATCGGGGCGATCCAGAGATCGTCCTCGGCGGCAAAACACAGCTGGTCGCTGTGCAGGTGGGGGAACCTCAGGTACGCCTCGGCTGCATCTTGAGTCACCTCACCATGCTTTTCCGCGAAAGGGCCTCCGGCAACCTGGGTGCTTCGTCCGCGGCTCTCGTCGTGGCTGGTCGCGCCCGCGCGGCGGAGCCGCATATAGACACAGCCCCGCGCCCCTTACGGGGCTTGTGTGGCGCGGCACCGAGCCACTGACGGGGCGCCAGTGTGGCGCAGCGCACGTACGAAACTGTTTCGTTTCGTTAAGGGGGAGGGTATGTTCAGAGCGTACGGACCCGGAGAGGTGAGGTCATGGTCGCCGAAGCGGCAGCGAGACGGAGTCGGATCACGCCCGAGCGCGAGGCCGAGCTGTACGCGGCCGTGCTCGACCTGCTCCGGGAGGTCGGCTACGACGCTCTGACGATGGACGCCGTGGCCACCAGGACCCGGGCCAGCAAAGCGACGCTCTACCGCCAGTGGGGCGGCAAGGCCGAGCTGGTCGTGAAGGCGCTGCGGCACCAGAAGCCGCACTTCGACGAGGTCGACACGGGGTCGCTGCGCGGCGATCTGCACGCGATGGTGCTCCGTGACGACGACTGTCACATGGAGCAGAACAGCGCGCTGATGCGCGGCCTGATGGTGGCCGTGCACGCCAACCCCGATCTGCTCGCCGCCTTCAAGGAATGGATCGTCGAGCCGGAGATGTCCGGTGTGGACCGCGTGCTGCAGAGAGCGGTGGACCGAGGTGAGATGCGGGCCGACAACCCGGCGCGCGCCTACATCATCCACATGCTGATCGGCGGTTTCGCCACCCGGACGCTCATCGACGAGCAGCCGCCCACCCAGGCCTACCTCACCTCGTACATCGACGCAGTGGTTCTCCCCGCCCTCGTCGCCTGAGCTCCTCCCGGAGACCAGTCACGTTCACCTGACGCGCACCGCTCACGTCGTCGGGCTGATTCCCCCTGCCCTGGGGACCCGGGCCGGATGCCCGCGTCCCGACCCCACGACACCGACCGGAGTACGCCTTCGTGGCCACCTTCCTCTACAAACTCGGCAAGCTCGCCTTCCGCCGACGGCACTTCGTCGCCCTGATATGGGTGGCCCTGCTCACGCTCGCGGGCGTGGGCGCGGCCTCCGCGCCGACCGCCGCCTCCAGCTCCTTCTCGATTCCCGGTACCGAGGCCCAGAAGGCCTTCGACCTGCTCGACCAGCGCTTCCCCGGCTCTGCCGCCGACGGCGCCACCGCCCGGGTCGTCTTCAAGGCGCCCGCCGGCGAGAAGCTCACGGACGCCGCCAACAAGACGGACATCCAGGACACGATCTCCGCGATCAAGTCCAGCTCGAAGCAGGTCGCCTCCGTCGCCGACCCGTTCGCGGGGAACACGGTCAGCAAGAACGGCGAGATCGCGTACGCCTCGGCCTCGTACAAGGTCTCCTCGATGGAGCTGACCGACGACGACCGGGACGCGTTGCAGAAGGTCATCGACGACGCCAAGGACACCGGGCTGACCGTCGAGGTCGGCGGTGACGCGCTCCAGGCCATGCCGGAGACCGGCGCGACCGAGGTCATCGGCATCGCGGTCGCGGCCGTCGTGCTCGTGATCACCTTCGGCTCGCTGATCGCGGCCGGTCTTCCGCTGCTCACCGCGCTGATCGGCGTCGGCATCGGCGTCTCGACCATCACGGCGCTCGCCAACGCCCTGGACCTGGGCTCCACCACGTCCACCCTCGCGATGATGATCGGCCTCGCCGTCGGCATCGACTACGCGCTGTTCATCGTCTCCCGCTTCCGCGCCGAGCTGGCCGAGGGCCGCGAGCGCGAGGAGGCCGCCGGACGGGCGGTCGGCACCGCGGGTTCCGCCGTCGTCTTCGCCGGACTCACCGTCGTCATCGCACTCGTCGGCCTGGCCGTCGTCAACATCCCGATGCTGACCAAGATGGGCATCGCGGCCGCCGGCACCGTCGCCATCGCCGTGCTCATCGCGCTCACCCTCATCCCGGCGCTGCTCGGCTACGCGGGCAAGCGCGTCCACGGCCGCAAGGCCCGCAAGGCCGCCGAGTCCGGTGTGCAGGCCGAGGCCAAGCCCAACATGGGCACCCGCTGGGCCCGCTTCGTGCTGCGCCGTCCGGTCGCCGTCCTCGTCGTCGGCATCCTCGGCCTCGGCGCGATGGCCGTACCCGTGGCCTCGCTCGAACTCGGCCTGCCCGACGACGGCAGCCAGCCCACCAGCACCACCCAGCGCAAGGCGTACGACCTGCTCTCGGAGGGCTTCGGCCCTGGCTTCAACGGCCCGCTGATGACCGTCGTCGACGCCCAGGGCGCGGACGACCCGAAGGCCGCCGTCGACGACGTCGTCTCGACGATCAAGAAGACCAAGGGCGTCGCGGCCGTCGCGCCGGCCACCTTCAACAAGGCGGGCGACACCGCCATCATCAGCGTCGTCTCGAAGTACAAGCCCTCCTCGGTGCAGACCGAGGACGTCGTCCACGACATCCGGGACGCGGGCAAGGACATCAAGGCCGACACCGGCGCCGAGCTGAGCGTCACCGGCTCCACCGCGATGAACATCGACGTCTCGCAGAAGCTGAACGACGCGCTCGTGCCGTACCTGGCGCTCGTCGTCGGCCTGGCGTTCCTGCTCCTGATGGTGGTCTTCCGCTCGGTCCTGGTCCCGCTCAAGGCGGCGCTCGGCTTCCTGCTCTCGGTGCTCGCCGCGCTCGGCGCCGTCGTCGCCGTCTTCCAGTGGGGCTGGCTCGGCTCGCTCTTCGGCGTCGAGCAGACCGGCCCGGTCATGTCGATGATGCCGATCTTCATGGTGGGCGTGGTCTTCGGTCTCGCGATGGACTACGAGGTCTTCCTCGTGACCCGGATGCGGGAGGCGTACGTCCACGGGGAGCGCCCGGCGCAGGCGATCGTCACCGGGTTCCGGCACGGGGCCCGGGTGGTCAGCGCCGCGGCCGTCATCATGATCGCGGTGTTCGCGGGCTTCATCGGCAGCTCCGAGCAGATGGTGAAGATGATCGGCTTCGGTCTCGCGATCGCCGTCTTCTTCGACGCGTTCATCGTCCGCATGACGATCGTGCCCGCCGTCCTGGCGCTGCTCGGCAAGCGCGCCTGGTGGCTGCCGAAGTGGCTGGACCGGGTGCTGCCGAACGTCGACGTGGAGGGCGAGGGCCTGAAGACGGCCTCCGGCACCACGGGCAACGACGACGACAGCGACCGGGAGCTGGTCAGCGCCTGATCAGCCCGTAGTGGTCGCCGGGGTGGTGGCCGTGTACGTACGACGCAGGAAGCGGATCAGCGCCTTCACGTCGAACTGCACGACCGCCACCCCTTCGCGTGCGTGGAACTCGATGACCGCCTGCACCCGGCCGCACGGCCAGACGCGGACGTCACCGCCGGTGGCGGGCGCCCGCAGCCCGCGTTCGAGCAGTTCGCGCGGGAAGGTCCACTCGCCCTCGGGCGGTGGCAGCACCACCCGGACCTGACCGTCCCCGCCATAGCGCAGCACGACCGGTACGGCCCGGTGCTCGTCGGCGGAGCCGGTGACGAGACGGGCGCGCGCGTACTGCTCGACGTACTGCTCGTCGGCACTCATGAGTTAAATGTCGCATATGTGCAACTATTCGGGCCAGAAGTAATTGACGACAGGGCGCTCTTGCGAAGGGTTCGCAACAAGGCACTATCATCGAACGGTTAACCAACCGCCGAGCGCCGGAGATCCCTGCCATGCATGTCCCCGACGGATTCATCAACGCCCCCGTCTCGGCGGCCGCCGGTGTCGTCGCCGCGGGCGCCGTCGCCGTCAGCCTGCGCGGCGCACGCCGTGAGCTGGACGAGCGCACCGCCCCGCTCGCGGGCCTCGTCGCCGCCTTCATCTTCGCCGTGCAGATGCTCAACTTCCCGGTCGCGGCGGGCACCTCCGGCCATCTCCTCGGCGGCGCGCTCGCCGCGATACTCGTGGGCCCCTACACAGGGGTCCTGTGCGTGTCCGTGGTGCTGCTGATGCAGGGCGTGCTGTTCGCCGACGGCGGCCTGACCGCGCTCGGCGTGAACATCACGGACATGGCGATCACCACGACCGTCGTCGCCTATCTGGTCTTCCGGGGCCTGGTGAAGCTGCTGCCGCGCGGCCGCCGCTCGATCACGGTGGCGTCCTTCGTCGCCGCGCTCCTGTCGGTCCCGGCCGCCGCCGTGGTCTTCACCCTCGTCTACGCCATCGGAGGGACCGCCGACGTCTCGATCGGCAAGGTCGCCACCGCGATGGTCGGCGTGCACGTCCTGATCGGCATCGGCGAGGCCGTCATCACCGCGCTCACCGTCGGCGCGGTCGTCGCCGTCCGGCCCGACCTGGTGTACGGCGCGCGCGGCCTGACCGCCCCGCTCAAGCTCAAGGTCGGCGGCGAACTCGTCGACGCCCCCACGGCGGCCCCGGCCCCGGTCGCCGCCCGCTCGCACCGCAAGATCTGGATCACCGGCCTGATCACGTCGCTCGTGCTCGCCGGCTTCGTCTCCTTCTACGCGTCGGCGAACCCCGACGGCCTGGAGAAGGTCGCCCACGACAAGGGCATCGACCAGAAGGCGAAGCCGCACGCCTCCTCCGACTCCCCGCTCGCCGACTACGGCGTCAAGGACGTCACCGACGCCCGGCTCTCCGGCGGCCTCGCCGGGATCATCGGCGTCGGCGTGACCGTCGTCGCGGGCTCCGGGATCTTCTGGGCGCTGCGCAGGCGCCGCACCAGTGACGCCGCGTCCACCGAGGTCCGTGCGCAGGAGACCGTCTGACATGGGCGCCGGACACGCCCACCGCCTCTACCGCGCGGGGACCTCACCGGTCCACGCGCTGCCCCCGCACACCAAGCTCGCGGCCGTCCTCTGCTTCGTGATCGTCGTGGTGTCCACCCCGCGCGAGGCGATGTGGGCCTTCGCCCTGTACGCGGTGCTGCTCGCGACCGTCGCGGCCGTGGCCCGGGTCCCGGCCGGCTTCCTGCTGAAGCGGCTGCTGATCGAGATCCCGTTCGTGGCGTTCGCGGTGCTCCTGCCGTTCGTCGCCGAGGGCGAGCGCATCCACGTACTCGGCCTGTCGCTCAGCGAGAGCGGACTGTGGGGCGCCTGGAACGTCCTCGCCAAGGGCACGCTCGGCGTCGCCGCGTCCGTCCTGCTCGCCTCCACGACGGAACTGCGCGAACTGCTCCTCGGCCTCCAGCGCCTGAAACTGCCGCCGCTCCTCGTCCAGATCGCGTCCTTCATGATCCGGTACGGGGATGTGATCACGGACGAGATGCGGCGCATGAAGATCGCGCGCGAGTCACGCGGCTTCGAGGCGTCCGGCATCAAGCACTGGGGCGTCCTCGCCAAGACGGCCGGAGCGCTCTTCATCCGCTCCTACGAGCGGGGCGAGCGCGTGCACCTCGCCATGGTCAGCCGGGGGTACGCGGGCTCGATGCCGGTGATCGACGAGGTCACGGCGTCGCGCACACAATGGTCGTACGCGCTGGCCCTGCCGGGTACCGCGCTCGTGGTGTGTCTGCTGGGATGGATGCTGTGACTCTCGCTTCTCTGGACGTCTCCGGGCTCGCCTTCGCCTACCCCGACGGGCACCAGGCCCTCTTCGGCGTCGACTTCTCCGTCGGCCGCGGTGAGCGCGTCGCCCTGCTCGGCCCCAACGGCGCGGGCAAGACCACTCTCGTCCTGCACCTCAACGGCATCCTGACCGGCGGCGCCGGCACGGTGACCGTCGCCGGGCTGCCCGTCGACAAGCGGAACATGGCGGAGATCCGCCGCAAGGTCGGCATCGTCTTCCAGGACCCCGACGACCAGCTGTTCATGCCGACCGTCCGCGAGGACGTCGCCTTCGGCCCGGCCGCCGCCGGGATGAAGGGCGCCGAACTGGAGGCGCGGGTCCGCAAGGCCCTCGCCCTGGTCGGCATGGAGGAGTTCGCGGACCGGCCCCCGCACCACCTCTCCTTCGGCCAGCGGCGCCGGGTCGCGGTCGCCACCGTGCTCGCGATGGAGCCCGAGATCCTGGTCCTGGACGAGCCGTCCTCCAACCTCGACCCGGCCTCGCGCCGCGAACTCGCCGACATCCTCAGGTCGTTGGACGTGACGGTGCTGATGGTCACCCACGACCTGCCGTACGCGCTCGAACTCTGCCCCCGCGCGATGATCCTCAGCGGCGGCGTGATCGCGGCCGACGGCGCGACCGGCGACCTGCTCCTGGACGAGGACCTGATGCGGGCCCACCGCCTGGAGCTGCCGTTCGGCTTCGACCCGGCGTCCGTAGCGGGCCGGCGCTGACCCGGCGCACCGGAATCATCCCGCGCCGCGCCCTGTTGGACTTTGCGTGGAGACAGCAGTGAACGGCACGACGGACCCCCGATTCGACGGCGTACGCACCGCCTTCGCCGAGAACTTCACGGCCCGCGGTGAGCGCGGTGCCGCCGTCGTCGTGTACGAGGCCGGGCACAAGGTCGTCGACCTGTACGCGGGCAGCCGGAACATCGAAGGCGTCGGCGTCGGCGACGGGCCGCGCTGGGAGCCCGGCACCGCGCAGATCCTGCGCTCCGCCACCAAGGGCGTCGCCGCGGCCGCGCTGCTCCTGCTCCACCAGCGCGGCGAGCTGGACCTGGACGCGCCGGTCGGGGCGTACTGGCCCGCGTTCAAGGCGCACGGCAAGGAGCACGCCCGGGTCCGCGACGTGCTCGCGCACCGCGCCGGGGTGCCCGCCCTCGACCGGCCGCTGACCCCCGCCGAGGCCGCCGACCCGGAGCGCGGCGCCGCGGCGGTCGCGGCGCAGGCCCCGTTCTGGGCGCCCGGCACCGATCACGGCTATCACGCGCAGACGTACGGCTGGCTCGTGGCGGAGCTGGTGCGCCGGGTCACCGGGGACGACATCGGCACCTTCGTCGCACGGGAGATCGCCGCTCCGGCCGCCGCCGACGTGTGGATCGGACTGCCGGACGCGCAGGCCCACCGGGCCGGCCGGGTCGGGCCGGTCGAGGCGCCGGTCACCGCGGGCGGGCTGCGGGCGCGGCCCAGCCGCCGCCTCGCCGCGGCGTACGGCGACCCGGACTCGCTCACCCGTCGCGCCTTCGGATCCGTCGACCCGGCCCCGGACGAGAACGACCCGGCGTACCGCGCCGCCCAGCTCGCGGGATCCAACGGCATCGGCACGGCGGACGGCCTCGCCCGCCTCTACGCCTCGCTGATCGGCGAACTCGACGGCGGCAGAAGGCTGTTCACGCCGGAGACCGTCCGGCTCGCCCGCACGGAAGCCTCCTCGGGCCCCGACCGGGTCCTCGTCGTCCCCACCCGCTTCGGCCTCGGCCACATGCTGCACGGCGTCGCCTCCCCGCTGCTGGGCCCCGGCTCCTTCGGCCACCCGGGCCGCGGCGGCGCCCTCGGCTTCGCCGACCCGGAGTCCGGCATCGCCTTCGGCTACGTCACGAACGGGATGCGTACGGGCGTCACCGCCGACCCGCGCGCTCAGGCGCTGGTCAGGGCCGTGCGGGAGGCGCTGGGCCGCCACCACAGCGGGGCGTAGCCGAGCAGCAGGAGCACCGCGCCGAGCGGGATCAGGTCCTTCGTGGTCAGCGGCAGCAGCGAGGCGGCGAAGACGAGGCACGGCGCCCAGAGCGGCAACCTGCGCAGCGCGTAAAGGCGCAGGGCGAGGACGACCTGGCCGATGAAGAAGAACATCGGGCCGACCGCGTAGAAGGCGAGTTCGGCGCCCGGCAGCGAGCCGAAGCTGTCCGACAGGCGCGCCATCTCGGCGTGGCTGCCGTCGGCCATCAGGCCCGTCACGATGTCCACGCCGAACTGCACGGCGAGCGCGCACGATCCGGCGACGGCGGCCACCAGACCGCCGGTCGCCCACCGGTCGGACCGCCCGGCGGCCGCCCGCATCGCGACGAACGCGCGCACGAAGAAGCCGAGCCCGACGAGGAAGCACAGATGCCCGGCGGTCCAGGCGAGCCCGGGACCCTTGACGCCGTCCAGGCCGTCGAGGAGCCGGATGACGCCGTACGCGCCGAACAGGGCGGGGGCGATGACATACGCGCTGCGAGGTGAGGTCATGAGCCGAGTCTTCGCGCATCACCGCCCCAACTCGACCCGGAAGAACCCTGGTCGGTCCCGCAGCGCACCCCGAGGGATCTCTCGGGGTTGTCCCGGGTAGCGTCCCGGCCATGACACGTTTCGAGGGGTACGCAGCCCTGGTCACCGGCGCCGGACGCGGCATCGGCGCCGCCGTCGCCCGGCGGCTCGCCACGGAGGGCGCGAGCGTCCTCGTCACCGACATCGACCTGCCCGGCGCCCGGAAGACCGCCGCCGAGATCCGCGAACAGGGCGGTACGGCAGTCGAGTTCGGCTGCGACGTCGGCGACAAGGAGTCCGTCCGGGCCGCCGTCGCGCACGCCGTCGACACCTTCGGCCGCCTGGACGTCCTGGTGAACAACGCCTACGCCTGCCACCCCGACGCCCCGCTCTTCGAGGACGAGGACGACGACGGCTGGGCCCGCGACCTCGACCTCAGCCTCACCGGCGCCTACCGCTGCAGCCGCGCCGCCCTCCCGCACCTGGTGGCCTCCGGCCGCGGTGCCATCGTCAACATCGGCTCCGTGAACGGCATCCAGGACTTCGGCAACCACGCCTACAGCGCCGCGAAGGCGGGCCTGGCGTCCCTGACCCGGACCCTCGCCGGGCATGCGGGCCCGCGCGGGGTCCGCGTCAATCTCGTGGCGCCGGGAACGGTACGCACCAGGGCCTGGACCGACCACGGCCGCGACCCCGACGCCGTACGGGACCTGTATCCGCTCGGGCGGGTCGGGGAGCCGGAGGACATCGCGGCGGCCGTGGCGTTCTTGGCTTCGCCGGACGCGAGTTGGGTGACCGGGGTCGTGCTGCCGGTCGACGGGGGACTCACCGCCGTGAACGTGGGCTTCAGAACCTCGAGCCCCTCCGGCGATTGAGGAGCGGGGGCCCGGGGGGGGAGCCCCCGGATCAGGCGTGCAGCATCAGTCCGATCCCGGCCACCATCACCCCGGCCGCGACCACCCTCGGCATCCCGAACCGCTCCTTGAAGAACACCGCCCCGATCGCCGCCCCCACGATGATCGAAGACTCCCGCAGCGCGGAGACCGGGGCCAGCTCGGCCCGGGTCTGGGCCCACAGCACCAGCCCGTACGCGGCCACGGACAGCGCGGCGCCCAGCAGCCCGAGCCCCGCGAACGGCTTCAGCCGCGCCACCAGTTGCCCGCGCCAGCGGTACGCCGCGTACACCGGCACCGCGATCCCCTCCAGGATCATCAGCCACGCGATGTACCCGAGGGAGGACCCCGAGGCGCGCACCCCGAGCCCGTCCACCACCGTGTACGAGGCGATCGAGACGCCCGTCGCCAGGGCGGCGCCCAGCGCCCGCCAGTCGGGCCTGCGCGCCGAACCCCGTAGACCCCACAGCGCGAGGCCGGTCAGGCCCGCACAGGACACGGCGACGCCCGCCGCCTGCCAGCCGTCCGGCACCTCGCCCGCGAAGACGGCCGCGAACACCGTCACCACCAGCGGCGCGGTGCCGCGCGCGACCGGATACGCCTGCCCGAAGTCGCCCAGCCGGAACGACGTCATCAGCAGCAGGTAGTAGCCGATGTGGATGACCGCGGAGACGAGCAGATACGGCCACGCGCCCGCCGCGGGCACGGGCACGACCCCCGCCATGGCGAGGCCGATGAGCGTCCCGCCGCCCGAGATCAGCGTGAAGCCGACGAGCTTGTCGGTGATGTGGTGGGCGAGCGCGTTCCACGACGCGTGGGTGACCGCGGCGAGCAGCACCGCCGCGGCGACGAGCGGGGTCATCCCTGTATGTCCGCTTCTCGTACGTCCGCTTCCCGTACGTCCACGAGCGCGGCGCCCGCGTGCGCGACCAGGTCGGCGGGGGCCATCGGGAAGACGGTGTGCGGGGTGCCGGCCGCCGCCCACACGGTGTCGTGGGCGAGCAGCGAGCGGTCGGCGAGCACCCGGGTCCGGTTGACGTGCCCGAAGGGCGGGATGCCGCCGATCGCGTACCCGGTGAACTCCCGCACCACGTCCGCCTTGGCCCGGGTGACCTTCGCGGCGCCCAGTTCACGCCGGACGAGTTCGACGTCGACGCGTGAGGCGCCGTCCATGAGGACCAGCACCGGCACACCGTCCGCGGCGAAGATCAGCGACTTGCAGATCTGGCTGAGCGCGCAGCCGACGGCGTCCGCCGCCTCCTGCGCGGTGCGGGCGCCCTCGGGGAAGGCGCGTACCTGGGGCAGGAGTTCGGCGAGCCCCATCGAGGTCACCGCCTCGGCGAAGCGGGGGTGGGCGGCGCGGGGTCCGGCGGATTCGGTGGAGGACGTCATGGGCGGCACGCTAGTAGTACGTGTACCGCCCACGCGACCCGGTATCCGGCGCCGTCGGGTCAGCCGCCGGCGAGCAGCATCTGCCGGACGACCGGGCCCGCCGAGTCGCCGCCGTGCCCGCCCTCCTGCACCACGGCCGCCGACGCCAGATCACCGCGGTACGCCGTGAACCAGCCGTTCGGCTGCTTCTGCCCGTCGACCTCCGCCGAACCGGTCTTCGCGCCCATGTCGGAGCCGAGCCCGGACATCGGCTCGACCGCCGTGCCCGCGACGGCCGTGTAGTGCATCAACTCCCGCAGATCCGCGAGGGTCTTGGCGGACAGCGAGCGGGAGGCCTTCGCGAGCGTGCGGTGGTCGACGTCCGGCGAGACGAGGTACGGCTGGTGGAAGGTGCCGTTCTTCACGGTCGCGGCGACCGACGCCATGTTCAGCGGGTTCATCCGCACCCCGCCCTGCCCGATCAGCGAGGCGGCCATCTGCGCGTCCGACTGCACGGGCACCGAGCCGTCGAAACTCGGCACGCCCACCGCCCAGTTGTCCATGCCGAGCCCGAAGACCTGCTGGGCCTGCTTGGTCAGCGAGTCGTTGTCCAGCTTCGGCGCCTGGCTGATGAAGGCCGTGTTGCAGGACCGGGCGAAGCTCGCCTTGAACGTGCCGTTCTTGATCTGGAACTTGTCGTCGTTCTGGAACTTCCAGTGCCCGTACGTGAAGTACTTCGGGCACGGGTGCTCCTTGTTCACACCCGCGAGGTCCTTCTCCAGGAGGAGCGACGACGTGATGACCTTCATCGTCGAGCCGGGCGCGAGGGAGCCCTGGAAGGCCGTGTTGAAGCCCGCGCTCGAATTCGCGACGGCGAGGATCTCGCCGGTCGAGGGCCGGATCACCACGACCGAGGCCCGCTTGCGCGAGGCGACCTGCTTCTCGGCGGTCGCCTGGAGCGAGGGCGACAGCGTGGTCCTGACCGTGCCCGGCGTGCCCTCGGAGAGGGTGAGCAGGGTCTTGTCCGGCTGTGCTTCCTTCTTCGACGACGCCTTGCGCACGATGCGCAGTTCGACGCCCGCCGTGCCGCCGGCGGTCTTGCCGAACTTCTCGCGCAGCCCGTCCACGACGGTGGCCAGCGACGGGAACTTCTTCACGTCCAGCTCGCCGCCGTCCCGGTCCACGGCCTTGACCGGCGGGTCGCCCGCCTCACCGGTGACGAGCCGGTCGCCGTCCTTCAACTCCGGGTGCAGGACGGACGGTTGCCATCCGACGAGCACCTTGCCGTCGCTCTTGCGCCGCACGGCGGTCAGCGAGGAGTCGTACGCGAGGGGCTTGCTCAGCTTCTCGCCCGTGCCGGCCTTGCCCTTGTCCGACGCGCCCGGGTCGTACGCGACCGTCGACGTCACGTGGAACGGCACCTTCGCGCCCGCCCGCTGCCCCGCCGTCAGCTTCACGCCGGTGAGATGGGCGTCCTTGGTGAGGCCGGTGAGCGCCTTCTCGGCGGCCGCCGCGTCGTCGGTGTACGTGGCCGCCTTCGCCACGTCGCCCTGCTGCCAGGCCGTCAGGAAGCCGTCGGCCGCGGTGCGGACCTCCTTGGCGGAGGGCGGGCCCGTCTTGACCCTCGGCTTCTCGTCGGCCGACGCCGAGCTGCCGTCGCCGCTCCCGGAGCCTTCCATCAGGGCATAGGCGCCGACGCCGGCTCCGACGACGGCGATGACGGCGGCGCCGCCGATCACCAGGGCGTTCAGGTTGCGGCGCGGCGCCGGCTCGGGGCGCTTGCCTCTGGTGCCCAACGTTTTCCTCCGGGGGTGTAGCGGACGGTAAGCCTAGCCCCGCCAGGGGCGCGGGGAACTGCGCGGCCAGCCGCGGACAAGCCGCACCCGCCGTAGTAGAGAACGCCGCAGACGCGCTTGCGGTTTCGTGTGGTTGCTCGCGCAGTTCCCCGCGCCCCCTACGGGGCGCTGCTTACCCGGCGCTTTTCAGGACCGCCGCCACGATGGGGCCGGCCGCCGTACCCCCGTGGCCGCCGTTCTGCACCATCGCCGCGGCGGTGGCGATCCCGTCGCGGTAGCCGGTGAACCAGGAGTCGGAGACGGCCTGGCCGTCGCTCTCCGCGGAGCCCGTCTTGGCGCCGATGTTCCCCGGTACCCCGGCCATCGCCTGGGTGGCCGTGCCGGTCGGTGAGGTGGCCGTGGCGTGCATCATCGCCCTGAGCTGGGTCACGGTCGGGGACGGCAGGCCCTGCGCGGTGGCGAGTTTGCGCTCGCCGTACTCGGGCGAGACGAGGATCGGCTGGCGGAACGTCCCGGTGATGGCGGTCGCGGTGACCGACGCCATGTTCAGCGGGTTCATCTGTACGTTGCCCTGCCCGATCATCCCGGCCGGGTCCTGGGAGTTGCCGTTGACCGGGACGTTGCCGTCGAACGACGGGATCCCGGTCTGCCAGTCCTGTTCCTTGCCGAGCCCGAACCGCTGGGACGCCTCGGTGGCGAACTTGTCGGCGCCCAGGTCGTCGGAGAGCTTGATGAAGGACGTGTTGCAGGACCGCTGGAAGCTGCTGCTGAGCGTCGCGTTCTTGTCCGGCGCCATGCCCTTGAGGTTGTGGAAGGTCTGGCCCAGGGCCAGCACCGAGTCGTCGCAGGGGGCGCTGGCGTTCATCGACGACAGGACACCGTTGTCGAGCAGCGCCGCCGCGGTGATGATCTTCATGGTGGAGCCGGGTGCCCGGTTCGCCGAGAACGCGGCGTTGAACTCCCCGTACCCGTGGTTGGCGAGCGCCAGCACCCCGCCGGTCTGCGGGTGCACGGCCACCACGGCGGCCTTCGGGTACTTGGTGACCGCCTGCTCGGCCGCGGCCTGCGCGCTCGCGCTGATCGTCGTCTGAAGCTTGCCCGGCTTGCCCTTGGTGAGGGTCACCAGGGTCTTCGCGGTCGTCGTCGATCCGTCGGCGTCGGTCCGCTCGATGGACGTCTCCACGCCCGGCGAACCCCCGGCCTCGTCCCCGAACTTGGCGCGCAGCTGGTCCAGGACCGGGCCGAGGGAGGGGTACTTCTTCGCGGTCAGTACCGCGCCGTTGCGGTCCACGGCCTCGATCGGGGGCGCCGCCGCCTCACCGGTGACGAGCTTGTCGCCCTTCTCCATGTCGGGGTGGAGCACGGACGGCTCCCAGTCGACCAGGGCCCGGCCCGTGGTCTGCCCTCGGACGACGGTCAGCGACGACGCGTACTCCAGCGTCCGGCTCTTCTTGTCGTAGGTGACCGTGGCCTTCACCTTGAACGGCACCTTGGCGCCGACCGCCTTGCCCGGCGTCAGCACGGTGTGCGTGACGAACGCTTCGTCGTGCCAGCCCTCGATCGCCGCCAGGGCGCCGTCGGCGTTGTTCGTGTAGTGCGCCGCCTCGTCCGGGTCGTTCTTCGACCAGGCCGTCAGGAACTTGTCCGACGCCTCCTTGATCTCGTCGCCCGTCGGCGGCCCGGTCCGCTTGGCCGGTGACCCGCCCAGCGACGACGAGCCGCCGTCCCCCGTGACGGCCGAGATGATGTTGTACGCCCCGTACCCGGCGCCGCCCACCATCACGGTGAACACCCCGCCGACGATGGCGACCTTGACCCCCTTGCGCATGCGCGCTCCCCCTCCCCAGGTATACGGGAGGGACTTTAAGCACGCCGGAGGCCAGCGGGGCGGGGTGTTTTCCAGTTGGTGTCCGAAGGTGTCCGAAGAGTGATCACAAATGCGGCTGAAAGCGGTCTGGACCCAGGTGTCCGGTCATGTCCGTGAACACCGGGAAGCGGCGTCGGTGCCACCCGTACCGCTCACGGCCGGGAAGGTGACCACCGGTCGTCTCCGTCCCCGGCCGACAGCCGGTCCATCAGGGCCCGGCCCTGTTCCGTCTCGAAGTCGCCGGCGCCGTAGGAACGCTCCGGCCAGTACGCCTGTCCGTCGATCCAGGGGACGCCCGCGGGCGAAGCGTCGGTCCGGCCGCACAGTTCGAGCTCACCGAACGGCTCGACGGGCACGTCGGCCGGGAGTTTGCGTGCCCCCAGGAACCGGCGTGCGGGCAGCGGCAGAGGTCTGAGTTGCAGCACCGCTTCGGGCCGGACGCCGTCGCCCCCGTCGGCGGGGAACACCGCCAGCAGGGCGATGCCGCCCCAGGGCGGGTCGTACAGCAGGGCGTACCGCCTGACCACGGGGCCGGGCGCACAGGCCGCACGGGCCAGCGCCCTGGCCGAGGCACCGCCCCGGCCACGGAGACGGACGGCCCCGAAGACCACCAGGGCGAGGGACACCACGAGCGTGAGCAGGGCCTGGGGTGCCAGCGCGGCCGAGCCGACCAGTCCGTAGACCACCAGGACGAGAACCGTGTAGAGCGCCGCCGGTACCAGGACGGACAGGCCCGACATCCTCCGCAGGGTCCGTACCCGCCACCACGGCACCCGGCGGACGTCCGCCTCCCGGCGGCTGCGCGCCGCGGGCCGGGGCAGCGCGGCCTGCCGTCGCGCCTCGGCCGTCAGCATCGCGTACGTGGGCGCGCCGCCTCCCGGTGCCGGTCTTTCTCCCTCGCCGTGCATCATCTGGCTCCCTCCCGCACGGGTCCCGTCCCGTGCCCCAAGTCCTCTGACGGGGGCGGACGGTAGGGCGCGGAGGTGACGCGGACGCATGGCTTGCGTGACCGGGAGTGGAACGTTGCGTCCGGCTAGACCCAGGTGTCCAGCCACATCCTCGACCGCCACGAGTCGATCGGGATCGCCGTTCCCGTGTAGATCGGCCAGAAGTACACGAAGTTCCACACGATCAGCAGGACGATCACACCCGCCCCCGCGGCGCCGACCGTCCGCCGGCGTTCGCTCGATCCCGGCCTGCCGATGATCGCGCCGAGCATCATCGCCAGTGCCAGGCAGAGGAACGGTGCGAAGACGACCGCGTAGAAGTAGAAGATCGTCCGTTCCTGGTAGTTGAACCAGGGCAGATAGCCGGCGGCGATGGCGCACGCGATCGCGCCCGCCCGCCAGTCGCGCCGGAACGCCCAGCGCCACAGCAGATAGAGCACCGCGAAGCAGGCCGCCCACCACAGCAGCGGGGTGCCGAGGGCGAGGACCTCGCGGGCGCACTTCTCCGTCGCGTCCGCCGGGCAGCCGTCCTGGCCCGCCGTCGGGGACTCGTAGAAGTACGAGACCGGGCGGCCGTCGACCATCCAGCTCCACGGGTTGGACTGGTAGGTGTGCGGGGAGCTGAGGTTGGTGTTGAAGTCCCAGACCTCCTGCTCGTAGTGCCACAGGCTGCGCACCCAGTCGGGCAGCCAGGTGTGGCCGCCGCCCTTGCCCGCGGTCACCGCCCAGTTGCGGAAGTAGCCGCCGGTGCCGTCGTCGGGGGAGAGGATCCAGCCGAGCCAGGACAGCAGGTACGTGGCGATCGCGACCGGAACCGTGACGAGGAACGCCGGGAACACGTCGTGCTTGAGCACGGCGAGGTACGGGCGCTCGGCGCCCGCCACCCGGCGCGTGCCGACGTCCCACAGCACCGTCATGACGGCGAAGAGCGCCACGTAGATGAAGCCGTTCCACTTCGTGCCCGCGGCCAGACCCAGGCAGAGCCCGGCGAGCAGCCGCCACGGGCGCCATCCCAGGCGCAGGGTCTCGGCGATGCGCGCGTCGGGGCGGACCAGGCCGTGCTCGTCCTCCGGCAGCGCCGCCGCCAGCCGTCCCCGCGCCCGGTCCCGGTCGACGATCAGGCAGCCGAACGCCGCGACCACGAAGAACACCAGCACCGAGTCGAGCAGCGCGGTGCGGCTCATCACGAACGCGAGCCCGTCCACCGTGAGCAGCGCCCCGGCGAGGCAGCCCAGGAACGTCGAGCGGAAGAGGCGGCGGCCGATCCGGCACACCATCAGCACGCACAACGTGCCGAGCAGCGCCGTCATGAACCGCCAGCCGAACGGATTGAAACCGAACATCCATTCGCCGATGCCGATGACGTACTTGCCGACCGGCGGATGCACGACGTAGGAGGCGTCGCTCGGAATCGGGATGTCGCCGTTGTTCTTCAGGATCAGGTCATTGGCGTTCTTCGGCCAATTCACCTCGAATCCGCGGTGGATGAGCGCCCACGCGTCCTTGGCGTAATACGTCTCGTCGAATATCACGGCTTTCGGGCTGCCGAGGTTCCAGAAGCGCAGCAGCCCCGCGACGAGCGTGACGAGCAGCGGGCCGCCCCAGCCCACGAGCCGGGACAGCTGACCTGCGGTGAACCGGCTGAGCCCGAACGACGCCCACAGCCGCGACGACGGCGCGGGGTACGACGGGACGAGGCGCTCGCGGACGTCGCCGTCTCTGACCTCCGCGCCCCCTTCCGCCTCCGGGCCCCGGTAGCCGAACCTGCGCAGACCACGCAGCCACGCCGAATCCTGCGCTGACGGGGCTGCCAGGGGTGCCTGGTCCGGCGGGGGACTGCTCGGGTTCGCCTTGGCCGACGACGAGGTACTGGTCACCGCGCCATCGTAGGGAACGGCGCTGTGCGAGTCCCGTGGGCGTGGGGAACAGCGCCGTGCGAGTCCCGTCCGGCGACCCTGCGAGGATGGAACCGTGACAGGAACCGCAGATTCAACCGAACCGTCGGGGGAGCGGGGGCAGGGGCCCGCCGCCACGGCGCCGACCGGCACGCTCGTGCTCGCCGGCACCCCCATCGGCACCGTCTCCGACGCCCCGCCGCGGCTCGCCCAGGAGCTGGCCGTCGCCGATGTCGTCGCCGCCGAGGACACCCGCCGCCTGAAGCGGCTCACCCAGGCGCTCGGGGTGCAGGTCGGCGGGCGCGTCGTGTCGTACTTCGAGGGCAACGAGAGCGCGCGCACGCCCGAGCTGGTCGAGGCGCTGGCGGGCGGTGCGCGGGTGCTGCTCGTGACCGACGCCGGGATGCCGTCGGTGTCCGACCCGGGCTACCGCCTGGTGGCCGCGGCCGTGGAGCGCGACATCCGGGTCACCGCCGTCCCCGGCCCTTCCGCGGTGCTCACCGCCCTCGCCCTGTCCGGGCTGCCCGTCGACCGGTTCTGCTTCGAGGGCTTCCTGCCGCGCAAGGCCGGCGAGCGGCTCTCGCGCCTTCGGGAAGTGGCCGAAGAACGACGCACACTTGTCTACTTCGAGGCCCCGCACCGCCTGGACGACACCCTCGCCGCGATGGCCGAGGCGTTCGGCGCCGACCGCAGGGCCGCGGTCTGCCGCGAGCTGACCAAGACCTACGAGGAGATCAAGCGCGGCCCCCTGAAGGACCTCGCGGAGTGGGCCGCCGAAGGGGTCCGCGGCGAGATCACGGTCGTCGTCGAGGGCGCCCCGGAGAAGTCCGGCGACGACCTCACCCCCGATGAGCTGGTGCGCAGGGTGCGCGTGCGAGAGGAGGCGGGGGAGCGGCGCAAGGAGGCCATCGCGGCGGTCGCGGCCGATGCGGGGCTACCCAAGCGTGTCGTCTTCGATGCCGTGGTCGCGGCAAAGAATGCGACTCAAGGCACCCCATAAGGGCGTAAAGGACTAGCCTGGAAAGCAAAGCGAAGACCGGGTGTCAGGCCCCATACGGCAGGGAAATGCCAAATCGGCTCCAATAGTCGACAGGTCTTTTGCGCTCGGCCCGGCGGAGGCGTCCACTGGTTGAAGGGACGCACCCGTCCCCACGCTGCCTCCGGGCAGCGCTTGTCCAGCGGACAAGAGGAGCTGGCATGAGCGAGTTCGCGGCCTCCAAGACGGCCACCAGTACACCCGCGACCCCGGTGACGAGCCGTGGCACAGCGATATCCGTCGTCCACGAGGCGTATGCGTTCGCCTGCATGCGCTGCGGGCACGGCTGGGAGCAGTCTTACGAGATAGAGCACCACATCGACGGGGAGGGTGCGGAGTTCGTGATGTACGTGGCGGACGGTGAGCTGGTGCCGTCGCCCCTGTCCAGCCCCACCTGCCTGAACTGCGGCGGACACGTCGTACGGATCATGCGGTCCGGCCGCGTCAGTTCCGTGCGGGACGTGATGCAGCGCCAGCAGCACACCGCCCCGGCCGCCGGACCCGTCGAGGTCCCCGAACAGGCCGCCGACTCCGGCGAGCACCACCACTGGCACCTCTCCGACCTCCTGCACCCCTTCAGCCACCATCGCAAGGACGGCCCCAAGGCCTCCTAGGGCCCGACCTGACCCGGCCTGACCCGGCCTCCTGGCCGGGGCCTCCTGCCCGGGCCTTCGTAGGATCGGGGGCATGAGCCCCGATCGTGCCAAGGACGTCACCCCGCCACCGCTGCCCGCACCGCTCGCGGTCGAGGTCGCCGACTCCCACACCCACCTGGACATGCAGGCGGGCACCGTGGAGGAGGCCCTCGCCAAGGCGGCGTCGGTCGGGGTGACGACCGTGGTGCAGGTCGGCTGCGACCTCGCGGGCTCCCGCTGGGCCGCCGAGACGGCGGCGGCCCATGCGGCCGTGCACGCCACCGTCGCCCTGCACCCCAACGAGGCACCCCGCATCGTCCACGGCGACCCCGACGGCTGGTCCCGCCAGGGCGCCCGTACGCCGCTGGGGGACGCCGGGCTCGACGAGGCGCTCGCCGAGATCGACCGGCTCGCCGCGCTGCCGCAGGTCAAGGGCGTCGGCGAGACGGGCCTCGACTACTTCCGTACGGGCCCGGAGGGCAAGGCGGCCCAGGAGAAGTCCTTCCGCGCCCACATCGAGATCGCCAAGCGGCACGGCAAGGCCCTCGTCATCCACGATCGCGAGGCCCACGACGATGTGCTGCGCATCCTGAAGGAGGAGGGCGCCCCCGAGCGCACCGTCTTCCACTGCTACTCGGGCGACGCCGACATGGCGCAAGTCTGCGCGGAGAACGGCTACTTCATGTCGTTCGCGGGCAACATGACGTTCAAGAACGCGCAGCCGCTGCGCGACGCCCTCGCCGTGGCGCCCGCGGAACTGGTCCTCGTGGAGACCGACGCGCCGTTCCTGACCCCGGCCCCGTACCGCGGTCGGCCTAATGCCCCTTATCTCATTCCGGTCACGCTGCGGGCGATGGCCGAGGTGAAGGGCGTCACCGAAGAAGCCCTCGCGACGTCGGTCTCCGCCAACACGGCCCGCGCCTTCGGTTACTGACCCATAACGATCGGACCCGCTCACCTTCGGGCATGATCGCGACACTGCGTAGTCGCGCTGCTTTGGAGAGTGAGGGTTGCTCCGCTAGGTTCTGCTCGCCCGATCCGCCCCCACCGGGGCCGGACCCTTGGAGCGCCTGGAGCCTCGTTGAGCACATCGCCGTACGAGACGACGTATCAGCCGTCGTACGAGCCGCAGGACTCGTACCAGCCCTACGAGCCCTACGAGCCGGAGTACGGCGACACGTACCGGCCCGCCTACGAGTACGCGGCGCCGGCGCCGGCCGCCGAGCCCGAGCTGCCGGCCGGGGCCGGTCCCGGCGGCGAGCCGCGGCTGCCGCGGCAGGCGGCGACGGACGGCGGGCGGGCCGCCGCGCGCCGCGCCGCCCGCCGCAAGAAGAGCGACCCGCGCCCCGACGGGCTGCGCAGGCTGCTGCCGCAGGCCCTCGTCGTCGCGTTCCTGGCGGGCGGCACCTCGGCGTTCGTCGCCAACGACAAGGCCATCGAGCTGACCGTCGACGGCAAGGAACGCACCCTGCACACCTTCGCCGACGACGTCACCGAACTCCTCGCCGACGAGGGCGTCGCGGTCGGCGAGCACGATCTCGTCGCCCCCGCCGAGGGCACCGCCCTGGCCAGCGGCGACCAGGTCTCCGTGCACTACGGCCGCCCCGTCCAGCTGACCCTCGACGGGCAGCGCCGCAAGGTGTGGACGACCGCCCACACCGTCGACGGGGCGCTGCGGCAGCTCGGGGTGCGGGCCGAGGGCGCGTACGTCTCCACGTCCCGCTCCCAGAGCATCGGGCGGCACGGCCTCGAATTCGCCGTACGCACCGAGCGCAGCGTCACGATCATGGCCGACGGGAAGCGGCACGCCATCCGCACCAACGCGGCCACCGTGGGCGAGGCCGTCGGCGAGGCCGGGATCACCCTGCACGGCCAGGACACCACCTCCGTACCGGCGAGCAGCTTTCCGCGCGACGGGCAGACCGTGACCGTGATGCGGGTGACCGGGAGCAAGGAGACCCGCGAGGAGTCGGTGCCGTTCGCCGTCGAGCGGACCCGGGATCCGTCGCTGTTCCTCGGCACCGAGGTCGTGGAGCAGGCCGGGGAGGCCGGGGTGAAGCGGGTCACGTACGAGCTGCGCACCGTCAACGGGGTCAAGCAGAAGCCGCGGCGTACGAAGACCGAAGTGGTGCGGGAGCCGCGTACGCGGGTGGTCAAGGTCGGGACCAAGCCGTTGCCGTCGTCCGTGGCCGGCGCCGATTCGCTCAACTGGTCCGGGCTCGCCGCCTGTGAGTCCGGGGGGCGGCCCGGGGCCCTCGACTCGACCGGTACCTACGGGGGTCTGTACCAGTTCGACACCCAGACCTGGCACAGCCTCGGCGGCTCGGGCAGCCCGCAGGAGGCGCCTGCCGCCGAGCAGACGTACCGGGCGAAGAAGCTGTACGTCCGCCGGGGCGCCAGTCCTTGGCCGCACTGTGGGCCCCGGCTGCACGGGTAGTCGTTCGTCTGCGGCGCCGTCGTGGCTGGTCGCGCAGTTCCCCGCGCCCCTGAAGGCTGCGCTTCGCGCGCCTCCCCCTGGGGCGCACCCCTGATGGAGACAGCGCACGAAGTGCGCATCTCCAGGGGCGCGGGGAACTGCGCGAGAAGCCCCACCGGCCGTCGGTCGACCGACAACCCAGGGGCGCGGGGAACTGCGCGGGAAGCGGCCACCGGCCCGCGGACGGCCGTCGGTCGCGAAAAGCCCCGGCTACCCTTGGACGGTGAGCACCACAGACCCCCAAGGCCCCCTGCTCGGCGCAGCCGACATTCGCGAACTCGCGGCGGCACTCAACGTCCGGCCCACCAAACAGCGCGGCCAGAACTTCGTGATCGACGCGAACACGGTCCGCCGCATCGTCCGCACCGCGGAGGTCACCGGTGACGACAACGTCGTAGAGGTCGGACCGGGCCTCGGCTCGCTCACCCTCGCCCTGCTCGACGCGGCCCACCACGTCACAGCCGTCGAGATCGACGACGTCCTCGCCTCGGCGCTCCCGGCGACGATCGCGGCCCGCCTCCCGGCGAAGAAGGACGCCTTCGACCTGGTCAACATCGACGCGATGCAGGTCACCGAACTCCCGGGCCCGCCCCCCACCGCCCTGGTCGCGAACCTGCCGTACAACGTCGCGGTGCCGGTCCTGCTGCACATGCTCGACACGTTCCCGAGTATCGAGCGCACCCTCGTCATGGTCCAGGCCGAGGTCGCCGACCGCCTCGCCGCCGGCCCCGGCAACAAGGTCTACGGAGTCCCCTCCGTGAAGGCCAACTGGTACGCCGACGTCAAGCGCGCCGGCAGCATCGGCCGCAACGTCTTCTGGCCCGCGCCGAACGTCGACTCCGGCCTCGTCTCGCTCGTGCGCCGCGCCGAGCCCGTCGCCACCACGGCCACGAAGGCGGAGGTGTTCGCGGTCGTCGACGCCGCGTTCGCCCAGCGCCGCAAGACGCTGCGTGCCGCGCTGGCGGGCTGGGCCGGATCGGCGCAAGCCGCAGAGGAGGCGCTGGTCGCGGCCGGGGTCTCCCCGCAGGCGCGTGGCGAGGCACTGACGGTGGAGGAGTTCGCCCGGATCGCGGAGGCCAAGCAGCAGTGAGTGTGACCGTACGCGTCCCCGCCAAGGTCAACGTCCAGCTCGCCGTCGGCGGCGCCCGCCCCGACGGCTTCCACGACCTGGCCAATGTCTTCCTCGCCGTGGGCCTGTACGACGAGGTGACCGTCGAGCCGGCCGACGAGCTGAGCCTGACGTGCACGGGCCCGGGCGGCGACCCCGTTCCCGAAGTACCCCTGGACCGGACGAACCTCGCCGCCCGCGCCGCGATCGCGCTGGCCGAGCGGCACGGGCTCGGCGACCCCAAGGTCCGTATCCACATCGCCAAGGACATCCCCGTCGCGGGCGGCATGGCGGGCGGTTCGGCCGACGCGGCGGGCGCCCTCGTGGCCTGCGACGCGCTGTGGGGCACCGGGGCGTCCCGTGCCGAACTCCTCGACATCTGCGCCGAGTTGGGCAGTGACGTGCCGTTCAGCCTGGTCGGCGGGGCGGCGCTCGGCACCGGGCGCGGTGAGAAGCTCCAGCCTCTTGAGGTGGGCGGGGAGTTCTGGTGGGTGTTCGCCGCGGCCGACGGCGGTCTGTCGACCCCGGCCGTGTACCGGGAGTTCGACCGGCTCAGCCCCGAGGCGCCGGAGCCGGTCGCCTCGCCCGCGCTGCTCGACGCGTTGCGCACCGGTGACGTGGAGCGGCTCGCGGCCACCGTCACGAATGACCTTCAGCCGGCCGCGCTCTCCCTCTTCCCCTCCCTGAAGACGACGCTCGACGCCGGTGTCGCCGCCGGGGCCGTGGCCGCGCTGGTCTCCGGCTCGGGACCGACGACGGCGTTCCTCGCGGGGGACGAGGCCGCGGCGCGGGTTGTCGCCGACGGGCTTGCCGCGTCGGGGGCGTGCCGGGCGGTGCGGGTGGCTTGCTCGCCGGCTCCCGGGGCGACGGTACTCAGCGGTAACTGAGTACGCGGGCGGTGCCGTGGGGGTGCCTCGGCGCGGGACGCTGTGCCCATGCAGAGACCCAGAGGTCGTCGTCGCCGCCGGTTGCGCCGGGCCGCCGTGCCGCTCGGCGCCGTTGCCCTCTTCGGGCTGAACGCCGCGCTTGCCGCCCGCGGCCACCCGCTGCCCCCGCCCGGCCTCGGTGGTGGCGCCGGCCGACTGGCCCGCCCCCGCGAGGTCGCTCCGCTGCTCAGGTCCCGGCGCCGGGGACGCCCCGCGCCCCTGGGCCGTCGTTCGTCTGCGGGCCCGCGGGTCTTCTCGCGCAGTTCCCCGCGCCCCTGAGATGCGCACTTCGTGCGCCATCTCATCAGAGCCGCACCACCCGCCCGTCAGGAGAGGCGCACCACCTGCCCCTCAGGAGAGGCGCCGCGCCACTCGTCCGTCAGGAGAGGCGCGCCACCCGCCCCTCAGGAGGGGCACGCCACCGGCCTTTCATGAGAGGCGCGCCCCACCTGCCCTTCAGGAGAGGCGCGCCACCGGCCTTTCATGAGAGGCGCGCGAAGCGCAGCCTCAAGGGGAGGCGGCGCGAAGCGCCTGCCTCAGGGGCGCGGGGAACTGCGCGGGAAGAGGCCACCGGCCGTCAGCCGACCGACAACCCAGGGGCGCGGGGAACTGCGCGGGAAGAGGCCACCGGCCGTCAGCCGACCGACAACCCAGGGGCGCGGGGAACTGCGCGAGAAGCCCCACCGGCCGTCAGCCGACCGACAACCCGACAAGGGGCGCGGGGAACTGCGCGAGACGAGGCCACCGGTCCGCGGGTGAAAGACAAGCCGATGAGGGGCGCGGGGAACTGCGCGGTCGGCCCCCGCCGGAGTCGCGCGCGGCAGGTGTCGGGGCGGGGCAGGCGTAGGCCCGACTACGCTGGACAGCCGGGCCCACTCCGGAGGGCCCGGCGAAACCCCGCGGCAGGAGCGAAATGGCAGTCAATCTGGTCAATGTCGAGGCAGTCACCAAGGTGTACGGCACCCGTGCCCTCCTCGACGGCGTCTCCCTCGGTGTGCAGGAGGGCGACCGGATCGGCGTCGTGGGGCGCAACGGCGACGGCAAGACCACCCTCATCCGCATGCTCGCCAAGCTCGAAGAGGCCGACACCGGCAGGATCACCCACAGCGGCGGCCTGACCCTCGGCGTCCTCACCCAGCACGACTCCCTCGACCCCGAGGCCACCGTCCGCCACGAGGTGATCGGCGACCTCGCCGACCACGAGTGGGCGGGCAACGCGAAGATCCGCGACGTGCTCACCGGTCTGTTCGGGGGGCTGGACCTCCCCGGCTTCCCCCAGGGGCTCGACACCGTCATCGCCCCGCTCTCCGGCGGCGAGCGCCGCCGTATCGCGCTCGCCAAGCTGCTCATCGCCGAGCAGGACCTCCTCGTTCTCGACGAGCCCACGAACCACCTCGACGTCGAGGGCATCTCGTGGCTCGCCCGCCACCTCCAGACCCGCCGCTCGGCCCTCGTCTGCGTCACCCACGACCGCTGGTTCCTCGACCAGGTCTGCACCCGCATGTGGGACGTGCAGAAGGGCGACGTCTACGAGTACGAGGGCGGCTACTCGGACTACGTGTTCGCCCGCGCCGAGCGCGAGCGGAGGGCCGCGACCGAGGAGACCAAGCGGCAGAACCTGATGCGCAAGGAGCTGGCCTGGCTGCGCCGCGGCGCCCCGGCCCGCACCTCCAAGCCCCGCTACCGCATCGAGGCGGCCAACGAGCTGATCGCCGACGTGCCGGAGCCCCGCGACAAGAGCGAGCTGATGAAGTTCGCCAACGCCCGGCTCGGCAAGACCGTCTTCGACCTGGAGGACGTGACCGTCCAGGCCGGACCGAAGGTGCTGCTCAAGCACCTCACCTGGCAGCTCGGCCCGGGCGACCGCGTCGGCCTGGTCGGCGTGAACGGCGCGGGCAAGACGTCCCTGCTGCGCGCGCTGGCCGACGCGGCCACCAGCCAGGGCGATGTCCAGCCCGTCGCCGGAAAGGTGATCGTCGGCAAGACCGTGCGGCTCGCCTATCTCTCGCAGGACGTGACCGAACTCCCGGGCACGCTGCGGGTCCTTGAGGCCGTGCAGCAGATCCGCGACCGCGTCGATCTGGGCAAGGGCCGCGAGATGACCGCGGGCCAGCTGTGCGAGCAGTTCGGGTTCAGCAAGGAGAAGCAGTGGACGCCGGTCGGCGACCTCTCCGGCGGTGAGCGCCGCCGGCTGCAACTGCTGCGCCTGCTCATGGACGAGCCGAACGTCCTGTTCCTCGACGAGCCCACGAACGACCTGGACATCGAGACGCTCACCCAGCTCGAGGACCTGCTCGACGGCTGGCCGGGTTCCATGGTCGTGATCTCCCACGACCGGTTCTTCATCGAGCGCACCACCGACAACACCTTCGCGCTGCTCGGCGACGGCACGCTGCGGATGCTGCCGCGCGGCATCGAGGAGTACCTGGAGCGCAGGCAGCGGATGATCGAGGCCGCCACCCCGGCCCCGGCCGCCGCACCCGCCGCGAAGTCCGGCCCGTCCGCGGCCGACACCCGCGCCGCGAAGAAGGAACTGCAGAAGGTCGAGCGGCAGATGGACAAGATCTCCGAGAAGGAGGCCAAGCTGCACACTCAGATCGCGGACAACGCGACGGACTTCGGCAAGGTCGCCAAGCTCGACGCGGACCTGCGCGCACTCGTCGCCGAGCGCGAGGAGCTGGAGATGCGCTGGCTGGAACTGGCCGAGGACGCCTGAGCCGGGGGCGCCCGACGGGTGGTAGAAAGAGGCGTCCGGCAGCCCTGGGGAGGCGCGCGTCCGGACGTATCTCACCGGGGGGCCGTCAGCGAAGAAAGGGGAGGGCTGATGACTCAGCCGCCCGACCCGCGGCCGTCCGGCAGCACCTCCGCCCCACAGGACGCTCCCCAGGACGGACCGCCCCGGCCGCCGCAGGACGACCTGTTCCGCAAAAGGCCGCCCGCCGCGCCGCCCGCCCCACCGTCCCCCGGCGCCTTCGGCCCCCCGCCCCCGCCGCAGGCGCCCGCGCAGGGCTACGGCTACCCGGGCCCGCCCGCCGCGGGGCCGCGGCAGTACCCGTACACCTATCCGCAGCCGCCCACCACGCCCCCGCCGCCGCCCGCCGGTGCCGGACGCCCCGGTTCGCCGGTCGCCTGGATCATCGCCGCGGCCGTCGTGGCCATCGCCCTGATCATCGGCGCGGGCGTCCTGTACGCCACCTCCGACGGAGGCGGCAGCGGCGACAGCCCGGGCAGCACCGCAGCCGACGGCAAGCGCGGCGGCGGCGACGCGAGCGGCCCGGGCTCCGGATCCGGCTTCGGCGAGGCGGGCGAGGAGAAGGTCCCCGCCGACCCCTCCGCCCGGCTCGCTTTCACCCTGCCCGCGCCCAAGGTCGCCAAGGACAAGGTCGACAGCGTCGTCGGCTCCTGGCTGACCGACCGTACGTACGCCAAGGCGGGTGTCGCCGAGATCGTCGGCCACGACCCCGCGACCGGGAAGAAGACCTGGACACTGCCGCTGCCCGGCCAGACCTGCGGCGCCACCGAGGACGTCACCAAGGACGCGCTGGCCGCCGTCGTCAGCGAGAACGGCGCGCGGGGCGCGGACGGCCGGCACCGGACCTGCTCGCAGATCACGCTGTTCGATGTGAACACCGGTGACAAGGTGTGGACGAAGAGCGTCGGCACGGGCGTCTCGGCCGTCCCGTTCGAGGAGCCGGTCTTCTCCGGCGACACGCTGGCGCTCGGCGGCGGTCTGCGCGGCGGCGCCGCCCTCGACATCAAGACCGGCAGGATCCTGTGGCAGCCGCAGAGCGGAACCTGCGAGGACGTCGGCTACGCGGGCGGCGCGCAGCTGGCCACCGTCCGCAAGTGCGGTGTGAACGGCCAGAATCAGTACGAGGTCCAGCTCCTGGACCCGAGGACCGGCCGCCCCAAGTGGACGTACAAGCTTGCGAACGGTGTCGGCAGTGCCCGGGTGCTGTCCACCGACCCGGTCGTCGTCGGGGTCGGCACCGGGGAGAACGCCGCGGCCACGGTCACCGGCATCATCCCGATGAGCCCCACCGGCAAGCCCCTCACCACGATCTCCCTCGACGCCGACACGTACGACCTCGGCTGCGACGTCGGCCGCACCGACGGCTGCCGGAAGATCGTCGTCGGCAGCGGGCGGGTCTATCTGGCCACCCGGCAGCACGAGGGCGGCGCCTCCGGCACGACCAACGAGATCGTGTCCTACGGCCTCACGTCCGGGCGGCTCACCGGCGAGCGGGTGGACGGCGGCGACTACCGGATCTTCCCGCTCCGGATGGACGGCGGGAACGTCCTCGCCTACGAGGACGGCTCGTTCGGCAAGGGCGTGCGGATCGTGTCCGTCGATCCCCGCTCGATGAAGCAGACGGCGCTGCTGCGGACCCCGACCGATGACACGGCCATGTACGCGGTCAGCGGTATGGTCGTCGGCCTCAGCGGTTCCGAAGTGCGTTACTCGGGCGGCCGGTTGTTCCTCGGCAAGGCCCTGATCAGTGCGCCCGCCTCGAAGGACCACAAGGAGTACACGGCGATCGCGTTCACCGCGGGTGGATCCACGCCCTGATCACAACCGGGCGCGAGACGGCCTGCTTTTACGCTCCCGCACCCCCAATCACCCCTGAAAAGCTGCGATTTCAGCATTCAGGGCCGCTTCTCACCGGTAGGGGGCGCGCGACGTCGAACAAGCGTGTAGCTTCCGGTGGATGAAGGAGGACGGGGAGTCGGGGGGCTCGCCTGTCCGTGGGGGGCCCAGGGGACATGTACTGCCTCTGGGTCGAACTGGGGGGTTGGCCCGATGGGAGTGCGGCTCATGGTGGTCGACGACCACCGACTGCTGGCCGAGGCGCTCGCCTCGGCACTGAAACTGCGCGGACACCGTGTCCTCGCCGCGGCCGCGCCCGCCGCGGGCGCCGCCGAACTGGTCATCTCCCGCGCCCCGGAGGTCTGCCTGCTGGGCACGTCGGCCCCGGCGGAGCCGGGCACCTTCGACCCGGTCGTCCGGATCAAGAAGGAGCGCCCCCAGGTGGCGGTGGTGGTCCTCGGCCCGGTCCCGTCCCCGCGTGGCATCGCGGCGGCGTTCGCCGCGGGCGCCTCCGGCTACGTACGGCACGACGAGCGCATAGAGGGGGTCGAGCGGGCCCTGATGAAGGCGCGGGCCGGTGAGGCGGCCGTGGCCCCGGCGCTGTTGCAGGGTGCGTTCAGCGAGCTGCTCAATCCGGCGGCGCAGCCGGACGACGAGGGGCAGCGGCTGCTTCAGATGCTGACTCCGCGCGAGGTGGAGGTCCTGGTCCGGGTCGCGGACGGCGAGGACACCCGGCTGATCGCGGCCGGCATGGGCATCGCCCCGTCCACCGCGCGCACCCACGTCCAGCGGGTCCTGATGAAGCTGGGCGTCGGCTCCCGACTGGAGGCCGCCGCCCTCGCGGCCCGCACCGGCCTGCTGGACCGGGCCGGACCGGTGGGCGGCGATCAGTCCTCCGCTTCACAGGAGCAGGAGTCGTGAGCTATAGTCGATCTTGCGTTCGGCGCTGCAACTGACAGCGAAGAACAGTGCGTTGGTCGTCTAAGGAAAGACGCCCCGCTTCCTGCGGGGAAATGCAGGTGCAAGGCCTGCCCGGCGCTCAAGAAGCAGAAGGCCCACTCCGTTGCGACGGAGTGGGCCTTCTGCGTTGTGTGCGAGTGGGGCACGGACCGGGGCCGGGGGGGGGGGAGGAAGAGGCGAGGGCGAGAAGGCGTCCGGCGGTATGTATAGCGAGGGTCGTCCCCTTTCCCCGTCTCTTCCCTCCATTCGATCGAG
>NZ_JBHVIX010000018.1:135616-181254 GCF_042799415.1 Streptomyces sp. NPDC057694
GTACGGGGGGGTGGGGGGGGGGGGAGGGGAGGGGGTGTTGGGGGTGTTGGAGGGGGAAGGAGGGGAGGTGGGGGAAGAGGGAGGCGGGGGGCGGAGAGGTAGAGGAAGCGTGGGGGGGGGGGAGAGGGGAGGGGGGGATGCCCCCCCCCTCGGGGTTTTCCCCCCCGGCCCGTTCCGGTTGCGCGGTGACGCGGTTACCCGGTCACGCGTCGTCGTCCTGCGCCGGCGTCGGCGGCGCCGTGGGGCGCAGCTTCAGCCAGATCAGGAAGAAGAGGCCGAGGGCCAGCATGCCGATGCCCGCCCACAGGTTGATGTTGATGTCCTGGGCCTTCTTGAGGTCCGCGTCGGATGCCGTGATGCCCGCGATCGTGACGATGATCCCGTACACCACGAAGAGTCCGCCGATGATGCGGCGCACGTCGAAGAGGTGGGCGGCCGTCGCCGACTTGGCCTCCAGCTCCTTCACCTCGTCCACGTGGCTGTTCGTGTGGTCGCTCATGTCGTGTACCTCGGACCTCAGAAGGAGAACGGGATGTAGCAGATGGCGGCGAGGACGATCGCGCCCCAGCCCAGCAGGGCCGGCTTGCGGTACCAGGCGTCGTCACCCTCGGCGGGCGGCTCTTCCATGCCCGGGGACTTGGTGCCGTAGACGAGACCGGCCAGTTCCTCGGCGGGCTTGGACTTGGTGAACATCGTGACCACGAACATCACGACTCCGCCGACCACGAACGCGACGATCGAGGAGACGAAGTTGGCGCCCTGGTCCGAGGGGATCGAGATGACGCCCTGCTTGTAGAACCAGAAGTAGTTGACCATCGCGGCCACCGTGCCGGACAGCAGGCCCCAGAAACCGGCCGCGGCCGTGGTGCGCTTCCAGAACATGCCGATGATGAAGACCACGAACAGCGGCACGTTGAAGAACGAGAACAGCGTCTGCAGGTAGTTCATGATGTTGCTGAAGCTGCCCGCGATGAACGCCGTGCCCATGCCGATGAACACGCCGACCGCGGTCACGACCCGGCCGGTCTTCAGGTAATACCCGTCGCTGCGGCCCTTCTTGACGTACGCGCCCCAGATGTCGTTCGTGAACACCGTGTTGAACGAGGAGACGTTGGCCGCCATACCGGCCATGAACGCGGCCAGCAGACCGGTCACCGCGATGCCGAGGACACCGTTGGGCAGCAGGTCGCGCATGAGGACCGGGATCGCGTCGTTGTACTGGAGCCCGTCCTTGCCGCCCTTGCCGAGCGAGGGCTCCATCACCAGGGCGATCAGGCCGGGGACGACCACGACCATCGGGATGAGGATCTTCGGGAACGCGGCGATCAGCGGCGTGCGCTTGGCGGCGGAGAGGTTCTTCGCGGACAGGGCGCGCTGCACCTCGGCGAAGTTGGTCGTCCAGTAGCCGAAGCTCATCACGAAGCCGAGGCCGAGCACGATGGTCAGCCAGTTCGCGCCGAGCGGGTTCGAGGAACCGATGCCGGTGCCCTGCCACGCCGTCATGAACGAGTCGCCCTGCGAGTGCGACAGGGAATCGGTGATGCCGTCCCAGCCGCCGACGCGCTTGAGGCCCACGATGGTCAGCGGGATGAGCGCGGCGAGGATGACGAAGAACTGAAGGACCTCGTTGTAGATCGCCGAGGACAGGCCGCCGATCGTGATGTACGCGAGGACGAACAGACCCGCGATGACGATGGCGAGCCACTGCGGCCAGCCGAGCAGCGCCTGGAGCACCAGGGCCATCGCGTACAGGTTGACGCCCGCGATCAGCACCGAGGACACGGCGAAGATGATCGAGGACAGCAGGTGGGAGGAGGGCCCGAAGCGGTGCAGCAGGAACTCGGGGACCGAGCGGACCTTCGACATGTAATAGAAGGGCATCATGACCAGGCCCAGGAAGACCATGGCCGGGATGGCGCCGATCCAGTACCAGTGGACGGTGTAGACGCCGTACTGCGCGCCGTTGGCCGCCATGCCGAGGATCTCGGTGGCGCCCAGGTTGGCGGAGACGAAGGCGAGACCCGTGACCCAGGCGGGCAGGGAGCGCCCGGAGAGGAAGAAGTCGAGGCTGGTCTTCACCGAGCGCCGGGCCGCGAAGCCGATGCCGAGGACGACGACGAAGTAGATCGCGAGGATCGCGTAGTCGAGCCCGTTGGTCGGCAGCCGTAGCTCTGCCGCGAGCGTGTTTGTGGGGGACAGCATGAGTACTCGCTTCGTTGCGCGAACTGAAACAGTCCGGAACCTACGCCTCCGCCTTCAATAAGTGAACACTTATCGTGATGTTCTTTGTTGGATTGTGATCGAGGCCTCTGGACTGTGCGGGATCCTGCGGGTTCCCGCTTGATCGCGTTGCATGCCTTGACGCCTGTGTTGCCTTATGCTTTGTTGTGTTTGGTTATGTTTGTTTGTTGGTGTGATGAGGAGCATCGGACGTGAAGAAGACGTCGACCCGGCTCGCCGACGGTCGTGAACTGATCTATTACGACTCTCGGGACGACGTCGTGCGCGATGCCGTGGACCGGCGTCCCCTCGATCCCACGGTCACCACCTCCGAGATCCGCCGGGACCCGCTGCTCGGCGACGCGATCGCCGTCGCCTCGCACCGGCAGGGCCGCACCTACCACCCGCCGGCCGACGAGTGCCCGCTGTGCCCCTCCCAGGGCGAGCGGCTCTCCGAGGTCCCCGACTCGTCGTACGACGTCGTCGTCTTCGAGAACCGGTTCCCCTCGCTGGCCGGGGACGCGGGCCGCTGCGAGGTGGTCTGCTTCACCTCGGACCACGACAAGTCCTTCGCCGACCTCAGCGAGGAGCAGGCCGGGCTCGTCCTGGAGGCGTGGACCGACCGCACGGCGGAGCTGTCCCACCTCGACTCCGTCGAACAGGTCTTCTGTTTCGAGAACCGCGGCGCCGAGATCGGCGTCACCCTCGGCCACCCGCACGGACAGATCTACGGCTACCCCTTCACCACTCCGCGCACCGCGCTGATGCTGCGCTCCGCGGCCCAGCACAAGGAGCAGACCGGCGGGCGGAACCTCTTCGCCGACGTCGTCGAGAAGGAGATCGAGGACGGCAGCCGGATCGTCCTGGAGGGCGAGCACTGGGTGGCCTTCGTGCCCTACGCCGCCCACTGGCCCTACGAGGTCCACCTCTACCCCAAGCGCCAGGTCCCGGACCTGCTCGCGCTGGACGACGCCGCGCGCACAGAGTTCCCCAAGATTTATCTGGAACTGTTGAGGCGCTTCGACCGGATCTTCGGTGAGGACCAGCCGGTGACGCCGTACATCGCCGCGTGGCACCAGGCGCCGTTCGGCTCGCTGGACGAATTCGACGGGGGCGCTGCCGTCACCCGTGACGACTTCGCGCTGCACCTGGAGCTTTTCACCATCCGCCGCACTTCCGGCAAGCTGAAGTTCCTCGCGGGCTCCGAGTCCGGCATGAGCGTGTTCATCAACGACGTGCCGCCGGAGTCCGCGGCCGAGCGACTGCGAGAGGTAGCGAGCAAGTAATGGGCAAGGCCGAATCTCGGAAGTACATGGTCACGGGCGGCGCCGGATACGTCGGCAGCGTCGTCGCGCAGCACCTGCTGGAGGCGGGCCACGAGGTCACCGTCCTCGACAACCTCTCCACCGGCTTCCGCGAGGGCGTCCCCGCCGGGGCGGCCTTCGTCGAGGGCGACATCCGCGACGCGCACAAGTGGCTGGACTCCACCTACGACGCCGTGCTGCACTTCGCCGCCTTCTCGCAGGTCGGCGAGTCCGTCGTGAAGCCCGAGAAGTACTGGGACAACAACGTCGGCGGCACCATGGCCCTGCTCGCCGCGATGCGCTCGGCCGGCGTGAAGAAGCTCGTCTTCTCCTCCACCGCCGCCACCTACGGCGAGCCGGTCAGCACCCCCATCACCGAGACCGACCCGACGGCGCCCACCTCCCCCTACGGCGCCTCCAAGCTCGCCGTCGACCACATGATCAGCGGAGAGGCGACGGCCCACGGTCTCGCGGCCGTCTCCCTTCGATACTTCAACGTGGCGGGCGCGTACGGCAGTTGCGGCGAGCGGCACGATCCCGAGTCGCACCTCATCCCGCTCGTCCTCCAGGTCGCACAGGGCCGCCGCGAGGCCATCTCCGTCTACGGCGACGACTACCCCACCCCCGACGGCACCTGTGTACGCGACTACATCCACGTCGCCGACCTCGCCGAGGCCCACCTGCTGGCCGTCGAGGCCGCCCGCCCCGGCGAGCACCTCATCTGCAACCTCGGCAACGGGAACGGCTTCTCGGTCCGCGAGGTCATCGAGACCGTCCGCCAGGTCACCGGCCACCCGATCCCCGAGGTCGGCGCCGCGCGCCGGGGCGGCGACCCGGCCGTCCTGGTCGCCTCCGCGGCCACCGCGCGCGAGCGCCTCGGCTGGAACCCGTCCCGCGCGGACCTCGCGGGAATCGTCGCCGACGCCTGGGAGTTCGCCCAGGCGCGCCAGCAGGAGAAGTAGGGGGCCCCGCGCCATGTCCATCGCCGCGCAGTTCAGTGATCTGTACGGGTACGAACCCGCCGGGGTGTGGGCGGCCCCCGGCCGCGTGAACCTCATCGGTGAGTACACCGACTTCAACGAGGGCTTCGTGCTGCCCCTCGCGCTGCCGCACACCGCGGTGGCGGCCGTGGCCAAGCGGGACGACGGCGTGCTGCGGCTGCACTCCGCCGACATCGACGCCCCCGTCGCCGAACTGCGCGTCGACGAGCTGACCCCGCTCAGCAAGTACGGGCAGGGCGGCTGGGCCGCGTACCCGGCCGGAGTGGTCTGGGCGCTGCGCGAGGCGGGCCACACCGTCACCGGCGCGGACCTGCACCTCGCCTCCACGGTGCCGACCGGGGCGGGCCTGTCCTCCTCCGCGGCCCTGGAGGTCGTCACGGCGTACGCGCTCAACGAGCTCTTCGGGTTCGGCCTCACCACGCCCGAGCTGGCCGTCCTCGCGCAGCGCGCCGAGAACGTGTTCGTCGGCGTGCCCTGCGGGGTCATGGACCAGATGGCGTCGGCGTGCGCGCAGGAGGGGCACGCGCTGCACCTCGACTGCCGCGACCTGTCGATCCGGCAGGTCCCGTTCGACCTGACCGACCACGGGCTCCAGCTCCTCGTCGTCGACACCCGCGTCAAGCACGAGCTGGGCGACGGGGCGTACGCGGAGCGGCGGGCCGGCTGCGAGGAGGGCGCCCGGGTGCTCGGCGTCTCGCACCTGCGCGACGTCCCGTTCGCCGGGCTCGACGACGCCATCGCCACGCTGGAGCGGGCCGGGGTCGACGAGAAGGTCGTCCGCTACGTCCGGCACATCGTCAGCGACGACCACCGGGTGGAGCGGGTCATCGAGCTGCTCGACGCCGGTGACGTACGCGGGATCGGGCCCGTCCTCGACGAGGGGCACGTCTCGCTCCGCGACGATCTGCGGATCTCCTGCCCGGAGCTGGACCTGGTCGTCGGTACCGCGGTCGCCGCCGGTGCGGTGGGGGCGCGGATGACCGGGGGCGGGTTCGGTGGGTCGGCCGTGGTGCTGGTCGAGGCCGGGGACGTGGAGGCTGTGACCAAGTCTGTGCTGGGTGCCTTTGAGGGGGCCGGGTTTACGGCGCCGCGGGTGTTCCCTGCGGTTCCCTCTGCGGGGGCGCGGCGGGTGGGGTGAGGTTGGTGTGGGGTGCGCGGCTGCCGGGTTCGTCGTGGCTGGTCGCGCAGTTCCCCGCGCCCCTGGCGGGGCGCAGATGCTCCCCGTGATCGAAAGGTCAGGCCAGTTTCTTGGTGAGGGTGAACTCCTTTGCTCCCGGGGGGTAGTCCGGGATGACTGATACGACCTCGTAGCCGTGCTGGCGGTAGAAGCCCGGGGCCTGGAAGTCCCAGGTTTCCAGGCGGGAATTGGCGCATCCGTGGTGTTCGACCGCGAGATTTTCGGCCTCGGTGAGCAGGTGGGAGCCGAGGCCCGCGCCGCGGTGACGGTCCGCGACCCACAGCAGGTCGACGTGGAGCCAGGTGGCCCAGACGTGGGCGTCGAGACCGCCGGCCAGTGAGCCGTCGGCGGGATCGAACGCCCATACCTGCAAAGGCAGTTCGCGCTCGTCGGAGGTGCCGCGCAGGGCCCGGATCGCAGGTGATGCCGCGGTGTTGGTCTCCCTCAGCAGCGAGCGGAGCAGAAGGGCGCGCTCTTTGTCGACTTCTGTCTCGAAACGAAACATGTGCCCCACGATAAACGCGCTGGACAGTCGCCGGTCAGTCAACTGGGAACCAGTTCTGTGAATTGCCTTCCCCTCGGGGCGCGCAGCCCTAGTCTGATGGACAGCACCGGTGGGGGCCGGTGTTGATCAGGGGGCGAGACAGCCGGGTACGACGCCCGGAGTGGGGGTAGCGGTTCCAGCGCGGCGGCGGCCGTGCGGCTGCGGTGACCCGAAGCTCCGGGCGCCGTACCTGCGTTGGTCATCCTCCGGCCATGGGGCATCCCCTGCTCTCTATGAAGAGCTTGGGGAAGGGGGTTTCAGTGGTACGTATTCGGGTTCTGGTCGTCGACGACCATCGCATCTTCGCCGAGTCCCTCGCAGCGGCGCTCGCCGCCGAGCCGGACGTCGACGTGTCGGCCGCGGGCAGCGGTCCCGCCGCTCTGCGCTCGCTGGAGCGGGCGGCCGCCGAGGGGCGCAGGTTCGACGTGCTGCTCGTCGACGCCGACCTGGGGGCCGCGTCCTTGCAGGGCATGCGGCCGCCGACCGTGGTGCCCGAGGGTGGTGCGCAGGACGGGCTCGTGGACGGTATCTCCCTTGTCGCGGGCGTCCGTTCGGGGCAGCCCGCGGTGCGGACGGTGGTGCTCGCCGAGCGGGACGATCCGCGTCGGGCCGCGCTTGCCCTGCAGGCCGGCGCTTCCGGGTGGGTGGCCAAGGACTGTTCGCTGTCGCGGCTGCTGAACGTCATCCGGGGTGTCCTGCGCGACGAGACGCATCTGCCTCCGGCGCTGCTGACCGGGGTGCTGCGGGAGCTGACCGCGGCCCGTAAGCACCGCACCGAGTCGGAGCGGCTGGTGGAGTCGCTCACTCCCCGGGAGCGGGAGGTGTTGCGGTGCATGGTCGCCGGGCTCGGGCGCAAGGCCGTTGCCGAGCGGCTGTTCTTGTCGCCGCACACCGTTCGTACTCATATGCAGAATGTGCTCGGGAAGCTGGGGGTGCACTCGACGCTTGCCGCGGTGGCGCTCGCGCGGCGGGCCGGGGTCGGGCCTGTGGACCTTGAGGCCGCCAGCTGAATCGCCGGGTGACGCTTTCGCCGGGGCTGGTCGCGCAGTTCCCCGCGCCCCTTATCGGGTTGTCGTTCGTCTGACGGCCGGTGGCCGCTTCTCGCGCAGTTCCCCGCGCCCCTGGAGTGCGCACTTCGTGCGGCATCTCCATCAGGAGGCGCGGCGGAGCCGCAGCCTCAAGGGGAGGCTGCGCGCAGCGCACGCCTCAGGGGCGCGGGGAACTGCGCGAGAAGCGGCCACCGGCCCGCACCCGACCGACTACCCAGGGGCGCGCCACGACGAAAGCGGTACTCGACCGACTACCCCGGGATGTTGTCGAAGGGGGCCGTCAGCTGGCGGAGCAGGGAGGCCAGTTCGGCCCGGTCGCCTCGGGAGAGCTCGGCGAGGATGGCGCGCTCCTGGGCGAGGAGGCCGGCCAGCGCCTGGTCGGCCCGGTCCCGGCCCACGGCGGTGAGCCGGACCAGAACGCCACGGCGGTCACTGGGATCGGGCAGCCGCTCGACGAGGCTCTTCTTCGTGAGCCGGTCGATGCGATTGGTCATCGTGCCCGACGTCACCAGCGTCTGCGTGAGCAACTGCCCGGGCGAGAGCTGATACGGCGCACCGGCCCGCCGCAACGACGTCAGGACGTCGAACTCCCACGGCTCCAACTGATGCTCGGCGAAAGCCAGCCGGCGGGCCCGGTCGAGATGGCGCGCAAGCCTGCTGACCCGACTGAGCACCTCCAGGGGCTCCACGTCGAGGTCGGGGCGCTCCCGGCGCCACGCTGCGACCAGACGGTCGACCTCGTCCTCCATGGCGATCAGTGTAGAGGGTGTGTCGACATGAAGTCTCTTGAAGTCGAGTCTCTTGACATCAAGATACATTCGGCGAGAGCCTGGACGGCATGACGACGAGCTCACCCACCTGGGACCCGCAGCAGTACCTCCGCCACGCGGACCACCGCGGCCGCCCCTTCGCGGACCTCCTCGCCCGCGTCCCGGACCTGCCCCGCACCCCGCCCCGCGTCGCCGACCTGGGCTGTGGTCCCGGCAATGTCACCACCCTGCTCGCCGACCGCTGGCCCGACGCGCACATCACGGGCTTCGACAACTCACCGGACATGCTCGCCAGGGCCGAGGAGCACGCCGGCCCCACCGCGGGCGGCGGCCGCATCGACTTCGCGCACGCCGACGCCGCGCACTGGGCGCCCACGGAGCCGTACGACCTGATCGCCTCGAACGCGACCCTGCAATGGGTCCCCGGCCACGTCGACGCCTTCCCGCGCTGGCTGGACGCCCTCGCCCCCGGCGGCACCCTGGCCTTCCAGGTGCCCGGCAACTTCGACGCCCCCAGCCACGCCCTGATGCGGGAACTCGCCGGTTCCGCGCGCTGGAAGGACCGGCTCGGCGGAGTGCTGCGGCACGGCGACGCGGTGCTCGACCCCGCCGGATACCTGGAGCGGCTCGCCGGGCTCGGCTGCGAGGTGGACGCCTGGGAGACCACGTATCTGCATCTGCTGGAGGGCGCGGACCCGGTGCTCGACTGGGTGAAGGGAACCGGGCTGCGGCCCGTGCTCACCGCGCTCGCCGACGACCCCGAGGAGCGGGACGCGTTCGTCGCCGCGTACCGGGACCTGCTGCGGGACGCCTATCCGGCGACCTCGTACGGCACCGTGCTGCCGTTCCGCCGGATCTTCGTGGTGGCGGTGAAGCCCGCGTGATCGAGGCCCTCGACCATGTGCAGCTCGCCGCGCCCGAGGGCAGCGAGGCGCTGCTGCGGGCCTTCTACGTGGATGTCCTCGGGATGACCGAGATCGCCAAGCCGCCGGGGCTCGCCGCTCGCGGGGGGTGCTGGTTCGTGGCCGGGGGCGTTCAGCTCCATCTGGGGATCGAGCGCGATTTCCGTCCGGCCCGGAAGGCGCATCCCGGGCTGCGGGTGCGGGGCATCTCCGAGTTCGCTCGGGGGTTGTCCGCGTGGGGCGCCGAGGTCGTCTGGGACGACGGTCTCCCTGGCCATCGCCGTTTCTACAGCACCGATCCCGTGGGCAACCGCCTCGAGTTCCTGGAGCCCCGATAGGGGCGCGGGGAACTGCGCGAGCAACCACGACGAAAGCCGCAGACGCGTCTGCTCGGTGCATGAGCAGATGCGTCCGCGGCTTTTCTATGGCTGAGCGCGCAGTTCCCCGCGCCCCTGGCGGGGCTAACTCTTCCGGTGCCCTATCAAGCGGGGCTTCGGCTCCAGCCCGTCCAGGCCGTGCCAGGCCAGATTGACCAGGTGGGCGGCCACCTCGGCCTTCTTCGGCTTGCGGGCGTCCAGCCACCACTGGCCGGTCAGCGCCACCATGCCGACCAGCGCCTGCGCGTACATCGGCGCCAGCTTCGGGTCGAAACCCCGGGCCTTGAACTCGCGGCCCAGGATGTCCTCCACCTGCGTGGCGATGTCCGAGATGAGGGAGGCGAAGGAACCCGTGGACTGGGGGATGGGGGAGTCGCGGACCAGGATGCGGAAACCGTCCGTGTACTCCTCGATGTAGTCGAGGAGCGCGAACGCCGCCTGCTCGCACAGCTCGCGCGGATGCCCGGCCGTCAGGGAACTGGTCACCATGTCGAGGAGCTGGCGCATCTCACGGTCCACGACGACCGCGTACAGGCCCTCCTTGCCGCCGAAGTGCTCGTACACCACCGGCTTGGAGACCCCGGCCTTCGCCGCGATCTCCTCCACCGACGTGCCCTCGAACCCCTTCGCGGCGAACACGGTGCGGCCGATCTCCAGCAACTGCTGACGGCGCTCCGCCCCCGTCATCCGCGTACGGCGCGCACGCCGTGGCTTCTCGGGCCTGTCACTGCTCGGGGTGCTTGAGTCGGTCGCCACGTCATCCATCATGCCGTGCCGGGGTCACGCGGCGTCGGCGGCATCGACCTTGCGGCGCGAGGCGATCCGGTCCTTGGACGGCCAGCGCACGTCGTACGCCCAGCCCGCCCGCTCGAACCAGCGGATCAGCCGGGCCGAGGAGTCGACCTGGCCGCGCATCACCCCGTGCCGCGCCGACGTCGGGTCCGCGTGGTGCAGGTTGTGCCAGGACTCGCCGCAGGACAGCACGGCCAGCCACCACACGTTGCCCGAGCGGTCGCGGGACTTGAAGGGGCGCTTGCCGACCGCGTGGCAGATCGAGTTGATCGACCAGGTCACGTGGTGCAGCAGCGCCACCCGCACCAGCGAGCCCCAGAAGAACGCCGTGAACGCGCCCCACCAGGACATTGTCACCAGACCGCCGATCAGCGCGGGCAGGAACAGCGAGACGAGCGTCCACATGATGAACTGGCGCGAGATCGCCCGGATCGCCGGATCCTTGATCAGGTCGGGCGCGTACTTCTCCTGCGGCGTCTGCTCCTCGTCGAACATCCAGGCGATGTGCGCCCACCACAGGCCCTTCATCAGGGCCGGCACCGTCTCCCCGAACCGCCACGGCGAGTGCGGGTCGCCCTCCGCGTCGGAGAACTTGTGGTGCTTGCGGTGGTCCGCGACCCAGCGGACCAGCGGACCCTCCACCGCCAGCGACCCCATGACCGCCAGCGCGATCCGCAGCGGCCGCTTCGCCTTGAAGGAGCCGTGCGTGAAGTACCGGTGGAAGCCGATCGTGATGCCGTGGCAGCCGATGTAGTAGAAGACCACCAGCAGGCTCAGATCCAGCCAGCTGACACCCCAGCCCCAGGCCAGCGGCACCGCCGCGACCAGGGCCAGGAACGGCACGGTGATGAACAGGAGCAGCGTGATCTGCTCCAGCGACCGCTTCTGCTCACCGCCCAGCGTCGCCGACGGCAGCCCGGCGGCATCGGAGGACGTCTGTCGGGGGGCGTCGTCGATCACATCGGAACTTGTGGCCATGGGGGCGTCCCTGAAGGTCGAGGGGTGAGATGAATCGTCGAGGGGTGAGATAAATCAAGGATTGAGAAGGTCCTGGACGGGTCAGGAGATCCTCCGGGGTCCCACGGGATCCGCGGGAGCCACCGAGACCGCCGACGGCGCGTCGATGCCATGCCTACGGGTCCGTAACCTACGGCGTCGTAAGTATGGCAGCGCGCTGACAGGCGGCAAGAGGCCCCGGCCCGCGCCATGAGCACGGGCACATATCCTGGGGAACGGTCGGACAGCGCGGTCCGCTTCGAATCTCCACCCCGGACTAGTACCCGGTTCAGGGGATCCTTCCCTCCAGACGTGCTTCACCACTGCAAGGAGCCGCACCTGTGAGCAGTGCCGACGATCAGACGACTGCGACGAGCACCAGCCCCGAGCTGCGCGCCGACATCCGCCGCCTCGGAGACCTCCTGGGCGAGACGCTCGTCCGCCAGGAGGGGCCCGAGCTCCTCGATCTCGTCGAGAAGGTCCGCCGCCTGACGCGTGAGGACGGCGAGGCCGCCGCCGAACTGCTGCGAGGCACCGAACTGGAGACCGCGGCCAAGCTGGTCCGCGCCTTCTCCACGTACTTCCACCTGGCCAACGTAACGGAGCAGGTGCACCGTGGCCGTGAGCTGCGCGCCAAGCGCGCCGCCGAGGGCGGACTGCTCGCCCGCACCGCGGACCGGCTCAAGGACGCCGACCCGGACCACCTGCGCGCCACCGTGCAGAACCTGAACGTGCGCCCGGTCTTCACCGCCCACCCCACCGAAGCCGCCCGGCGCAGCGTCCTCAACAAGCTCCGCCGGATCGCCGAGCTCCTGGAGACGCCGGTCCTGGAGACCGACCGCCGCCGCTACGACACCCGCCTCGCCGAGAACATCGACCTGGTGTGGCAGACGGACGAGCTGCGCGTCGTACGCCCCGAGGTCACCGACGAGTCGCGCAACGCGATCTACTACCTCGACGAGCTGCACGCCGGCGCCGTCGGCGACGTCCTGGAGGACCTCACCGCCGAGCTGGAGCGCGTCGGCGTCAGCCTCCCCGACGACACCCGCCCGCTCACCTTCGGCACCTGGATCGGCGGCGACCGCGACGGCAACCCGAACGTCACCCCCGCGGTGACCTGGGACGTCCTGATCCTCCAGCACGAGCACGGCATCAACGACGCGCTCGACATGATCGACGAGCTGCGCGGCTTCCTCTCCAACTCCATCCGCTACACGGGCGCGACCGAGGAACTGCTCACCTCCCTCCAGGCCGACCTGGAGCGCCTCCCGGAGATCAGCCCCCGCTACAAGCGGCTCAACGCCGAGGAGCCCTACCGGCTCAAGGCCACCGCGATCCGGCAGAAGCTGGAGAACACCAAGGAGCGGCTCGCGCGGAACACTCCGCACGTCGACGGCCGCGACTACCTCGGCACCGCCGAGCTGCTGCACGACCTCACCCTCATCCAGACCTCGCTGCGCGAGCACCGCGGCGGCCTCTTCGCCGAGGGCCGGATGAACCGCACGATCCGGACCCTGTCCGCGTTCGGCCTCCAGCTCGCCACGATGGACGTCCGCGAGCACGCCGACGCCCACCACCACGCCCTCGGCCAGCTCTTCGACCGGCTCGGCGAGGAGTCCTGGCGCTACGCCGACATGCCCCGCGACTACCGCGGCAAGCTGCTCGCCAAGGAGCTGCGGTCCCGGCGTCCGCTGGCCCCGACCCCGGCGCCGCTGGACGCCGCCGGCGAGAAGACCCTCGGTGTCTTCCACACCATCACGCGGGCGCTCGACGTGTTCGGGCCCGAGGTCATCGAGTCGTACATCATCTCGATGTGCCAGGGCGCCGACGACGTCTTCGCCGCTGCCGTGCTGGCCCGCGAGGCCGGACTCATCGACCTGCACGCGGGCTGGGCGAAGATCGGCATCGTGCCGCTCCTGGAGACGACGGACGAGCTCAAGGCCGCCGACACGATCCTGGAGGACATGCTCTCCGACCCGTCCTACCGGCGCCTCGTCGCGCTCAACGGGGACGTGCAGGAGGTCATGCTCGGCTACTCCGACTCCTCCAAGTTCGGCGGCATCACCACCTCCCAGTGGGAGATCCACCGCGCCCAGCGCCGGCTGCGTGACGTCGCCCACCGCTACGGCGTCCGCCTGCGCCTCTTCCACGGCCGCGGCGGCACCGTCGGCCGCGGTGGCGGCCCCTCGCACGACGCGATCCTCGCCCAGCCCTGGGGCACCCTGGAGGGCGAGATCAAGGTCACCGAGCAGGGCGAGGTGATCAGCGACAAGTACCTGGTGCCGTCCCTGGCCCGCGAGAACCTCGAACTGACCGTCGCCGCGACCCTCCAGGCCTCCGCGCTGCACACCGCGCCGCGCCAGTCCGACGAGGCCCTCGCCCGCTGGGACGCCGCCATGGACGTGGTCAGCGACGCGGCGCACGCCGCCTACCGCGGGCTCGTCGAGGACCCGGACCTGCCCACCTACTTCGTCGCGTCGACGCCCGTCGACCAGCTCGCCGACCTGCACCTGGGCTCCCGGCCCTCGCGCCGCCCCGGCTCCGGCGTCTCGCTCGACGGCCTGCGCGCCATCCCGTGGGTGTTCGGCTGGACCCAGTCGCGGCAGATCGTGCCCGGCTGGTTCGGTGTCGGCTCCGGCCTGAAGGCGCTGCGCGAGGCGGGCCTGGACACCATGCTCGACGAGATGCACGAGCAGTGGCACTTCTTCCGCAACTTCATCTCCAACGTCGAGATGACGCTCGCGAAGACGGACCTGCGCATCGCCCGCCACTACGTCGACACGCTCGTCCCGGACAACCTGAAGCACGTCTTCGACGTCATCGAGGCCGAGCACGCGCTGACCGTGGCCGAGGTCCTGCGCATCACCGGAGGCGCCGAGCTCCTCGACACCCAGCCGGTGCTCAAGCAGACGTTCGCCATCCGCGACGCCTACCTCGACCCGATCTCGTACCTCCAGGTCGCCCTGCTCAAGCGACAGCGCGAGGACGCCGAGGCGGGCCAGGAGCCGGACCCGACACTGGCCCGCGCCCTGCTGCTCACCGTCAACGGAGTCGCGGCCGGCCTGCGCAACACCGGCTGATCCTCGACACAAGCCCTAGAAGCTCAAGGTGGCCCAGGCCGCCGACAGCAGTACCGCCCCGGCGCCTCCCGTGATCCACGCGAGGCGCCGGTGGCGCATCCCGCCCGCGATCACCACCGACGCGAGCAGCAGCGCCCCGCCCAGCGGGATCCACGCCTTGAAGAAACCGGCCGCACCGGTCCGCACGGCCTGCGCCGAGTCCGGCTTGATCACCACGGGCAGCCGGGTGCCCTTCTTCTCGCCTACCGAGCCGCTGAGCGTCACCTTCGGAGTCCGCACGGGACCCTCGGTCGCGGGCACGAAGGACCCCGTGCACGTGCCGTCAGCGCACCGGTCCACGATCATGTGACCGTGCTCGTGCCCCTTCGCCAGCACCACGTGCTGGGCCGTGCCCCAGGACGCCCAGAACCCCGCGACCAGCAGAAGCAGGGCAAGAGCCGCCGACACGACCTGCCGCGAGACCGACACCGCTGAGACCATGGCCGGGATCCTTGGCCATGAACCCATCAACGGTCAACTGTTGTAGGAGGACTGGGCACGCTCAAGACCTTCGGTGACGAGCGCCTCGACCGCGTCGGCCGCCCGGTCCACGAAGTAGTCGAGCTCCTTGCGCTCCGTCGAGGAGAAGTCCTTCAGCACGAAGTCGGCGACCTGCATCCGGCCCGGCGGCCGGCCGATCCCGAACCGCACCCGGTGGTAGTCGGGGCCCATCGCCTTGGTCATCGACTTCAGCCCGTTGTGCCCGTTGTCGCCGCCGCCCAGCTTCAGCCGCAGCACCCCGTAGTCGATGTCCAGCTCGTCGTGGACGGCCACGATGCGGTCCGTCGGCACCTTGTAGAAGTCACGCAGCGCCGTCACCGGACCGCCGGAGACGTTCATGTACGACATCGGCTTGGCGAGGATCACCCGGCGGTTCGCGGGTCCGGGCGGACCGATCCGCCCCTCCACGACCTGCGCCTGTCCTTTGGTCGCCCGCTTGAACTTGGCGCCCATACGCCGCGCGAGCAGGTCGGCCACCATGAAACCGACGTTGTGCCGGTTCATCGCGTACTCGGGACCGGGATTGCCCAGCCCGGCGATGAGCCAGGGGGCGTTGTCGTCGGACATCCGCATTCCTTGGGTAGAGAGAGCGGTACGGGGTGGTGGGCCGAGCCCACCACCCCGTACGGAGCGTCGAAAAAGCTAGACGGCTCAGGCCTCCGCGGCGGCCTCGTCGCCCTCGGCCGGGGCCTCTTCGGCCTGCGCGGCCAGGACCTGCAGCACGATGGCGTCCTCGTCGACGGCCAGCGTGGTGCCGGCCGGCAACTTGACGTCCTTGGCGTGCACGGCGTCACCGGCGGTCAGGCCCGCGATGGAGATCGTGACCGACTCGGGGATGTGCGTGGCCTCGGTCTCGACGGCCAGCGTGTTCAGCACGTACTCGAGCAGGTTGGCGCCCGGGGCGAGCTCGCCCTCGGCGACGATCGGGAGCTCGACGGTGACCTTCTCGCCGCGCTTCACGAGGAGCAGGTCGACGTGCTCCAGGAAGCCCTTCAGCGGGTCGCGCTGCACGGCCTTCGGGATCGCCAGCTCGTTCGTGCCGTCGATGTCCAGGGACAGCAGGACGTTCGGCGTACGCAGGGCGAGCTGGAGCTCGTGGCCCGGAAGCGTGATGTGGAGGGTGTCGCCACCGTGGCCGTAGACGACCGCGGGAACCTTGTTCTCACGGCGGATGCGGCGGGCGGCGCCCTTGCCGAACTCCTTGCGGGTCTCAGCGGCGAGCTTGACCTCGGACATGTGCTCTCAACTCCTCGTAGAACTCAGGGGAAAGGTCACCCGGCCACGAACGGCCTGCTACGAAGAGCGCGTCGATAACGGACAGCCGTACAAAAAAGTACGGCCTCCCTCGCCGAGCAACTTCGACAGTTTACTCGCAGAGGAAGGCCGTACCCAAATGGATCTTCTAGCGCATGGTTACGCTTCGCCCTCGAAGAGGCTGGTGACCGAGCCGTCCTCGAAGACCTCGCGCACCGCGGAGGCGATCGTCGGGGCGATCGACAGGACCGTGATCTTGTCGAGCTCCAGCTCGTTCGGCGTCGGGAGCGTGTTCGTGAAGACGAACTCGCTCACCTTCGAGTTCTTCAGACGGTCCGCGGCCGGACCCGACAGCACGCCGTGCGTCGCCGTCACGATGACGTCCTCGGCGCCGTGCGCGAACAGGGCGTCGGCGGCGGCGCAGATCGTGCCACCGGTGTCGATCATGTCGTCGACCAGGACGCAGACGCGGCCCTTCACGTCACCGACGACCTCGTGCACGGTGACCTGATTGGCGACGTCCTTGTCGCGGCGCTTGTGGACGATCGCCAGCGGCGCGCCCAGACGGTCGCACCAGCGGTCGGCGACACGCACCCGGCCGGCGTCGGGGGAGACCACCGTCAGCTTGTTCCGGTCGACCTTCGCGCCCACGTAGTCCGCCAGGATCGGCAGCGCGAACAGGTGGTCCACCGGGCCGTCGAAGAAGCCCTGGATCTGGTCCGTGTGCAGATCGACGGTGAGGATGCGGTCCGCACCGGCGGTCTTCATCAGGTCCGCGATCAGACGCGCCGAGATCGGTTCACGTCCACGGTGCTTCTTGTCCTGCCGCGCGTAACCGTAGAACGGCACGATGACGGTGATGGAGCGGGCCGACGCGCGCTTCAGCGCGTCGATCATGATCAGCTGCTCCATGATCCACTTGTTGATCGGAGCCGTGTGGCTCTGGATCAGGAAGCAGTCGGCGCCGCGAGCGGACTCCTGGTAGCGGACGTAGATCTCGCCGTTGGCGAAATCGAACGCCTTGGTGGGGACGATCCCGACACCGAGCTGGTGTGCGATCTCCTCGGCAAGCTCGGGGTGGGCGCGGCCAGAGAAGAACATCATCTTCTTCTCGCCCTGCGTCTTAAGCCCGGTCACAGCACTAGTCTCCTCAGACGAGTTCGTCCGCCGCAGCTGCCCGCGCGTCCCTATAGCAGCGAGCCAGGCGAATCGTGAGCAACTATCACGGTACGCCGTGTCGGACGCACCTGTTTCCGGTCAGCCCTCGCTGTCCGGTTCCCGAGCAGCCGCTTCGGCCGCCTTCGCGGCCGCGCTCCCGGGACGCTTGCGGGCCACCCAACCCTCGATATTCCTTTGCTGGCCCCGGGCCACGGCCAGCGAACCGGCCGGTACGTCCTTCGTGATCACGGAGCCCGCGGCGGTGTAGGCACCGTCCCCGACCGTGACAGGCGCCACAAACATGTTGTCCGAACCGGTCTTGCAGTGCGACCCCACCGTCGTGTGGTGCTTGCTCTCGCCGTCGTAGTTCACGAACACGCTCGCGGCACCGATGTTGGTGAAGTCGCCGATCGTCGCGTCACCCACGTAACTGAGGTGCGGAACCTTCGTGCCGTCGCCGATCGTCGCGTTCTTGGTCTCGACGTACGTACCGATCTTGGACTTCACACCGAGGCGGGTGCCCGGACGCAGGTACGCGAACGGGCCGACCGACGCCTGCGGGCCGATCTCCGAGTCGAAGGCCACCGTGTTGTCCACCCGGGCGCCGGCGCCCACCCGCGTGTTCGTCAGCCGGGTGTTCGGGCCGACGACCGCGCCCTCGGCGAGATGCGTGGTGCCGTGCAGCTGCGTGCCGGGCAGGATCGTGGCGTCCCGCTCGAACGTCACCTCCACGTCGACGAAGGTGGACGCCGGGTCGATCACGCTCACGCCGTCCAGCATCGCCTCGTGCAGCAGCCGGTCGTTCAGGATCCGGCGGGCCTCGGACAGCTGTACGCGGTTGTTGATACCGGCGATCTCGCGGTGGTCGCGGGCGATGGACGCCCCGACCCGGTGACCGGCCTCGCGCAGGATGCCGAGGACGTCGGTGAGGTACTCCTCGCCCTGGCTGTTGTCGGTGCGGACCTTCTTCAGGGCGTCCGCCAGGAGGCGGCCGTCGAAGGCGAAGACACCCGAGTTGATCTCGCTGATCGTGCGCTGCGCCTCGGTGGCGTCCTTGTGCTCGACGATCGCCGTCACCGCGCCGCTGCCGGTCTCGCGCACGATGCGGCCGTAGCCGGTCGCGTCGGGGACCTCGGCGGTCAGCACCGTCACGGCGTTGCCGTCCGCGGTGTGGGTCGCGGCGAGGTCGGTCAGGGTGCCGCCGGTGAGCAGCGGGGTGTCGCCGCACACCACGATCACGGTGCCGTCGAGGGAGCCGGCCGGGTCGATGCCCTCCAGGCCCATGCGGACGGCGTGCCCCGTCCCGTTCTGCTCGTGCTGGATCGCGGTGCGGGCCCCGCTGTCGATCGTGCTCACGTGCGCGGTGACCTTCTCGCGCTCGTGACCCACGACCACGACGAGCCGCTCCGGGCTCAACTCCCGGGCGGCGGCCAGCACGTGGCCGACCAGTGAGCGGCCACAGAGCTCGTGCAGGACTTTGGGGGTGGCCGACTTCATGCGGGTGCCCTCACCCGCGGCGAGAACGACTACGGCGGCCGGGTTCGTGGCGCTGCTCACGGGGGTGCCCTTCGGCTCTGGATGCGATGTGGGGTGGACATTCGCAGGATACCGGGGGGTTTCTGGGGGGAAATAAGGGCGGGGCCCGACCGCCTGGGTCAGGCCCCTCTTCGAGCACAGCTCCCCCGCCAGGACTCGAACCCGGACAGATGGCACCAAAAGCCACAGTGCTGCCAATTACACCACGGGGGAATATTTCGACCTGAAACCAGACATTGCGTCAGGTCCTCGGCCGGGCTCCCAACACTATGCCGCACCAAGAGCCTTCGACGCGACGGTACAGGTCGGCTCCCTGCCGCACCCGGACCGCCGGGGTCGGTTTCGCCTCTGTTCGAGACGGGGGCGCGGTGTGGGCCAGTCCGCAAAAGTCACCGGAAAACCGTTGCGCGGCGCCCGTAGGGTGGAGGTATGACCACGACGGGGGAAGTTCACCGAGCCACGGCCGGGGGGCCGTGGTGGTGGGATCGGCGGCGCAGCGCGCTGTTCGACGGGGGGCTGGGGGTGCTGTCGGCCGCGGAGTGCGCGGTCGAGGGAGTTTCGTTCGCGCACAAGGCCGGGCTGCCGGCCGCGGTCGGTGTCGTCTTCGGCGTGCTCGCCGGGGCGACCCTGGTGCTGCGACGGCAGTGGCCGATCGCGGTGGTCCTGGTGTCGGTGGCGATCACACCGGCCGAGATGGGCGTCCTGATGACCGTGGTCGCCCTGTACTCCCTGGCGGCCTCCGAGATGCCCCGGCGGATCATCGGCGCGCTCGCGGCGATGTCGTTCGCGGGGACGCTGATCGTCACGGTCGTACGGGCGCAGCAGGACGCGGCGCGCGGTGTCGACGCCTTCCAGGTGGGGAGCTGGCTGGTTCCCTTCATCGCGATCACGACGGCGCTGGGTGTCACCGCTCCGCCGTTGCTGCTCGGCATGTACGTGGGGGCGCGCCGTCGCCTGATGGAGAGCCTGACGGAGCGCAACGAGTCGCTGGAGCGGGAGCTGTCGCTGCTCGCGGAGCGGGCCGAGGAGCGGGCCGAGTGGGCCCGGGGCGAGGAGCGGACCCGTATCGCGCGGGAGATGCACGATGTCGTCGCGCACCGGGTGTCGCTGATGGTGGTGCACGCTGCGGCGCTCCAGGCGGTGGCCCGCAAGGACCCGGAGAAGGCGGTGAAGAACGCCGCGCTCGTGGGCGACATGGGCCGGCAGGCGCTGACCGAGCTGCGGGAGATGCTCGGGGTGCTGCGTTCCGGTGAGGCCGTGCCGCAGCGGGTGCCCGAGGTGCCGCTCCAGGCGGTCGGGGTGGCCGCCGCGGCGGCCGCTTCGCGGGCCGAGGCCGAGGCCGACGGTGAGGGCGGGCCCTCGCTGGCCGAGCTGGAGGAGCTCGTGGGGCAGTCGCGGGCCGCCGGGATGGTGGTCGAGATGCTCGTCGAGGGGGACGTACGGGGGTACGCGGCCGTGGTGGAGCAGACCGCCTACCGGGTGGTGCAGGAAGCGCTGACCAATGTGCACAAGCATGCGGCGGGCGCGAAGACCTATGTGCGGCTCGCGCATCGGGGCGCCGAAGTGGCGATGCAGGTGGAGAACGAGCCGCCGCCGGTTCTCTCCGTCGGTTCCGTGGAGTTGCCGTCCGGGGGGAACGGGCTGGTGGGCATGAAGGAGCGGGTGGCCGGGCTCGGCGGTGTCTTTGTGTCCGGGCCCACCGACGCGGGGGGTTTTCGGGTGTCGGCAGTGCTGCCTGCGCAGGGTCCCGGGCAACTGGCCGGGTAGTTCCCCGGGCCTCTGGGGTGTTCCTCGTCTGCGGGCCGGTGGCCGCTTCTCGCGCAGTTCCCCGCGCCCCTGAGATGCGCACTTCGTGCGCCATCTCATCAAAGGCGCGCCACCCACCCTTCAGGAGAGGCGCGCCCCTGGCCAAGGTGGAGGCACGCCCCCTGCCCAAGGTGGAGGCGCGCCGCCCCGGCCCTCAGGAGAGGCGCGCGAAGCGCAGCCTCAGGGGGAGGCGGCGCGAAGCGCCTGCCTCAGGGGCGCGGGGAACTGCGCGACCAGCCACGACGAGACCCGCACCCGACCACAAGGGGCGAGCGCAGCTCGCTTCAGGGGCGCGGGGAACTGCGCGAGAAGCGGCCACCGGCCGTCAGCCGACAATGGACCCAGGGGCGCGGGGAACTGCGCGACCAGCCCCCACCGGTCGTCAGTCGGCTGACTGCGGGGGCTAGGCCGCCTGGAGGCGGGGTGGTTGGAGGCCGGTGATCAGGGTTTCCAGGGCCTGGTCGATGGTGGGGCCCAGGTACCAGTCGCCGCTGTGGTCGAGGGCGTAGACCCGGCCCTCGGTGTCGATGGCGAGGAGCGCCTCGGTGCCGGATTCGGCGCCGAGCGGGCACACCTCGGTGTCGAGGGCGCGGCCGAGGTCGCCGAGGGTGCGGGCCATGTGCAGGCCGTGCAGCGGGTCGAGGTGCGGCTGGGAGGGGGCTATGTGCCGGCCGGGACCGGTCGGCGTGACGTGCAGGCCGCCGAACTCGGCCCAGGCCTCGACCGCGGCGGGGAAGACGGCGTGCCGGTGGCCCGCGGGGGAGACATGGGTGCGCAGGGCGTCGGCCCAGAACTCGGCCTGCTTGATGTCCCAGCGTCCGGGCTGCCAGCCGGCGGCGCGCAGGGCCGCGTCGGCGGCGGTGGTGAAGCGGGTGGGGGCGTCGGACATCAGCGGGCGGCCTCGTCGGAGTCGTCGGTCGGATCCACCACGCGGACGCCGAAGTGGGCCGTCAGCGCGGCGCAGGCGCGGCAGGGCCGGGCGAAGCCGCCGTGCAGCGGGTCGCCGTCCTCGCGGATCCGGCGGGTGGTGAGCTTGGCGTGCTTGAGGGCCTTGCGGGCCTCGCTCATCGTCATCGGTCTGCGGCGGGCCCGCTTCGACTTCTCGGTGCGCTCGCTGTCCGTGGAGGCGAGGTGCCGGGAGATGAGGATGGCCTCCGCGCAGCGCCCGGTGAAGCGGTCGCGCTGGGTGGACGTCAGGGTGTCGAGGAAGTCCTGGACCAACGGGTGCAGCGCGGGCGCCTGTTCACCGCGGGCCGCGGTCGAGGTGAGTGTGGTGCCGCGCACCGACAGGGCCGCGGCGACGGTCGGCAGGATGCCGTCGCGGCGGCCGCGAAGTGCCGGGGCGGGGGCGGTGTCCGTGGCGCTCCAGCCCACGCGTGGGTCGGCACCCACCTCGCTGTCGGTGGGTGTGACGGACTGAGCCGTGCCGCTGTTCATGTGGTGCTTCCCCTCCTGCGGTCGCCCGCTGCAAACCCCCGGGTTGCCTGGACAGAGTGCCAAATGGGGCGGGCGGTGCGGAAGTCGGTCCCCCGCGACACGCCCGATCGTCACGGGGTGGTGACAGTGGGGTGACTGCTGGTCATGGAACCGGAGGCCCGATGACCGGTGTCGTACAACCGCATAGGCTGTCATGACGGGGAACCATCAACATCGTCCACACTGCCGCAGGGGGCAACCGCCATGACGACAGGTCGGCTCGGGCAGCAGGCCGCGCCGCCGAACGCGGCCTATGCCGGGCAGGTAGTGCACTTCCCGGATCCGGTCCGCGCCGCCCGCCACCCGCGAGGAGTGCGGGTCGACGGTGACGGCTATCCGGACTTCTCCGCGTACGCGCGCGCGGCGGCCGAGATCGCCGAGCCGCCGCAGGGGTTCGGTGTCGATGAACTGCGGCTGACGGACTATGTGTCGGCGAACGCCGTGCAGGCGGCGGCGGGGCACGAACTGTGGGACACCATCCCGCCGGTGGCGACGCCGCACGGCTGGACGTGGCACCACGTGCGCGGTTCGCGGCGCCTGGAGTTGGTGCCCGTGGAGGTGAAGGCGCTGTTGCGTCATCACGGCGGGCTCGCCACGGCCGCGGTCGACCACCACAAGCGGGGCACGCGCTCCTTGCAGGACACCCGGCCCGCGCACTTCGGCCTGCCGAAGTCGGCGGTGGCGGTGACCGAGCAGCAGGTGCTCGGCGCGGAGGAGGACCTGGGGTACCGGCTGCCGGGCGGGTACCGCTCGTTCCTGAAGGCGGGCGGCGGGTGCGCCCCGGTGGGGGCGGCGCTGGACGCCGAGTTGGGGCTGCTGATCGACCAGCCGTTCTTCACGGTGCGCGACGAGGCGGCCGTCAACGACCTGGTGTACGTCAACAAGTGTCTGCGCGATCACCTGACCAAGGACTATCTGGGGATCGCCTTCGTGCAGGGCGGGATCCTGGCCGTGAAGGTGAAGGGCGAGGCGTCCGGATCCGTGTGGTTCTGCGCGTACGACGACGTGCGCGACGGCGGCGAGACGGCGCACTGGTCGGTGCCCGAGCGGGTGGAGCGGCTGCTGCTGCCCTGCGGTGACGACTTCGACGACTTCCTGTCCCGGCTCGCGGGCAATCCGCCGGAGCTGGAGACGGTGGCGAACCTGATGGTGGACGGCGGTTTCGCGCACGCCGTCCCGACCGATGCGCCGGACGAGGGGTGAGGGTCCGATGGTGACGTTCGCACAGGCGCAGGAGCGCGCCGAGGAGTGGATCAACGGCGATGTGCCCGCGTATCAGCACCGTGAGGTGCGGGTGCGGGAGTTCGAGCTGGGGTTCGTGGTGTGGGCCGAGGACCGCGAGGGCGGTGCGGTCTCCGGCGGCGGCCGGCAGCGGCTCGTGATCGCGCGGGACTCCGCCGAGGCGACGCTGTGGCCCGGGCTGCCGGTGGGCGAGGTGATCCGGCGGTACGAGGAGGAGTACGGGCTGCCGGAGGCACCGGCGGGGCCCGCGGCGCCGCGGCCGCCGGAGCGCGTGGACCTCAATCAGACGTCGTTCCTGCTGTCTCCGCCGGAGTGGTTGCAGGAGGCGGCGGACAAGCTGGGGATCGCCGGTGGCGGCGCGTCGGACGGCGCGGACGAGCCGCAGGACGCGGTGCCGGCCGCCGCGTCCGCCCCGCCACCGCCACCGCCTCCGCCCGCGCCGGTGCCCGCCGACGCGACGCCGTGGGCCGGTACGGACACCAATGGGATGGGCGACGAGAACGACCGGCTCGTCCCGCTGCCCGACACGGTGTTCTCGCCGCCGCCGGCCGAGGACGCCAAGCCCGATCCGGCTCCGGCCGGCGGCCAGTTGCCGCCTCCGCCGCCCCCGCCGCCTGCGAACGGTTTTCCGCAGGCCGGGTCCAACACGCCTCCTCCGCCCGCGAGTTCGCCGCCTCCGCCGCCCGTGGCGGGGCCGGTCGGTGCGCCGCTGCCGCCGCCGGTTCCGGGGACCGCCGTGCCGGTCACGCCGCCGCCGGGCGCCGTGTCCGCGTACGGGTATCCGCAGGGCTCCGCGCCCGCCCCGGGCCGCGACGCCGCCGGGCGGCCGCTCGCGCCCGACGCGGAGGACATCGCGAACGCCGCCACCAGCAAGGCGCAGCCGCCCCGCAAGAGTGGCGCGCAGACTCCGCCGCCGCCCGGCAGTCCGGGTGTGCCCGGCGGCGGTTACGTCCCGACGCAGATGCTGTCCGCGCCCGGTGCCGGGCAGCCGGAGCCGCCGGCCGCGCCGCAGCCACCGCCGCCCGGCGCGGGGGTGCACCACGCCGCGACCATGCTGTCCGGTCCGCCCGTCGCGGGCCCCGGCGCTCCCGGCACCCCGCCGCCGCCCGGTCCGCCCGGCCCCGCCGGTGGTCCCGGCATGCCGCCGCCGCCCGGCCCGCCCGGTCCTCCGCCGCCCCCGGCGCCGTCCGGTGACGCGGTGCACCACGCGGCCACGATGCTCTCGGGCCCCGGCCCGCAGGCGCCCGGCGGAATGCAGCCGCCGCCCGGCGCGATGCAGCCCCCGCCACCCGGCGCCATGCAGCAGCCCGGCGGGATGCCGCCCGGTGCGATGCCGCCGCCGGTGCCCGGGCAGCAGATCCCGGGTGGGCCGCCGCCCGCGTACGGATATCCGCAGACGGCTCCCGCTCCGGGCCCCCCGGCCGGTCCGCCGACCGTGGGCCCCGGCTACCAGGCGGTGCTGCGCTACCGCGCGCCCGACGGCTCCGAGCAGCAGCTCATCCGCCGTTCGGCGCCCGGCGTCGCGCACCCGGAGTGGCAGATCTTCCACGAGCTGCGCGGCATGAACATCCCGCCGGACCAGGTCCTGGAGCTGCACACGGAGCTGGAGTCGTGCGCGCTGCCCGGCGCCTACTGCTCCCGCATGATCCAGGAGCAGTGGCCGCAGGCGCGGATCACGTCCATCGCGCCGTACGGCACCGATCACGCCTCCCGTCAGCAGGGTATGCAGCAACTGATCGCGCACCAGGGCGAGTTGCACCAGGTCGCCGACGGTCCGGCGCGTCCGGCGCCGGTCCGGGCGCCGCTGCCGCCCGCGCAGCCCGCGCCGCCGATCCCGCCGGAGGGCATCGCGCAGGAGCTGGCGGCGGCCTTCGGGCCCGGGGTGTTCCGCTTCGATCAGCGGGCGGTGTCGCGCCAGGGCGTCCCGGACGTCGTCGCGCACACGCTCGTCGTCGCGGGGCTGCCCGCCGACTTCGGGCCGTTCTTCTGGGCGCAGGCCCAGCCGGGCCGCCCGGTGCCGACGCTGGCCGAGCTGGCGCAGGAGCGCGGGGTGCAGCCGGCCCCGGACGCGGGCTCGTACCTGGTGATGGGCTCCGACTTCGGCAAGGCGCTCTGCGTGCAGTACGGGACGGCGAACATCGTGGCCGTGCCGGTGGAAGCCGGCCCCGGTGGTGCGCCGGTGCCGCCGCAGTTCGTGAACAGCGGGCTGCCGGAGTTCGCCCGGTCGCTGGCGCTGCTCGGCCGGATGTGGCGGCTGCGCTACGGGCTCAACCCGGAGCAGGCGGGCCGCTGGACCGTCGACTTCCAGGCCCAGCTCAGCGCGCTGGACCCGGCCGCGCTCGGCTCGCCCGAGACCTGGTGGTCGGTGTTGCTCGAACAGATGTGGGACGGCCTGCTGTAACCGTCGGCCGTTGGCTGAGCCGTGGGGCGATGCACCGTAAGGGTGCGTCGCCCTGCGGCTTTTCTGGTGCTGTGTCAGGTTCGTACCATGACGACGCCGCCAGACCAGCCGGAGCCGGGCCGGCCGGACCAGCCGCTGCCGCCCGCGAGCAGCACCACGGTGTACCGGGCGTCGGGCAGGCGTACCCGCAAGGGAACCAAGAGGAACGGAAAGAAGCGCCGGAGCCCGCTCAGGCGGATTCTGCTGGCGCTGCTCGTGGTGCTCGTGGTCGTCGTCGCGTACGCGGTCGGCGTCGGGATCTGGGCCGTGGGGCAGATCCAGCGGACGGACGCCCTGGGCGACTACAGCGGGCGGCCCGCCGCGGGCAAGGGCACGAACTGGCTGCTCGTCGGCTCCGACACCCGCAAGAACCTCACCAAGGAGCAGCAGCAGGAGCTGCACGTCGGCTCCGACTCGGGCGACGAGACGGACACGATCATCGTGCTGCACTACGGCGCGAGCGGCCCGTATCTGGTGTCCATCCCGCGCGACAGCTACGTGAGCATCCCCGGCCACGGCAAGAACAAGATCAACGCCTCGTACGCGCTCGGTGGCCCGGAGCTGCTGACGCGCACGGTCGAGGAGGCGACGGGGCTGCGCCTCGATCACTACGCCGAGGTCGACTTCGGCGGGTTCGTGGACGTCGTGGACGCGCTGGGCGGCGTCGAGGTCTGCGTGCCGAAGGATCTCAGCGACTCCTACTCGGGGGCCGACTTCAAGGCCGGCTGCCAGACGATGAACGGCACGCAGGCCCTGGCCTACGCCCGCGACCGGCACAGCTACGCCAACGGCGACCTGGGCCGTGTCCAGGCGCAGCAGCAGCTGATCGCGGCGATCGCGGACAAGGGTTTGAGCGCCGGCACGCTGCTGGCCCCGTGGAAGCTGCTGCCGTTCCTGGACGCGTCGCTGAACGCGCTCACCGTCGACCGGGGCGCGGGCCTGCTGAACCTCGGCAGGCTCGGCCTCGAAATGGATGACATCTCACACGGCGACGGGTCCACGACGACCGTGCCGATCGCGAGCGAGCCCTCTGTTCCCGGGGTCGGTGACGTCGTCGAGTGGAACGCGACCGAGGCCGCCGAGCTCTTCTCGGCACTCCGGGACGACACGACGATTCCGACTTTCGGCAGCAATTGACGCATCCTTGACCGAGTGGGTCATGCGGTGCGTCTCGTGTGTCGCGTTATGAGCGCTTCCGTCTGATCCATAAAGATGTGCGGCAATCACGCAGAACGTCGTGCGTCGGTCGGTCTGTCTGTCTGTCGCTGTGTCGGTGTGGAGAGGGGAACCCAGGATGAGCACTGTGAGCCCTGGCGGTGCGGGTGCGTCGGCTTCCGACGCCTCGGCGTACGGCTTCGTCGTCACGAGGGGCCGCGGTGTGCGCGGGTACCGCCCCGAGCAGGTGGAGGCCTTCGCCGCCGGGCTGTCCCAGGAGCGCGACGACGCGTGGGAGCGGGCCGCGCGGCTGACCGTGCTGCACAAGGAGATGGAGGCCGAGGCCGAGCGGCTGCGCGAGGCCGTCGACCGGCTGGCCCCGCAGACGTACGCCACGCTGGGCAAGCGCGCCCAGTACCTCCTGGAGCTCGTCGAGGAGGAGACCGCCGCGGTGCGGCACACCGGGCGCACCGACGCGCAGACCGTCACCGAGGCCGCCGAGCGGGCGGGCGGCGAGGCGCGCGACGCCGCGCAGGCCTACGCCGACGAGGTGCGCGGCGAGGCCGACGAGCGGGCCCGGCAGCGGGAGACCGCGACGCGGGCCGCCGCCGACGAGGTCCGGATCGCCGCCCGCCGCGAGGTGAAGGAGACGCGGACCGAGGCGCTGGAGGCGCTGCGCGAGATGCGCCGCCGCTGCGAGGGAGTCCTCGCGGACCAGGCCGAGGAGCAGGCCGAGCGGCTCGACGCGCTGGAGCGGGAGAGCGCCGGGCGCGAGTCCGCCGTCGACGAGTGGGAGGCCGCCGCCGTCGCCGAGGCCGAGGCGCGGCTCTCCGAGGCGAAGCGGGCGCTGGCCGAGGCCGAGGAGGCGGCGCGGCACCGGCAGGAGGACGCGGAGGCCTCCGGCTCGGAGCTGGTCGCGCAGGCGCGGGCGCGCGAGGAGCGGATCTCTCGGGAGACCGAGGGGGTGCTTCGGGAGCACACCGAGGCGCGGGACGAGATGCGGGCTCATATGGATCATGTGCGGAGTTCTTTGGCGGCGCTGACCGGGCGGGCGCCGGCCGAGTCGGAGTAAGCGTCCGCCTGGTGGGCACGTGCGGGTCTCGTCGTGGTTGCTCGCGCCCACGCGGCGGAGCCGCATATCGATACAGCCCCGCGCCCCTGACGGGGCGCGACACTGGTGGCATGGGGATACGCGTGGTGATCGCCGATGATCAGGTCGCTGTGCGGCGGGGGATGCGGCGGATGTTGGAGGCGCAGGGGGACATCGTCGTCGTGGGGGAGGCGGGGGACGGGCGGAGTGCGTTGCGGACCGTGCGCGAGACGCGGCCCGACGTCGCGCTCGTCGACATCCGGATGCCGTACGTGGACGGCCTTGAGGTCACCCGTCAACTGGCTTCTCCGGAGGCCGAGTTGCCGGTGAAGGTCGTGGTCGTGACGACCTTCGACCTCGACGAGTACGTATATCCGGCGCTGCGCCACGGCGCCTCCGGTTTTCTGCTGAAGCGGTCCGGGCCCGCGCTGCTCGTCGAGGCGGTGCGGGCGGCCGTCGCCGGGGACAGTCTGATCAGCCCGGAGGTGACGGTACGGCTGCTGCGCCATGTCACCGGGCCGCCCGCGCGTACCGTCGCCGCCCCGCGCGAGGCGCTGACCCCGCGCGAGACCGAGATCGCCGGGAAGGTCGCGCAGGGCCTCACGAACGCCGACATCGCCACCGAACTGTTCATCTCGCCCGGCACGGTGAAGACCCATGTCGCCGCCGTGCAGCGGAAGTTGGGAGTACGCAACCGGGTCGGCATCGCCGTGACGGCGTGGGAGCTGGGGTACGCGGGATGACCGTGCGGCGGTTCGTCGCGGGTGGCGCTGCCGTGCTGCTGTTCCTGCCCGCGTTCGCCGCGCCCCCGACCGCGCTGCTCCTCGCGGCCGCGGCGGCCGTTGCGCTCGGCGCGGCGGTGCTGCCGTGGTCGCCGGAGCGGCCCGGCCGGGCCGCGTGCGGGGCGTTCGCCGTGTCGTGGCTGGTGGACGCCGCGTACGCCGGGGAGCCCGGTCTCGTCCTGCTGTGGCTGCCCGTCGAACTGGCCGGGCTGCTCGTCCTCACCGGCCGGCTGCTGCGGTGTGCGCCGGGCCGCCGGGTGGCCGCCCTGGGCGCGCTCGCCGTCCTGACCTGCGTGGCCGCGCCGCTGCGCTTCAGCCTGCGGCATCCCCCGGATCTTCTGGGCGGCTCGGTGCTGATGGCGGCGGCGACGCTGTTCCCCGTCGGCTGCGCGGTCGGCGTCGGCTGTTATCTGCGCGCCCTGGACGAGCGGCGCCGGGCGGCCGTGCTGCGGGCCCGCCGCGAGCAGCGCCTCGCCGTCGCCGCCGATCTGCACGACTTCGTCGCCCATGAGCTCACCGGCATGGTCGTGGAGGCGCAGGCCGCGCAGACGGGACCGTACGACGAGAAGGAGACCCGCGAACTCCTCGCCCGGCTTGCGGAGTCGGGCAGTCGCGCCCTCGGCTCGATGGACCACACCCTGCGGGCCCTGCGCGCCGCCGAGGACGACGACGGCGCCGCCCTCGTCCGGCACGGACTGCACGAACTCCCCGATCTGGTCGGCAGGTTCGGGCATCCCGCGGTGCTCGACGTACGGGACGAGGGGCTGCGCCTGGCCCCGGCCGCCGACGACGCCGCCCACCGGGTCGCCGTCGAGGCCCTGACGAACGTACGCCGTCATGCCCCGCACGCCGGGCGGGTCACGGTGACGGTGGCACCCGGCGACGGCACGCTCACCCTGACGATCACGGACGACGCCCCGCCCCGCGCACGCGTACGCCGCACGGACGGCGGCACCGGCCTCGCGGTCCTCGCCGAACGGGTCCGCCTGTGCGACGGCACCTTCGAAGCGGGCCGCACCGCCGACGGCTGGACCGTAAAGGCGACCCTCCCCACGACCGCCCCGTAAGGGGCGCGGGGAACGGCGCGAGCAACCACGACGAAACCGGCACCCGCATATCTGCCGAACGGCAGATGTGTCACCCCCGGGCCCGCCCGAAAACTACCCCCATGCTCGAACTCACCGACATCACCAAGACCTACCGCGGCGCGGCCACGAACGCCGTGGACCGCCTCACCCTCCACCTGCCACCCGGCCTGACCGGACTGCTCGGCCCGAACGGCGCCGGCAAGTCCACCCTCATGCGCATCGCGGCGACCGTCACCCGCCCCACCACGGGCCAGGTCCGCATCGACGGCCACGACGCCGTCCGCCACCCCGGCCGCCTGCGCCGCCAACTCGGCTACCTGCCGCAGGACTTCGGTGTGTACCCGAACCTCAACGCCCGCGAGTTCCTGCGCTACCTGGCCGCCGCGAAAGGACTGACGGGCCGCTCGGCCCGGGCCCGCGTCGACGAACTCCTCGGTCTGGTCAATCTCACCGAGGCCGCGCACCGCCCGCTCGGTGGCTACTCCGGCGGCATGCTGCGCCGCGTCGGCATCGCGCAGGCGCTGCTCGCCGACCCGCGCGTCATCATCGTCGACGAGCCGACCGCCGGGCTCGACCCGGAGGAGCGCATCCGGCTGCGCAATCTCCTCGCCGGCCTCGCCGCCACCCGTGTCGTGCTGCTGTCCACGCACATCGTCTCCGACGTGGAGTCCGTCGCCGCCGAGATCGCCGTCGTCGCGGGCGGCCGGCTCCTGGCCCGCGCGACACCCGAGGAACTCATCGCGCGTACCAGTGGACGCGTCTGGGAAGTGACCGTCTCCCAGGCGGAGTTGGGTGAGCTGCACGCCCGGCACGTCGTCGGCTCCCTCACCCGTACGGCCACCGGGGTGCGGGCCCGCGTCCTGAGCGACGTACCGCCGCCGTACGCGCACTGCGCACCGGCCGAACCCGGCCTGGAGGACGCCTACCTCGCCGCCGTGCACACCGTTCCGGCGGCCGCGGCATGAGGGCGCTGCTGCCGCTCGCCCTCGGCGACTTCAGGCAACGGGCACGCAGGCCCGCCTACTTGGCGGTGCTCGCCGCCTCCGTCGGGCTCGCCGTGGCGGCCGTCCCGGCCCGGGACGCGCACTGGACGGTGCTCCAGTTCGGCGACTGGCGCGGCACGTACGACAGCGCCTACCTGGGGATGGTCGTGGCGCTCGCCGGGACGGTGTGGCTGTCGCTCGGCGGGTTCTACGCCGTGCGGGGCGCCGTCGCCCGCGACGCCGACAGCGGGGTGGGCGGGCTGCTCGCGACGACCCGGCTGCCCACGGCCGCGTACCTGTGCGCGAAGTTCCTGTCCTCGCTGCTCGTGCTGGCCTCCCTGCTCGGCGTGCTGGCCCTCGCGGCGCTCGCCCTGCTGTGGGCGCGCGGCGAGTCGGGCACCCTCGACGTGGTGGCGCTGCTCCAGCCGTTCGTGCTGATCGCGCTGCCGATGGTGGCGCTGACCGCGGCGGCCGCGCTGCTCTTCGAGACGATCCCGCTGCTGCGGGCCGGGCTCGGCAACGTGCTGTGGTTCTTCGTGTGGACGGTGCTCGTGCTCGGCGGGCAGTCGCCGCACGCCCCGCTGGGCGGGATCGGCGTCGCCGACGTCGTGCGGTCGCTGGGCGCCGCGCTGCGCGCCCAGGGCGTCGATCCGCACGGAGCGGGGGAGTTCAGCCTCGGCCTGACGTTCGTGGAGCGGCCGCTGCGCACCTTCGACTGGGACGGCTTCGAACCGACGACGGCGTACGTGGTCCAGCGGCTCGCGCTGGCGGGGATCGCGGTGCTTGTGGCGCTGGTCCCGGCGGTGTGGTTCGCCCGCGTCGACCCGGCGCGCGGCCACGCTCCCGCCCCGCGACAGAAGCATGTGGCACCGGCCGTGGTGGCGCCGCCCGCCGTGTTCGCCCGGCCGCCCGTGACCCCGGCCCGGACCGGCCGCACCGGGCTGCGGCTCCTCGCGGGCGAGGCGCGCGTCCTCGTACGGGGCACCGCCTGGTGGTGGTGGGCGGTGACGGCGGCCCTCGCGCTGCTCGCCCTCTGCGTCACCCCCGCCACCGGGGTGAGCCGGGTGCTGCTGCCGCTGTCCTGGATCTGGCCGGTGCTGCTGTGGTCGCGGCTGGGCACGCAGCGCGGGGAGAGCGGCGTCGACGCGTTCCTCGCCGGATACCCGCGTCCGGCGCGCAGGCGGTACGCGGAGTGGACGGCCGGGGTGCTGCTCACCGCCGCCGCGGGGGCCGGGGCGGGCCTGCGGGCGGCGGCCGGCGGTGACGGGCCGGGGTGCGCGGCGTGGGCCTGCGCGGTCCTGTTCATCCCCACCCTCGCGCTGGCCCTCGGCACCGTCTCCCGCACCCACCGGCTCTTCCAGGCCGTCTACCCGCCGCTGTGGTACCTGGTCGTGAACGGCTTCGCGCCGCTGGACTTCATGGGCGCGATCCGGGACGCGGACGGGCACCCGCAGGGCCTGTCGCCGACCACCCTGCTCCTCGTCACCGCGCTGCTCCTGGGGGTGATTCAGGCAGCCACGGCGAGGTGGCCTGCTACGTTGCCGGGGGCGTCGCCAAGAGGCGCCAAGTGGTCGGTACGAGACAGGGGTTGACGGTGATGGGTGAAGGGCGACTGCTGCCGGAGGTCGAGCGGGGGGACGTGCGGCGCATCACCGTGGTCGGCGAGGACGTACTGCGGCGGCGCTGCAAGCCGGTCACGCAGGAGCACTTCGGTACCCCCGAACTGACCCGGCTGATCGACGACATGTTCGCCACGAACCACATCGCGCACGGCGCGGCCATCGCCGCCAACCAGGTCGACGTGGACCTTCAGTTGTTCGTGTACGACATGGAGGACGACTGGGGAGTGCGGCACACCGGGGCCATCGCCAACCCGGTGCTCGACGAGGAGCCGCTCGCCGACCGGAGACTGGTCGAGGGGATGGAGGGCTGCCTGTCCGTGCCCGGCCCCTACAAGGCTGTCGCGCGCGCCGACCACGCGGTCGTCCGCGGCCAGGACAAGGACGGCGCCCCGCTGGTGGTGGAGGGCCGCGGCTACTTCGCCCGCTGCCTCCAGCACGAGACGGACCATCTCTACGGGCGCCTGTACCTCGACCGCCTCGCCAAGCGCGAACGACGGGACGCGCTGCGGGAGATGGAGGAGCTGCGGGACGGGGTGCTCGCGCGGCGGGCGGCGATGGCGGAGCGGCTGGGCAAGTGAGCGGGGGTGCGGCAGCCGTTGCCGCCGCACCCGGGACGCTCACTCGTCAGACGGTCGTCCCGTCGCCCGGGCGGGTGCGCAGGACCGCGCCCGCGGTGAGCAGGGTCGTCGCCACGGTCAGGCCCAGTGCGGCGGCGAGGACCGTGCCCAGGATCAGCGGGGAGCCGCTGGGGAGCGCCGAGTCCAGGATGCTGAGGCCCGCCGGGACCAGTGTGCAGGCCGCCACCAGGATGCCGAGCGCGATGCCGACCGTCGCGGTCAGTACGGCCTCCACCGCCGTCATCCGCAGGACCTGACCGCGGGTGGCACCGATCAGCCGTTGCAGACCGAACTCGCGGCGACGCTCCGTGGTGGCCAGGATCTGGGTGTTGACCAGCGCGATCACCGCGTAGCCGACAACGGACGCGAGCACCAGGTACGCCATCCACGCCTGGGTGTCGTCCTGTTCGGAGTAGGCGGCCGTGACGGCCTCCCGCGTCGTCACCGTCAGCCCCGGGCCGCTCGCGGAGCGGGCCGTGAGCGCGGCGGTGAGCGCGGCGCGGTCGGTGCCCCGGGCGGCGGTCACCATGATCTGGGGGATCAGACCCGAGTCGGTGTGGCCGAGCATGAGCGCGGCCGGGATCAGCGCGGTCTCGTAGCCGCGGCGGCCGTCCAGTGTCGCCACCAGCTTCAGGGTGACGGGGCTGCCGTCGCCGAGCCGGAAGGGGACCGGGTCGCCGATCCGGAGGCCCCGGCTCGTGGCGTCGGCCGTGGGAAGGGCGACCGTGTGCCCGCGCAGTGCGCCGAGGCTGCCGGTGGCGGCCCGGTAGGACGTCGTACGGTCCAGGCCCTCGACGGTGACGCCGCGCAGGGCCAGTTCGGTGGGCCGCGGTCCGGACGCCCCCTCCTCGCCGTCGCCCGTCCGCTCTGCCCGGGGGGTCTCGATGTAGCCGGTGCCGGGGATCTGCGCGGTGGCCGCCGCGACGCCGGGGGTCCCGCGGACCGCGGCCAGCGTGTCGGGCGTCAGCCCGCCGGCCTGCGAGGTGACCACCAGGTCGGCCCGCAGGCTCTCGTCGAACGCCCGCTCGGCGCCCGCGGATTCGGTGGTCTGGAGATAGGCCAGGGTCAGGGCGAGGCCCGTGGCGAGCATGACCGGCATGACGGCGGAGGCGAGCCGGGAGGTGCGGGCCCGCGCGTTGGCGGCGGCCAGCTGTCCGGCGAGCCCGGAGACCGCGCCCAGCGGTCGGCTCAGCAGGGCGGTGCAGGCCCGGGCGAGCACCGGTCCCAGGAGCCCGAACCCGGCCGTCCACACCAGCGCCGCCGGGGTGGCGACGCCGCCCGCGTCCGGCCCTGCCGAGCGGGCGGTGCCCAGCGCCAGCGCCGTGCCGCCGGCGAGGCAGAGCGCCCCCGTGACCGTACGGGCGATGCTGAACCAGCGCCGCTGGAGGCCCGATTCGGCGAGCGCCTCCGTCGGCCGGGTGCGGGCCGCGCCGTGGGCGGCGACCAGCGCCGCGCACACCGCGGTGAGCAGCGCGGTGCCGATCCCGACGATCAGCGGCACGGAACCCGCGCGGTACGCGATCGATCCGGGCACCACCCCGGCGTCCGCGAACGCCCCGAGCAGCCACCGCCCGGCGCGCGGTCCCGGCACGCAGGCGAGCGCGGTGGCGACGGCGGCGAGCACCAGCGTCTCCGCGACGACCATCCGCCGCAGCTGACCCGGGGTGGAGCCGACCGCGCGCAGCAGCGCCAGCTCCCGTTCCCGCTGCCGGATCGACAGGCCCAGGGTGCCGGCCACGACGAACACGGTGACCAGCACCGCGAGGCCGCCGAACGCCGCCGCGAGGGGGATCAGGTCGCCGCCGTCCGCGAGCACGGCCGGGTTCTCGGCCTGTCCCCGCGCGTCGCCGGTCAGCACGGCGAGCGGAGTGCCGCTGCCCGCCAGTGCCCGGCGCACGTCCCGGGCGAGCGTGGTGGGATCCGTGCCCGGGGTGGTCAACAGGCCGATGGAGTCGGCCTGTCGGGGGTGTCCCGAGGTGCGGGCCGCCTCCGTGTCGGAGAGGAAGAGGGCGTCGCCGTCGTCCGTGCCGCGGGCGATGCCGGAGACCTCGTAACGCTCGGCCGTGCCGTTCGTGAGGAGGCCGACGCGCGCGCCGACGCGCAGCCCGGCCCGGTCGGCGAGGGCGGCACCGACCACCACCTGGTCCGCTCCGGCGGGCGGGGCGCCTGCGGTGAGCCGGTACGGGGTGAGCGCGGCGGACGACCAGCCGTGGCCGGTGGCCCGGCTCCCCTCGCCGTTCAGGGTGACCGGGAACGACACGTCCGGGACGGCCTTTCGCACGCCCGGCACCGCGGCGAGTCGGTCGGCGAGGTCCGCGGCGGGCCGGATCCGCTCGGGGAAGACCAGTTCCTCGACGGTGTCGTGGTAGCGCTGGTCGCCGGTGACGACGACCGGCGCGGCCGCCAGCCGCTGCGGCGGGGCCGCGTGGTGGATGCCGGTCTCCAGGAGCCCGCCGCAGGCGATGACGAGCAGGGCGCCGAGGAACATGGCGAGGAACGAGGCGACGAAACCGCCCTTGTGGAAGCGCAGGGTGCGCAGCGCGAGCCCGGTCATCGCCGTGCCTGCGCGTTCTTCGGGGCCGACGCGGTCTGCGGGGCGGGCACGTTCTGCTGGTCGGGCACGTTCTGGCGGGCCAGTGCGTCCCAGGCGCCGAGCCGGGTCATCCGCTCGGCGACGGCGTCCACGGTCGGCCGTTCCAGGGCTCCCGCGATCCGGCCGTCGGCCAGGAACACCACCCGGTCCGCATGGGCGGCGGCCACCGGATCGTGCGTGACGATCACCACCGTCTGGGCGGTCCGTGTGACGGCCTCCCGCAGCAGCGCCAGGACCTCCCGGGCCGTCGTGGTGTCCAGCGCGCCCGTGGGTTCGTCGCCGAAGACCACCGCGGGCCGGGTCACCAGGGCCCGGGCGACCGCGACGCGCTGCTGCTGCCCGCCGGACAGTTCACCGGGGCGGCTGCGCTGGCGCCCGGCGAGGCCGACGCGCTCCAGGACCTGGTCCACCTCGGTGCGCTTGACCCGGCGGCCGGCGAGCCGCAGCGGCAGGGTGACGTTGTCCCGTACGGACAGCGCGGGCAGCAGGTTGTACGACTGGAAGACGAATCCCATGCGTTCGCGGCGCAGCCGGGTCAGCCGGCGCTCGCCGAGCTCGCCCAGCCGCACCCCGTCGAGCGTCACCGACCCCGAGGTCGGCCGGTCGAGCCCGGCCGCGCAGTGCAGGAAGGTGCTCTTGCCGGAGCCGGAGGGGCCCATCACGGCGGTGAACGAGCCCCGCCGCAGCCCGATGCTCACCCCGTCGAGGGCGGCGACCTGGGCGCGCCGGCCGCGCGCTGCGCCGTAGACCCGGCGCACGTCGTCGAGCCGCACGACGTCGTCCCGCACGTCGTCGCCGGTGCTCCCGGTGGCCCAACTCGCGTTGTCCGCAAAGGAATCAATCATGGGAGCAATGCTGTCCGGGGCGCCCCACGCGCCGACAGCCTCGCCCGGTGGAACTTGGGGTCCACCGAGTGGTGGACCCCAGGTTCCACCGCGAAGTTCCCGGGCCGCCCGCGGCATGTTGCGCAGCGCCGCGGCCCCTCCTCATCGGCAGACTGCTCGCAGCGCCCCCGGTGAACGGTCCGCGGGCGCGGTGCGACGAGAGGGACGAGTGTGAAGCGCAGGACGATGACGGGGGCGACGGTGGCTGTCTCCGTCGCCTTGCTGGCCGGAACCGTGGGCACGGCGGCGGCCGACGCCGCGGCCCCCTACTCCCCGGACGTCGACTGGATCACCTGCCAGGTCAACGAGGAGCGCGCCGCGCACGGGCTGCCGGGGCTGCGGCTGTCCGACACGGCGACCGAGGTGGCCACCGCCCACGCCGCCGACATGGCCGGCCAGGGGAAGCTCACCTCGACCGGAAGCGACGGCCGCGATCTGCGCGCCCGGCTGACCGACGCCGGCCTGTTCTCCGCGCACGCCGAGGAGTTCATGTACGCGGGCTACCACCACGACAGCTACTTCGCGGACACGATCACCGACCCGGACCCGGGCAACGACATCTACGAGTCCCTCATGAGCCCCGGGGTCACGGCCGTCGGCATCGGCTACGACCGCACGTACTGGGACGTGGACCTCCTGGGCCCGCACCGCAAACTGGTCACCCGGGCGCCGGTCTGCACGAAGCCGCGGTAGCGGACGTTCAGAGGTGGGCGGCGAGCGCTTCGCGGTGGGCGGTCACCCAGCGGCGGGCCGCCCGCACCTGCTCCACGACCCCGAGTCCGCGCAGCCGCACCATCGCCGGATCGCCCCGCCCGGCCGCCTCCGCGATCCCGCGCGAGCACCGCTCCTGCCACCACAGGACCGTCTCCAGGAGCTGCCCCCGGCCCGCCGCGTCCAGCCCGTACGCGTCACAGACCAGCCGCATCCGGCGTGCGGCCTCGTCCGTGTCCCCGGCGTCCGGACCGAGGTCCAGGTACTGCCAGCAGACGTGGGCGACATCCTCGATACGCCGCCCGGGCGCGGCCAGGTCCCAGTCGACGAAGGCCGTGGGCGTCCAGGTCCCGGAGTAGAGCGTGTTGCGCGGATCGAGGTCGTGGTGGCAGACGACGTCCTGGTTCCCGGCGAGCGCGGTGCCCGAGGTCATCTCATGGAACTCCCGCACCAGCGAGGCCACTTGCGCGAGCCCCGCGTCGCCGCGTGCGGCCCGCCGCTCGTCGGGCGTCAGGGCGGCCCGCCCCGGCAGATACGTGAACATCTCGCGCCCGTCGCCGTCCACGCCGAGGAACCGGGGCGCGCCCGGCCATCCTCGGCGCTCGAACAGGGCGAGCAGCTCGCGCACGTACCCGGACCGTGGCGTGGGCGCCCGCCGCACGGTGTCTCCCACCCGTACGACGCGGCTGACGTGCCCGCCGGGAAGTTCCTCCACGGAAATCAGTCTCCCGAGATCCCCCAGAAGTACAACTCGCTGGGCCGCCCGGCCCCGTCGTGCAGCACCGCGACCCGCCCGGACCAGCCCTCCTCGACCAGTGCCTCTATCACCTCGATGTGCTCGCGCGTGAGCACATCGGTGCCGGTGAGCCGGCAGGCCTCGTCGGGGTGGACGGGCCGCACCGCGCCGACACGGGGATGCTCGCCGGGCCGCAGCACCCGGTCCATGTCGAGGATCGAATGCGTCCCCTCTTCCTGAACCCCTTCGTCCTCCCACAACTCCTCGATCGTGGCGGGCCGGGGCACGGGATCGTCCTCGCTCAGCGGATGGTCCCCCGACCAGTAGTAGTCCTGCTCCCGGAAGACGCGCGCCTGCAACTCCTCCAGAGCCGCCGCCACATCCTTCTGGTACGGGACGTAGTACTCCCACCCTGACGCGCCCACGATGCCCATGTCCTCCGAACTCGGTTTCGCTGTCCATGTGTTCGAGGGAACGTAGCAGGCGGGTGTGGCTGGGCGGGGGTGCGGCCGGGTGGGCTGCGGAGGTGTCAGGTGACCGGCTCGTCCCACAAGCGTGGTGCGTCCAGGCGTAGTGCGTAACTGCCGTCGGGGCCCGCGATCGTGAGCCGTAGGTCCGGGGAGAGGGCGAGGGCCCGGCAGCGGGTGAGGAGGGGGAGGGCGCGTACGCGGCCGGTGGCCAGGTGCCACAGGTGCAGCCTCGCGTCGTTCCAGGCCACGGCCAGGATCGGGCCGTAAGCGCTGTGCGCCGAGGCCAGGGCCGTGACGAAGGCCGGGCGTTGCTCGACCGGGTCCGGGAGCGGGTCGGCGGAGGTCGCCCAGAGGCGGACCGTGCCGTCCAGGGCCGCGCTCATCACGAGGGCGTGCCGGTCGCCGGGAGGCGTCAGGCAGGTCACCGCCGTGATCGGGGCCTTGTGCAGGGTCTGCGAGCGCGGGTTCGGGTGGTAGGTGTCCAGGGTCCAGAGGTGCACGCTGCCCTGTTCGTCGCCCAGGACCGTGGTTCCGCTGTGCGGGCACTGGCCCAGGGCTGTCGGGCGGAGAGACGGGTGACGGAGCGTCAAGTGACCGTGGTGGGAGGCGATGTGGCCGAGGACGACCGCCGCCGTTCCCTCGGATTCCGGGGTCACCGGTTGCAGGGCGCCCGTGTCGGTGAGGAGGAGCAGCGAACCGTCACGGCGTACGGCGACGCCGTCCGGGCGCACGCTCCTCGGCGAGTCGACGGCGGCGGTGTCGGCGCCGGTCTCCGGATCGAGGAGGGTGAGCGCGCCCAGCGGATCGGCGGCGAGCAGCTGTCCTTGGTCGCCGGGCGTCTGCGTCAGGGCGGTGACCGGCGCGTCCGGACGGGCCCAGGCGGCCGTGAACAGGTGCTGGTCGGCGAGAGGGCGCAGGTAGCGGGCGAGGGTGGGGCTCGCTCCCAGGGCGGCGGTGTGGAGGAGGGCCGCGCGCTGCGTGGTGCTGTGCGCGGTGTCGGACAGCTGCGGGGCGGCCGCCCGCCAGACCTCCCGCAGGCCCGGCGGCGTGAGGATCCGCTCGTCGGCCAGACAGGCCGCGACGGACACGGCGGAACCGTGGACGAGGAAGCCCGGGTCGGTGAGCAGCGCGCGCACGGTGTGGGCCGTGTCCGGGGACAACAGCGCCTGATCCAGGGCGTGTTCGCGGGCCGGCTCGGGGGCCAGGTCCCAGCGCGGGCGGCCGTCGTCGCTGCGCGGGACCAGCGCGGTGAGGTCCTCCGCGCAGAGGGCTCCGGCCGGTGGGACGTAGCCGTCGTGGGGTGTGTCGCCCACGTCGATGGACTCCGTGCCCGGCCAGGCGTCGAGGAGGTCCGTGTCGCCGACCTCCACCACGGCGCGCGTCTGCGGCAGGCGCAGGAGGGGGACGAGCAGGTCCCGGACCAGGACCGACGGCTGGGCCGACGGCCGGTCGGCGGGGCCGCGGCCGGCCAGGTGCAGGTCCGGTACGAGGAGCAGCAGCGGGCGCGGATCGGCGGTGAGGCGCTCCAGCAGCCGGTCCGGGGCGAGCGGGCCGTAGCCGAGCTGTCGGCCCAGCTCCCAGGCGAAGGCGTCGGTGAACAGCCCGGCGGAGGGGATCGTGGCGTGCGGCGTGGTGCGGGCGTGGCCGGTCGGGCCGAGGAGGAACCAGGTCAGCAGATGGCTCTTGCCGCTGCCCCGGGCCCCGCGGAGCAGGCAGACCCGGGGACGGCCGGCGGAGGTGTCGGCCGCCCAGTCGAGCAGCGCGGGCCCGTGCGCCGCGCTCACCCCTTCCCGCGGCGGCCAGGCGGCGAGGTCGGGAGGCTCGTCGAGGGCGGGCGCCGGGCTCACCGGCCGGCCTCCGCGGTCTCGCCGAGCAGCCGGATGCCCTCCGCGCGGGACGCGGCCGACTCGCCGTAGGGGAAGTGGTGCGTCAGCTGGGCGTCCGGGAACACCTGCGCCAGCCACAGGGAGCAGTAGTGGCCGGGCAGGAAGCAGGGGGCCAGGTCGGTGTGGATGCGCAGGACCTGATCCGGCTCGACCCCGGCCGCGCGCAGCGTGTTCCACAGCCGCTCCTCGGGGTGCAGGCCGATGGCGCCGGACTGGGTGACGATCTGCTTGGCGCCCAGACCGTCGACGTATTCGAAGGCCGCGTACGAGGCGGCGGCCGCGGTGTCGTGGATGTCGTCGAGCACCAGCGGCCACCAGCTCTCGCGCTCGGCGAAGGCGCGCGGATCCTGCGTACGCAGCCGCTCCCCGAGCCGGTCGAAAGCGGCCGAGGCGGTCTGCGGCCGGTCCGTGCTCAGGATGGTGCGCAGGGCCTCACGAGCTTCCGCGAGACCGGCGGCGAACGCCTGGGGGGAGGAGCTGACGAACCGGTCCGGCTCGTCGAAGTCCAGCAGCACGGCCCGCACCGGCCCCTCGGGGTCCACGCACAGCTCGTAGCCGCCGTCGCTGCCCAGCCGCGTCCACTGCGCGCACTCCTGGCGGGAGACGCGGAGCCCGTGCGCGTCGGCGTACTCGCCCAGGGGCACCGGGTCGTCGTGGCCCGTCATGAAGTACGGGCCGACCTGTACCGGCACGGAGATCCCGGCGGACCCGGCAAGCTCGAAGGTCCGCATCTGTCCGTCGCCGGTTCCGTCGCCGGATCCGCCGCCAGTTCCGTCGTCAGTCACCGGGTCCGTGCTCCTCACTCGAAGTGGTGTTCAGGATCCACAAGGTACGTGAGGACATCGAACCAGCGGGATTCCGGATTCTCCAGAGCGGCCGGATCGATGGAAGTCATCGTTTCCCGGATGCGCTGCCGCACCTCTTCCCGCTCCGCCTTTCCGTGAGTTTCGAAGTCGTAGTTCGGGCTCTCGGACTTGAGGAGGTACAGGAAATGCACAAAAGACCGCAGCCCGCTGTTCAGCAGATAGGTGTCCCCGTCCTGCGGAAGGCAGTGGACCTCTCCGGTCTTCGGGTCGAGCGCGATGTCGTCATAGGGGATCATGCCGAGGATGATCCAGCCGTCCTCGGCCGGTTCGAGATGCTCGCCGATCCCGTCGTCCAGGTCGAACCACGGGTTCTCCCAGACCGGAATGCCCAGCGTCGCCAGAACGTCCCTGGCGTCCGCGTCCGACACGGGACCGAGGATGCTCTCCGGTGCGGTGATCAGCTCGTCCGGGGCGAACACGGCGTCGAGCATGCCGCGATCGAGGTTGCTGCTCATGTGCTCTCATCCCGCCAAAATTGGATAATCCGTCGCATCTTATCTATTCAGTTTCAGCTGGTCAAGATAGGTTTTCATGGCGGTATTCCCGCGCGCTCTCGATGCCGCGTCGCTGCCGTATTCGATGCTGTGGGTAACGGTCGTTCCCGGGAATCTCTCCGCCATCCATGAACTGCAATTGGCCCCGGTGCTGCAAGGTTCTCTTTCTGTATAGAGGTCCCGTATCCGGGATGGTTCTCCCTCTCTCAGGAACGGTGTTCCGATCATTCGTTCCGAGTGTCTGAACCCATTGCTGCGGCCCACGAGGATGAAGTCTCCGCTGCCGTCCGCGCCGGTCACTCTCGCGGACGCGTAATTGTTGCTCGTGAATTCGCCGTCGGGGCTCCGGGTGCCGTAACTGCGATCCGCGTGGCGGGCGAGCTGGGTGGCCTGGGAGAGATCGGTGGTGCCCACCCCGACCTGCGAGGAGGAGGCCGTCGGGCGTGGATCGGTGCGCCCCTCGCTCTTGTTCTTCAGCTTGGCGTGCTGCTCGCCCGGTTTCGGGCGGCCGATGGACGAGCTGTCGAGCCCGAGCTTGGCCCGGTCGGCGTCCGTCAGCTCCGCATGCGTGCGGTCGGGGTTCAGCCGGCGGATGTTCCCGTCGTCGGCCATGTGGTAGACGGGCGTCGACTCGGTTCTGGGGCGTTTGGCGAGTCGCTCCATCTCCACCGCGTGCTTCGCGTCGTTCTCCGCGTGGTTGTCCGCGACCCGCTTCAGACGCTTTCCGGTGTCGTGGTAGAGATCCTTGACGGCCTTGCCGACGTCTTCCCCGACGGCCTTGCCCGTCCGCTGCGCGGCGTGCTCAAGCGCCTTGACGATCTGGTTCGTCACTCGAAGGTCACCCCCGACAGCCTGGACGTGAACTCCTCGGCGTGCGCGGCCACCTTCTCCGCGTGGCCGTGCATCAACTCGGCGCGGGCGTGCACCTGTTCCGGGTCGATGGAGAAGCCGGTCCCCGCACCGCCCCCGCCGGCGGGCACGCCCGCCGCCGACTCCGCCGCCTGGAACACCAGCCCGCTGACCGCCCGGCCGACCGTCTCCACCAGCGGTTCCACGGCCGCCTCGATGACCTGCCCGATGATGTACTGCTCGAGCTGCTGCTCCAGGTAGTCCATCAGCTTCTCGGCGGCCTCCACGACGAGCACCTCGGCCGCCTCCGCGAGTCCGAGGGTCAGCACCGCCGCCGCCTGGTCGGCCACGAACGTCGCGGCCAGCACCACCAGTTCGGCGATCGCCTCGGCCTTCATGCCGACGATGACATCCGCCGCGACATCCAGGGCGGTCGCCACCGCGTGGCAGGCCGTCAGCAGTTCGGACATGTGGTCGGAGGACATCTGGGACCACTTCGCCAGCAGCGCCTCGTAGGAGGCGCCCTGGTACACGTCGGCCATCTTGGTCAGCGTCGCCGAGGAATCCTGATGCGTCTCGTCCAGCTTCTCCGCGAAGTCCCGCACATGGGAGGCGAACTCACGGACCTTGTCCTCATTCACGTTCGGCCAGTTCACCCCGATGAACTGGAGAAAGGAAACGACTTCTTCAGGCAGCTCAATAGCCACAGCGCCCCCGCCCGGCGACAGCGAAACACCAGCTCCGCACGCTAGTTCGGCGACGGCAACGGTAGGGCAAACGCTGACTGCGGAAAGCTTCAACGGGGCTTAAGAGATGGTCACAGGGCCTGGGGGACGGTCACGGGTTCAAGGGGCGGTCCTCCGGTCCGTGCCCGGCACCGGCTCGCTCGCCCCCGCCAGGATCCAGCCCTCCACCGCCTCGTACTGGCGCTGCTGCTGCGCCGCCTTCCTGGGCGGGGTCAGGACCGTGCCCAGCCAGCCGAAGAGGAAGCCCAGGGGGATCGAGACGATGCCGGTCGTGGTGAACGGGAACCAGTTGAAGTCGTGGCCGGGGAAGGCCGCCGTCGGGGAGCCCGAGACCAGGTTGGAGCCCGTCATCAGGATCAGGCAGGCCGTCGTCCCGCCGAGCAGCGTCCACAGCAGACCCGCCCTCGTGTAGCGGCGCCAGAACAGGCTGTAGACCAGGGCGGGCGCCAGGGCGGAGGCGCCCAGACAGAAGGAGAGGGTGGACAGGGGCTGGAGGTTGCGGTGCTGGACCAGGGTGGCCAGGACGATGGCGGGCCCGCCGACGGCGAGGGCCGAGATCCGGGCCACCGTCAGCTCCTTGCGCGGGGTCAGCTCCCGCCTGCCATACGCGAACACGTCGTGGGCCAGCGAGTTGGCGCAGGCCAGGATCATGCCCGCCACGGAGGCGAGCAGCGTCAGGAAGATGGCCGTGGTGACCGCCGTGAAGAGCAGCGCCTCCGCCGTGGACAGGGTGGCGCCGAACGCCGCGCGGGCGCCGAGCAGGAACGCCGTGTTGCCCTGCGCGCTGTCCGCCACGATCCCCGTACGTCCCACCAGCGCCGCCGCCCCGAACCCGAACACCGCGATGATCAGCACGAAGACCCCGACCGCGGACACCGCCCAGGACATCGAGCGGCGCACCTCGCGGGCGTTGCGCGCCGTGTACATGCGCATGGTGACGTGCGGGAGCGCGGCGCCGCCGATGACCACGGTCAGCTCCGAGCTGATCATGTCCAGGCGGGGGAAGCCGCTGCCGGTGAACTGCAGGCCCGAGGTCAGATACGCGCGGCCCGCACCGCTGCGGGTGGCCGCCTCGGCGAGCAGGGCGCCCGGGTCCCAGTCGAAACGGTGCAGGATCACCGCCGCGACGGCGATGCCCGAGCCGAGCAGCATCACGATCTTGAAGATCTGGATGACGGCGGTGCCCTTCATGCCGCCGATCGCCGCGTAGCTGATCATGAGTCCGCCGACCCCGATCACGCAGACCGTCTTGAAGGTCTGGTTGCTGAAGCCCAGCAGGAACGCCAACAGGTCGCCCGCGCCCGAGAGTTGGACGAGCATGAGCGGGATGAGCGCGGCCAGGGTCACCGCGCAGGCCGCCATGCGCGCCGCCCGGCCCGGCATCCGGCGTGCGAGGACGTCGCCCATGGTGAACAGGCCCGCGTTGCGCAGCGGTTCGGCCAGCAGGAACATCAGCAGCATCAGCGACAGCGCCGTGCTGAGGGCCAGGACCACACCGTCGTAGCCGACCAGCGCGATGATGCCGGTGGTGGACAGGACGGTCGCCGCGGAGATGTAGTCGCCGGCGATGGCCAGCCCGTTGCGCATCGGCGTCAGCCGGCCGAAGCCCGTGTAGAACTCCTCCAGGTCGTCGCGCTCGGGGCTGGTGACGATGCACAGCAGCAGCGTGGCCGTCGCCACCGCCGTGAAGGCGGCCAGCGACATGGACTCGGCCGAGGTGTCCACCAGCGCGTTCACTTCCGGCCGCCGATCCGGCGCAGCCGGTGGGCCAGCGGGTCGACGCGGCGCCGGGCCGTGCGCTCGTAGAGGATCAACGCGACGCAGGTGACGGGGAGTTGGAGCAGGCCGATGAGCAGTCCCGAGGAGAGGCCGCCGGTGACCGAGCGGCTCATCAGGCCGGGGGCGAACGCCGACAGGAGCAGGAAGAGCGTGAAATAGCCGAGCGCGGTGAGCGTGGCGACGCGGCGCTGCCAGCGGTATGCCGTGCGCAGGAGGCGCAGGTCGCCGGTGGGGCCGGCGGGGGGCGGCAGGTCGGGATGTCGGGGGAGTCGGTGGGTGTGCGCCTGGGGTGGGCGGTACGGCATCCCGTTCTCCTTGCCGGCTCGGGTCCGCCGGGGTGGGCGGATCGCAGGGAGGGGTGTGGGGAATGTGGGGAGCCGGAACGTTACTCGTAGGTAGGCCTGTTGGGGGAGGGTTTGAACCAACCGGGAGTTCGTCGTCGGGTGCGGGTTGCGTCGTGGCTGGTTGCGCAGTTCCCCGCGCCCCTCGATGGGTTGTCGGTCGGCTGACGGCCGGTGGGGGCTGGTCGCGCAGTTCCCCGCGCCCCTGAAACGAGCTCCGCTCGTCCAGGGGAGGCGGCGCGTAGCGCCTGCCTCAGGGGCGCGGGGAACTGCGCGACCAGC
>NZ_JBHVIX010000019.1:0-36725 GCF_042799415.1 Streptomyces sp. NPDC057694
TGGTACTGCAGGGGGGACCCTGTGGGAGAGTAGGACGCCGCCGAACAAATTTTGAGAAAAGCCCGGACCGGGAACGGTCCGGGCTTTTCTGCGTTATGCCGTCGTAGGGTCGTCGTATGCGCTACGAACTGGTCATCTTCGACAATGACGGTGTGCTCGTCGACAGTGAGCCCCTTTCCAATACGCTGCTGGCCGGCTATCTCACCGAGCTCGGGCACCCGACCTCGTACGAGGACTCTCTGCGGGACTACATGGGCGCCGCCCTGCACCGCGTGCACGATCTGGTTCTCGAGCGGACCGGGGAGCGGCTGCCCGACGACTTCGACGATGTTTTCCACGGGCGGGTCTTCGCCGCGTTCGAGCGCGAGCTTGAGCCGGTGCGTGGGGTCGTGGACGTGCTGGAGAAGCTCACCGCCGACGGGGTTCCTTACTGCGTGGCGTCCTCTGGGAGCCATGAGCGGATTCGGGTCGGGCATCGCACGACCGGGCTCGACCGGTGGTTCGGGCAAGAGCGGGTCTTCAGCTCTGAGGATGTCGGGCGGGGAAAGCCGGCGCCGGACCTTTTCCTCTACGCCGCCGAGCGGATGGGCGTCGCCCCGGAGAAGTGCGTGGTGATCGAGGACAGTCCGCTCGGCGTGCAGGCGGCCGTCGCCGCCGGGATGGACGTGTACGGGTTCACGGCCATGACGCCGGCGGAGAAGCTCGAGGAGGCCGACGGACTCTTCGGCGATATGCGTGAATTGGGCGGGCTGCTGGCCTGACCTCGGGGACTGGCCGCGGGAATTGGGTGCTTGATCTATCTACCCAGCGGTAGGCCGGGCGCATACGCTGAGCCGCCATGACCGATGGGAACGCAGGCATAACAGGCGCGATGCGATGGGGCCGAAGAGCGCTGGGATTCAGCTTCTTCGCCCAGGGAGCGGCGTTCGCGCTGCTGGTGACCCGGATTCCCGCTATTCAGGACCAGTACGGGATTTCGGACGGGCTGCTTCCCGTCTTTCTCGCCGCCGTGCCGATCCTCGCCGGTGTCAGCAGCGTCTGCACCGAGCAGCTCGTGAAGCGGGTCCGGCCGAGCCGGGTGCTGCGGTGGGCCCAGCCCGTGGTGCTCCTTGCCCTGCTCGGCGTCGGCGCCGGGGACACCATGGTCGAGGTCGCCGTCGCGCTCGCCGCGTTCGGCCTGGCCGTGGGCGCGCTCGACGCGTCGATGAACATGCTGGGCGTCAGCCTGCAACGCGCGTACGGGCGCAGCATCATGCTCGGCTTCCACGCCGCGTACAGCCTCGGCGGCATCGTGGGAGCGTCGCTCGCATGGGCCGGAGCGCACTGGGACCTGACGCTGTTCGTGTCGTACCTGCCGGTCGCCGCCGTGCTGCTGCCCCTCTGTCTCGTCGCCAGCCGGTGGTACGTGGACGCCCGCGCCGGTGCCGTGGAGAGCGGGAGCGAGGCCGGCGCCGGGCAGCAGGGCGGCGGGGTCGTCTTCAAGATGCTGCTGCCGCTGTGCCTGGTGATGGCCTTCGCGTACATCGGGGACTCGACCGTCTCCAACTGGAGCGCGAAGTACTTGCAGGACGTGCTGGGAAGCTCCGAGCAGCTGTCCACGGTCCCGTACAACGTCTACATGGTGATGACCCTGGTGGGGCGGGCCGTGGGCGATGTCGGGGTGCGGCGGTTCGGGCCCGTGACGGTGGTCCGGGTCGGGACCGTGATCGCGGCCGCCGGGTTCGGTGTGGTGGCCGTGGCGCCCGGGCCGTGGGTCGGGATGCTCGGGTTCACGCTGCTCGGGCTCGGGCTGTGCGTGATCGTGCCGCAGACCTTCGCGGCGGCCGGGCGGCTCTTCCCCCGGGACTCCGACGCCGCCATCGCGCGGCTCAATATCTTCAACTACGTTGGTTTTCTGGTGGGTTCGCCGCTCGTGGGTGCTTTGGGCGATGCGTGGAGCTATCGCGGGGCGATGCTCGTCCCGATGGCGTTGGTGCTGGTGACGCTGGTGTACGCCCCTTCGTTCGGGAAGAGCGGTGACCGATACGGTGGCGGGCATGAGCGGCCGCGTGCAGTTGATGTGGGACCCGGCGGTAGCGGGGTATGACTTCGGGCCCGGGCATCCCATGGACCCGGTCCGTCTCGAGCTGACCCGGAGCCTGGTGGGGGCCCTCGGGCTCGACCGGGCGGCCGAGGTGGAGGTCGTGGCCGCGGCCCGGGCCGGTGAGTCCACGCTCCAGCTCGTGCACCGCGAGGACTATGTGGAGGCGGTCAAGGCCGCCTCCCTCGACCCGGCCGCCGCCGATCCCGCGTACGGGCTGGGCACGACCGACGACCCGGCCTTCGCCGGGATGCACGAGGTGTCCGCGCTGATCGCCGGGCAGTCCGTGGGCGCCGCCGAGGCCGTGTGGCGCGGGGACGCCCTGCACGGGGTGAACTTCACCGGCGGGCTGCACCACGCCATGCCGGGGGCCGCGTCCGGGTTCTGCGTGTACAACGACGCGGCGCTGGCCATCGCGCGGCTCCTGGAGCTGGGCGTCGAGCGCGTCGCGTACGTCGATGTGGACGTGCATCACGGGGACGGGGTCCAGGCCGCCTTCTGGGAGGACCCGCGTGTGCTCACCGTGTCGCTGCACGAGCATCCACGGACGCTGTTCCCGCAGACCGGGTGGCCCGAGGAGACCGGGGCCGACGGGGCCGCCGAGGGGTCCGCGGTGAATGTCGCGCTGCCGGCCGGGACCGGGGACGCCGGGTGGCTGCGGGCGTTCCACGCCGTGGTGCCGGAGCTGCTCGCGGAGTTCCGGCCGGAGGTGCTCGTCACTCAGCACGGCGCCGATACGCACTTCGAGGATCCGCTCGCCCATCTCGCCGTGTCGTTGGACGCGCAGCGGGCCGTGCAGGTCGCCTGTCATGAGCTGGCGCACACGTACGCGGACGGGAAGTGGGTCGCGCTCGGGGGTGGCGGGTATGCCGTCGTGGATGTCGTGCCTCGGTCCTGGACGCATCTGGTGGGGGTCGCCGCCGGTCGGGACATCGCGGCCGAGACCGTGATTCCGGAGTCGTGGCGGCAGGAAGTCTTCGCTCGTACGCGGCAGTTGGCTCCTGCTCGGATGACCGATGGGCGGTGGCCTGTCGAGTTCCGGGGGTGGGAGGAAGGGTACGACCCTGCCGATCGGCTGGATCAGGCGATCTTGGCTACTCGGAAGGCTGCGTTTCCCTTGCGGGGGCTGCTGGCTTAGCGGGGCTGGTGGGCTTGGCCGGGCTGGAGCTCGGGTCCTTCTAGGCGCTTGCCCCGCGCTGGGGTGCCGCCTTGCCCACCCTGCCGCCCTTGGCGGCAGATTGCCCAAGGCGGCGGGGGCGGCGACGGATTGGGGAAGGCCCTCGGTTACTCCGACCGTGGGGTGTTTTGGGGGTTTGGGGGGTGCTTGGGCGTTCAATGGGCCAGCATCGCAAAGGTGTTGAGCACCGGCGCCCTCCGTGCGCATCTGTTGGCGGCTCGGCTTGCCGGGCCCGTGGCGACCTCCCGTGAGGAGAGTCTGCGCAGTTACCGGCTCTTCGAGGCGCGGGACCCGCGTGTGCTGCTCGGGCTGGATCCCGAATGGGCCTGGGGGCAGCGGGATCTGCTTGCCCTCATGGCCGACAAGTGCGGGGTTTCACCGGATCCGGGGCACACGTCGGGGTACGACGTCATCGATCCGGAACGTACGCTGGCCGCCCTCGACGCCTTCGGCGACCGCCTCGGAAGAGCCGCCGACGCACGTACCCCCGTGCTCATCGGGACGGGACATCCGCACCGACTGCTCGGTTTCTACGCTTCGTTGGCGGGCGCCCTGTCGGCGGCGGGATGTCCCGTCCTCACCCCCGCGCAGGGTCTCAGTGTCGACATAACGACCCGGTTCGGTCTACGCACGTACAACCTTGACTACGTACGAGGCGTCGCGCTGGTGCGGGAACCCGGCGTGTGGTCGGCCGGAAGTGAGACCGGCGCGCACACGCACTCCCCCCTCCCGGTTCGTACCGCTCTGACCGTTCTCGCGGACGCCGGCGAACCCCTTCCCGGGCTTGTCGTGGGGGACCACGGGTGGGTCTGCGGTGCAGGTCAGTTGGGGTTCGACGCCATCGGCCTGGCCGATACGGATGATCCGGCCCTGTTCGTCGGTGAGGCCGAGGGGCAGGTGTCCGTCGTCGTTCCGCTTGATGACGCTGTGCGGTCTGATTACTACCGACCGCTTACTCGCTATGTACTCAATCGAGCGTGTCTGTCACAGTAGGCGGCCGATCGCATCTCCTCTTCCCCACTCGCACCACACGCCCCTACATTGGGGAGTGAGCACGCAACGACGTTGAGTCACCGGAAGGGGAAGCCGGTGGCCGTCGAGTGCGGAAGGTTCAGGTGTGACATGGCTGCTGGTGAGAGTAGGCCTCTGAACGAGGTGCAGTTCCTGACCGTGGCGGAAGTCGCCTCGGTCATGCGAGTGTCCAAGATGACCGTGTACCGGTTGGTGCACAGCGGTCATCTGCCCGCGATCCGGGTCGGCCGCAGTTTCCGCGTCCCGGAGCAAGCGGTTCACGAGTACCTCCGCGAGTCCTATGTGGGGGTGGATGCGGGCTGATCCGTAGCCGGCGAAGTCCTCGATTTCTGACTGGACGCTCGGGCGGGGTAGGCTGGCACCCCGTAGGTCGTGTGGGCCCCAATGCAGCCCCGCACCGAGTGATCGACCCCCGCTCGCGGGGGTCGTCCAAGAAGTGAGCGAGGGTAGTCGTGGGCTCTGTTATCAAGAAGCGCCGTAAGCGGATGGCGAAGAAGAAGCACCGCAAGCTGCTGAAGCGCACCCGCGTGCAGCGTCGCAACAAGAAGTAAGCGACCGCTGCGTCTAGCGCGTCAACTGTGGCCCTTTCACCGTTCGGTGGGAGGGCCACAGTGCGTTTTGCGGGCCGTTGGCGGCGTGGTCGCCGGCCCGGGAATGTACGTACGGCTGTGGCTGTCGTCACTTCATGCATCGTCCAGTCATCACAGCGCAACATCGAACCGCTAACGTGAGGCGCAAGCAGTGATTGCGGAGCGCGGCGGGCTGGGACGGAAGGCAGGCGCTGATCTTGGGCAAAGTCGTGCTCGTGACCGGGGCGGCCCGGCAGCTGGGCGGCCGGTTCGTGCGGCGCATCCAGCGGGACCCGGACGTGGAGCGGGTCATCGCGGTGGACGCCGTGCCGCCCGCGCACCATCTGGGCGGGGCGGATTTCCTCCAGGCCGACATCCGGCAGCCGGCGATCGGGCGGGTGCTCGCCGAGCACTCCGTGGACACCGTCGTGCACATGGACGTCACCGGGACCCCGCTCGCCAGCGGCGGCCGCGGCTCGGTCAAGGAGACCAACGTCATCGGCACGATGCAGCTGCTCGGCGCCTGCCAGAAGGCGCCCAGCGTGCGGCGGCTCGTGGTGAAGTCCAGTACGAACGTGTACGGGTCGGCGCCCCGCGACCCGGCCGTCTTCACCGAGACGACGCCGCCCAAGTCGCTGCCGAGCGGCGGGTTCGCGAAGGACACCGTCGAGGTCGAGGGGTATGTGCGCGGGTTCGCCCGGCGCCGCCCCGATGTCGCCGTGTGCGTGCTCCGGTTCGCCAACATCCTCGGGCCGACGGCCGATTCGCCGCTCGCCCAGTACTTCGCGCTGCCCGTCCTGCCGACCGTGTTCGGCTATGACCCGCGGCTGCAGTTCGTGCACGAGGACGATGTGATCGAGGTGCTGCGCATCGCCTCGCACGAGCCCCGGCGCTCCACCCTGAACAGCGGGACCTTCAACATCGCCGGGGACGGGGTGCTGCTGCTCTCGCAGTGCTCGCGGCGTCTCGGCCGCCCGACGGTGCCCGTCCTGCTGCCGGCCGTGACCTGGGTGGGCGGCGCTCTGCGTACGCTGGGGGCCACGGACTTCTCGCCCGAGCAGATTCGATTGCTCACGCACGGGCGGGTGGTGTCGACGGTCCAGATGCGCGACACCCTGGGGTTCCGGCCCACGTACACGACCGCGGAGACCTTCGCGGACTTCGTACGCGGCCGGGGGCCCGGACTGCTGCCACCCCAGGCCCTGGCGTCAGCCGTGGACAGGGTGGCCGCGTTGCCCTTCCTGGGCGGTGCCCGTACGCCCAGCCAGCCCGCGACGCAGAGCGCCAACTGAGGAGCGCACCAACGATGGCGGATGCCAAGGTCATTCCGTTCGACGACGACAGGTCGCGGGCGGCCGGCAAGGGTGCCGCACGCCGCAGGGGGTCGGGCGGGCGGCGCAGGGGCGAGCCCGCGGCCGTACGCGAGATGACGGCCGTGCCCGTGCAGGAGGCGCCCGACACGGAGCCCGGAGCCGATGAGAGCCCGGACCGGGAGCCGGCCCGGGAACAGCGGAGCGGCTGGGACCGGAAGATCGCGGGCGGGCTCTCCTTCCTGCGGCGCCGCATCACCGGGGACTACGACGTCGACGAGTTCGGCTACGACAAGGAACTCACCGACCAGGTCCTGATGTCGCTGCTGCGGCCGATCGCGGAGAAATACTTCCGCGTCGAGGTGAAGGGCATCGAGAACATCCCGTCCGAGGGCGGAGCGCTGATCGTCTCCAACCACTCGGGGACGCTGCCGCTGGACGGCCTGATGATGCAGGTCGCCGTGCACGACAACCACCCCGAGGGACGCCATCTGCGGCTCCTCGCCGCCGACCTGGTGTTCATGCTCCCGGTCGTCAACGAGCTGGCCCGCAAGGCCGGCCACACCCTGGCCTGCGCGGAGGACGCCCAGCGGCTCCTGGAGGGCGGGGAGCTGGTCGGGGTCATGCCGGAGGGCTTCAAGGGCATCGGCAAGCCGTTCAGCGAGCGGTACAAGCTCCAGCGGTTCGGCCGCGGCGGCTTCGTCTCGACCGCGCTGCGCGCCGGGACGCCGATCGTGCCGTGCTCGATCGTCGGGGCGGAGGAGATCTACCCGATGGTCGGCAACGCCAAGACGCTGGCGCGGGTGCTGGGCTTCCCGTACTTCCCGATCACGCCGACGTTTCCGTGGCTGGGGCCGTTGGGCGCGGTGCCGTTGCCGACGAAGTGGACGATCCAGTTCGGGGAGCCGATCCCCACGGACGGGTATCCGCCGGAGGCGGCCGAGGACCCGATGCTGATGTTCAACCTGACGGACCAGGTCCGCGAGCAGATCCAGCACACGCTCTACAAATTGCTGGTGCAGCGGCGGTCTGTGTTCTTCTGACGGCCTCTGAGGTCCTCTGAACGCGGATACGAAAGGGCCCGGGGTGGTGTGCCCCGGGCCCAGTCGTGCTCACCGTCAGCCGGCGTCCTCGCTGTCGATGCCGAGGCCGGGGAGCAGGCCCGGCAGCAGCGGTGGGAGGGTCACGTCCGGCTTGGCCGGGTTCGTGGTGCCGTCGCCGGACTTGCCGTCGGACGGGGTCGGTGTCGACTCGTCCTTCGGGGGGTCGAGCAGACCGCCCGTGGTCTCGCCGAGCAGTCCGTCGTCCTTGCCGCTGCTGGAGCTGGACGGCTTGGGCTTGGCCGAGGACGAGTGGCGGTCGTGGCCCGTGGTGCCGGACGGGGCCGAGTGGTCGGTGCCGGGGGTGTCCGTGGCGGCGCTGCCACCCTGGTCCGTACCGCCCTTGCCGCCCTGGCCGGGAGCCTGGGGGAACAGCGAGCGCAGCGGATCGACCTCTTCGTCTATGGCGGCGAAGATCGAACTCACCTGGTCCCGTACGTCGCCGAGCTGGACCGGGAGCTTGTCGCTGAGCGCGGTCCAGCTCTTGCGGTGCGACTCGGCGAAGGCGGAGAGGGCCTGGATCGGGCCGAGGGAGCCGTCCCGCTTGTAGGCCGCGCTGAGGAGCTTGTGGCCCTCCGACGCGTCGTACTGCATGCCGGACAGCGCGCGGCGGACCTCGCCGACGGACTCGTGGTCGAGGTGTCCGGTACGGCCCCGGTCCATCAGCCGGCGGGCCTCGTTCAGCCGCGTCGACGCCTGGTCCAGATAGATCTGGCCGCGGTCGGAGTCGCCGTCGGCCATGCCGAGCTTGAGGTCCTCCATGCCGCGCTTGAGGCCGTACAGGTGGTCACCGGGCAGTGCGCTCGAACTGGCGGCCGCTACGCCGCCGAACGCGCCCGCGGCCACCCCGACCGTGAGTCCGCCCGCCGCGATGCCCTTGGTCAGGCGGGAGCGGGGCCGCAGCTTCCGCAACGGACTGGCGCGATGAGCGCCCTTGGCCTTCGCCGAGCGCTGTTCCGGTACGGCAGGGCCTGGCGCTCCTTCCGCGAACATGGCCTCCATGGCGGCAACGAGCTGGGCTCGCTGCACCACCTTGACCTCGGGGTCGAGCTCCGGTTTCGGTAGTTCGCCGAGGCCTTCGGCCAGGGACAGAAGTCTGCCCTGCTCGGACTGCTCGGACGGGGTGGGCTGGGCGGTTCGGTCGGACCGGTCGGCCCTGTCGCTCTGCTGGGCGGCCGGTTCTTCCGGCTGCTGCGCCACCGCGTCCTGGGCGGACTCGTCCTCCAGGGCCTGGGCGAAGGCGTTCGCCCGCCGGTGTGCCGAGACATGTGCGATCACTGGCGGCACCTCCTCTCGTCATGACGGTCGACTCCCCAGGTGGTCCTGGGGTTGCACACCGGAAGAGCTTGCACACGATCGAGTGAGTGAAACCGGTCCGGATGTGACCACAGGGAGCCTGCATCCCGCACAACGATCGGCGCGGCACTTGGGTTACGGACCGACGGATGATCCGACCGCGATCGCATCTCTCTTTCACAGAAGGTGAGTTGGAGGATGCGGATCGTGACGGTCGGTCAGCGTGCGTCGTCCGGGAGGAGCCGGGCCAGGGTGCGGACGGCCCGGTACTGGAGGGTCTTGATCGCGCCCTCGTTCTTGCCCATGACACGGGCGGTCTCGGCGACGGACAGCCCTTGCAGGAAGCGCAGGGTCACGCACTCCTGCTGCTGCGGGTTCAGCCGGCGCACGGCCTCCAGCAGGGCCGCGTTGGAGAGCGACTCCAGGACCGAGTCCTCGGGGGAGCGCTCCACCTCATTGGCGTCCAGCATCTCGCCGGTGGTGACTTCGAGCCGGAAGCGGCTGGACTTGAAGTGGTCGGCCACCAGGTTGCGGGCGATCGTCACCAGCCAGGCGCCGAAGTCGCGGCCCTGCCAGGTGAAGGTGCCGATCCGGCGCAGCGCGCGCAGGAAGGTCTCACTGGTGAGGTCCTCGGCCGTCGCCTTCCCGCCCACGCGGTAGTAGATGTACCGGTACACGGTGTCGCTGTACTGGTCGTAGAGGCGCCCGAACGCATCGGCCTCGCCGCCCTGGGCGCGCTCGACCAGATCCATCATGCGCGCGCTGTCGCTGTCCGCGGCGGGACGGCGGGCGGTGGAAGTGCCGGATGCTCCGGCCGCGCCGGAGCGCGCCCGTCTGCCCGCCGTGGCCGCGCCGCTGTCGGCCATCGCGAAGCATGGTCGGGCGGGCGCAGGGACGGCGAGTGCGGGTACGGCGGACGCGGTGGGGACGAAGCCGCGCAAACGGTCGACGACCGTTGCGCGCAGCGTAGCCAGGCCCGAGGCGTCAACCCCGACGTGTTGAAACACGGGACTCCCAGAGGCAGAGCTTCCATCACGTGCAGTGCGGGACCGTTCACTCGTCGTACTGGCGAGTGGGTACCGGAATGCGTCTGAGGAGAATAACGCTTCGTGCAGGGAGCGCTACACCCAGTTGCTCAAATCACCGATTACGTCACTTCTGTAGCTGATCGACGATGGTTCAAGTACCGGAGAGTGACCACTTGTTGATCGGATTAGGTCATCTTCCGGCAGCGGTCGTGACGCGTTGTGGCCGAGTGGTATCCGCGTGACTGGCCGCGACCGGTGCCGGGTAAGACGTTCGGAATGCGCTCCGGGAGCCGGGTCAGCGGCGGCGGCGCTGCAGCGCGATGACGGCCGCGGTGCCGCCCGCGACGGCGCCCACGCCGGCCGCCGCCGGGATGCCGACCTTCGCCGCCTTGCGGCCCGTGCGGTAGTCCCGCAGCCGCCAGTCCCGCTCCTTGGCGTACGTACGGAGCTTGGCGTCGGGGTTGATCGCGTACGGGTGCCCGACGAGGGAGAGCATCGGGATGTCGTTGTGGGAGTCGCTGTACGCGGCGCAGCGGCCCAGCTCCAGGCCCTCGGCGGCGGCGAGGGCGCGGACGGCCTCGGCCTTCGCGGGGCCGTGCAGCGGCTCACCGACGAGCCGTCCCGTGTAGACCCCGCCGATCGACTCGGCGACCGTGCCGAGCGCGCCGGTCAGGCCCAGGCGGCGGGCGATCACCGTGGCGATCTCCACCGGGGCCGCGGTGACCAGCCAGACCTTCTGCCCGGCGTCCAGGTGGGCCTGGGCGAGGGCGCGGGTGCCGGGCCAGATGCGCTCGGCCATGTACTCGTCGTAGATCTCCTCGCCGATGGACATCAGCTCGGAGACCCGGTGGCCCTTGACGATGGACAGGGCGCTGTTCTGCGCGTCCTGCATGTGCTCGGGATCCTCGATCCCGGCGATCCGGAACCACGCCTGCTGCCAGGCGAACCGGGTCAGCTCGCGGCGCTGGAAGAACTTCCGCTTGTACAGGCCGCGACCGAAGTGGAAGATCGCGGCGCCCTGCATCACGGTGTTGTCCAGGTCGAAGAAGGCCGCGGCCTTGTCGTCGCCGACGACCGGGAAGTCGGGCGCGGGTTCCTGGTCCGGTTCCTCTTCGCCCGGCGGTGCGTGACCTTCGAGGTCCTCCAGCTCCAGGGAGGACTTGCGGGCGGCCTCCGCCGAGGCCTCGCCTGCCAGCACGCTCCGCGCGGTGGCGGAGCGCCTACGGGGTGTGAGCCATCCGAGAGCGGCCATGGCGTGAGCATAGCCAGTTTGTTCGGTGGTTCCGGAGTCGAGCGGATTTCGGGAAGCTGTCGCTCTGTGAAATCCAGGCGTCGTGAGGGGCCCGGGCGTGGGGCCAGAATGGCCGGTATGAGTCCCATCTTTCGCCGCGGTGAGAAGAAGAATCCGGCCGACCGGGTGGTCACGCTGATCGGGAAACCCGGGTGCCATCTGTGCGACGACGCACAAGACGTGATCGAGAAGGTGTGTGCCGAGGTCGGAGCGTCCTGGGAGAAGAAGGACATCAACGAGGACGCGGAGCTGTACCGCCTGTACTGGGAGCAGATCCCGGTCGTCCTCGTGGACGGGGCGCAGCACGACTTCTGGCGGGTGCAGGAGGAGCGGCTGCGGCGGGCGCTCACGAGCTGAAGGGGTTCACAGCCGTCGCACACGTCACTGACCGACGAGTCCAAACAACCCCAAAAGTCGCTTAGGATCGAGGGCGGTTTTGGTCTCGGGGGCGTGGATCGCAAGGAGTGTGTACGGTTTTGCCCCCAACAGGTGAGCAACGAAGCTGCCTGCGCGCCGGTTCCACCAGAGCGTGCGGGGGGCGCGTGACCCCGGTCACGTTGGCCGGGCAAATCGGACACCATCTTTGTGCACGCGTTCACAAAGACATAGCCTGCATTCGACGGGGCGGTCTGGGAACGAACGGCCGCCTACAGCCCCGCTCTACCCGCAGGAGCACCGTGGCAACTGGCCGAACTCACCGACCGGCGACCCGCAGCCGAGGGATTCCCGAGGCCACCGTCGCCAGGCTTCCGCTGTACCTCCGAGCGCTGACCGCACTGTCGGAGCGCTCGGTACCCACGGTCTCCTCCGAGGAGCTCGCGGCCGCGGCGGGGGTCAACTCCGCGAAGCTGCGCAAGGATTTCTCGTACCTCGGTTCGTACGGGACCCGTGGTGTCGGCTACGACGTCGAGTATCTCGTCTACCAGATCTCGCGCGAGCTGGGCCTCACGCAGGACTGGCCGGTTGTGATCGTCGGTATCGGTAACCTCGGCGCCGCGCTGGCCAATTACGGCGGGTTCGCCTCCCGTGGCTTCCGGGTCGCCGCGCTGATAGACGCCGACCCCGCGATGGCCGGCAAGCCGGTCGCCGGGATGGCCGTACGGCACACCGACGAGCTCGAGAAGATCATCGAGGACAACGGCGTCTCCATCGGCGTCATCGCGACCCCGGCCGGTGCCGCGCAGCAGGTCTGCGACCGGCTCGTCGCCGCCGGTGTCACCTCCATCCTGAACTTCGCGCCCACCGTGCTGTCCGTGCCGGACGGGGTGGACGTGCGCAAGGTGGATCTCTCCATCGAGCTGCAGATCCTCGCCTTCCACGAGCAGCGCAAGGCCGGTGAGGGCGCCCTCGAGGGGGAGAGCCCCGCCGAGGGCGCCGTCGGTGTCGAGGGCCCCGCCGCCAAGGTCACCAAGTCCGCCGCCCGCTCCGACCGCAAGGGACCCGACGGGGACGTGCCCGCCGTGATGCCGGCATGAGTCTCCTCGTCGTCGGGCTGAGCCACCGCAGCGCCCCGGTCAGCGTCCTGGAGCGGGCCGCGCTGCACGCGGACACCCAGGCCAAGCTGCTCCAGGACACCCTCGCCGCCGAACCGGCCGCCGAGGCCGCGGTGCTCGCCACCTGCAACCGCATCGAGCTGTACGCGGACGTGGACAAGTTCCACGCCGGTGTCGCCGAGCTGTCGACGCTGCTCGCGCAGCACAGCGGTGTGGGGCTCGAGGAGCTCACTCCTTATCTGTACGTGCACTACGAGGACCGGGCGGTGCACCACCTGTTCTCGGTGGCGTGCGGGCTCGACTCGATGGTCGTGGGCGAGGGCCAGATCCTCGGCCAGATCAAGGACACCCTGGCCCGCGCCCAGGAGCTGCACTCCGCGGGCAAGCTGCTCAACGACCTCTTCCAGCAGGCGCTGCGCGTCGGCAAGCGGGCCCACTCGGAGACCGGCATCGACCGCGCCGGTCAGTCGCTCGTCACCTTCGGCCTCGAACAGCTCGCGCTCGGGCGGCCGGTGGAGGCGTGGGCGGCAGGCAAGCGCGCGCTGGTCATCGGCGCCGGGTCGATGTCCTCGCTGGCCGCCGCCACGCTCGCGCGGGCCGGGGTCGCCGAGATCGTCGTCGCCAACCGGACCGCCGAGCGGGCCGAGCGGCTGGTGGAGATCCTGACGGAGGGCGGTACCGCGGCCCGGGCCGTCGCGATGGGCGCCGTGGCGGACGAGCTGACACGTGCCGACGTCGCCATCTCCTGCACCGGTGCCACCGGCCTGGTGCTGACCGCCGACGCGGTGCGCGCGGCCGTCGCCGGACGCACCCCCACCGCGGGCGCCGAGGTGCCCGCCCCCACGACGTCCGGCAGCGGCAAGACGGCCACCGACGCCGGTCCGGTCGAGGTGGTGCGCGGCGGGTTCTCCGTCGAGGGCGAGGCCGCCGTCGCCGGGTTCGACGCCGCCGAACTGGAACAGCACGGCGCCTGGGTGGACAACGCCCCGGGCCGCCGTGTGCAGACCCCCGAGCCTTCCGAGGCGGACGCCATCGCGGCGCTGGCCGCCGTCGGCCGGGTACCGGAGATGCGCCGCGAGCGCGCTCCCGAGCCCGTACGGGATGTCGCCCTGGCCCTGCTGGACCTGGCGATGCCGCGGGACATCGACGCGGCCGCGCACCGCATCGACGGGGTCCGCCTCGTCGACATCGAGTCGCTCGCCGACGCCTCCGCCGACGCCCCGATGGCGGCCGACGTGGACCAGGTGCGCTCGCTGGTGGCCGAGGAGGTCACCGCGTTCGGCGCGGCGCAGCGGGCGGCGACCATCACGCCGACCGTCGTCGCGCTGCGCACCATGGCGGCGGAGGTCGTCGCCGGTGAGATCGCGCGGCTCGACGGGCGCCTGCCCGGCCTCGACGGCAAGCAGCGCGCGGAGATCACCCAGACCGTGCGGCGCGTGGTGGACAAACTCCTCCACGCACCGACCGTTCGGGTCAAGCAGCTCGCGGCCGAGCCCGGTGGTGCCGGGTACGCGGACGCGCTGCGCACCCTTTTCGACCTGGACCAGGAGACGGTCGACTCCGTCTCCCGGGCAACCCCCCAAGACCGTGAATCCGCTACCGGCACGGCAGGCAAGAATCGAGGCCCGGCATGACCGCCGAGAGAGCACTGCGGCTGGGCACCCGGCGCAGCAAGCTCGCCATGTCCCAGTCGGGGCATGTAGCCGAAGCCGTACGGCAGTTGACCGGCCGCGAGGTCGAGCTGGTCGAGATCACGACGTACGGTGACACCTCCCGCGAGCACCTCGCGCAGATCGGCGGCACGGGCGTCTTCGTGACGGCGCTGCGCGACGCGCTGGAGCGCGGTGACGTGGACTTCGCCGTGCACTCGCTCAAGGATCTGCCGACCGCGCAGCCCGAGGGGCTCGTGCTGGCGGCGCTGCCGCTGCGGGAGGACCCGCGCGACGTACTCATAGCGCGCGACGGCCTGAAGTTCACCGAGCTGCCCGCGGGCGCGCGGGTGGGTACCGGTTCGCCGCGCCGGATGGCGCAGCTGAACGCGTACGCCCGCAGCCACGGCATGCGGATCGAGACCGTGCCGATCCGCGGGAACATCGACACCCGGATCGGTTACGTCGAGAAGGGTGAGCTGGACGCCGTCGTGCTGGCGGCCGCCGGGCTCAACCGCATCGGTCGGAGTGCGGAGGTCACCGACTTCCTCTCCACCGACATCGTCCTGCCCGCCCCCGGCCAGGGGGCTCTGGCAGTCGAGTGCACCGCGACCAACGGTGAACTCGTCGCCGCGCTCGGAGAGTTGGACGACCCGTTCACCCGGGTCGCCGTGACTGCCGAGCGGTCCCTGCTCGCCGCCCTGGAGGCCGGCTGCAGCGCACCTGTGGGTGCGCTGGCCGACCTGCTGGCCGACGGGCAGATTGCCAACGAAATGCGCCTGCGCGGCGTCGTCGGTACCACCGACGGCTCCGAGCTGGTGCAGCTGACCACCACCGGTCCCGTGCCCTCGTCGGACGACGAGGCGCTGGCTCTCGGGCGGGAACTCGCCGCCGAGATGCTGGCCAAGGGCGCGGCCGGTCTGATGGGGGAGCGAGCACTTTGAGCCCCACCACCGCATCATCGACCGCCTGTGCACCTGGGCACGTCACCTTCCTGGGTGCCGGTCCCGGTGATCCAGGACTGCTGACCCTACGGGCCGTGGAGGCGCTGACCCGAGCGGATGTGCTGATCGCCGAGCCCGAAGTGCTCGACGTCGTGCGCACGCATGCCAGGGCAGGCGTGACCGTCCTCGACGCCACGGGCGCACAGGGGCAGACGGGACTCGCTGACGAGGCGTCAACTGCCGTCGCGGTCCCGGCTCTGAGGGACTGGGCCAATCTTGTCATGGAGGCCGCGCGGGGCGGCAAGCGGGTCGTGCGTGCGGTCACGGGGGACCCCGGGCTCGACACGTACGCGGCCGAGGAGATGCTGGCGTGCGCCGCGCAGGGCATCGGTTTCGAGGTCGTCCCGGGCATCGCCGCGGCCGTGGGCGTGCCCGCGTACGCCGGTGTGCCGCTGCGGGACGCCGAGGGCACCGACGTCCGGTTCGTCGACGCCCGTACCGCCTCCGACCGCTGCTGGTCCGAGGTCGGCGCGTCCGACTGCACCGTCGTGGTGTCGACGACGCTGGACTCGGTGGCGGCCGCCGCGGGCGAGCTGGTCGCCTCGGGACGCAAGCCCGATACCCCGCTGTCGGTGACCGTCGCGGGGACGACGACGCGGCAGAAGACCTGGTCCGCCACGCTCGGCACCATCGCGCAGACCTTCAAGCAGGCCAAGGTGCTGCCGTCGCCGGAGGGCAACCGTCCGGTGATAGCCGTGGTCGGGGAGCGCAGTTCCACCGCCCAGCGCGACCAGCTGTCCTGGTTCGAGTCGAAGCCGCTGTTCGGCTGGCGGGTGCTCGTGCCCCGGACGAAGGAGCAGTCGGCGGCGCTCTCCGACCAGTTGCGCTCCTACGGCGCGGTGCCGCACGAGGTCCCGACGATCGCCGTCGAGCCGCCGCGCACCCCGCAGCAGATGGAGCGCGCGGTCAAGGGTCTGGTCACCGGCCGCTACGAGTGGATCGCCTTCACCTCGGTGAACGCGGTGAAGGCCGTGCGGGAGAAGTTCGAGGAGTACGGGCTCGATGCCCGTGCCTTCGCCGGGATCAAGGTCGCCGCGGTGGGCGAGCAGACGGCGAACGCGCTGATCGCGTTCGGTGTGAAGCCGGATCTGGTGCCGAGCGGTGAGCAGAGCGCCGCTGGTCTTCTCGAGGACTGGCCGCCGTACGACCCGGTCTTCGACCCGATCGACCGGGTGTTCCTGCCGCGTGCGGACATCGCCACGGAGACGCTGGTCGCCGGGCTGATCGAGCTGGGCTGGGAGGTCGACGACGTCACCGCGTACCGGACCGTGCGCGCCTCGCCGCCGCCGGCCGAGACGCGTGAGGCGATCAAGGGCGGCGGCTTCGACGCCGTGCTCTTCACGTCCTCGTCGACGGTGCGGAACCTGGTGGGCATCGCGGGCAAGCCGCACAACGTGACGGTCATCGCCTGCATCGGCCCGGCCACCGCCAAGACGGCCGAGGAGCACGGGCTGCGCGTGGACGTGATGGCTCCCGAGCCGTCCGTCACCAAGCTGGCCGCGGCGCTGGCCGACTTCGGCGCCCGGCGGCGGGTCGCGGCCATCGACGCCGGTGATCCGGTGACGCGGCCGAGCGAGCGGCGGCCGGGGGCGCGTAGGCGGCGGGCCGCGCCTTAGCCGTGTTGAAGTGGGCGCCTCCAGTGCCGTAGCCCGGCGCTGGGGGCTGTGCCCACCCGTTCCGCCGTGCGGAACGCCTGCCCACAGCCGGGCGGGCCAGTACTTCGAGGAGTTTTTTCGGTGACCCAGTACGGCTCTTTTCCTGGTTCCCGGCCCCGGCGGCTGCGGACGACTCCCGTCATGCGGCGCATGGTCGCCGAGAACCGGCTGCATCCGGCCGATCTGATCCTGCCCGCGTTCGTGCGCGAGGGGATCGACGCGCCGGTGGAGATCGGCTCGATGCCGGGCGTCCTCCAGCACACCCGTGACTCCCTGAAGAAGGCGGCGGCCGAGGCCGTCGAGGCGGGCGTCTCCGCGATCATGCTGTTCGGCGTACCGCTGGACGAGAAGAAGGACGCGGCCGGGACCGTGGGCACCGACGCCGACGGGATCCTCCAGGTCGCGCTGCGCGACGTGCGGGCCGAGGTGGGCGACGACCTCATCGTCATGTCCGACCTGTGCCTGGACGAGTTCACCGACCACGGGCACTGCGGGGTCCTCGACGAGCACGGGCGCGTCGACAACGACGCCACCCTGGAGCGGTACGCCGAGATGGCTCAGGTGCAGGCCGACGCGGGCGCCCATGTGGTGGGCCCGTCCGGGATGATGGACGGTCAGATCGGCGTCATCCGTGACGCGTTGGACCAGATCGGGCGCGAGGACGTCGGCGTGCTGGCGTACTCGGTGAAGTACTCCTCGGCGTTCTTCGGCCCGTTTCGGGAGGCCGTGGCGTCGTCGCTGCGCGGTGACCGCAAGACGTACCAGCAGGACCCGGCGAACGCCCGCGAGTCGCTGCGGGAGCTGGCGCTCGACCTCGAAGAGGGCGCCGACATGGTGATGGTCAAGCCGGCCGGGCCCTACCTCGACATCCTGGCGAAGGTCGCGGAGGCCTCGGACGTGCCCGTCGCCGCGTACCAGATCAGTGGCGAGTACTCGATGATCGAGGCGGCGGCGCAGCGCGGCTGGATCGACCGGGACCAGGCGATCATGGAGTCGCTGACCGGGATCAAGCGGGCGGGCGCGAGCATGATTCTCACGTACTGGGCGACCGAGGTGGCGCGCAAGCTGTAGAAGAGGCGGGTGTGCCGGGCGAGAATGCTCGGCATGGCTGAGACGATCACCGCGCGCGGGCTCAACAGGGCGACTCTTGCACGGCAGTTGCTGCTGGAGCGGGAGGCCGTGGGGGTCGAGGACGCGGTACGGCGGGTTGTGGCGCTCCAGGCGCAGCAGCCCGCTTCGCCGTATGTGGCGCTGTGGAACCGGGTGGCGGGGTTCCGGGCGGCGGATCTGGACGCCGCGTTCGCCGCTTTCCGGGTGGTCAAGTCGACGCTGATGCGGATCACGCTGCACGCGGTGCACGTCGACGACTATCCGGCGTTCCGGGCGGCGGTGGAGCCGACCATCCGCGGGGCGCGGTTGCGGGACCGGCGGTTCACGGGGTCCGGGCTCACGGAGTCGGACGCGGCGCGGCTGCTGCCGGAGCTGCTGGAGCTGGCCGGTGTGCCGCGCGGGGCCGGGGAGTTGGGGGAGTGGCTGGCCGAGCGGGGCGGGGGCGTCGCGCCGGAGGTGGCGCGGCCCGCGTGGCGGATGCTGCGGCAGTGGGCGCCGCTGTGGCACGCGCCGGTGGCCGGGGAGCCGTGGGCGTATGTCTCGGCGGGCAGGCAGCTGTTCGTCGCGGCCGGGCGGGAGCGGCGGCCCGAGCTGGCGGACGCGGAGGGCTCGGCGGAGGGGATGCGGGTGCTGGTCCGGCGGTATCTGGCGGGGTTCGGGCCCGCGTCCGTGGCGGACATCGCGCAGTTCGGGCTCGTGCAGAAGGGGCGCGTTCGGGAGGCGCTCGGCGACGACCTGGTGGAGTTGGTGGGGCCCGGGGGCGAGGTGCTGTACGACGTCGCCGGTGGGGTGCGGCCCGATGACGGGGTGGCGGCGCCGCCGCGGTTGATGGCGATGTGGGACAGCGTGCTGCTCGCGTACGCGGATCGGGGGCGGGTGTTGCCGGCCGGGTTCCGGAAGGCGGTGACGCGGGTGAACGGGGATGTGCTGCCCACGGTGCTGGTGGACGGGTATGTCGCCGGGGTGTGGCGGATGGTTCCCGCGGGGGTGGAGGTGTCGGTGTTCCGTCCGCTGGAGGAGCCGGAGTGGGAAGGGGTTGGGGCTGAGGCGCGGGGGGTCGGGGAGTTTTTGGCGGGGCGGGATGTGGGGGCGTACCGGCGGTTCGATCACTGGTGGGAGAAGGGGTTGCCGGTGGTGGATGTGCGGGTGTTTTCGGTGTGACCGGTGGGTTCGGGGGCGTTGTCGGGTGCCGGTCGCGTCGTGGCTGGTCGCGCAGTTCCCCGCGCCCCTGGAGGTGCGCACTTCGTGCGCGACCTCCATCGGGGGAGGCTGCGCGTAGCGCATGCCTCAGGGGCGCGGGGAACTGCGCGACCAGCCACGACGGTGGCGAGCGTGACGCGCAGCGTGCGTTTGCGTCCGGAGGGCGCGTCAGCGGCGACCGGCGCGGCGGCGACCGAGAAGCCGGGGCAGGCCCGCCGGAACCGCGTCACGGGTCGTGGCGGGCGACGACACGGGCGCCGCCGCCTGCGAGTCCGCGGAGGCGGGAACCGGATCCGCGCCCCGCACGGGCTCCAGCCGCAGCACCCGGCACTCGCGCCCCCACCGCCCGGTCATCGTCTCCGCGTCCGGCGCGTTGAGCCGCTTGCCCTTCAGCTCGGCGACGGCCGCCTCCCACTGCGGCGTACCGGGCGCCAGCTCCACGGCCGTCGCCCGCCAGCCGACCAGCCGGCCGCCCTTGTCCTTGCTGCGCACGGTGACCACGGCGGCGCCGCCGTCGACGAGACCGGGCAGCGGCTGCTCGCCGGGCCCGTCTCCGACCACGTGCGCCGCGCCCTCGTGCCACACGTGCCACAGGGCCCGCTCGGCCTCGGTGCCGCGCACCCAGATGAGCCCGGACTTCTTGGTGGCCTCCTCGACGAGGGCGGCGTCGAGCAGTTCAGCAGTCGTCATGGCGTCAGCGTAGCTACAGCCAGCCGTTGCGCTTGAGGGTGCGGTGGATGGTGAAGCACGCGGCGACGGTGACGGCGAGCACCATCGGGTAGCCGAACCGCCAGTGCAGCTCGGGCATGTACTCGAAGTTCATGCCGTAGACGCCACAGACCATGGTCGGGACGGCGACGATGGCCGCCCACGAGGTGATCTTGCGCATGTCCTCGTTCTGGGCGACGGAGGCCTGCGCCAGATTGGCCTGGAGGATCGAGTTGAGGAGTTCGTCGAAGCCGATGACCTGCTCCTGGACGCGCTCCAGGTGGTCGGCGACATCACGGAAGTACTTCTGGATGTCGGGGTCGATCAGCCGCATCGGCCGCTCGCTCAGCAGCTGCAGCGGGCGGCGCAGCGGGGCGACGGCCCGCTTGAACTCCAGCACCTCGCGCTTGAGCTGGTAGATGCCGCCGGCGTCGGTGCCGCGCGGACCGCCCCTGCGGCGCGGCGAGAATACCTCGGTCTCGACCTCGTCGATGTCGTCCTGCATCGCGTCGGCCACCGCCAGATAGCCGTCGACGACGTGGTCGGAGATGGCGTGCAGCACCGCGCTCGGGCCCTTGGCGAGCAGCTCCGGCTCGGCCTGGAGGCGGCGGCGCAGCGCGCGCAGCGAGCCCTGCCCGCCGTGCCGCACGGTGATGAAGAAGTCGCGGCCGAGGAAGCACATGACCTCGCCGGTCTCCACGACCTCGCTGGTGTCGGTCAGTTCGGCGTGCTCGACGTAGTGGATGGTCTTGAACACGGCGAAGAGCGTGTCGTCGTACGGCTCCAGCTTGGGCCGCTGGTGGGCGTGGACCGCGTCCTCGACGGCGAGCGGGTGCAGCCCGAACTCGGCGGCGATACCGGCGAATTCCTTCTCGGTGGGCTCGTGCAGGCCGATCCAGGCGAAGCCGCCGTCACGGCGTACTTGGCGGCGCGCCTCGAGCGGCGTCAGGCAGCGGTCGCCGCTGTCCACGCGGGCCCCGTCGCGGTAGACCGCGCAGTCCACGACGGCCGAGCAGGCGGACGGATCGCGGGTGGGGTCGTACGAGGAACGCGCCTCGTTCTCGTACGGGGCCACGCTCTTGCGCAGCGAGGGGCGGACAGCGGCACGCAGATCGCGCATCATCGACATGGGCAGGCTCCTTCGCGGGCGGGAGCCGCGCAGGGCGCTCGGAAAAATCGGAACTGCCCGGAATGAGGACGTCCTGGCCAACCGGAAACCGGGACATGCTGCACGTCCACAAAGCGGGGAGCACCGCACCGACACCGGGCGGCTCCGCTTTACTGATTCAGATCAGGAAGATCGGAAAGATCAGGCGGAAAAGAAGTGCTCTTCCGGCATACGCGGACAGCCCTGGACCTGAGAAGCCGACGAAACGCCGACGACTGCTGACTGCGGTGTGGGATGCGGGCCTAGCGGCCGGAAGAACGGGTGGTACTGCACGGTCGACTTCGATCCATGACAGCCCCACCTCCTCCTGCCGGTCCCCCGTGAGGGACGATCAGTGGGTCGGGTCTTCGAGGGCTCTTGAGGGCTCTCGGCGGGGACGCTCAGCGTTCCGTCCCGACCAGCGGCCAAGACTATCAGCCGACTGAAGAAGCAAGCCCCACCTTTACCCGTTCCATGCGAGTTCTATGCTCGCGGGATGGGAGAAGTTCTTGCGCTTGTAGAGGCCCGGCTGCGTACGGCCCTGGGCGAACCGGACGCGCGCGCGGCGGTCACGTTCCTCGGCACGGACCGCATCGAGGTGCTGCGTTTCACCGACTCCGGGCAGGGCGTCGTGCGCTACGCGACCCTGGGGATGTCCGCCGCGCCGATGGCCGACCCGACCGCGGCCCTCGCCGATCCGGTCGAGGGCCCGCGCGCGGAACTGGTCCTGACGGTCCGTGCGGGGCTCGCCGACACCGACAAGGCGCTCAGGCCGCTCGCGGTCCTCGCAGCGTCGCCGCAGGTGGAGGGCGTGATCGTGGCGCCGGGCGCGTCGCTGGACGTGGGCGAGCCGCTGTGGCCGGGCGCGCCGTTCACCTCGGTCCTGGTCGCGGAGTCGGGCGGCCTGGTCGAGGATCTCGAGCTGGACGAACCGATGGATCCCGTACGGTTCCTGCCGCTGCTGCCCATGACGCAGAACGAGGCGGCGTGGAAGCGGGTGCACGGCGCGGCCGAGCTCCAGGAGAAGTGGCTGAACAGCGGAACGGACCTGCGCGATCCGCTGCGCAGGTCCGTCGCTCTCGACTGACTCGACTGAGGAGCAGCGGTACGGGGGATCAGTTCGCGAAGACGGTGACGCCGTCCTCCGTGGCGTGCTGCGGCTCCAGTTCCTCGGCGTCGTGCATGAGCGCGTTCCTGCGCACCCACACCACGACGGCGCCGAGCAGGGCCGTGACCGCGGCGACCACGAACGGGATGTGGATGTCGGTCCACTCCTCGATCTTCGGCGCGAGGAACGGCGCGGCCGCGGCGGCGAACCACCGCACGAAGTTGTAGCCCGCGCTCGCCACCGGCCGCGGCGCGTCGGAGACCCCGAGCGCCAGCTCCGTGTACACCGTGTTGTTCACGCCGATGAACGCGCCGGACAGGATCGTGCAGACGATGGCCGTGGTGTGGTTGCCGTACCCGAGGACGAGCACGTCTACGGCGAGCAGCACCAGCGAACCGCCGACCACCTTGAGCGAGCCGAACCTGGCCTGCATGCGCGGCGCGACGAGCACCGAGAACAGCGCGAGCAGCACACCCCAGGCGAAGAACACACCACCGGATTTGTACGGGGTCATGTTCAGCACGAACGGGGTGAAGGCCAGCACCGTGAAGAACGTGTAGTTGTAGAAGAAGGCCGAGACGGCGACGGAGGCGAGCCCGCCGTGCCCGAGCGCCTTGAGGGGATCGAGGATCGACGTCTTGCGCGCGGGCTTCGGCTGTTCCTTCAGGAACAGCGTGATGCAGATGAACCCGATGGCCATCAGCGCCGCGGTGCCGAAGAACGGGTAGCGCCAGCTGGCGTTGCCGAGCAGGGCGCCCACCAGCGGCCCGCACGCCATGCCGAGGCCGAGCGCGGACTCGTAGAGCAGGATCGCGGCGGCCGAGCCGCCGGCCGCCGCGCCGACGATGACGGCGAGCGCGGTGGACACGAAGAGCGCGTTGCCCAGACCCCAGCCGGCCCGGAAGCCGACCAGCTGGCCGACGGTGTCCGAGGTGCCGGAGAGGCCCGCGAAAATCACGACGAGCGCGAGCCCGACGAGCAGCGTCTTCTTGCCGCCGATCCGGCTGGAGACGAACCCGGTGACCAGCATCGCGACGGCGGTGATCAGGAAGTACGAGGTGAAGAGCAGGGAGACCTGGCTCTGCGAGGCCTTCAGGCCCTGCGCGATCGACGGCAGGATCGGGTCGACGAGCCCGATGCCCATGAAGGCGACGACGGATGCCCCGGCGGTCGCCCAGACCGCCTTCGGTTGACGCAGGATGCTGCCCGCACCCGCGTCGAACGGGTCCCCTTCGGCGGGACCTCCTGTACTGCTGTGGCTCATGCCCGATCCACTTCCTTCGTCCGTGCCGCGCCCTGTGCGGACGCCCGACCGGATGGTTGACGTATACACATAATAAGTTAGCCCTGCTAATTAATGCAAGCTACATCTATCTTTGCGGGTGGGGCGCGCCGGACCGGCGCACTCCGGACGGGTGATCGTCCTTGACGCGGTGCGGGACGGGGAGGACCGTGGGTCGTATGAGGGGCGAACCCAGTTGCCCGAAGTGTGGTGGCCGGGTCAGGGCTCCCGGACTCTTTGCCGACTCCTGGCAGTGCGACGTGCACGGCACCGTGCACCCGCTGCAGCCTGTGATCCCGCCCAGCGTCGAGGCTCTCGGTGTCGTGGTGCACCGCGCGCAGGTGCCTGTCTGGATGCCGTGGCCGCTCCCCGTCGGCTGGCTGTTCACGGGCGTGGCCAACGCAGGGGACGACCGGCACGGCGGCCGCGCCACCGCCGTCGCCTGCTCGGGGCCCGCGCCGCTCGGCGGCATCGGTGAGCTGGTGCTCGTCGCCGAGGAGCTGGGCGTCGGGCTCGGCGCGCGCTACGCGGGCATCGACGGCCCCGACCCCGGCCCGCACATGGACGTACTCGGGCCCCCGCACGCCAAGGTGGTCGCCGCGGGGCGGCCCACCCCGCTGTGGCTCGTGCGGAGCGGCCCCGACGACCGCGCGGTCTTCGCGGGCGAGGCGCGCGGGCTGTGGCTGTGGGCGATCGTGTGGCCCGCGCAGTCCGGACTGCTGATGTACGACGAGTTGGTCCTGACCGATCTGCGGGACGCGGGCGCCGAGGTGGAGCTGCTGCCGTGCGGGGCGCTGTCGCCGCGCATCCTCCAGTGAACCGAGGCCGCTTGCCGGACGGTGATCCCCGGTACGGGTAAGGGGCCGAGGCTCGGATCGGCCGTGACGGAAGTGTTCTCGGGCCCCGGTATCCTGAAGCGGTCCCTTCCGTCCCGTCCGAGCCTGGAGTACGCAGCCGTGCGCATCGATCTGCACACCCACTCCACCGCTTCCGACGGCACGGACAGCCCGGCCGAGCTGGTGCGCAACGCCGCCGCGCAGGGCCTCGACGTCGTCGCGCTCACCGATCACGACACCACGCGCGGGCACGTCGAGGCGATCGCCGCGCTTCCCGAGGGCCTGACGCTGGTCACCGGCGCCGAGCTCTCCTGCCGCCTCGACGGCGTGAGCATGCACATGCTGGCGTACCTGTTCGACCCCGAGAACGCCGAGCTGCTCGCCGAGCGCGAGCTGGTCCGCGACGACCGTGTCCCGCGCGCCAAGGGCATGGTCGCCAAGCTCAACGACCTCGGTGTGCCCGTCACCTGGGAGCAGGTCGCCCGGATCGCCGGGGACGGCTCGGTGGGCCGGCCGCACATCGCCTCCGCGCTCGTCGAGCTCGGCGTCGTGGACACGGTCTCCGACGCCTTCACCGAGCACTGGCTGGCCGACGGCGCCCGCGCCTACATGCCGAAGCACGAGACCGACCCCTTCGAGGCGATCCGGCTGGTCAAGGCCGCGGGCGGGGTCACCGTCTTCGCGCACCCGGGCGCCGCCAAGCGTGGCCGCACGATCCCCGAACCATCGATCGCGAAGCTGGCCGAGGCCGGACTCGACGGCATCGAGGTCGACCACATGGACCACGACGCGGAGACCCGGGACCACCTGCGCGGTCTCGCCGCCGACCTCGGGCTGCTGACCACCGGCTCCTCGGACTACCACGGCAGCCGCAAGACGTGTGTGCTCGGCGAGTACACCACCGACCCGGAGATCTACGGGGAGATCACCCGCCGGGCCACCGGCGCCTTCCCGGTGCCGGGCGCCGGCGGACGCCGCGCCTGACCGGTGCGCGTACGCACGTCGCGTACGTTGCCCACGGCCCCCTTCTCCCGTGCTCACCGCACACCTTCGTGCTCACCGCACACCTTCGTGCTCACCGCACACCTTTGAGCGTGCCCGCGTCCGAGCGGGTGCGCCCGCACGCCCGATCGTCCCTCGCACCGCAAGGCAAGCCCCACTGTGTTCGACGCCGCCGTTTTCGGATCCCTCTTCCTCACGCTTTTCGTGATCATGGATCCCCCCGGAATCACTCCGATCTTCCTCGCCCTCACCGCGGGCCGCCCCGCCAAGGTGCAGAAGCGGATGGCCTTCCAGGCCGTCTGCGTCGCCTTCGGCGTGATCGCCGTCTTCGGTGTCCTCGGGCAGCGGATCCTCGACTATCTGCATGTCTCCGTGCCCGCCCTGATGATCGCCGGCGGGCTGCTCCTGCTGCTGATCGCGCTCGACCTGCTCACCGGCAAGACCGACGAGCCGAAGCAGACGAAGGACGTGAACGTCGCCCTCGTCCCGCTCGGCATGCCGCTGCTCGCCGGTCCCGGCGCGATCGTCTCCGTCATCCTCGCCGTGCAGAAGGCGGACTCGTTCTCGACCCAGGTCTCCGTCTGGACGGCGATCATCGCCATCCATGTCGTGCTCTGGGTGGTCATGCGGTACTCACTGGTGATCATCCGCGTGATCAAGGACGGCGGTGTGGTCCTGGTGACCCGGCTCGCGGGCATGATGCTCTCCGCGATCGCCGTGCAGCAGATCATCAACGGCGTCACCCAGGTGATCCGGGCCGGCTGACCGCCCGGCCCGGGATCTGCGGACCCGCGGACATGCGAAGCCCCCGTACGCACGATGCGTACGGGGGCTTCGAAGTGTGTTGAGCCGCCGCGCTGTTACGAGGCGGACGACTCGGCCGGGCGGATGTAGAGGCGCTGCCCGATGGCCGCCGCCTGCTGAACGATCCGGTTGACGGAGGCGGCGTCCACGACGGTGGAGTCCACGGCGGTGCCGTCGACGTCGTCGAGTCGCATGATTTCGAAGCGCAAGGGCTTCTCCCTTCGTCTGGTCATCCTCCTGAAGGAGAACTGCTGGTGCAGGACTTCAGTCTCGTCCTGCCGTACGGCCAGGCGGTTGCCTGCCCGTTAAGAGTGGATTGCGTGGCTAGGGAGCCCCGCGTTCTATATGGGTACAACGGGTTGCCCCCTGCAAACATTCCCTACGCTAAAGAAATTTTTCGAGAAACTAATTACTAGCTAGTAGCGGGACCGGTTGTGCACGCGGCGTGACGGCCGGGACAATGGAGGCGATGAACGACGACACCCCCTCGCCCGACCTCGCAGCCCGTCTCGATGCCACGAACGACCTGCTCAGACGGATGCTCGCCGAAGTGGCGAAGACACCCTCGACGCACGCGATCTTCGTCGACGCCGGTTACCTCTACGCTGCCGCCGGACGCCTCGTCACGGGCACCGAGGACCGGCGCGCCTTCGACCTCGACGCCGAGGGGGTCATCGACGCGCTCATCGACAAGGCCCGCACGATCTTCGCGGACAGCCGGCTGCTCCGCGTCTACTGGTACGACGGCGCCCGCCGCCGCATCCACACCGCCGAGCAGCAGTCGATCGCCGAGCTGCCCGACGTCAAGGTGCGCCTGGGGAACCTGAACGCCAACAACCAGCAGAAGGGCGTCGACTCCCTCATCAGGAGCGACCTCGAATCACTGGCCCGGCACCGCGCCATCAGCGACGCGGCCCTGCTCGGCGGCGACGAGGATCTGGTCTCCGCCGTCGAGGCGGCGCAAGGCTACGGCGCCCGCGTCCACCTCTGGGGCATCGAGGCGCCCGAGGGCCGCAACCAGGCCGAGCCGCTGCTGTGGGAGGTCGACAGCCAGCGCACCCTCGACCTCGGGTTCGTGAAGCCGTACGTCTCGCGCCGCGTCACACCCGCGTACGAGAACCACGAGCACGAGAACGCCGGCCAGCCCCGTCCCACCCGCGACCAGGTCCGGTTCGTCGGGGCGCAGATCGCCGCCCGCTGGCTCGCCGAGCGCGGCACCGACGCCTTCGTGCACATCTTGCAGGGCCACCCCTACCTGCCGGGCCCGGTCGACCAGGAGCTGCTGATCGAGGCCGAGGCCATGCTCCAGTACTCGCTGCGTGGCCACTCGGACCTGCGCCGGGCGCTGCGCGACGGGTTCTGGAGTCATGTGCAGGCGCAGTACTAGCTTTTTCGGCGCGCTTGTCAGCGTGCGGGGTGCCGGTCCCAGAAGGCCGCGAGGGCCTTGGCCGTCTCCAGGGGGCGGTCGGTGTTGGGGGAGTGCTCGGCCCCGGTGATCACGGAGCGCTCGGCGCCGAGGCGCCGCGCCATGTCGTCGAGCAGCGGCACGGGCCAGGTGTCGTCGCGCTCGCCCGACAGGACGTGCACCGGCGGCGCGAGCGCGGCCAGCTCCTCGACCCGGTCCGGCTCGGTGCACAACTGTCGCCCGGTGGCGATGAGTTGGGCCGGACTGTTGTGCATCCAGCGTCGCCGCAGATCGTCCCGGCCGTCGTCGCCGCGCACATCGGCCACGTCGTCGACGGCGTCGAGGGCCTGGATGGCGTCCCAGACCTGCGCCATGTCCAGGGCGGCCAGCGCGTCCCGGAGCAGCTTGACGCGCTGCTGCTGGGGCTCGGTGACGGCGGCAGGGCCCGATGCCATCAGGGTCAGGGACGCGAACGGCGCCGGGTCCGCGATGACCGCCGCCCGCGCGACGAGCCCGCCGAGCGAGTGCCCCAGCAGATGCACCCGCGCCACGTCGAGCGCCGCGACCTGGGCGAGCACGTCGCGGGCCAACTCGGCCTGTGCGTAAGGGGTTTCGTCGTCCGCGGGGCCGGGCGTCTCGTACTGTCCGCGCCCGTCGACGGAGACGGTGCGGTAGCCGGCCGCGCCGAGCGGCCCGTGCAGCGCGACGAAGTCCTCCTTGCTGCCGGTGAACCCGGGGAGGAGCAGCACGGTGCCGCGCACGGACCCCGACTCCGGCTCCCCGACGAGGGTGGCGAACTCGCCCCTGTCGGTGGCCAGTCGGTGCGCGCGGGTGCCGGGCGGCGGGGTGAAGGTGGAGGGCCTGCTCATGCCGTGAGATTACGTGGTGGGCCGCACCGCGGCGACATGGCGAAGGCCCGGGCTCCGCATGATGCGGAACCCGGGCCTGCTACCGATGTGCTCAGGCCTCGGGGGCCTCGACCGCCGCCACGGCCTTCTTGCGGGTGCGGCGCGGCTTCGTCTCCGTAGCGGCCTCGGCCTCGACGGGGGCCGCCGCTGCCTTCTTGCGCGTACGGGTCGCGGGCTTGGCCTCGACGGCCTCGGCCGTCTCGACGGCCGCCACGGCCTTCTTCCGCGTGCGGCGGGGCTTGGTCTCCGCGACCGGCTCCGCGGCCTCGACGGGGGCCGCCGCTGCCTTCTTGCGCGTACGGGTCGCGGGCTTGGCCTCGACGGCTTCCGCCGTCTCGACGGCCGCCACGGCCTTCTTGCGGGTGCGGCGGGGCTTGGTCTCGGCGACGGGCTCCGCGGTGGCCTCGACCGTCTCGACGACGGGCTCGGCCTTCTTGCGGGTGCGGGTCCGCGCGGGCTTGGCCTCGACGGCCTCCGCGGTGTCGACGGCGGCCTCCGCCTTCTTGCGGGTGCGGCGGGGCTTGGTCTCGGCGACGGGCTCCGCCGTGGCCTCGACCGTCTCGATGACGGGCTCGGCCTTCTTGCGGGTGCGGGTCCGCGCGGGCTTGGCCTCGACGGCCTCGGCCGTCTCGACGGCGGCCTCCGCCTTCTTGCGGGTGCGGCGGGGCTTGGTCTCCGCGACCGGCTCGGCGGCCTCGACCGTCTGCACAGGCTCGACCGCGTCGACGACCGCTTCCGCCTTCTTGCGCGTACGACGACGCGGCTGGGCGGGAACCTCGGCCTCGATCACCGGGGCGACGGCCTCGACGACAGCCTCGGCGGTCTCGACGACGGCCTCGGCGGCGGTGGGGGCGACGGCAGCGGCGGCACCGTTGCGCGTGCGGCGACGGCGGCGCGGGGTGCGCGGCTCGGTCGGCGCGGAGGAGTCCTCGGCGACCGGCGAGACCGGAGCGGCCGTGGCCGCGGCCTCCGCGGAGACCGGCTCGCCGTTGCGGGTGCGACGACGGCGGCGCGGCGTACGGGCGGAACGCTCACGCTCCTGCTCGCCACGGCCCTGGTCCCGGTCGCGAGAACGGTCGCGGTCGCGGTCCTGCGACGGACGGCCACCGCGGCCACCGCGCGGCGAAGCGCCACGGCCACCGGTCTCGCCCAGGTCCTCGATCTCCTCGGCCTCGAGCCCGGCGCGCGTACGCTCCGCACGCGGCAGCACACCCTTGGTGCCGGCCGGGATGCTCAGCTCCTCGTAGAGGTGCGGGGAAGACGAGTACGTCTCGACCGGGTCGTTGAAGTTCAGCTCGAGGGCCTTGTTGATCAGCTGCCAGCGCGGGATGTCGTCCCAGTCGACCAGCGTGATCGCGATGCCCTTCTTGCCCGCGCGGCCGGTGCGGCCGATGCGGTGGAGGTACGTCTTCTCGTCCTCGGGCGACTGGTAGTTGATGACGTGCGTGACGCCCTCGACGTCGATACCGCGCGCGGCGACGTCCGTGCAGACCAGCACGTCCACCTTGCCGTTGCGGAACGCGCGCAGCGCCTGCTCACGGGCGCCCTGGCCCAGGTCGCCGTGGACCGCGCCGGACGCGAAACCACGCCGCTTGAGCTGGTCGGCGATGTCGGCTGCCGTCCGCTTCGTACGGCAGAAGATCATCGCGAGCCCGCGGCCGTCGGCCTGGAGGATGCGCGAGACCATCTCGGGCTTGTCCATGTTGTGCGCGCGGAACACGTGCTGCGCGATGTTGCGCACCGTCGCGCCCTCGTCGTCCGGCGCCGTGGCGCGGATGTGCGTGGGCTGCGACATGTACCGGCGGGCCAGGCCGATGACGGCGCCCGGCATGGTCGCCGAGAACAGCATCGTCTGACGCTTCGCCGGCAGCAGCTTGATGATCTTCTCGACGTCGGGCAGGAAGCCCAGGTCGAGCATCTCGTCGGCCTCGTCGAGGACGAGCGCCTTCACGTGCGAGAGGTTCAGCTTCTTCTGGCCCGCGAGGTCGAGCAGTCGGCCCGGGGTGCCGACGATCACGTCGACGCCCTTCTTGAGGGCCTCGACCTGGGGCTCGTAGGCGCGACCGCCATATATGGCGAGGACGCGCACATTGCGCACCTTGCCGGCGGTGAGGAGGTCATTGGTCACCTGCTGGCACAGCTCGCGCGTCGGGACGACGACGAGGGCCTGCGGGGTGTCGGTGAGCTGCTCGGGCGTGGCCCGGCCGGCTTCGACGTCCGCGGGGACGGTGACGCGCTCAAGGAGCGGCAGACCGAAACCGAGGGTCTTGCCCGTACCGGTCTTGGCCTGGCCGATGACGTCCGAGCCCGAGAGGGCTACGGGGAGGGTCATCTCCTGGATGGGGAACGGATTGATGATGCCGACTGCCTCAAGGGCCTCTGCCGTCTCGGGGAGAATGCCGAGCTGACGGAATGTCGAAGTCTGCGTAGTCAGGGTGTTGCCTCTTCTGTGAGGTGCGGTGCGAGGCGAACGCGGGGGTCTTGACCGTGCCAGTGCCGTGCCTTTGGTACGCCGGTCCTGATCCGCTGCTGCGGTGGGACCGGGTGGCGCGGGACCACTGCCGACGCTCGAGCGCTCGTGCCGCTGAGGGTCCCTCCTCGATCCGTACGTCTCGTGACGTACGACCCGGAGGGCTGTCGGGTCGGAGCCGATCGGGCCACCGACCGGGCATCCTCATTCGTGCGGCCCGTCGCATCTGCGTACAAGCGCCATTGCGATGGGGGGCAAAGCGGCTTGCACTCGGCGGGCTCTTTACCACCATACCCCGGAAACGCGCATGTGCGATGGCCGATTTGGTCACGTAGCCGTCGTCACACTCTTTGACCAGGGACTTCCCCGCGACGGTGAGCGGGCTATTGTGCGCTTCATGGAGACGCCTGACAACGCCACGCCCGCCACTGAAGCGACCGGGGCGGCGACCGACGCCGCGGCCGACGCTCCGACCGGGATCGCCGCCCAGGACTGGGCCACCGCGTCCGTCGACGAGAACTACCGCGCCGCCGTCGTCGACCTGCTCGGCGCGCTCGCGTACGGCGAGCTGGCCGCGTTCGAGCGGCTGGCCGAGGACGCCAAGCTGGCGCCGACGCTCGCCGACAAGGCCGAGCTGGCGAAGATGGCCTCCGCCGAGTTCCACCACTTCGAGCAGTTGCGCGACCGGCTCGCGGCGGTCGGCGCGGAGCCGACCGAGGCGATGGACCCGTTCGTCGGCGCCCTCGACGGCTTCCACAAGCAGACCGCCCCGTCGGACTGGCTGGAGGGCCTGGTCAAGGCCTACGTGGGCGACTCGATCGCCTCCGACTTCTACCGGGAGGTCGCGGCCCGGCTCGACTCGGACACCCGCGAGCTGGTGCTCGCCGTGCTCGACGACACCGGGCACGCGTCGTTCGCCATCGAGAAGGTGCGCGCCGCCATCGAGGCCGAGCCGCGCGTCGGCGGCCGGCTCGCGCTGTGGGCGCGGCGGCTGATGGGCGAGGCCCTGTCGCAGTCCCAGCGGGTGGTCGCCGATCGCGACGCCCTGTCGACGATGCTGGTCGGGGGCGTCGCCGACGGCTTTGACCTGGCCGAGGTCGGCCGGATGTTCTCGCGGATCACCGAGGCGCACACCAAGCGGATGGCGGCTCTCGGGCTCGCCGCTTGATGCTCGGGCGTCGGTGCGTGCGGCTCAGGCCGCTCGCGCCTTAAGCGGACGTCGTGAGCTGGTGCGCTCTGCTTCGGGTAGGGCGCAGCAGCAGCGACAGCAGGGCCGCCGACATCACGACCGAGCCGCCGAGCGTGGCCAGCACATGGCCGGGCCCCAGCGACGTGTGGGTGACGAACGCCCCGAACAGCGCGCCGGCCATCCCGGTCGGCAGCACCAGCGTGCGCGACGGCAGGCGGTGCGGCAGACGGCGGCCCGCGGCCAGGGCGAGGGCCAGACCGAGCAGTGCGGAGCCAAAGGCTTCAAGAAGCATGGTGAGGGTCCCTCCCGCGCGGCCAGTAGGTGCAAATCGGTCCTAGCCGGTCTACCCCCGGTACCCGGAACGCAATCCTCCTCGTGTGCTCCGCCTGTGCCCGCCCTGTGAACTCCCGGGACCGGGCGCCGGTGAACGTCAAAAGGGGCCCGACGGCGTGCTGCCGACGGGCCCCTCCTGACGTGCTTCCCTGCTCTACAGCGGGCCGAAGCCCACCTTTCGCACTGCGGGCTCGCCCAGCTCCACGTAGGCGAGACGGTCGGCCGGGACGAGGATCTTGCGGCCCTTCTCGTCCGCCAGAGAGAGCAACTGCGCCTTGCCGGACAGCGCCGCGGACACCGCGCTCTCGACCTCCTCGGCGGACTGGCCGCTCTCCAGAACGATCTCGCGGGGCGTGTGCAGCACGCCGATCTTGACCTCCACGGCCTTGTCCCTCCGACGATCCGTGATGTGCGCGGACTACCGCGCCGTACGCAGCAAAGATTAGCCCGCCCGGCCGACGCTCCCGGCGTCCCGGCAGCACGCCAAGAGCGAACAGCGGAACGGGAACAAAACGGGACGGTGGGTGACGGGTGGGCTCAGTGGTGGTCCGTGCCGTGCAGCGGGAACCCCGCGATACCGCGCCAGGCCAGCGAGGTGAGCAGCTGCACCGCCTTGTCGCGCGGCACCGGGCTCTGGCTGGACAGCCAGTGGCGGGCGACGACCTGAGAGACGCCGCCGAGCCCCACGGCGAGCAGCATCGACTCGTCCTTGGACAGGCCGGTGTCCTCGGCGATGACGTCCGAGATGGCCTCGGCGCACTGCAGGCTGACCCGGTCGACGCGCTCGCGCACCGCCGGCTCGTTCGTCAGATCCGACTCGAAGACGAGGCGGAACGCGCCGCCCTCGTCCTGGACGTACGCGAAATACGCGTCCATGGTCGCCTGCACGCGCTGCTTGTTGTCCGACGTCGACGCGAGCGCCGTGCGCACCGACTGCAGCAGGGACTCGCAGTGCTGGTCGAGCAGGGCGAGGTAGAGCTCCAGCTTGCCCGGGAAGTGCTGGTAGAGGACCGGCTTGCTGACGCCGGCACGCTCGGCGATGTCGTCCATCGCGGCCGCGTGGTAGCCCTGCGCGACGAACACTTCCTGTGCCGCGCCGAGAAGTTGATTGCGTCGGGCACGGCGCGGCAGGCGTGTGCCCTTGGGGCGCGCTGCCTCAGTCTGCTCGATGGCTGTCACGCCGCCTCCCAATATCGTCCGTTGCGGTGTGCGCCGCGCCGTCATCGTACTTTTGGGTAACCAGGATGTGCGCGGTGCGAGCGCAGAATTTCACGGACCGGACGTCTGTGAAAGCCGCCTGTAGCGGCCCTGTGTGTGCAAAGTGGCGCATACCGATCTGTGGGTCGGCGGATGCGACGGCGACGCCACCGGCACCTCGGACACCACGCGCACCACCCGCATCACCGATAGTCGTCCTCATCGAGCGCGACCACCCTCGCCTGTTCCACCCGGTCCGCCTCGTCGGCGCTGTCCGGGTCGGCCACGGCGGCCGGCACGTCGTCCTGCCCGGGAGTCAGCTCGGTGGACTGCTCGGCGGCGTCGGCCTCCGGCTCCTCCACGCCGATCTCCGTGGGGCGGTTGTCCGAAAAAGTCCCGGGGTCACTCGGGTCGACCGTCATCGGTGGCTCCCTTCCTCACTTGTCCGTGCGCGGGCGGGTGCCCGTTATCGAGCGTAGGAGACACCCGATCGGGGCGCTATGCGATCTCTTGTCACACTCTTGTCCCGGCTCATGCCTGGTTCTTGCCCGCCAGGTGTCCGGCCTTCCCGGCGGGGACGGAAAGAGCTTTGGGGAGAGCTGTGTGCGATCTGTGACGGCGAACACACGATCCTCAGTGTGATCACCTCGTAACATATGCCGCATGCCTTCGACCGATTCGCCGCGTGTGCCTCCCGCCGTCGCCGCTGTGGCACCCAAGCCGGGTGCCGTTCAGGTCGCGGAGGGGGAGAGACTGCGCTCGGCCGGTCTGCCGGGGCTGACACTGGCGGTCCGGTCACGGCCGGGGACGCGGGAGGGGCTGCCGCCCGCGCTCTACGTCCACGGTCTCGGCGGCTCCTCGCAGAACTGGTCGGCGCTGATGCCGCGCCTCGAGGACATCGTCGACGGTGAGGCCGTCGACCTGCCCGGCTTCGGCGACTCACCGCCACCGGACGACGGCGACTACTCGGTGACCGGGCACGCGCGCGCGGTCATCCGTTATCTCGACGCCGAGCGCCGCGGCCCCGTACACCTCTTCGGGAACTCGCTGGGCGGCGCCGTCGCCACCCGCGTCGCCGCCGTACGCCCCGACCTCGTCCGCACGCTGACGCTGGTGTCGCCCGCGCTGCCGGAGATCCGGGTCCAGCGCACCGCCCTGCCGACCGGACTGCTCGCGGTGCCCGGAGTGGCCGCGCTCTTCACCCGGCTCACCAAGGAGTGGACGGCCGAGCAGCGCGTGAGCGGCGTCATGGCGCTCTGCTACGGAGACCCGAACCGCGTCACGCCGGAGGGCTTCCGGGCCGCGGTCGAGGAGATGGAACGGCGGCTGGGACTGCCGTACTTCTGGGACGCGATGGCCCGCTCCGCGCGCGGAGTCGTGAACGCGTACACGCTCGGCGGCCGGCACGGTCTGTGGAGTCAGGCGGGCCGTGTGCAGGCGCCGACACTGCTCGTCTACGGTGGACGGGACCAGCTCGTCTCCTACCGGATGGCGGCGCGCGCGGCGCGCACCTTCCGGGAGTCGCGCCTCCTCACGCTCCCCGACGCGGGGCATGTCGCGATGATGGAATATCCGGACACGGTCGCGACCGCGTTCCGGGAACTCCTCGCGGATTGCGAGGCGTTGAACGGGGCGCGGCGGGTGCCGGGTGACCAGGGGGAGCCTGGGGAGTCGGGGGAGCAGGGCGGATCCGGGGCGCAGGACGCGCCGGACAGGCCGGACAGGCCGGACAGTACGACGCATCGATCGAAGTTGGGGAGCTGAGGCGGCGAGTGGGACGGCACAGCCGCCGAGGGCCGGCAGACAACGGCGACACCGCCGACATACCAGTACCGCCCGCGCCGCGCGAAGGGCCGCCGGAGGGCCCGGGCCCCGGGCGCCGACGCAGGGCCGCCGCGCCGGAGGGCGCCACCCAGTCAGCCCGTACGTCCGCGCGGCCGGGAGGCCCGTCCGTCCGGGGCGGCCACCCCGAGCAGCGGGAGTCGGGCGGCGGCTGGGGTGCCCCCGGATCCGTCGCCGGGACGCGGTCCGACACGCGGGGTGAGCCCCGGACGGGGCCGCGCGCCGCGGCCACCCCGGCGGCAGGGACGCCGACGGTGCCGCATCCGCGATCGGCCCGTCCCCGCCAGGACTACGTCGACGCGTTCGACGCGCCCGCGCGCCGTGACGCGTACGCCTCCGTCACGGACTGGGACGCCCACACCCATGCCCACGGTGATGCCGACGACGACGCCCCCGAGGCGGACGCCTCGGGAGCCGGTGCGGGCCGGGAGAGCGCCGCGCCGGCCGAGGCGAACGGCGGACGGGAGAAGCGCGGCAAGGGGCTCACCTTCACCGGTATCGCCGCCGCGGCCGTCACCACCGTGCTCGCCGTCGTCGTCGCGGGCCAGGTCGCCGACCGGGACGGCGGGTCGTCCGGTGACCTCTCGTCGAAGTCGGCGGACGGCGCGCGCGTCCACGACGGCTCGGCGTCCCGCTCGGACGACCGGGCCACGCCGTCGAAGACCGCGCAGGCCGCCCCGGCGACGTACGACCAGAAGATGGCCAAGAAGTACCCGCTCAAGGCGGACCTGAAGGCGTCGGGGAAGTTCGCCGCGGTCGACGGCTTCGACAAGGCGCCGGGCCGCGGGCAGAAGTTCCGCTACCGCGTCGATGTGGAGAAGGGGCTCGGGCTCGACGGCGGGCTGTTCGCGCAGGCCGTGCAGAAGACCCTGAACGACAAGCGGAGCTGGGCCCACGACGGCGCCCGCACCTTCGAGCGGATCTCCTCCGGCAAGCCGGACTTCGTGATCACGCTGGCCAGCCCGGGGACCACGGCGGACTGGTGCGCGAAGTCGGGCCTCGACACGACCGAGGACAACGTGTCGTGCGACTCGGCCGCCACCGACCGCGTGATGATCAACGCCTATCGGTGGGCACAGGGCTCGAAGACGTACGACGACGTGCTCCACGGCAGCGCCATCCACCCGTACCGGCAGATGCTCATCAACCACGAGGTCGGTCACCGGCTCGGCTACAACCACGTCACCTGCTCGCAGGACGGCGCACTGGCACCCGTGATGCAGCAGCAGACGAAGTTCCTGACCTTCGACGGGATCACCTGCAAGCCCAACCCCTGGGTCTACCCCAACGCTTGACGCTTCGTAGCGTTCCGTAGCGGGGTGATCCCTTAGCGCGACAGAACGTCACGCGCACGCGAAAGTTACGCCCGTTCACCCCTTTTGGTGGGGGGGGGGGGGAACAGCCCCCCCCCCCCCCCCCCCTCCCCCCCCCCCCCTCCCCCCTCCCCCCCCCCCCCCCCCCCCCACCCCCCCCCCCCAAAACCGGGGGGGTGTCCTTGTT
>NZ_JBHVIX010000019.1:36735-176785 GCF_042799415.1 Streptomyces sp. NPDC057694
AAGGAGGCAGGGACGGGAGAAGCGTGGCGATTCCTCCTCCTTTCCCGTGCTGGTTCCCCCCCCCCCCCCCCCCCCCCCCCCCCCACCGGCATGTCCGCATACGTTCGTCCCGCTGCGAGCCGCCGACCCAACGGCGGCTCCCCATACGGGAGATCGGGGGTGTACTCGTGCGTATCGGACTGCTGACAGAGGGTGGCTATCCGTATGTGAGCGGTGAGGCCAGACTCTGGTGCGACCGGCTCGTGCGCGGGCTCGAGCAGCACGAGTTCGACATCTACGCGCTCAGCCGCAGCCAGGAGCAGGAGGACGCGGGCTGGCTCGAACTGCCCCCGCAGGTCGGCCTGGTGCGGACCGCGCCGCTGTGGACGGCGCGCACGGGCACCGGCGACGACGGCGTGTGCGGGGGCGCACTCGGGCGGCGCGCCCGACGCCGGTTCACCACTCTGTACGCGGAGCTGGCCAAGGCAGTGGTGTGCGGGCCCGGTGACGGATCCGACTCCGGCGCCGGGGTCGGGGTCGGCGGCGGGCCGGGCGGTGCGCCCGGTGAGGCGGACCGTTTCGCCAGCGCGCTGTACGGGCTGGCCGAACTCGCCAGGGACGAGGGCGGACTGGGGGCGGCTCTGCGCTCCGAGGCCGCCGTGCGCATCCTGGAGCGCGCCTGTCGCGCGCCGGGGGCCCGGCGCGCCGCCCGGGGAGCCCGGGTGCCCGACCTGCTGGCCTTCGCGGCGGAGGTCGAGTGCGCGCTGCGGCCGCTCTCCCTCGACTGGTACGACGACGCGTCCGGCGGGTCCGGTGGCGGCGGGCTCGGTGCCGTCGACCTCTGTCACGCGACGTCGGGCGGGGCGGCGGCGCTGCCCGGACTGATCGCCAAGCGGTTCCACGGTGTCCCGCTGCTCGTCACCGAGTACGGGGTGCAGCTGCGGGCCCGCTACATCGCGGCGGGCGACGCCGAGTTGAGCGCGCCGGTGCGGGCGCTCCTCGCCGCCTTCCACGGCAGGCTCGCCGCCGAGGTCTACCGGCAGGCAGCTGTCATCACGCCGGGCAACGCCCACGCCAGGCGCTGGCAGGAACGGTGCGGCGCCGACCGCGCCAAACTGCGCACCGTCCACCCCGGCATGGAGGCCTCCCGCTTCGCCGAGGTCGGTGAGCGCGAGGAGCCGGGGGAGCCGGACACCCTGGTCTGGGTCGGCCGGATCGACCCGTCCAAGGACCTCATCTCCCTGCTGCACGCCTTCGCCGAGGTCCGCAAGGAGGAGCCGGGGGCGCGGCTGCGCATCGTGGGTGCGATGCCGACCGGGTCCGGCTCCGGCGACGACCAGGAGGCCGAGGCGTATCTCGGCCATTGCAAGGCACTGGCCGCGCAGCTCTTCCCCGACGAGGCGACGGGCCTGCATGCCGTGGGCGAGAACCCGGTCTCCTTCGAGGAGCTCGGCGCCCCGCAGGCCCCCGGCCTCGCCGAGGTCTACGGCTCCGGCAGTGTCGTCGTCCTCTCCAGCGTCGTCGAGGGCTTCCCGATCAGCCTGGTCGAGGCCATGTTCTGCGGGCGCGCGACGGTGTCGACCGATGTGGGTGCCGTCGTCGAGGTGATCGGCGGCACCGGTCTCGTGGTGCCGCCGCGCAACCCGCGGGCCCTCGCCGAGGCCTGCGTGGCCCTGCTGCACGACTCCGACCGCCGTGAGCGGCTCGGCGCGGCCGCCCGTGCGCGAGCCCTGGAGCTGTTCACCGTCGAGCAGAACGTCACGGCATTTCGCGGCATTTACCTGGAGATCGTCTCGCACTGCCCCGTACGCCGGGAGGCCGTGGACGACGCCGGGGAACCCCGGCCGTTCGCCCATCCGCCCGAGGCCCATGTGCCGGGGAGATGGACGGCGCCGGCCGCCGGCGGCATCGGCGGGGCATGGCTCGCCGGCCGCTCCACCGGTACGGGCGGGCCGAGTTGGGCGTCCAGCGGAGGCGCGCGTGAGGAGTTGGCCGGAGTGACGCGAGGCGGCGGGGAGGCAGACGCATGAGCGGGAGCGACAGCTTCGACGGCGGCGGCGAGGGTCGCAGCGGCGGCAGCGGGGTCGGCACGGACGTGCCTCGGGTGCCGGTGGGCGCCGGCGCCTGGGGCGCCAGCTCCGAAGAGGCGCTCGCGCTGACCGCCACCGAGCCGGCCGGACCCGAGACCGCCCTTGACCCCCTCGCCCCATTGGACGCCCTCGACGCGGAGTTGCTCCACGAGCCCGGCGCCTGGCGGAAGTTGGTCGGGGCGGAGGGCGCGTCCGGTGCCGATCAGGGGTCTGGCCAGGGAATCGGGCAGGGCGGTACCGACGGTCAGGGCAAGGGGCAGGGCCAGGGCCACGGCACGGGCACAGGCACAGGCACAGGCACGGACACAGGCAAGAGTGCAGAGCCGGCCCGCGAACAGCGTCCCCGGAACGCCACCGAGAAGGCCTCTGGCTCCGCCAACTCCCGTACCGCACAGCGGCGTTCGGGAGTGGACCCCGTCAAGGTCCTGATGCATCACCATCGTGAACTGTGCGAGCGCGCCGTCGACCCGCTGGAGATCGCGGCCGGGCTTGAGGCGCACGGCCTGACCGACCGGACCGCGGCCCGCTACCGGCACAAGGACGTGTTCTCGCTCGCCGAGGAGATGTACGCGCGCATGCCGAGGGACGGCGAACCGGCCGCACCCGCCGTCGCCACCCCCGCCCCCACCTCCGGCGTACGCGGCGCATGGGCGGGACTCGCCCTGCTGCCCGGCGCCGTCTGCGCCCTTGCGCTGCTCGCCCTGAACGTCACCACGGGCACCCCGCATCTGGCCGTCGCCTTCGTGGGCGCTCTTGCCATCGCCGCCGCCCTGCGCACGACCCTGCGACACGGACCACTGCGCACCGGCACACGCCGGCCCGCACCCACGACCCGGCTGTGGGTCTGGTCGCTCCTGCTCTACGCGGCCTTCGGCGACGGACTCCTGGATGCCGCGTTGGCCGGGGGCCCCGACGGGGCCTGGGCCCCCGCCGCCGCACCGCTCCTCGCGCTCGCCGTCGCCGTGGCGCCCGCGACCTGGTGCGCCCGGCTCTTCGCCGCCGGGGCCCGCCGACGCCTCGCCGCCAGCCGCGGCCTCGCCGAATTCACCTCCTCCGTCAGGCCGCTGCTGCTCGGCTGCGTCCTGCTGTTCGCCCTCGCCCTGACGGCGCTGCTCGGCGCGGCCGGAACCCTGCTCGACCAAGGCGGCCTGGCCGGTCAGAACGGTCAGAGCGGTCAAGGTGTCGACTACGCCGGTGCGTGTGCCCTGGGCGTCCTGCTGCTGCTCGCCCGGCTGCTCTCCGCGCACGGCCGCACCTACGCCCCGGCCGTGGTGCTGGGCGCGGCGGCCGGCGCCGAGGTCCTGGCCGTCGCCACCGTCTTCGCCGCGCGCATGCCGGGCTGCGCCGTCCTGGGCACTCCCGTGGAGAGCGCCGTCGACGCCGTCGGCGTGGGTGTGGTGCCCGGCACGGCCTGCGCCGTCGCCGCCCTCGCCCTGCTGATCCACGCCACCCGGACCCTCACCCGCGCCTCCGTCCACGCGAGCACCGACAGCCGGACGGGCGCCCCATGACCCCCACAGGCACCACCTGTGCCGCAACCGGACGCGCTCTGCCCCCGCGCGCACGGCGCGCGGCCTGAGACCCACCACACTCCCGCGGGGCCGACACCGCGGGCCCTTTCGTCGACTCTCAGCAACATCCGTAAGGAGAACGCCAGATGACCACCCCTCCTCCCGGAGGCACCGGACACTCCGGACCTCATGGGCAGCGCGGAACCCACGGGCAGCGCGCGACGCGCGTCGGATGCGCCCCGCGGACGGCGTGCCCGGCGCGCACTGAGCACTCGGCGCGCAGGACGCTTCCGGCGCACTCGGCGCTCTCGGCGCGAACCCAGGGAGGCGTCCGATGAGGGTCCTGCTGATCGGAGCCAACGGGTACATCGGCCGCTTCGTCGCCGACCGGCTGCTCGCCGACCCCGCCGTGCAACTCACCGCGCTGGGCCGGGGCGACGACGCCGACGTCCGCTTCGACCTCGCCAGCGGCAGCCCGGGCGCGCTCACCCGCTTCCTGGACGCCGTGCACCCCGGAGTGGTCATCAACTGCGCGGGCGCCACCCGCGGCGGTGCCCGCGAACTCACCCGGCACAACACCGTCGCCGTCGCCACCGTCTGCGAGGCCTTGCGCCGCAGCGGCTGCGGCGCCCGCCTGGTGCAGATCGGCTGCGGCGCCGAGTACGGGCCGTCGCAGCCCGGTTCGTCGACCGCGGAGGACGCGGTGCCCCGGCCCGGCGGCCCGTACGGCGTCAGCAAGCTCGCCGCCACCGAACTCGTCCTCGGCTCCGGCCTCGACGCCGTCGTCCTGCGCGTCTTCTCGCCCGCCGGACCGGGCACCCCGGCGGGCTCCCCGCTCGGCAGGCTCGCCGAGGCGATGCGCCGCGCCATGCAGGCGGGCGACGGCGAGCTGAAGCTCGGCGGCCTCGGCGCACAGCGCGACTTCATCGACGTGCGTGACGTGGCACGTGCCGTGCACGCCGCCTCGCTCTCCGCCGCGCAGGGCGTCATCAACATCGGCTCGGGCCGCGCCGTGCGGCTGCGCGACGCCGCCGCCGTGCTCGCCCGGGTCGCCGGATTCGGCGGCGCCCTCCACGAACTGGACACGCCGCCGATGGGAGTCCGTACATCCGTCGGCCACCCGCGCACCGAATCCGACCACGGGATGCACAGCCCGCCCGCCGCGTATCCGTACCCGGACGGCTGCGGGAGCTGGCAGCAGGCCGATGTGCGAACGGCCCGCGACCGGCTCGGCTGGCGTCCCCGCATCAACCTCGAAGAGTCCCTCGCCGACATCTGGATGGAGGCGGCATGCCGTATCTGACCCCCACCGCGACCGGCCAGTCGAGCACCGACGTACGCCTTGGCTTCGGGATCCCGGGCTTCGCCCACCCCCTCGTCGCCCCGGCCGAATGGGCCGAACTCACCCGCCCGGCAACCCCTTTGCACTGGGTCGTCCTCAATGTCGCGCGCGGTCCGGGCGCCCGCCCCGACCCGCACTGCCTGGCGGCGGCCGGCCGGCTCCGCAACGCCGGTGTGCGTGTCCTTGGTCACGTGGACGCGACCTACGGCGCCCGCTCCTTCGGCGAGATCGTCTCCGACGCCCACCGCTTCCTCGACTGGTACCAGGTCGACGGGTTCCTGCTCGACCGGTGCCCCACCGAGCGGGTCGCCCTGCCCGAGATCCGCCGCACGGTCACGACCTTGCGCGCCCTCGTCGACGACGCGTACATCGTGCTCGGTCACGGCACCCACCCGTATCCCGGATACGCCGAGTCCGCCGAGCAGTTGGTGACCTTCACCGGCCCCTGGAGCGACTACCGCTGGTCGCAGGTCGCGGAGTGGACGGCCGAGTATCCGCCCGAGAAGTTCTGCCACTTCGTCCACGGCATGCCGCGCGGGCACCTGGAGGAGGCGCTGCGCATCGCTCGCTGGCAGGGCGCGGGCACCATCTACTTCACCGACCGGACGGATCGCGGGGGCCTGACCGACCCCTGGGAGGCGATGCCCGGTTACTGGGACGAGATCGTCTCGCGGATCGGACCTGGTGTCTCGGAATGAAGTCGGGCGTGGCAGTGTTACAGACGGAACATCCGTACGTAGATACCGACCAGCTGCATTAATGAGGTCTCCGTGTCGCTGCCACCCCTGGTCGAGCCAGCTGCTGAGCTCACCGTCGACGAGGTCCGCCGGTACTCCCGCCACCTGATCATCCCCGATGTAGGGATGGACGGGCAGAAGCGACTGAAGAACGCCAAGGTGCTCTGTGTGGGCGCCGGCGGTCTCGGATCGCCGGCGCTGATGTACCTCGCCGCGGCGGGCGTCGGCACGCTCGGCATCGTGGAGTTCGACGAGGTCGACGAGTCGAACCTGCAGCGCCAGATCATCCACAGCCAGGCCGACATCGGCCGCTCGAAGGCCGAGTCCGCGAAGGACTCCGTCCTCGGCATCAACCCGTACGTGAACGTGATCCTCCACGAAGAGCGGCTCGAGGCCGAGAACGTGATGGACATCTTCAGCCAGTACGACCTGATCGTCGACGGCACGGACAACTTCGCGACGCGCTACCTCGTCAACGACGCCTGCGTGCTGCTGAACAAGCCCTACGTGTGGGGTTCCATCTACCGCTTCGACGGCCAGGCCTCGGTCTTCTGGTCCGAGCACGGGCCGTGCTACCGCTGCCTGTACCCGGAGCCCCCGCCGCCCGGCATGGTCCCCTCCTGCGCCGAGGGCGGTGTCCTGGGCGTGCTGTGCGCGTCCATCGGCTCCATCCAGGTCACCGAGGCGATCAAGGTCCTGGCCGGTGTCGGCGACCCGCTCGTCGGCCGCCTGATGATCTACGACGCCCTGGAGATGCAGTACCGCCAGGTCAAGGTCCGCAAGGACCCCGACTGCGCGGTCTGCGGTGAGAACCCGACCGTCACCGAGCTCATCGACTACGAGGCCTTCTGCGGTGTCGTGTCGGAGGAGGCCCAGGAGGCGGCGGCCGGTTCGACGATCACTCCCAAGCAGCTCAAGGAGTGGATCGACGACGGCGAGAGCATCGAGATCATCGACGTCCGCGAGCCGAACGAGTACGAGATCGTCTCCATCCCGGGCGCCAAGCTGATCCCGAAGAACGAGTTCCTCATGGGGACCGCCCTCGAGGGTCTGCCGCAGGACAAGAAGATCGTCTTGCATTGCAAGACGGGTGTCCGCAGTGCGGAAGTCCTCGCCGTGCTGAAGTCCGCGGGCTTCTCGGACGCCGTGCACGTCGGCGGCGGCGTCATCGGCTGGGTCAACCAGATCGAGCCGGACAAGCCGGTCTACTAGCCGGCCCACCGGGCCACGGCTCGGACCTGACTGCCTCGGACGGGCCTCGCGCACCACGCGCGGGGCCCGTCCGGCATGCCGGGGCCGTCCACGCCGCGCTTCAGGAGCACACCCTGCCGTCGCGCGGTATTCGCCCCTCCAGCAGATACGCGTTCACCGTCGAGTCGACGCAGGCGCTGCCGGAGCCGTACGCGCCGTGCCCCTCGCCCTTCCACGTCAGCTCCACACCGACCCCCTTGCCCAACTCGTCCGCCATCTTGCGAGCACCCTCGTACGGCGTGGCCGGGTCGCCCGTGTTGCCGACGACGAGCACCGGCGCCGCGCCCGGCGCGCTCACCTCGGGGTGGTCCCACAGGCCCGCCACCGGCCAGTCGTGGCACCATCCCGCCGTGTCCCAGGCCATGGCCTCCCCGAAGACCGGCGAGATCGCACGGAACTTCGCCAGCAGTGACTTGGCCCGCGCCGCCGTCGGCCGCTCCCTGTCGTCCAGGCAGGAGATCGCGCGCTGTGCGTGGGTCGTGGTGCCGTAATGCCCCTTGGTGTCACGGTCGTTGTAGGAGTCGGCCAGCGCCAGCAGCGCCGTGCCGTCACCCCTGTCAGCCGCCCGCAGGCCCCGGGTGAGTGCGGGCCAACTCGTCTTGCGGTACAGGGTGACGAGGATGCCGGTGGTCGCCAGCGACTCGTTCAACTCTCGCCCGCTCGCGGTGGGCAGGGGCTTGGCGTCGAGCCTCTTGAGCAGTGCCGCGATCTTGCGCGAGCCCGCTTTCGGGTCACTGCCACGGGACGTGAAGTAGTCGTCGAGCGCCCGCTGGAATCCACGCGCCTGGTTCTCGGAGTGGCCCACCGTGCCCACCGTCGGGTCGACGACCGCGTCCAGGGTGAGCCGGCCGACCTTGCCGGGAAACAGGTGGGCGTACACGCCGCCCAGCTCGGTGCCGTACGAGACGCCCATGTAGTGCAGCTTGTCGTCGCCCAGGACCTGGCGCATCAGATCCATGTCACGGGCCGCCTCGATGGTCGACACGTGGCTGAGCAGCTCTCCGGCCTGCTTCTCGCAGCCCTGGCCGAAGGCGGTGGCGTCCTTGAAATACGCCGACTCCTCCGCGGCGGTGTCCGGGGTGACGTCGATGGACTCGGCGGCCTGCACCGCCTTGTCGCTGCGGCAGCGCACCCCACGGCTCGCTCCGACACCGCGCGGGTCGAAGCTCACCAGGTCGTAGCGCGCACGCAACTTCGCGTACTGGGGAGCGAAGGCCGGCAGCAGATCGACGCCGGAGCCGCCCGGCCCGCCGAAGTTGAACAACAGGGACCCGATGCGCTCCTCGCCGGCGTCCCGGGACGTGGCCCGGATGAGGGCGAGGCCGATCGTCGGCCCTGTCGGCCGGGTGTAGTCGAGCGGGACCTTGAGCGTCGCGCACCGCCAGTCGGAGCCGGGGGCGGGCGTGCTCGCGGTGCCCTCGCAGCGGCCCCAATGCAGGCGCTGACCGGTGAGTGCGGAAGGCAGAGCGGGCAGTGCGTCGGCGCGGGGTGTGGCGTCGGCGGAGCGCGAGGCGCTGGTCCGCGGCGAGGACGGCACCGGCACCGGCTTCGGCGCGGCGTCGCCGTCCCCGCCCGAGTCGCTGCACGCGGTGATCAGTCCGGCCGTCAGCAGGACGGCGGTGACCAGACCGATCGCCCGGACCGTTGTCCCTGCGTCTGTGCGTGTACGTGTCCGTGCGCGAGCGCGCGAATCTTCTGGCGCCATGGGCACCTCCCCCGTCGACTGCCCCCGTTCGAGAGACAGTCAGGCCATCGTAGGAGGCCCCGCCGACAGCCGCTCGGGCCTGTGGACAACTCCCGATTCAGCCTGTGGACAACCCCGCGATCACGAACAGACCGTTCCCTCGTCCGGGACCTTCCCGTCGAGCAGATAGCCGTCGACCGCGCTGTGCACGCAGGAGTTGCCGCTGTCGTACGCCCCGTGGCCCTGGCCCTTGTACGTCAGCTCGACGCCCACACCGGCGCCCAGCGCGCCGACCATCTTCTTCGCGCCCTCGTAGGGGGTGGCCGGGTCTCCGGTGTTGCCCACGACGAGGATCGGGGCGGACCCGGACGCGCTCACGTCGGGATGGTCGGCCGCGCCGTCGACGGCCCAGTCGGTGCAGCCGAGCATGCCCCAGGCCAGATAGTCGCCGAACAGCGGTGAGGCCTTGCGGAACGCGGGCAGCTTCGCCTCGACGTCCTTCGCCGTGTAACGAGGCTTGTAGTCGCCGCAGTTGATGGCCACGTTGGCCGCCTGCATATTGCTGTACTTGCCGTCCTCGTTCCGTCCGTTCATCGAGTCCGACAGCGCCATGAGGATCTTGCCGTCGCCGTCGTACGCCTGCTGCAGACCCTCGGTGAGGTACTCCCAGAAATCCTTGGAGTACAGGGACTGCGCGATCCCGTTGGTCGCGGCGGTCTGCGTCAGATCGCGCGGGAAGATCCCCGGGATCGGCTTCTCGTCGAGTTCGTCGAGCAGTTTGGCGATCTTGTCCTTGACGTCCTGCGGGGTGTCGCCGACGGGGCAGTCCTCGGTCTTGGACGTGCAGTCCTTCGCATAGTTGTCCAGGGCGAGCTGAAAGCCCTCGGCCTGCCCGAGGGAGCTCTGCTCGGGGTCCTGCGTCGGGTCGACGACGCCGTCGAACACGGCGCGGCCCACGTTCTTGGGGAACAGGTGGGCGTACACGCCGCCCAGCTCGGTGCCGTACGAGATGCCGAAGTAGTGCAGCTTGTCGTCGCCGAGCACCTGGCGCATCAGGTCCATGTCGCGGGCCGCGTCGGTGGTGCGGACGTGGGGGAGGACCTTGCCGGAGTTCTTGTCGCAGGCGCCGTTGAACTTCTTGATGTTGTCGACGAGCTGGTTCTGTTCCTTCGTGTCGTCGGGCGTCGAATCCTGCTCGAAGTACGTGTCGAGCTGGTCGGCGTCCTCGCAGGTGACGCCCGCGCTGCGGCCCACTCCGCGCGGGTCGAAACTGACCAGGTCGTAGCGCTTGCGCAGCTTGTCGTAGTCGGACCCGAACGCCGGCAGCGTGGTGACACCCGAGCCGCCCGGCCCGCCGAAGTTGAAGATCAGCGAGCCGATGCGCCGGTCCTCGTCGCCACTGGACTTCGCGCGGATCAGCGCCAGATCGATGGTGTCGCCCTTGGGGTCGTTCCAGTCGAGCGGCGCCTTCATGGTGGCGCAGCTCCAGTCCGTGCCGCCCGGCAGCGGGGACGGGGAGGTACCGCCGCCTTCGGAGTCCGCAGGGGCCGGACAGTCCTTCCAGCTCAGCTTCTGGGACGGCAGGTCCGCGTCGTCCTGCGAATCGCCGCTGCACGCGGCCAGAGAAGCGGAGAGCAGAGCGGCGGTGACGGCCAGGGCTGCGGCGCGGGGCCGGGACGGAATGGGCATGCGTCCATCCTGCGGCGGACCGGTGCGGGGCGCTCTTGCAGCGGGCTGTGCGGGTGAGGTCCGCGGCCCTCGGCGCCGGAGCACGTGTCCGGCGCCGGACGGCTTACAGCGCGCCCTTGCGGGTCAGGTGGTTGAAGAACAGCCACCCGGGCAGCACCGGCAGCCACAGAGTGAGCAGTCGGTACAGGAGCACCGCGGGGGCGGCCACTTCCTTCGGGAGCCCGATCGCGATCAGACCGACCGTCAGCGTGGCCTCGACGGCGCCCACGCCGCCCGGGGTCGGCGCCGCCGAACCGAGCGCGTTGCCGGCCAGGAAGACGACCGCCACGCTGGCCAGGCTCAGGCTCGTGGTCTCGTCGCCGAAGGCACGGATCGAGGCGTCCAGGCACATCACGAAGCAGGCCGTCAGCAGCAGCATGCCGCCGATGCCGGTGATCAGCTTCCGCGGCCGCTGGAGCACGTCGAGCATGCGCGGCACGACACCGGCGAACAGCGACCTCACACGCGTGACGACGAATTTGCGCAGGAACGGGATCGACGTCACCACAAGGACGAGTACGGCGACGGTCAGCAGACCGGCGATGACCGTCCTCGAAGGGGACAGGGAAGGCGTCTTCTCCGTCCCTGTCAGGTAGCCGAAGGTCAGCAGCAGCAGGATGTGGCTGCACATGCCGAACAGCTGCGAGGCGCCGACACTGGCGACCGCCAGGCCCGGACGTACGCCGGCCCGCTGGAGGAAGCGCGTGTTGAGCGCCACGCCACCGACCGCCGCGGGAGCCACGATCTTCACGAACGACCCCGCGACCTGCGCCGCGACGGTCCGCATGAACGGCACCCGCTCCGGTACGAAGCCCAACAGGCTCATCGCCGCGGCCACATAGCTGAGCGCGGAGAAGACCACCGCGAGTCCGACCCAGCCCCACTCGGCCTCGCTGACGATGGCGCCGAAATCGATGTGCGTGAGCTGCGACAGCAGGAAGTAGGCGCCGATCGCACCGGCGATGAAACTGATCAGGGTGCGCGGCTTGATGCGCTCCAGACGGGCCGGTTCGACGGGCGCCTGCGGCCTGATGCGGAGCACCTGATGGCGGATCTGAGTGAGCAGATCCTCCTCGCGGGCCTCGTCCAGAGCCTCGTCCAGAGCGCGCTTCTCGGCCTGACGCTCGGCTTTCTCGGACTTCTTCTCGGCCCGTACGGACTTCTTGGCGTCGGCCCCGGTCTGATCGTCCGAGGCCTCCATGCGGGCCTGCTTGGCCCGGTCGGACGCCTCCAGGACGGCATCACGCTCACGCTGGGCGCGCTCCCGTCCGAGCTTGCGCAGCGTCGCTCTGGTGGAGCGGGTGAGCGCGATCGGCTGAAGCAGCGGCAGACAGTCGGCGACCGGGTCGGGGCCGAGGACGCTCACGGCGGAGGCGACCGCCCGCTCGGCGCCCACCCGCAGGCCGAGCGTGGTGACCATCTGCGCGATGTCCATGCGCAGCACCAGTTCGCCGGCCGCGATCTCGCCGCCGCGCAGATCCGTCAGGATCACCGTGCCGGAACGATCCACCAGAATCGCGTCGCCCGCGAGCCGCCGGTGCGCGATCCGCCGCGACTGGAGCGACTGCACCTGGTGCCAGGTGTCGCGCAGCAGATCGTCGGTGATCTCCTCGTCGGGAATCGCGTCGAGGGAGCGGCCGCCGATGTGCTCGTAGACGAGCATCACGGCGTCGGGGCCCAGCTCCGACGTGGCGATCAGCTTCGGGGCGTTCGCCCCCGCGGAGATCGCCGCGTAGGCGAGCAGCGCCTCCTGCTCCAGCGCCTGGCGCAGCGACTGCAGGCTGCGGCGCTGGGTGATCCCGCGCAGCGTCAGCCGCCGCCACACGCGGTAGAAGAAGCCCTGTGCCTGCTGTTCCCGGTCGACCACGGTGACGTCGAGCGGTGGGCCGTCTTCCAGGGTGACGAAGTAGCGCCGCCCGCGGTCGCCGTTCTCCGTGGTGCCCTCGTGGGCCTCTTCGCGGGAGGCGCTGACGGGGTGGAAGCCGACATGGCGCAGGCCCGCGAGGAGGGTCTGCCCGGTGGGCCGCACATTGGGGGAGCCGACCGCGTACAGCGTGCCGTAGGCGACGGTCCAGCCGATGAGGATCGTCAGGATGATCGAGAACGGCGTCGTGTAACCGGTGACCAGCATCGTGAACGCGTCGAGCAGCAGGACCACCCACAGCACGACACGCCATCGTGGTCGCCGGGACATGCCCACGGCTGTCATGTAGGCGATGACGGGTGCCAGATAGCCGTGCACCGGGTCGGTCAGCGCGTGGATGTCGCTCGGGGACACCTTCGTGAGCGCGTCCTGGATGGACTGGGGCGCGGCCTTGGCCACCCACAGGTCCGTCGCGAGTGTCACCCCGTGGGCGAGGACCGCGGCGAGCACGCCGTCGGCGATCCGCAGCCCGTCACGTTTGATGAGCCGCTCGATGGCGAACGCCACCGGCACGAGCAGGATGGCGATGCTCGACGCGAATCCGGCGAACTTGGTCAGCAGGTCGGGGGCCTGCTCGGTGCCCTTGTTGATGTCCTGGGCGAAACCTGTCGTCGTGGCGTGCGCGAACGCGGCGATGGCCAGCAGCACGACGACCGCCAGCAACCCCGCGAGCAGGCGCATGAGATCGGACGGACGGTGCACGCGCGCGGGGAGCAGCGGTTCGTCGCCGTCGACACGATCCGCGTGCGCGCCTGCGTCGACGCAGTCCGGGTCGTGCAGCGGCTGCTCCTGCTTCGTCTCGGTGGCCTTCTCGGCCGTTTCCTCAGGGCGCGCCGATGCCACAGAGGTGCCTTCCGCCTTGTCGGGGTGCACGCTCTGCTCCGTCGTCTCTTCTTGATCTCGTATCACCAGTCACCGCCCGCACGATGGTGGCATGTCCCATCGCCGAAGGGGGGCATCAGGGTGCATCCATAGCGAGCGGAGTCGTCGGCAAGCGCCTTCTTGTACATCCGTCCGGGGCCCGGCTCACCGTTCCCCCGGTGTTGTCGGTGCCGTGCGGCAGGATGGGCCGGATGAGCGAGGAGAGCGAGCCGGCAGGAGAACTTCCCGAGTACGCGGAGCGGGTCCTCGAAGTGGCGGAGCTGATTCCGCCCGGGCGCGTCATGACGTACGGGGATGTCGCCGAGTGGCTGGAGGAGGGCGGGCCGCGCCAGGTCGGGCGTGTGATGTCTCTCTACGGAGGAGCGGTGCCGTGGTGGCGCGTGGTGCGCGCCGACGGAGCGCTGCTGCCCGGCCACGAACTGCGGGCGCTCGGTCACTACCGGGAGGAGAGCACCCCGCTGCGTCAGGCCTCTCGCACCGCCGAGGGCCACCTGCCGCGCCTCGACATGAAGCGGGCTCGGTGGGACGGGCAGACCCGTACGGAAGCTCACAATTGACAGCTTCCGCCATCCCGCGCGCGGGTGGGGTGCCGGTGGCCCGTACGGGGGAAACGGGACGCGGGGGGCACTTCGAGACGCCCGTGTCCGTTCGTGAGACAGCGCACACCTGTGCCGAACGGGGTCCGGGACAGGCGCCGGAAGACCGGCTTCCGCCACACTCGACGGCGTAGCGTCGACGGCACCGTCGATGGCAGACACCTCCCTCACCCCGTGGCCACCGCCTCGCGCGGACGGCACATCGACCACCAGCACACCCACCAGGACCAGCGATCCACGTGAGCTCCTCTTCGTCCACCCGGTACCTGTCGCCGCTCCAGGCTCGACAGGGGATGCCCGGCGCGTACCGACTGGTGCGTACCCCGCCGGCGCCCGTGGACCCCCCTCGTCTGGACGCACGCCAGCGTGCGGTGGTTGACCACGCGCGGGGCCCCCTCCTGGTGCTGGCCGGGCCGGGCACCGGCAAGACCACCACGCTCGTGGAGGCGGTCGCGGCCCGCATCGCCGAGGGCGTCGAACCCGCGCGCATTCTGGTGCTCACGTTCAGCCGTAAGGCCGCCGTCGAACTGCGCGACCGCATGGGGTTGCGCATCGGAGCGGCGCGCGCCCCGCAGGCGACGACGTTCCACTCGTTCTGCTACGCCCTGGTACGCGCCCACCAGGACGCCGACCTCTTCGCCGAGCCCCTGCGTCTCCTGTCCGGTCCCGAGCAGGACGTCACCGTACGAGAGCTGCTCGCGGGCCAGATCGACCTGGAGCGGGCCGGGCTCGGCCACGTGCGCTGGCCCGACGAACTGCGCGCCTGCCTCACCACGCGCGGGTTCGCGGACGAGGTGCGCGCGGTGCTCGCCCGCAGCCGCGAGCTGGGTCTCGGGCCCGCGGCCCTCGACTCCTTCGCCCGGCGCATCGGCCGCCCGGACTGGGGCGCGGCGGCCACCTTCCTGGCCGAGTACCTGGACGTCCTCGACATGCAGGGCGTGCTCGACTACGCGGAACTGGTGCAGCGCGCGGTCCTGCTCGCCCACCGCACCGAGGTCGCCGAGCAACTGGCCGCCCAGTACGACGCCGTGTTCGTCGACGAGTACCAGGACACCGATCCGGCCCAGGTGCGGCTGCTGGACGCACTCGCCGGGGGCGGCCGCACCCTGGTCGCGTTCGGCGACCCGGACCAGTCGATCTACGCGTTCCGCGGCGCGGACGTCAACGGCATCCTGGACTTCCCCCACACCTTCCCGCGGGTGACGGGCGCCCCCGCGCCGGTCGAAGTGCTGACCACGTCCCGCCGCTCGGGCGCCCACCTCCTGGAGGCCACCCGGCGCATCACGCAGCGGATGCCGCTGACCCGGCTGCCCGCGGACAAGGTGCGCGCGCACCGGGACCTCGCCCCCGTGCGCGACGGCGGCCGGGCCGAGGTCTACACGTACCCGACGTCCGGTGCGGAGCTGGACAACATCGCGGACATCCTGCGCCGTGCGCACCTGGAGGACGGCGTCCCGTGGAGCGACATGGCCGTGCTGGTGCGTGCGGGCGCGCGCAGCATCCCGTCCGTGCGGCGCGCTCTCACGGCGGCCGGTGTTCCGGTGGACATAGACGGCGACGACCTGCCGCTGCGCCATGAGCCGGCGGTCATGCCGCTGCTGGCCGCGTTGAAGGCGGTCGCGCAGGGCCCCGCGGAGGCCGACGCGGCGGGCTCCGAGCCGGAGGAACCGGAGGAATCAGAGACGTCCCGCTGGCTGGACACCGAGACCGCTCTGACGCTGCTCGGCTCGCCGCTCGCCGGCATGGACGCCGCCGATCTGCGCCGCCTCGGTCGCGCCCTGCGCGAGGAGGAGCGCGCCGGTGGCAACCATCTGCCGCCGCCCTCCGACGACCTGCTCGCCCGCGCTCTCGCGGAGCCGGAGCGGCTCGCCGTGCACGATCCTGCGTACGCGCGCGGTGCGCAGCGCCTGGGCGCCCTGCTCGCGCGGGCCCGCGCGAAGCTCACCGACGGCGGTACCGCGGAGGAGGCCCTCTGGGAGCTGTGGAACGGCACGCCCTGGCCGCAGCGCCTGGAGCGGTCCGCCCGGCGCGGCGGAGCCGCGGGCCGCAACGCCGACCGCGACCTGGACGCCGTATGCGCGCTGTTCGCCGTCGCCTCGCGCGCGGAGGAGCGCGTCGGCGGCCGCGGCGCGCGCAACTTCCTGGAGGAGATCGAGGCCCAGGACATCGCCGCCGACACGCTCGCCGGACGCACCGTACGGCCCGACGCCGTCCGCCTGATGACCGCGCACCGCTCCAAGGGCCTGGAGTGGCGGCTCGTCGTCGTCGCGGGCGTCCAGGAAGGCCTGTGGCCCGACCTGCGGCGCCGCGGCTCCCTCCTCGAAGCCGACCGCATCGGACGCGACGGACTCGCCGAACCGCTCACCCCCGGCGCGCTCCTCGCCGAGGAGCGCCGCCTGTTCTACGTGGCCGCCACCCGCGCGCGTGAGCGCCTGGTCGTCACCGCGGTGAAGGCGCCCGCCGACGACGGGGACCAGCCCTCCCGGTTCCTGACCGAACTCGGTGTCGAGCCCAAGGACGTCGCGGGCCGCCCGCGCCGCCCCCTTTCGGTCGCCGCGCTCGTCGCCGAACTGCGTGCCACGACCGTCGACCCGCGCGTGTCCGAGGCGCTGCGCGAGGCCGCCGCCCGCCGCCTGGCCCGGCTCGCCGCACTCAGCGACGACGACGGCAGGCCCCTGGTGCCGTCCGCTCACCCGTACCGCTGGTGGGGCATGTACGAGCAGACGGAGAGCAAGGTTCCGCTGCGCGACCGCGACAAGCCTGTCGTGCTCTCCGGAAGCGCTCTCGACCAGCTCGCCAACACGTGCTCTCTGCAGTGGTTCCTGGGCCGCGAGGTCAAGGCCGACGCACCCGCCACGGCGGCCCAGGGGTTCGGCAATGTCGTGCACGTCCTGGCCGACGAGGTCGCCTCCGGGCGCACCCCCGCCGATCTGGCCGTCCTCATGGAGCGCCTCGACTCGGTATGGGACGCCCTCGCTTTCGACGCCCCCTGGAAGTCGGCCCAGGAGAAGGAGCACGCGCGCGTGGCGCTGGAGCGCTTCCTCCAGTGGCACGTCATGGACCGCGGCGGGCGCACCCCCGTCGCCAGTGAGCACGACTTCGACGTGACACTGGAAGCGGGCTCCTACGAAGTACGCATCCGCGGCTCCATGGACCGCGTCGAGCGGGACGCCGAAGGGCGCGCCTACGTGGTCGACTTCAAGACCGGCAAGCAGGCCCCGAGCGCCGCCGACGTCGCACACCACCCCCAGCTCGCCGTGTACCAGCTCGCCGTCACCGAAGGGGCCGTCGACGAGCCGTTCGGGGCGCGCCCGCACCCCGGCGGCGCCGAACTGGTGCAGCTGCGGCAGGGCGCCGCCAAGAAGGACGGCGGGGAGACCCTTCCCAAGGTGCAGGCGCAGGAGCCTCTCGAAGGGGAGTGGGTCGGTGACCTCCTCGCCACCGCGGCGGGCAAGGTCCTCGACGAGCGGTTCGCGCCGACCACCGGTCAGCACTGCACCCACTGCGCCTTCCGGGCCTCGTGCAGCGCGCGCCCCGAGGGCAAGCACGTCGTGGAGTGACGTGCGCCTCCGCCGCGGCGGAACGGACCGGTGCTGTCGGTGGTGCCGGTTAGCCTCGATGAGGTGACCACACGCCTCACCGACCCCGAGCAGCTCAAGGAGCTGTTGGGCATCCCGTTCACCCCGGAGCAGATGGCCTGCATCACGGCGCCGCCCGCCCCGCAGGTGATCGTGGCCGGAGCCGGTTCCGGCAAGACGACGGTGATGGCCGCGCGCGTGGTCTGGCTGGTGGGCACCGGACAGGTCGCGCCCGAGCAGGTGCTCGGCCTCACCTTCACCAACAAAGCGGCGGGCGAGCTGGCCGAGCGCGTCCGCAAGGCCCTGATCAGGGCAGGCGTCACCGACCCCGACGTCATCGACCCGGACAACCCCCCGGGCGAGCCCGTGATCTCCACGTACCACGCGTTCGCCGGCCGGCTGCTGACCGACCACGGCCTGCGCATCGGGCTCGAACCGACGACGCGGCTGCTGGCCGACGCCACCCGCTTCCAGCTCGCCGCGCGCGTGCTGCGCGAGGCGCCGGGCCCGTACCCGGCGCTCACCCGCTCCTTCGCCGACCTGGTCAGCGATCTCCTCACGCTCGACGGAGAGCTGGCCGAACACCTCGTACAGCCGGGCAGGCTGCGCGCCTTCGACCATGAGCTGCTGCACACCCTGGAAGACGCCAAGCTCAGCAACGCCGATCTGCGGAAGGTGCCCGAAGCCGCCGCCGCCCGGCTGGAGCTGACCGAGCTGGTGGGCCACTACAGGGCCGCCAAGCGCACCCGCGACGTCCTCGACTTCGGCGACCAGATCGCCCTGTCCGCCACGCTCGCCGACACCCGGGCCGAGGTCGGCGAGATCCTGCGCGACGAGTTCCGGGTCGTCCTGCTCGACGAGTACCAGGACACCTCCGTGGCCCAGCGCATCCTGCTGGCGGGCCTCTTCGGCGGCGGCACCGGGCACGCCGTCACCGCCGTGGGCGACCCCTGCCAGGCGATCTACGGATGGCGCGGCGCCTCCGTCGCCAACCTCGACGACTTCCCCGAGCACTTCGCGTACGCCGACGGCCGCCCGGCCACCCGCTTCGCGCTCAGCGAGAACCGCCGCAGCGGCGGCCGGCTGCTCGACCTCGCCAACGGCCTCGCCGAGCCGCTGCGCGCGATGCACGCGGGCGTGGAGGCCCTGCGGCCCGCCCCCGGGGCCGAGCGCGACGGCCTCGTGCGCTGCGCCCTGCTGCGCACCCACAGCGAGGAGATCGACTGGCTCGCCGACTCCATCGCCCACCTCGTCACCACCGGCACGGCGCCCGGCGAGATCGCCGTCCTGTGCCGCACCGCGACCGACTTCGCCGAGATCCAGGGCGCGCTCGTCGCCCGCGACATCCCCGTCGAAGTGGTCGGCCTCTCCGGCCTGCTGCACCTCCCGGAGGTCGCCGACCTGGTCTCCGTGTGCGAGGTGCTCCAGGACCCCGGCGCCAATGCCTCCCTGGTCCGCGTCCTGACCGGGCCGCGCTGGCGCATCGGCCCCCGCGACCTGGCCCTCCTCGGGCGCCGGGCGCGCCTTCTCGTCTCCCACACGCGTGGGAGCGACGCCGACGACCCGGACCGGCGCCTGGCCGAGGCGGTCGAAGGCGTCGACCCGTCCGAGGTGATATCGCTGGCGGACGCGCTCGACACGTTCCTGGAGACCTCCGTGGAGGCCGACGGGGACGACGACGGGCTGCCGTTCTCACCGGACGCGCGCGTGCGCTTCGCTCGTCTCGCCGCCGAACTGCGCGACCTGCGCCGCTCGCTGTCCGACCCGCTCATGGACGTACTGCACCGGGTCCTCGCGGTCACCGGCCTGGAGGTCGAGCTCTCGGCGTCCCCGCACGCGCTGGCGGCCCGCCGCCGCGAGACGCTGTCCAACTTCCTGGACACCGCCGCCTCCTTCGCGGCCAACGACGGCTCGGCGACCCTGCTCGCCTTCCTCGCCTTCCTGCGCACCGCGGCCCAGTACGAGAAGGGCCTGGACAACGCGCTGCCGGGCGGCGAGAACACCGTGAAGGTGCTCACCGCCCACAAGTCCAAGGGCCTCGAATGGGACGTCGTCGCCGTCCCCGGACTCGTGAGCGGCACGTTCCCGAGCACCCAGGGCCGCGAGAAATGGACCGCCCAGGGCAAGGTCCTGCCGCACGCACTGCGCGGCGACTCCGCCACCCTGCCCGACATCGAGGCGTGGGACTCCCGGAGCATGAAGGCCTTCCAGGCCGACATGAAGGACCACCAGCACACCGAGGAACTGCGCCTGGGCTACGTCACGTTCACGCGCCCCCGCAGCCTGCTGCTCGGCTCCGGCCACTGGTGGGGCCCGTCCCAGAAGAAGAAGCGCGGCCCCTCCGACTTCCTCCAGGCGCTGTACGACCACTGCGTCACCGGCCACGGCGACATCGAGGTCTGGGCGGACGAGCCGGGCGACGACGAGGAGAACCCGGCCCTTCAGGAGGCGTCGGCCGAGCAGGCCTGGCCGCTGCCGCTCGACGAGGTGTCCCTCGCCCGGCGCCGGGCGGCAGCCGACACCGTCCTCGCCCATCTGGAGCGCGCGGCGGGCCCCGTACAGGCACGCGCCCACACACAGACCCACCCCGCCGCCCACGACGAGCCGCCCTTCGAGGACCCCGACTGGCCGCCCCCGCCGGACGACGACGCCCTCGGCGAGGACGAGCCCCCGGCCCCGGACGAGGAGATCCCGGACGACTGGGAGAACCTGCCCACCGAGCGACCCAAGGTCCCGCACCCGGCACCCCGTCCGGAGGAGCCGGACCTGGAAACACCGCACCACGCGCGCGTGCCCCAGCCACAGATCGCGGCGGTTCCGCACCCCGCGCACGCCCCGGAGTTCGACCTGACTCCGGAAGAGGCCCGCACCATCGACTCCTGGGACCGCGACCTGGACGCCCTCGCCGGGGAGCTGAAGCGTGCCCGCGCGGCCGTGCGCGAGGTGCCCCTGCCGCAGTCGCTCACCGCCTACCAGCTGATGCGGATCGCCGCCGACCCCGACGGCTTCGCCCAGGAGCTGGTGCGGCCCATGCCCAGCCCGCCGCAGCCGGCGGCCCGCCGGGGCACCCGCTTCCACGCCTGGGTCGAGTCCCGCTTCGAAGAGCTGCGGCTGCCCATGATCGACCCCGACGAGCTGCCCGGAAGCGACGCGGAGATCGCCGACGAGCGTGACCTGGAAGCACTCAAGGAAGCCTTCGAGCGCACTCCGTACGCCCACCGCACCCCGCACCGGGTGGAGCTCCCCTTCCAGCTGGCCATCGCCGGCCGCGTCGTCCGCGGCCGGATCGACGCCGTCTACAAGAAGGAGGGCGACGGCGAGGAGACGACGTACGAGATCGTCGACTGGAAGACCGGCCACCAGCAGAACGCCGACCCGCTGCAACTCGCCATCTACCGGCTCGCCTGGGCCGAGCGGCAAGGGGTGCCGCCGGAATCGGTGGACGCCGCCTTCCTGTACGTCCGCACCGGGGAAACCGTGCGACCGCGCAGCCTGCCCGGCCGGGCGGAGCTGGAGCGGCTCCTCACCCAGGATCCGCAGGTCGTCCAGGAGCCGCCGGACGAGCACCCTTCGGCGGGGGACTAGGCTCGTGACCATGAGCAAGCCCGTTGACAACGCCGTCAGCACTGTCCGTGCGTACATCGAGGACCACCGCGAGGCGTTCCTCGACGACCTGGCCGCATGGCTGCGGATCCCCTCCGTGTCCGCCCAGCCCGACCACGCACCGGACGTGCGCCGCAGCGCCGACTGGCTCGCCGCCAAGCTGGCCGAGACCGGCTTCCCGACGACCGAGGTGTGGCCGACGCCCGGCGCCCCCGCCGTCTTCGCCGAGTGGCCCTCCGACGACCCCGAGGCCCCCACGGTCCTCGTCTACGGACACCACGACGTGCAGCCCGCCGCCCGCGAGGACGGCTGGGACACCGACCCCTTCGAGCCCGTCGTCGTGGGAAACCGCCTCCACGCGCGCGGGGCGGCCGACGACAAGGGGCAGGTGTTCTTCCACACACTCGGCGTGCGCGCCCACCTCGCCGCCACCGGCCGCACCACCCCCGCGGTCAACCTGAAGCTGCTCGTCGAGGGCGAGGAGGAGTCGGGCTCCCCGCACTTCCGGGAGCTGATCGAGGCCCGCAAGGAGCGGCTCACGGCCGACGCCGTGATCGTCTCCGACACCGGCATGTGGTCCGAGGACACCCCCACCGTCTGCACCGGCATGCGGGGCCTCGCCGACTGCGAGATCGAGCTGTACGGGCCCGACCAGGACATCCACTCCGGCTCGTTCGGCGGCGCCGTCCCGAACCCGGCGACCGCCGCCGCCCGCCTGGTCGCCGCGCTGCACGACGAGCACGCGCGCGTGGCCGTCCCCGGCTTCTACGACGGCATCGTCGAACTCACCGACCGCGAGCGCGCACTCTTCGCCGAGCTGCCCTTCGACGAGGAGCAGTGGCTGCGCACGGCGAAGTCCCACGCCACCTCCGGCGAGGCCGGGCTCACCACCCTGGAGCGCATCTGGGCCCGGCCCACCGCCGAGGTCAACGGCATCGGCGGCGGCTACCAGGGCCCCGGCGGCAAGACCATCGTCCCCGCGTCCGCCCAGCTCAAGCTCTCCTTCCGGCTGGTCGCCGGGCAGGACCCCGACCACGTGGAGAAGGCCGTCACCGCCTGGGTCGCCGACCAGCTGCCCGCCGGAATCCGCCACGAGATCACCTTCGGGGCCGCCACCCGGCCCTGCCTCACCCCGCTCGACCACCCCGCCCTGCAGTCCGTCGTCCGCGCCATGGGGAAGGCCTTCGAACAGAAGATCCTCTTCACGCGCGAAGGCGGCTCGGGCCCCGCCGCCGACCTCCAGGACGTCCTCGACGCCCCCGTGCTGTTCCTGGGCATCTCGGTCCCCTCGGACGGCTGGCACGCCCCGAACGAGAAGGTCGAACTCGACCTCCTGATGAAGGGCGTGGAAACAGCCGCGCACCTGTGGGGCGATCTCGCCGAGAGCTGGGCAGACGCTCCGTGACCGACACACCCCGCACCCACCGCGCCGTATCTCCTGCTGAACCGCCTGCCGAACCACCCATTCCACCGGGGGAGTTGGAAGCACCCGTGACCACCTGGACCGACCGCACCGCCGACCGACCGCTCTCGCTCGCCGCCCCGAGCGGCATCGACCGCGCCGCGCACCACCGCCTCGACGAGGCGTGGCTCGCTGCCGCCTGGAGCCACCCCACGACCCGGGTCTTCGTGGTCTCCGGCGGTCAGGCGCTGATCGACGAGACATCGAACGGCGTGACGGAACTGGTCATGACGCCGGCCTTTGAAGCGCCGCTCACCGAGGCGCACCGTTACTTCCTGGGCACCGACGACGACGGGATCAGCTACTTCGCGCTCCAGAAGGACACGCTTCCGGGCCGCATGGACCAGTCCGCGCGTCCGGCCGGTCTGCGTGAGGCCGGTCTGCTGCTCTCCCACCGGGACGCGGGCCTCATGGCGCACGCCGTCGCCCTGGAGAACTGGCAGCGGCTGCACCGCTTCTGCTCCCGCTGCGGCGAGCGCACCGTCATCGCCGCGGCGGGCCACATCCGCCGCTGCCAGGCCTGTGGGGCCGAGCACTACCCCCGCACCGACCCGGCCGTGATCATGGCCGTCACGGACGAGCAGGACCGCATCCTGCTCGGCCGTCAGGTGCACTGGCCCGAAGGCCGCTTCTCGACGCTCGCGGGCTTCGTGGAGCCCGGCGAGTCCATCGAGCAGTCCGTGCGCCGCGAGGTGTGGGAGGAGGCCGGCGTCGTCGTCGGCGACGTCGAGTACGTCGCCAGCCAGCCCTGGCCGTTCCCGTCCAGCCTGATGCTCGGCTTCATGGCCCAGGCCTCGTCCACGGAGATCAACGTGGACGGGGACGAGATCCACGAGGCCCGCTGGTTCTCCCGCGACGACCTGCGGGCCGCCTTCGAGTCCGAGGAGGTCGTGCCTCCCTACGGCATCTCGATTGCGGCCCGCCTGATCGAGCTCTGGTACGGCAAGCCCCTGCCGAAGCCCCGCGACGCGCTGTAGGCCCCGGCGCCGGGGGCCTCAGGCGCCGATCTTCTGCTTGACCTGTGCCAGCGAGGGGTTGGTGAGCGTCGAACCGTCGGCGAAGAGGACGGTGGGGACCGTCTGGTTCCCGCCGTTCGCCTTCTCGACGAACGCCGCCGACTCCGGGTCGTGCTCGATGTTGATCTCGCTGTACGCGATGCCCTCGCGGTCCATCTGCTTCTTCAACCGCTGGCAGTAGCCGCACCAGGTGGTGCTGTACATCGTCACAGTGCCCGGCATGTTCCTCGCGCTCCTTCGTGGCTGGGGATGCGTGTTCGCAATGTGTCGAACGTACGCGACCGGGCGGCCATTCCCGCACGTCGGGCGCATTAGTACGACCGGCGCCCGCTGCCTGTGGACAACGCGACGCATCCGCCCCCGCGGACCTGGCAGCATGGCGGGGTGACAGCAGCAACGCACTCCACCCTGTTCCCGCAGGTCCCGGAATCGGCCGACGCGGTGCTCGACGGGCTCGACCCCGAGCAGCGCGCCGTCGCCACGGCCCTGCACGGTCCGGTGTGTGTGCTCGCGGGCGCCGGCACGGGCAAGACGCGCGCGATCACCCATCGCATCGCGTACGGCGTCCGCGCCGGGATCCTCCAGCCCAACACCGTCCTCGCCGTCACCTTCACCAACCGCGCCGCGGGTGAGATGCGCGGACGGCTCCGGCAGCTCGGTGCCGGGGGAGTGCAGGCCCGCACCTTCCACTCGGCGGCCCTGCGCCAGCTCCAGTTCTTCTGGCCGAAAGCGGTCGGCGGCGACCTGCCCCGGCTCGTCGACCGCAAGATCCAGCTCGTCGCCGACGCGGCGGCCGCCTCCCGGCTCCGTCTGGACCGGGGCGAGCTGCGTGACGTGACCGCGGAGATCGAGTGGTGCAAGGTCACCCAGACCGTCCCCGGCGACTATGCGGCCGCGGCCCACAAGGTGGCCCGTGAGACCCCTCGCCACCCCGCCGAGATCGCCCAGATCTACTCCGACTACGAGACCCTCAAGCGCGACCGCGGCGTCATCGACTTCGAGGACGTGCTGCTGCTGACCGTCGGCGTTCTGCAGGACCGGCAGGACATCGCCGAGCAGGTCCGCGCCCAGTACCAGCACTTCGTCGTCGACGAGTACCAGGACGTCAGCCCGCTCCAGCAGCGCCTGCTGGACCTGTGGCTCGGCGACCGGGACAGCCTGTGCGTCGTCGGCGACGCCAGCCAGACGATCTACTCCTTCACCGGCGCCACCCCGGACCACCTGCTGAACTTCCGCACCCGACACCCCAGCGCCACCGTCGTCAAGCTGGTCCGCGACTACCGCTCGACGCCCCAGGTCGTGCACCTGGCCAACGGCGTGCTCGCCCGGGCCAAGGGGCGCGCCGCCGAGCACCGCCTCGAACTGATCTCACAGCGCGAGGCAGGACCCGAACCGGTCTACGTGGAGTACGTGGACGAGCCCACCGAGGCCGAGGGCGCGGCCCGCCGCATCCGCGAGCTGATCTCCTCCGGGGTCTCCGCGGGCGAGATCGCGATCCTGTTCCGGACGAACGGCCAGTCGGAGATCTACGAGCAGGCCCTGGCCGACGCGGGCGTGCCCTACCAGCTGCGCGGCGCGGAGCGCTTCTTCGAGCGCCCCGAGGTGCGCAAGGCCGGCCACTCCCTGCGCGCGGCGGCCCGCTTCGGTGGCAACGACGCGGGGCTGGACGAGGCCGTCGACCTGCCCTCCCAGGTGAGAGCCGTTCTCTCCGGCGAGGGCTGGACGACCCAGCCGCCCGCCGGATCCGGCGCCGTGCGCGAGCGCTGGGAGTCCCTCGCCGCCCTCGCCCGGCTCGCCGAGGACTTCGCGCGGGCCAACCCCACAGCGACCCTGTCCGACCTCGTCACCGAACTCGACGAGCGGGCGAACGCCCAGCACGCGCCCACGGTGGACGGCGTCACACTGGCGTCACTGCACGCGGCGAAGGGCCTGGAGTGGGACGCCGTGTTCCTGGTCGGGGTGGCCGAGGGCATGATGCCGATCTCGTACGCCAAGACCGACGAGCAGGTCGAGGAGGAGCGACGGCTCCTGTACGTCGGTGTGACACGCGCGCGGCGCCACCTGGGCATCTCCTGGGCGCTGTCCCGCTCGCCGGGCGGCCGCGCGAACCGCAGGGCGAGCCGCTTCCTCGACGGGCTGCGGCCGGGGTCCACCGGTCCGGCCGGACGCCGTGCGAGCGGCGGGCACGCCGGCGTCGAGCACGGGGCGCGGCCGGACGACGCCGCGTGGGAGCCGCCTGCCGGAGCCCGGCGCCGGGGTGACAGGAAGGTGGCGCGCTGCCGGGTGTGCGGGCACACGCTCGACGCCGCCGAGATGAAGCTGATGCGCTGCGAGGACTGCCCGTCCGACATGGACGAGGGGCTCTACGACCGGCTCATCGAGTGGCGCGCCCGCACGGCGGCGGCCCTCGGGCAGCCCGCGTTCTGCGTCTTCACGGACAAGACCCTGATCGCGATCGCGGAGGCGTCGCCGGACGATGAGCGGGAGCTCTCGCGCATCCCGGGTGTCGGCCGACGGAAGTTTCGGAGCTACGGCTCCGATGTTCTTGCTCTTTGCGCAGGTCAGATGCTGGAGGACGAGGGCGATGAGGTCGCGGAGGACGACTGATTCAAACTCGTCGAAAAAATAGTTTGCGCATGCCCCAGCAATCCCCATAGGTTCTTAAGCACGAGAGCAGCGGTCTTCTCCAAGACCCTGGTTCCGTGTTGTACTTGAAAGCCGTCGGACCGGTTCACCGGTCCCCTAGACGCCGAGAGGAGGCGATTCCAGTGATCAGCATCAACGCCAGCTCCATCACCACCGTGAAAATGACCGATCGCTCGGTCGTCGCTTCCTGCCTGCTCGGCTTCTCGAACCTGGGCACCGGTCTGTCTGGCCTCAGCGCCATGCGTCCGGAGTCCGGCATGTCCCTCGCTTCGCTTCCGATTCGCGAGGGCAATGAGCGACCGACCAAGGCACCGGAAGCAGTAGCGACGGCACAGGCCCATGCCTATGCCTTTGCAGCGGCCGGTGCCGGATTCCGGAAGCAGACGACGCAGCACCACACGATGTGGGCCTTCCGTGGGCCTGAACCCTGGAGTGATCCAGCCTGATCTTCGATCAGGCCGGCGCCTTCAGGGCCGCGGAACCCCATCCGGGATCCGCGGCCCTTCTGTTTTCCCGGAAGAACCAGCGGTCTTCCGAGGGACCAGTACGAAGGGGCCTCGGGACAACAAAAGAACCCGGTACCACCGCCACCCGGCCCACCGGCCGGAACGACCAGACGAGGAAGACGACACCGTGCAACTCGAAGCGCACGCCCCGTCCGTACCGCCTTCAGACCCTCTTCCCCCGCCCGTCCCCACGGAGGACTCCACCTTGAACCCGCTGACTGCGCTCACCGCGCTCGACGACGCCATCGAGAACCTCGGCGTGCCCGTCCCCTGCCGTGCCTACGACCCCGAGGTCTTCTTCGCGGAGTCGCCGGCGGATGTCGAGTACGCCAAGTCCCTCTGCCGTACCTGCCCGCTGGTCGAGGCCTGCCTCGCCGGCGCCAAGGAGCGGCGTGAGCCGTGGGGCGTCTGGGGTGGCGAGCTGTTCATCCAGGGAGTCGTCGTGGCCCGCAAGCGGCCGCGTGGCCGCCCGCGCAAGAACCCGGTCGCGGCATGAACACCCGAGGAACGATCGACCGCCCCCTGACGCACGACCCCAAGAAGCAGGCCCCGATGAAGCCGTCCACGAGCGAGCCCGCCGGCTCCGTGACTCCAGACTTTTCGACATCCGACGCGAACGACTCGCGTCAGAACAGGACCCGACAGATGCAACTCGCCCCAGAAGCCTTGGCTCGTGCGCATATGCACGAGCGCATGCGTGAGGCCGACATCGCCCGCCAGGCCATGCGCCTGGTGATCGCCCGTCGGATGCAGCGTCGCGCCGAGCGCGCCTCGCTGCGCGCCCGCCGCGCGCTCGCCATGGCCGTCATGCAGTAATGGCCGCCATGCAGTAACCGTCTACAACAGCACCCGGCTGTTCGTGCGGGGGTCGGTCCGGTCCGGACCGACCCCCGCTGTGCGTTGTGCCGGGCGATCACCGGCGGGCGGCGTTATCGTCGCCGGGTGACGTCTCTTCCCGGCGGGGACTCCGCGCAGCAACCGGATCACCGGACGCCGGTGTGCGCCCGGTGCGGCACCACGGCCCGGGGGACACCACTGACCTGGACGTACTCCGTCGAAGGCGGCGTTCGGCGGCACTTCTGCGAGGCCTGTTCCCGGGAGAACATCAGGGCCATCGAAGGCCGCCTCGACTCCGACCGCTGGTGATCAGGCCTCGACTGCGGGCGGCGGGTCTTCCTCCCCGGAATCGGTCTCCTCGGCCACGAAGCCCGGTACCCAGGCCTCCAGTTCGTCCCTCAGCCGCACGGTGGCGCCCAGCTGACACAGCACGCCGATCGTGCTGAGCGTCACCCGGTGGATCAGCAGATACGCCGGGGGCAGGTTCAGCTGCTTGCCCAGCTGGTGCGCGGGGGAGCGGGGGTCGGCGATCCGCGCCGCCTGGTTGCGCATCCACGCACGGGTGAAGGTGAACTCCTCGACCTGCGCCGGCTCGATGATCGGCAGCAGATAGTCGAGCACCGCGTCCGGTTCGAGCCGGATCGACTCCTTGACGAAGCCCTCCTCGCGCAGCAGTTCGTAGATCGCGCTCGCGTCACCGTCCAGCGTCAACCGCAGCGAGTCACCGATCGGCGAGGGCAGACCGCCCGGCAACCGGTCGACCGTGCCGAAGTCCAGTACGCCCAGCCGCCAGCCGCTCTTCTCATCGGGCAGCAGACGGAAGTTTCCCGGGTGCGGGTCCGCGTGCAGCAGACCCGTGCGCGCCGGTCCCGAGAACAGGAAGCGGGCCAGCAACTGGCCTGCCCGGTCGCGCTGTTCCCTGCTGCCGTCGCTGATGATCTCGGCGAGCGGAATCCCGTCGATCCACTCCGTCACCAGCACCTGCTCGCACTGGTGCACCACGTGCGGCACCACGACATCGGGGTCCTCGTCGAACTCGTCGGCGTGCGCCTGCTGTGCCTGCGCCTCCAGGCTGTAGTCCAACTCCTCCGAGACCCGGTCGCGCAGTTCGGTGATGAGCGGCTTGATGTCCATCCCCGGAATGAGCGGACCCAACAGGCGCGCGAAACGGCCCAGTTGATTCAGATCCGACAGCAACGCCTCACCGGCGCCCGGGTACTGGACCTTCACGGCGACCTCCCGGCCGTCGTGCCACACCGCGCGGTGCACCTGGCCGATCGACGCGGCCGCCGCCGGCTTGTCCTCGAACTCCAGGAACAGCTCGCGCCACTCCTTTCCGAGCCGCTCCTCCAGAACCGCGTGCATGGTGCGGGTCGGCATCGGAGGCGCGGCCTCCTGAAGCTTGGTGAGGGCGGCCCGGTAGGGGCCGGCGACATCCTCCGGCAGCGCGGACTCGAAGACGGACAGCGCCTGCCCGAACTTCATCGCCCCGCCCTTCAGCTCACCCAGGACGCGGAACAACTGCTCCGCCGTGCGCTGCTGCAGCTCCCGGCCGACGATCTCGGCGGACTTGCCTCCGATGCGCTTGCCGATGCCCCAGGTCGCCCGGCCCGCGAAGCCGATGGGTAGTGCGGCCAGCTTGGCGGTACGGGTAACCGCCTTCCGGGGAAGATCAGACATACACCCCTCCAAGTGCCTGGACAGCCGTGCCGCGCATGTCCAGGTGTCGTGGCGCCGTCGGCCATTGCCTACCCCGCCATTGTGTCGTGCGGCTCTTCCTCCACGGGGGTCTCCTTCCCGTAACCTCCCTCACCCGCACCGCACGGGCACTCCGGATGCGGCCACACCGGCCGTGCGTGCCAGTCAAGACCCGGCGCGGACGCCTCCCAGCGCGCCCCCGTGCTCGAAGGCAGCTCGCCGTCCAGGAAGGCCAGTCCGTGGGCTGCCGCAAGCCCCGCCACAGCGGTGGACAGGCCCACGTCACAGGCCTGAACCTGACGCGATGAGCGGCCCGAGCCCCACTGTGCGAGCAGTCGCGGCCAGGTCGGATCACGGTCGGTGCGTCCCAGGAGCAGACAGTGCGCACACCCCGAACCGCCTGGCAGCACCAGCGGGCCCACCACACCCGTGGCTTCGACCACGCCCGCGTACAGATGCGGAATCCCCGCGGCCATCAGGTCCTCGACGGCCACCGGGTCGGGGGAGTGGACGCCGAGTCCGTCCCGGGGCGCGACGATCACCAGCGACAGCTGCGGTTCGCCCTGCTCCCGCTCGGCCGGGCGTGGCGTGGTCCTGCGCCGGTCCGGGCGCGGCGGCCGGGCCGGCGCCGCGGCGCGCACCACTCGCTGCGCGGACACCTCGCGGCGCTCGCCCACCGCCTCCGTCGACTGCCCGCCGGGTGCCACGTCCCACGGCGCGACGCAACCGCCGTCCCGCACGTCGACATGGCCGACTCCCGCAGCGGCGAGGACCGAGGCGACGACCGCGCCCACCCGGCCAGCCCCGCGCACCTGCACCCGCATCGCGTGCCGTGCCGCCAACTTCCTTATTCCCTCGGCGGGTTCGGACGTGGTGACCGTCAGCGCCGCGTGGTCGGGGCGGAGTCGGTCCATGACCGCCGCGCGTCGGCGCATGGCGTCGGCGTCCGGGCCGCCGCCCGTCGCGTCGTCGAGCAGGCCCGCCCCGGTCAGCCGATCGAGCAGCGCGTCCACATGGCCGTCGGGCAGACCCATCCGCCGGGCCTCGTCACGCAGCAGAGGCACACCCCGGGTGCCGTCGAGCAGCGTCAGAAAACTCCCGGTGGCCGTGTCCACCGGTCCGAGCACCACCGCGTGTGCCGGTGTCACCCCGAACTGCACCGTGTTCAGGTCGTGCCAGCCGCGCCGCAGCGCGGGCTTGAGGATCGGATGCATGGCTGTCCCCCGTGGTCCCCCGTGCCGTGCTCCCGCCGATGGGGCCGGAGCCGTTCGCGTCGATCGATGGCCAGCATGCCCACCCGGCCGAACGGGTGCGGAAAGTTGTCCACAGGCAGTGGGTAATAGTCGTACGAATCGATCGCAGGCGGCGCGGGACCGCACCGAAGAGTTCCGGAGGCGGGACTTCCGCCCTGTACAGCGGGTAACGTCGGGGCGTGCCCGTCGACCCACTGCACCGTGCCACGACCACGCAGCGCAGCACGGAGAAACCGCCGCCAGGCGGCCTTGGGGCGAGCGCGGTCGAGGTTCGCAGGAGTTCCCGGCGGCGCCGGACGGTCTCCGCCTACCGCGAGGGCGATCGCACCGTGGTCCTCATCCCGGCCCGGATGTCGGAGGCCGAGGAGAAGCGCTGGGTCGGCGTCATGCTCGACAAGCTCGCGGCGCAGGAGAGCAAGCGGGTCCTCGGCGACGCCGAGCTGGCCGAGCGCGCCGAGCGGCTCTCCGAACAGCACCTGGACGGAAAGGCCCGCCCCGCGTCCGTTCGCTGGGTCACCAACCAGAACACCAGGTGGGGATCCTGCACCCCCTCCGAAGGCAGCATCCGGCTCTCGCACCGGCTGCAGGGCATGCCCGAGTACGTCATCGACTACGTACTGATCCACGAGCTGGCACATCTGCTGGTGCCCGGGCACGGCCCGCGTTTCTGGCGCCTTCTCGAGGCGTATCCGCGAACGGAGCGGGCGCGTGGCTACCTCGAAGGGGTGGTGGCGGCGGACCGGCTGCCGCAGCTGCCTGCCACGCGCGGCGAGTGATCGATCCCTGAGCACACCCGGTGCCCTGCGGGGACGGTTCTGTACCAGGGCTGTACCGACATCTACCGATGTCGGTGTTTGCAGTTAGCCTGGCGCGACGCAATCACCATCCGGATGGGGGACGGTCGTTACGCATGGCCAGGGAATTCCAACGCGGCCACAAGGCCAAGATCAGTGACCTCACGGCGGGCACCGATCTGTACGTAGGCGTACAGATCGCCGGTCCCGGCCTGACCTTCGACATCAGTTGCTTCGGCCTCGACGCCGACGAGCGGCTCTCCGACGACCGTTATTTCGTCTTCTTCAACCAGCCGAAGACGCCCGAGGAGTCCGTTCAGCTGCTGGGTGCCCAGGCCGGTGACACCGAGTCCTTCCGTGTCACCCTCGACAAGATCCCGTCGCAGATCCAGAAGCTGTCCTTCACCGCGACCGTCGACGGCGCGGGGCAGATGTCGCAGGTGGGCCCGGGGTACATCCGGATCGTCGCCGGTGGTGACGAGGTGGCCCGCTACGCCTTCAACGGCGGCGAATTCTCCACCGAGCGCGCGGTGATGCTGGGCGACTTCTACCTGAAGGACGTCTGGCGCTTCGCGGCCGTCGGACAGGGTTTCGACGGCGGCCTGGACGCGCTGCTCAAGAACTTCGGCGGCGAGGTCGCCGAGGAGGAGCCCGCCGCCGCGCCCGAGGCGCCGCCCCAGCAGGCCGCGGCCCCCGGATTCGCGCCGCCCGCCTTCGGAGCCCCGGCCGCCCCGGCGCCCCCGCCCGCCCCGGCGCAGCAGAACTTCGCCCCGCCGCAAGCACCGCCGCAGGGTCCCCCGCCGCCCGCCCCCGCCCCGGCCGCGCCGTCGATCCACCAGGCGCCCACCATCGCCGGGCCCTTGGTCACGCCTCCGGGCACCGTGCCGCCGCCCCCGCCCGCCCCGAGCCCGTACGGGCAGCAGCCGCAGCAGCAGTTCGGGCAGGTCCCGGGGCAGGGCAGCGCGCCGATGCCGCCCGGATACGGACCGCAGTCCCCGACGCCGCCCATGCCGCCGGGCTATCAGCAGCCACCCGCCGCACCGGCCCCGTTCGGCGGCCCGCAAGGAGCTCCGCAGGGCGCCCCGCAGGGTGTCCCGCAGCAGTCCGCGGCGCCGGGTGTCGCGGCGGCCCTGGAGAAGTACCGCGAGGCGCCCACCGGGCAGCGCTGGACACCGCAGAACAAGAAGCTGATCCGCGTCGACCTCGGCGCCGCCGGTGACCAGCCCGTGCTCGCCCGCCAGGGCAGCATGGTGCTCTACCAGGGCAAGGTCGACTTCAGCTACAAGGGCGCGGGCTTCGCGGGCCGCATCGTGGGCAACGCCACGGGCCAGGAGATGCAGCTGATGCGCTGCACCGGCCGCGGCCAGGTGTTCTTCGCCGAAGAGGCCACCTACCTGCACCCCATCGAGCTCCAGGGCGACGCGATCTGCGTCTCCTCGGAGAACGTGCTGGCCTTCGACGAGAGCCTTCAGTACGAAGTGCGCAGGATCGAGGGACACGGCATCCCCGGGGGCGCCCTGTTCGTCATGCAGTTCCAGGGCACCGGAACCGTCGTCGTGAAGACCCACGGCACCCCCGTGGTCCTGCCGGTGACCCCCACGACGTTCGCCGACTCCAACGCGGTGGTGGCCTGGTCCGCCGCCGCCCAGGCGATCGTCTCCAGCCAGGTCCGTATGCGCCGCAACGCCTATCCCGGGCACAGCGGCGAAGGCGTGAACCTGCAGTTCCGGGGCGCACCCGGAAACTTCATCGTCGTCCAGCCGTACGAGGTCTGAGGGAGCCCGTCATGAACCAGCCATTCGCGGGCTTCGCCCCGACACCCGTAGGCGCCCGCATGGAGAACCACGGCAGCAACATGCTGAAGGTCGCCATGCAGAGCGGGAACGACCTGATGGCGCGCGTGGGCTCGATGGTCGCCTACGAAGGCTTCATCCAGTACGAGCCCAACCCGCCCGCCGTGCGCCAGATCGCCCGTGACTGGATCACCGGCGAGGGCGCGCCGCTGATGAAGGCGTCCGGCGACGGCCTGCTCTACCTCGCCGACTACGGCGCGGACGTCGTCGTCATCAACCTCGGCGGCGACTCGATCTCCGTCAACGGCACCAACCTGCTCGCCTTCGACGCCCACCTCCAGTGGGGCGTGGAGCGGGTGAAGGGCCTCGCCAAGTTCGCGGGGCAGGGCCTGTGGAACATCACCGTCAGTGGTCAGGGCTTCGTCGCCCTGACCTCGCGCGGTACCCCGATCGTCGTCGACTGCGGCCGCGGCGAGGACGAGACGTACGTGGACCCGGACGCGCTCATCGCCTGGTCGCCGCAGCTCAAGGTGAAGGGCAAGCGCAGCTTCCGGGCCGGCTCGCTCATCGGGCGCGGCAGTGGGGAGGCCTACCAGATGGGCTTCTCCGGCGAGGGCATCGTCGTCGTACAGCCCAGCGAGGACAGCACCGACCGTCTCCGAGCCCGGGGCTGAGGGGGAGCGAACACACCATGCAGAGCCCGCTTTTCGCATACGCCGATCAGCAGTCCCAGGACCGCTACACGGTGCAGAACCCGCAGATGCTGCGGGTCGTCCTGGAAGGCCACGACGACCTCCTCGCCCGCAAGGGTTCGATGGTCGCCTACCAGGGACTCGTCGAGTTCGACGGCGAGTACCAGGCCCACGGCCAGCAGCGCGCCCGCGCGGTCACCGGTGAGGGCCTGAGCCTGATGCGCTGCCACGGCCAGGGCATCGTCTACCTCGCCAACCTCGCCCAGTACGTCCACGTGGTGGACGTCGAGCAGGACGGTCTGACTGTGGACAGCAGCTACGTGCTGGCCATGGACTCCGGCCTGCACCACGAGGTGATCGCGGTGGACAGCCAGTTCGGCATCTCCGGATCCGGCAAGTACCAGCTCAACATCACCGGCCACGGCAAGGTCGCCCTGATGACGTCGGGCCAGCCGCTGATGATGCAGGTCACGCCGGACAAGTACGTCAATGTCGACGCGGACGCCATCGTCGCCTGGTCGACCGGCCTCCGGGTCCAGATGCAGGCGCAGACGCATTCCTCGGGCGTCTGGCGGCGCCGCGGCAACACCGGCGAGGGCTGGGAGCTCAGCTTCATGGGGAGCGGTTACGCGCTCGTCCAGCCCAGCGAGCTGCTGCCGCCGCAGAACGCGGCGATCGGCGGCGGCCTCGCCGCTCAGTACGGGATGGGCCAGCAGGGCGCCCGCGGCGCCAACCAGGGCAACGTCTGGAGCTAGGGCCTGTCCGGCGGATCTTGTCGCGGGCGCGGGGTCTGGCACGCACATCTGCGGCGTTGTCGTCGGTTGCCAACGCTCCGCGTTGTCGCCCTCCTCCGCCTTGCAGCTGCACGCACCAGACCCCGCTCACCAGCACAGAAGGTGCGGGCCACCCGAACGCGACCTGATCCGCCGGACAGGCCCTAGAGCCGTACAGCCACACATGTAAGGGGCGAGCGCCATAGCGCTCGCCCCTTACACGTGCCCGGACGTGCCTACAGGCGCGCCCGGGTCGCCTCCACCAGGCGGACCACTGACGTGTCGGCGACGTCAGCGACCTCGTCGTAGCGGAACCAGCGCAGGTCCAGGGACTCGTCGCTGATGGCCTCCGTGGCGTCCGGCGGCGCGAGCGCCGCGTACTGCACGTCCAGGTGCCGGCTGCACGGGCCGGGGATCGGATGCCGGTCGAGCCGGACCGGGCCGCCCGCCAGCAGCGTCAGACCCGGGACACCGGACTCCTCCGTCGCCTCGCGCAGGGCCGCGGCCGCCAGCGTCGGGTCACCGGGCTCGCAGTGGCCGCCCATCTGCAGCCACATCCGCAGCTTCTTGTGGAGCGTCAGCAGGACGCGCCCACGCACGGGGTCGATCACCAGGGCGCTCGCCGTCAGGTGACCGGCCGTGCACGGCTTCCACATCCCCGCCTCGCCGTGAGCCGCGAGGTGGTCCAGGTAGGCCTGGCGCAGCTCCGGCTGGTCCTCGTAGCTCTTCAGCACAAGGACCGCGTCGTCGTACAGGCTCACTTGGTGTCGTCGTCCTCGCCCGTGTCGTCGTCCTTGGTGAGCTTCGGCTTGTCGCCGCTCTCGGTGGTGTCGGCGGTGCCGCCGGCCGCTTCGCCGAGCATCTTGTCGAGCTCGGAGAAGTCCAGCTGCTCGCGGTGGACGAAGCCGTCCGGGTCGTCCAGGTCGGACGCCGTCGGCAGCATGTCCGGGTGCGCCCACAGGCCGTCCCGGCCGTCGACCCCGCGCGCGTCCGTGAGCGAGGCCCACAGGCGCGAGGCGTCCCGCAGCCGGCGCGGCCGCAGCTCGAGACCGATCAGCGTCGCGAACGTCTGCTCGGCCGGGCCGCCGGTCGCACGGCGGCGGCGCAGCGTCTCGCGCAGCGCGTCGGCGGACGACAGGCGCGGCTTCGCGGCCGCGTGGACCACCGCGTCGACCCAGCCCTCCACGAGCGCCAGAGCGGTCTCCAGACGCGCCAGGGCGGCCTTCTGCTCCGGGGTGTCCTCCGGCTGGAACATGCCCTGCTGGAGTGCTTCCTGGATCTGCTCGGGGTTCTGCGGGTCGAACTGGCCGACCACGTCCTCCAGCTTCGTGGTGTCGACCTTGATCCCGCGCGCGTAGCCCTCGACCGCGCCGAACAGGTGCGAGCGCAGCCACGGCACGTGCGAGAAGAGCCGCTGGTGGGCGGCCTCGCGCAGCGCCAGATAGAGGCGGACCTCCTCCTGCGGGACGCCGAGGTCCTTGCCGAACGCCTCGACGTTCAGCGGCAGCAGCGCCGCCTTGCCGGCCGGGGCCAGCGGCAGGCCGACGTCCGTGGAGCCGACGACCTCGCCCGCGAGCACGCCGAGCGCCTGGCCGATCTGCGAGCCGAACATGGCGCCGCCCATGGAGCGCATCATGCCGATCAGCGGGCCCGCCATGGCCTGCATCTCCTCGGGCAGGACGTCGCCCATGGCCAGGCCGACCCGCTCGGCGACCGGGTCGACGAGCTCCTTCCACACCGGGAGGGTCGCCTCGACCCACTCCGCGCGGCTCCACGCCACGGCGGAGTGCGCGCCCGAGGGCAGCGACGTCGCGTCGTCCAGCCACAGATCGGCCAGCCGCACCGCCTCCTCGACCGCGGTGCGGTCGGCGGGGCCCACGCTCGCGTCCTTCACGCCGTCCTGCGTGCCCTGGGAGACCGTCTGGCGTGCGATGTCCTTGGCCATGTCCCAGTTCACCGGCCCGCCCTCGTAGGAGAGCATCTGGCCGAGCTGCTGGAACGCCGCCCCCAGATCGTTCGGATCCATCGAGCCGAACATCGCCGCGAACGGGTTGTCCCCGCCCGCGCCACCGGGGCCGCCCGCGCCGGGAAGGCCCGGGAAAGCGCCGAATCCGAACGGATTGGCCGGTCCCTGACCGCCACCGCCCTGCTGGTCCTTCTTCTTGCCCTCGTCGCCGTCTTCCGGCTCCTCCGGCGGAAGGCCGAAACCGAATGGGGTGTCACTCACGGGATTCCTCGGCTGGTAAGGCCACCGGTTCTGCCCGGTGGCGACTGCCCGACTTACACACACCCAGCGTAGACACCGCGACGGGATCGGGCCTCGGTGCTTCGCCGACTCATGGCCTGCGGCAGGATGGATGCCTCCTGGTACGTACGCGTCATACACGTACTTACCGAAGACAACCGCTGGAGACGCCCGGTGAGTTCCCCAGATCCGCAGGTTCGCGCAGCGCGAAACCCTTCAACCAGTCCGGCCGTGCGCGGCCCCGTCGTCGCGGTCACCGGTGCCGCGTCCGGCATCGGCGCTCTGCTCACCGAGCGGCTCGCGGCGTCCGACGAGATCAAGCAGGTGCTCGCCATCGACGAGCGGCGGGGCGAGTGCACGTCCGCCACCTGGCACATCCTGGACGTACGGGATCCGGCCATCGCCGAGAAGCTGCGCGGCGCGGACGTCGTGGTGCACCTCGCGCTCGACCTCGATCTCGAATCCGACCCGGCGGCCCGCACCGCGTACAACGTGCGGGGCACCCAGACCGTGCTCACCGCCGCCGCCGCGGCCGGTGTGCACCGCGTCGTGCTGTGCACCTCGGCCATGGTCTACGGGGCTCTGCCCGACAACGAGCTGCCGCTCTCGGAGGACGCGGAGCTGCGGGCCACCGCGGAGGCGACCGGTGTCGGCGACCTCCTGGAGATCGAGCGTCTCGCGCGCCGCGCGCCCCGCGCGCACCCCGGCCTCAACGTCACCGTGGTGCGTCCCTCGGTGCTCGTCGGCGGCACGGACACGGCTCTCACGCGCTACTTCGAGTCGCCTCGCCTGCTCGTCGTGGCCGGTTCGCGGCCCGCCTGGCAGTTCTGCCACGTGGAGGACCTGTGCAGCGCTCTCGAGTACGCCGTCCTGGAGAAGGTCGACGGAGAGCTCGCGGTCGGCTGCGACGGGTGGCTGGAGCAGGAGGAGGTCGAGGAGCTGAGCGGGATCCGGCGCATGGAGCTGCCCTCCGCCGTCGCGCTCGGCGCCGCGGCCCGGCTGCACCGGATCGGCCTCACGCCCTCGCCCGCGGGTGACCTGGCCTACACGATGTACCCCTGGGTCGTCAGCGGGAGCCGGCTGCACGACGCCGGATGGCGGCCCCGGTGGACGAACGAGGAGGTCCTCGCGGAGCTGCTGGAGGAGGTCGCCGGGCGGCGCACCGTGGCCGGACGACGGCTCGGGCGCAAGGACGCGACGGCCGCGGGCGCGGCGGGCGCGACAGTGGCCCTGCTGGGTACGGCGGCCGTGGTGCGGCGGGTGCGCAAGGCCCGGCGGCGCATCTGAGGGCCGGGCGGGGGAGACCTCGCCCGCCGTGCCGCGCCGTGCGGAATGCCTGCCTGCATCCGGGTGGCCTGTAGGAGGCTCCAATTCACGGCTGTCGGTGGCGTACGGCACGATGAAGGGCATGGCATCCACCCAGCACGACCACCCCGGCGAGCAGGCGGCGCAGGACCCGATCAAACTGCTCGCCGTCCGTGAGAGACCGCTCTCCGTCGACGAGGTCTTCACGGCCGTCGGGGACGACGCCGCGGGCGGTACCGCGCTCTTCGTGGGGACCGTGCGCAACCACGACGGCGGGGCCGACGTGGACCGGCTCGGGTACTCGTGCCACCCGACCGCGGAGGCCGAGATGCGGCGCGTCGCGGAGAAGGTCGTCGCCGAGTACCCGGTGCGCGCGCTCGCGGCCGTCCACCGCGTCGGCGACCTGGCGGTGGGTGACCTCGCCGTGGTGGTCGCCGTGTCGTGTCCGCACCGCGGCGAGGCCTTCGAGGCGTGCCGCAGGCTCATCGACGACCTCAAGCACGAGGTCCCCATCTGGAAGCACCAGACGTTCGCCGATGGTACGGAGGAGTGGGTCGGAGCCTGCTGAGGTTCCAGTTGCGTAACCGCCCCCCTGCGGCGAGCGTTGACAGTGCGGATGGTTAATCTGCTGATCAGTCAGTTGCGGTCGCACATGGGGTCGGGAGGTCGGTATGGCAGTGCTCTTGTGGCTGCTGATTCCGGTTGTCGCTGCGGTCGGCGCCGGGCTCTGGGGCTCGTGGGCCGGGCGGACCCGGCACAAAACGGGTGACGTCACCGAGCTCAGTGGTTACGAACGCTTCCGCGAGGCGATGGAGAAGTCCCACTCCGGGACCTGAGGCGGCCCGCGCCCGTGGTCCCGTACGGACCGGCCCCACAGGTGCACGGACAGGCGCGTCCCGTACTGTCGTTCCATGCCACGCCGCACCGCGACGATGCTCGCCTCGACTCTGATGCTGATCGCGCTGCTCTGCGCGGGGGTTCTCATCAAAGTGCCCTACGCGGAGATGTCCCCGGGCCCGACGGTGAACACCCTCGCGGACCACGACGGCGAACCCGTCATCCAGATCTCCGGGCACAAGACGTACGACACGTCCGGGCATCTCAACATGACGACCGTCCGGGTCACCAGCGCCGACTTCAACATGAACCTGGTCTCCGCGGTCTACGGATGGCTCGCCCACGACAGCATCGTGGTGCCGCACGACACCCTGTACCCGGAGGGCCAGACCGAGGAGCAGTCCTCGCAGGAGAACGCCGAGGAGTTCAGCCAGTCCCAGGAGAGCGCCAAGGTCGCCGCCCTGGAGGAGCTGAACATCCCCGTGAAGTCCTGGGTGATCGTTTCCTCCGTCGTCAAGGACAGCCCGGCCGAGGGCGAACTGCACGCCGGTGACGTCATCAAGGCCGTCGACGGCACCAGGATCACCAAGCCGGCCGATGTCGCGAAGCTCGTCACGAAGCACAAGGCGGGCGAGAACGTCGTCTTCACGGTCGTGCCCGTCAAGGAAGCCGCCGCAGCCGAGAAGGAGGGCAAGGAGGCGACCCGCACGGAGAACGTCACGATCAAGACGGACAAGGCCGACGACGGCCGCGCGATCGTGGGCATCCAGGCTGGGACCGACCACACCTTCCCGTTCCAGATCGACATCAAGCTCGCCGACGTCGGCGGCCCCAGCGCCGGTCTGATGTTCTCCCTCGGCATCGTCGACAAGCTCACGCCCACCGATCTGACGGGCGGCAAGTTCGTGGCCGGTACCGGCACCATCGACGACGCCGGCAAGGTCGGCCCCATCGGCGGCATCGGGATGAAGCTCGTCGGCGCGCGGGACAAGGGAGCGCAGTACTTCCTGACGCCGAAGGACAACTGCGCGACGGCGGCCAAGGACACCCCGGACGGGCTCACGCTGGTCAAGGTGGACACCCTGGACGACGCGATGGGCGCCCTGAAGGACATTCGCAGTGGCAACACCGACGCCCTGCCGAAGTGCTCCGCCAAGAGCTGAGAGCTGAAAGCTGAGGCACGAGCCGAAACACGGCTCTACGTAGACGAACGTGTAGACGAATGGGTGGACGAGGAGAACCTCACTCGGCGAAGGTCGCCGTCAGGGCCTCGGCGAGGCCCGGCACCAGGTCGGAACCCGTGAGGACCTCGGTCGGCGAGTCCTTCTCGCGCAGCCGCAGCGCCGAGTCGCGGGTCCCGTCGCGCAGGACCGCGACCGTCATCCGGACCTCCTGGCGGTCCGGGTGCTCGGCGACCCACCGGGTGAGCTTCTTGCCGGTCAGTCCCTCCGGGACGGAGGCCTCGGCGGACGGCGGCAGCATCAGGCGCTCCACCGTCAGCGCGCAGCCCGCGACGGCGTCGGGCCACGCGATGGTGCCGAGGAACTCGTCCAGCGGCTTGGAGGCGGGAACCTCGTCCTGAAGGATCGGGGTGAAGCCGGTCGTCTCGCCCTCGCTCTCCAGGCCGAGCTGGGAGGCGAGCGCCGGTTCCTGGCTGCGCAGGGCGGCGGTGTCGACGAGGGCGAAGAGACGGGCGGGCTGGTCCCAGCCCATGCCGGAGGCGTACTCGTCGATCTCGAGAACGGCGCGGGTGAGGGGGCTTGCTGCCATGGGGGTGTTGGACATGGTCACAATCCTGCCTCGTTAGTCCCCCGAAGCGGGAACTGAGTAAAGCCTGAGTAAGTTGCATAGGTGAGGGGTCCGCGATCTCGGGGGCCTGACAGATCGATTAGCGAACTATCGAGGTGCGCACCTTGGCTTTCCAGATGCCGGACCGGGGCGGGGGTCCGACGGGACCGCGGATCAGAGTGGGACGCCCCTCCCGGCGTGCCCGGACGCTGCTGTTGACGCTGGGCGTCCTGGCCGTGCTCGGCATGGCCTTCGTCATGTTCTCCGGGTTCTGGACGGACTGGCTGTGGTACCGGTCGGTCAACTACTCGTCCGTGTTCACGACGACGTTGCAGACGAAGATCGGACTCTTCTTCGTCTTCGGTCTGCTCATGGCGCTCGCCGTGGGCGTGAACATCTGGCTGGCGCACCGGCTGCGCCCGCCGCTGAGCGCCATGTCGACGGAACAGCAGAGCCTCGACCGCTACCGGATGGGCATCGCGCCCTTCAAGAAGTGGCTGCTGCTCGGGATCACCGCCCTCGTCGGCCTGATCGCGGGCGCCTCGGCCGCGAGCCAGTGGCGCACATGGCTGCAGTTCGTGAACGGCGTGCCGTTCAACCAGAAGGACTCGCAGTTCCACCTGGACGTGTCCTTCTACGCGTTCGACCTGCCCTGGTACCGCTTCCTCCTCGGCTTCGGTTTCGCGGCCGCGGTCATCGGCCTGGTCGCCGCCGCGCTGACGCACTACCTGTACGGCGGACTGCGGATCACCAGCCCCGGGGCGCGCGCCACGGCGGCCGCGACGGGACACCTCTCCGTCCTCCTGGGCCTCTTCGTGGCCCTCAAGGCGGTCGCGTACTGGCTCGACCGGTACGGGCTCGCGGTGAAGTCGAGCGACTTCAAGGCGACGGACAACTGGACGGGCCTCAGGTACGTCGACGCGACCGCGTATCTGCCGGCGAAGACGATCCTGTTCTGCATCGCCGTCATCTGCGCCCTGCTGTTCTTCGCGACCCTGTGGCGGCGCACCTGGCAGCTGCCGGTCATCGGCTTCGGCCTGATGGTGCTCTCGGCGATCCTGATCGGCGGCCTGTACCCGGCCATCGTGCAGAAGTTCCAGGTGCAGCCGAACGAGCAGTCCAAGGAAGCGCCGTACATCAAGAAGAACATCGATGCCACGCGCAAGGCGTACGGCATCGACACGGCGACGGTCGGCGACTACAGCGGCGAGGGGTCCGACAAGGACACCAAGAAGCAGCGCTCGGAGGCCGACTCGGCGGCCAGCTACCGCCTGAACGACCCGAACATCGTGTCGCCGACCTTCCAGCAGCTCGAGCAGCAGCGGAAGTACTACCAGTTCCCGACCACCCTGGACGTGGACCGCTACAAGGGCCAGGACACCGTCGTGGGCCTGCGCGAGCTGAACCTCGGCAAGCTCGACAAGCGCAACTGGATCAACGACCACTTCGTCTACACGCACGGCTACGGAGCCGTGACGGCGAAGGGCACCTCCACCTCGCAGGGCGCCCCGCAGTTCACCGAGTCGGGTCTGCCGACCAGCGGTGACCTCGGGGACTACAACCAGCGCATCTACTACGGCGAGAAGACGACGCAGTACTCGATCGTCGGCGGGCCGCAGAAGGAGCTGGACTACGAGCAGGAGGACGGCACCCAGAAGACCACCAGCTACAAGGGCAAGAGCGGCGTCAACCTCTCGAACCCGATCAACCGCGCGGCGTACGCGGTGGCCTTCAGCGAGCCGCAGATCCTCTACTCCGGCGCCATCGGCGACGGTTCGCGGATCCTGTACAACCGCACGCCCAAGGAGCGCGTCGAGGCGGTCGCGCCCTGGCTGACCATCGACGGCGACGCGTACCCGACCGTCGTCAACGGCGAGATCAAGTGGGTGGTCGACGCCTACACGACGTCGAACGGCTACCCGTACGCGTCTCGTACGACGCTCGGCGACACCACCGCCGACTCGCTCAACGAGGCCGACAGCCAGCGCTCCGTGGTCGCGCAGCAGAACCAGGTCAACTACATCCGCAACTCGGTGAAGGCGACCGTCGACGCGTACACGGGCGAGGTCAAGCTCTACGCGTGGGACGAGAGCGACCCGGTCCTGAAGACGTGGGAGAAGGCGTTCCCCGGCACGGTGCAGCCCAAGAGCGCCATCCCGGCCGACCTGAAGGAGCACCTGCGCTACCCGCAGGACATGTTCAAGGTCCAGCGGGAGCTGCTGAGCCTGTACCACGTGACGGACTCGGACCAGTTCTACAACGCGTCCGACGCCTGGCAGGTGCCGAACGACCCGACCAAGAAGGACAACAGCGCGGTCCCGCCGTACTACCTGTCCATGAAGATGCCGGGTCAGACCAGTCAGCAGTTCTCACTGACGACGACGTTCACACCCAGTGGAAGGCCGAATCTACGGGCCTTCATGGCGGTGGACGCCGACGCGACCAGTAAGGACTACGGCGCCATAAGGCTGCTGAGAGTCACCGAGGACAAGGTTCAGGGGCCGGAGCAGGTACAGAACAAGCTCAACTCCTGGGATCCGGTGGCGAACTGGGTGCGCGACATGAAGGGCGCCGACTCGACGGTCCTGTACGGCAATCTGCTGACGGTGCCACTCGACAGCGGCTTCCTCTACGTCGAGCCGATCTACGCACAGGGACGCAACTCCGAGTACCCGCTGATGCGCAAGGTCGCCGTCTCGTACGGAGACAGAATGGGCTTCGCGAACTCGCTCTCGGATGCGCTGAACGACGCCTTCGACGTGGACGGCGGCTCGACGACCGAACCGGAGAAACCCGGCGGTGACAAGACGACGCCGACGGACTCCACGGTCAAGGAGGCCCTCGCCGACGCCGAGAAGGCCTTCGAAGCGGGCCAGAAGGCACTGAAGGACGGCGACTGGGCCGCGTACGGCACGGCACAGGACGATCTGCAGGACGCCCTGGAGCGCGCCGACAAGGCCCAGACCGTGGCCGAGAAGGAAGCCGGCAAGAACGGTGACGGCAAGTCCGGCAGCAAGGACAAGGCAGGCTCCGACGGCACGAGCAGCAGTGGCTGAGGTGCAGGTCGGAGGGTGAGTGAGCACCATCCCGCGCCGTGGTACGGTTGCATCACAACGGCGCGGGGTGGAGCAGCTCGGTAGCTCGCTGGGCTCATAACCCAGAGGTCGCAGGTTCAAATCCTGTCCCCGCTACTGATGATCGAAGGCTCGGAAGCTAAGGCTTCCGGGCCTTCGGTGCGTCAGGGCACCGGATGTCATGAGTCGCTGGCATGTGCGGTGCGACTCAGTGCGAAACGGGCTGTTCCGGGTACGCGTGCCAGGGGCGTACCAGAGATGTACCAGGTCTGTCCCAGGTACGTGCGAAAGAGGCTTCGCCCGGGGAGACTTGAGGAATCTGTGTTTCACTTATCTCTCTGTGGGCATGTCGACAAAACGCTGAAGTGACCTCACTGGCTGCGGTATTCACGATGTACCCAGGTTGCAGGTGGTGCGACGATGGACGTTATGGGGGACAAGGCAACTCTGTTGGAGACAGGGCGGTTTGTGCAGCCGACAGATCGGGACGAATCCGGTGAAGCTGTAGAAGAAGCACGCCAGCGGCTGGCCGCGGAGGCCGGCGACGTCGAGGCGATGAGTGTCCTCGGCGCCATGCTGCTGCGCCGCGGTGATCTCGACGGGGCCGAGCCTCTGCTGCGCAACGCCACGAGCGTGGGCGACCGGGCCGCCGCCAACAATCTGGGTGTCCTGCTCCACCAGCGGGGCTACGCCGACGAAGCCGCGGGATGGTGGCGGATCGCCGCCGTCGCCGGCTCCGCCGCCGCAGCCCACGCCCTGGGCCGGCACCACCGCGAGCGGGGCGACGAGCCCGCCGCCGAGTACTGGCTGCGCCAGTCCGCGGAGCAGGGCCACACGCTCGCCGCGTACGCCCTCGCCGACCTCCTTGAGCACCGCAGCGACGTGGGCGCCGAGCGCTGGATGCGGGTCGCCGCCGAGCGCGGGCACCGGGAGGCCGCGTACCGCCTCGCCCGCGCGCTCGACCGCAAGAGCGGCACCGATGTGCTGGTCGCGGGAGACGCCAGGAGCCCCGCCGAGGAAGCGGAGCAGTGGTACCGCCAGGCCGCCGCGCGCGGGCACCGCAGGGGCGCGCTGCACCTCGGCGCGATCCTGGAGAAGCGCGGCGAGCTGAAAGAGGCCGGCCGTTGGTACCTGACGTCCGCCAAGGACGGTGAGCCGCGCGCCGCGTGCGCCCTCGCGTTCCTGCTGCGTGACGCCGGCGACGAGGAGAGCGCCGCCGTGTGGTGGCTGCGCGCCGCCCAGGACGGCGACGGCAACGCGGCGAACGCGCTGGGCGCGCTGCACGCCGGACGCGGCGAGACGCAGACCGCCGAGCGCTGGTACCGGGCCGCCATGGACGCGGGCGACAACAACGGCGCGTACAACCTCGGTCTGCTGTGCGCCGAGCAGAAGCGCACCGCGCAGGCCGAGGACTGGTACCGGCGTGCCGCCTACGCCGGGCACCGCGAGGCGGCCAACGCGCTCGCTGTCCTGCTCCTGCAGAACGGGGACGCGGTCGGCGCCGAGCCCTGGTTCTCCAAGGCCGCCGAAGCGGGCAGCGTCGATGCCGCCTTCAATCTGGGCATCCTCTACGCGGGTCGCGAAGAGGCGGAGTCGGCTCTCAAGGCGGTCCAGTGGTACGAGCGTGCCGCGGCCGGCGGGCACACCGAGGCCGCCCTCCAGGCGGGTATCGCGCGGCTGCGTGACGGCGACGAGCAGGGCGCCGAGCGGCATCTGCGGTGCGCGGCGGGCGGGGGCAGCCCCGAGGCCGCCTACCGGCTCGCCACGCTGCTCGACCGGCGGACGCCGCCCGCGCCCCGGCACGAGCTGGGGGAGCCCGTCACGGCGAAGACCGAGTGCGAGGAGTGGTACGAGCGGGCCGCCGAGCACGGGCACCGGCGTGCGCAGGTACGGGTCGGGATGCTGGCCGCCGCGCGCGGGGATGTCGTCGAGGCGGCTCGTTGGTACCGGGCGGCCGCCGAGGCCGGGTCGCGCAACGGGGCGTTCAATCTCGGGCTGCTGCTCGCGCGGGAGGGCAGTGAGCCGGAGGCGGCGCTGTGGTGGACGCGGGCGGCTGATGCGGGGCATGGGCGGGCGGCGTTGCGGTTGGCTCTGCTGTGTGCTCGGCGTGGGGAGCTTGCCGCGGGGCAGACGTGGGCGTCTCGGGCTGTCGAGCTCGGGCCGGCTGAGGTTGCCGAGCGGGCCGGGCGGTTGCGGGATGCCTTGCGGCAGGAGCTTTCGGCTTAGAGCGGGGCTGTGGCTGGTCCGGCGGGGCTGGGGCTCGGGCCTGATGCGCGCTCGCCCCGCGCCGGGGTGCCGCCTTGCCCACCCTGCCGCCCCTGGCGGCAGATTGCCCAACGCGGCGGGGCGGGGTGGGAAAGCGGCAGATTGCCCAAGGCGGCTGGGAAGGGATTTGCGCTGGTCGGGGGCGTCGCGTAGAGTCGGGTTTACCGACGCGGGGTGGAGCAGCTCGGTAGCTCGCTGGGCTCATAACCCAGAGGTCGCAGGTTCAAATCCTGTCCCCGCTACTGAAAGTCCAAAGCCCGGAACCATCAAGGTTCCGGGCTTCGGCGCGTTCAGGGGGCTTCAGGACGGCTTGTGGCCCACGGCCTCCTCGTACAGCTTCCTGTCCACCGTCTTCGACTCCGGCAGCGGATCGCCCTTCGAGACGCCCGCCGCCTTGTACGCCTTCTGGAGCCGGTCCGTCGTGCCGGCGCGGATCTCCCAGTCCATGCGGAGCGACGGCGTCGACTCCAGGACCTTCTTGTCGGTCTTCAGGAGCGCGGCCAGTTCCGTCACGAAGGCCGGGTCCTTCTTGTAGTCGCCCGCGAAGTACGTGTTCACCGTGCGGATGTACGCGCGGAGGAACGCCACGCCCGCGTCGGGGTCGTCATTCAGCAGGTTCGGGCCGAACAACAGGCCGCCCAGCGGCTCGCCCAAGGGCTGGCCGCCGAGGAACGCGTAGCGCTTGTCGCCGTCGACCTTGCGCCAGACCGGGTCGAGCAGCCAGGCGGAGTCGACGCCGCCGTTCTGCAGCGCGGTCAGTACGTCCGCCGAGCCGAGCTGCTGGAACTGGATCTTGTCGAGGCCGCCGCCGTGCTTCTTGAGCGCCGTGTTCATGGGGTACGAGATGACGGACCCCTTGCCGATCATCGTGCCCATCTTCCGGCCCGCCATGGAGACGTGGGACGCGCTCTCGCCGTCCTTCAGATGTACCCACAGGCCGGACTTGGACTTGGGGTCGGGGGAGAAGTTGCCCGCGACCCACTTGATGTCGAAGCCGCCCAGGATGCCGTTCATGACGGCGGCCTCGGGAGCCGCCCACTGCGCGTCGATGTCACCCTTGGCCAGCAGGGGGAGGGCGTCGGGGGTGGGCAGGACCTTGAGCGTGACGTCCAGGCCCTCCTTCTTGAACTCGCCCTTCTCGACGGCCATTTCGAGTGGAGCCACGTACTCGGCGCTGAGGGTGCCCGTCGCGATGGTCAGCTTGCGGGGCTTCGCCAGCTTCACGGGGGCGGGGGCGCCGGACGCGCAGCGTGCGGGCTCGCGGTCGGTCGCCAGGTCGGCCGGGTCGGTCCAGCCGCCCTTGCCGCAGCCGTCGACCGCCTTGATCGTGCGGGGCGCGGCCGCGGGCCCGGACGTGTCGGTGTCGTTCTTGGCGCAGGCCGCGGTGGTGAGGAGCAGGGCGCCGGTCGCGAGCAGGGCCGTACGTAGGTCTCTGGTGCGCATGGAACCTCCGTACAGGGGTGCAAAAAGAAGTCAGGACTGGCCTCGGCCGCGGTCGCGCGGCGCCCAGGGGGTGAGGAACCGGCCCGCCAGGCGGACCAGTTCGGAGAAGACGACGCCGAGCACGGCGACACAGACGATGCCGACGAACATCACGTCGTTCTGGAAGAGGGCGCGCGCGTCGAAGATGAGGTGGCCGAGGCCGTTCGTCGCCGCGATCTGCTCCGAGGCGACGATCACGAGGACCGCCACGCCCGCGGCGATGCGGGCGCCCACCAGGACGGCGGGGAGCGAGGCCGGCAGCAGGACGTGGCGGAACATCTGCCACGGTGACGCGCCGAAGACCTGGCCCGCGTCGCGGTGCCCGGCGGGCACGGAGAGGACGGCCGCCATGGTCGAGATCCACACGAAGAAGAAGACCGTCGCCGCGACGAGGGCGATCTGGGGGCCTTCGCCGAGCCCGAACATGTTCAGGAACACGGGCAGCAGGGCGAGCTTCGGGACGACGTAGAGGGCGTCGAGGAGCGGCTCCAGGGCCGCGCGGATCAGGGACACCGAGCCCATCAGCAGGCCCAGGGCGTAGCCCGCGACGGTACCGATCGCGTAGCCGCCGAGGACGCGTTTGAGGGTGGCCCAGACGTCAGGCCACAGGTCGCCCGCCGTCGCCCGGTCCCAGCCGTCGGCGAGGATCGTGGAGGGGGCCGGGTAGACCCGGTCGTCGATCCAGGACTGGGTGGCCGCCAGTTGCCACAGCAGGACCAGGAGCAGGGGGACGGCGACGGCGAGGGCGAGTTCCAGGGTGCGGCGCCGGCGGCGGGTGCGGGCGGGGTGGAGTTCCTGCGGGCCGGGGGCGCGGACCAGGACGTCGTCGCCGGGGGACTGGGCGGGGGCGGTCGTCGTCATGCCGGGATCGCCTCCTGGTGCACCTCGCCGCGCAGCAGGTCCCACAACTCGCCCTTGAGAGAGGTGAACTCCGGGGTGTCGCGGATGTCTCCGGTACGCGGTCGTGGGAACGGCGGACGGCGCTCGGCGATCACCCGGCCCGGGCGGGCCGACATCACCAGGACCCGGTCGCCGAGGACGATCGCCTCCTCCAGGCTGTGCGTGATGAACAGGGTCGTGGTGCGCGTGGACTGGGTCAGGGCGAGCAGTTCGTCCTGGAGGATCGTGCGGAGCTGGGCGTCGAGCGCCGCGAAGGGCTCGTCCATGAGCAGGATCTCGGGCTCCACCGCCAGGGCCCGGGCGATCGCGACGCGCTGGCGCATGCCGCCGGAGAGCGCGGCGGGGAAGGCGTCGGCGAAGTCGGCGAGGCCCATGCGGGTGAGCCAGTCGCGCGCTCTTGCGTTCGCCTCCTTGCGGGGGACCTTCTGGATGTCCAGGCCGAAGCGGACGTTGGCCAGAACCGTCTTCCAGTCGTAGATGCCGTAGTCCTGGAAGATCATGGCGGCCGGGCGGGGGTCGGCGGTGCGGATCTCCAGGGTGCCGGTGGAGGGGCGGGTCAGGCCGGCCGCGATGCGCAGGAGGGTGGACTTGCCGCAGCCCGACGGGCCCACCACGCAGACGAATTCGCCGGGGGTGACGGTCAGGTCCAGGGGGCCGAGGGCGTGGGTGGGGCCGAAGGTGCGGGTGAGGTCGTGGGCTTGCAGCTTGGGGTGCATGGGCCCTCCGGGGTGCGGGAGTTGTGGTGGGCGCCCGCGAGAATATGACGGGGTGTCAGATTCTGGAAGAGGGGGTGGGGGTGGGGGTTTGGTGCCGGGTGTGCCGTCGTGGGGGGTCTCGCGCAGTTCCCCGCGCCCCTGGGGTTGTCGGTCGGGTGGCGGCCGGTGGGGCTTCTCGCGCAGTTCCCCGCGCCCCTGGCGGGGCGCAAAGAAGCGGCCCGCACCGGAAAGTGCGGGCCGCTCTGGAAGGCGTGCGGAACTACGGGGCGCTGCAGGTGGGGCAGACGCCTCGGTAGGTGACCTCTACGTCGGAGATCGTGAAGCCGAAGCGCTCCGAGTCGGGCAGGCTCGTCAGTGGGTTGCCCGTCGGGTGGACGTCGCGGATCTGGCCGCACTGCGCGCAGACCAGGTGCTGGTGCGGGCGGTGCGCGTTCGGGTCGTAGCGCTTGGCCCGCTTGTCCGTGGCGACCTCGATGACCTCGCCCAGCGACACCATCTCACCCAGGGTGTTGTAGACGGTGGCCCGGGAGATCTCGGGCAGCTTCGCGACGGCGCGGGCGTGCACCTCGTCGGCCGTCAGATGGACGTGGTCGCCGTCGAGGACCTCGGCCACGACGCGGCGCTGCGCGGTCATCCGCCAGCCGCGTCCGCGCAGTCGTTCCAACAGGTCACTCATGGAAACCAGCCTAACAGTCAGGGGAACAAATCCCGAACGGGTGTGACTTTGGAGCCTTACTTGACTTAGACATTGTCCATTGTAGGATCAGAAACGGCTCAGGCCAAGCGACAGGACAACTCCGGAAGGGCCCCCAATGTCCGAGAATCACGAAGCAATCGTCACTGACCCGAAGCTGGAGGGGGAGGGTGGTTGCCCGGTCGCGCACGGGCGTGCGGCGCACCCGACCCAGGGCGGGGGAAACCGTCAGTGGTGGCCGGAGCGGCTCAACCTGAAGATCCTCGCGAAGAACCCCGCGGTCGCGAACCCGATGGGTGAGGACTTCGACTACCGCGAGGCGTTCGGCGCGCTGGACCTCGCCGCCGTCAAGCAGGACATCGCCGAGGTGCTCACCACCTCGCAGGACTGGTGGCCGGCCGACTTCGGCAACTACGGCCCGCTGATGATCCGGATGGCCTGGCACTCGGCCGGCACGTACCGCATCAGCGACGGCCGCGGTGGCGCCGGCGCCGGTCAGCAGCGCTTCGCGCCGCTCAACAGCTGGCCGGACAACGCCTCGCTCGACAAGGCCCGCCGTCTGCTGTGGCCGGTGAAGAAGAAGTACGGCAAGAACATCTCGTGGGCCGACCTCCTGATCCTCACGGGCAACGTCGCGCTGGAGACCATGGGCTTCGAGACCTTCGGTTTCGCCGGTGGCCGCGCGGACGTCTGGGAGGCCGAGGAGGACGTCTACTGGGGCCCCGAGACCGAGTGGCTCGGCGACGGCCGCTACACGGGCGACCGCGAGCTGGAGAACCCGCTCGGCGCCGTCCAGATGGGCCTCATCTACGTCAACCCCGAGGGCCCCAACGGCAACCCGGACCCGATCGCCGCGGCCCGCGACATCCGTGAGACCTTCCGCCGCATGGCGATGAACGACGAGGAGACCGTCGCCCTCATCGCCGGTGGCCACACCTTCGGCAAGACCCACGGCGCGGGCCCGGCCGACAAGGTCGAGGCCGACCCCGAGGCCTCGCCGATGGAGCAGCAGGGCCTCGGCTGGAAGTCCACGCACGGCACCGGCGTCGGCAAGGACGCGATCACGTCCGGCCTCGAGGTCACCTGGACCAGCACGCCGACCCAGTGGAGCAACGGGTTCTTCAAGAACCTCTTCGAGTACGAGTACGAGCTCACCAAGAGCCCGGCCGGCGCGAACCAGTGGATCGCGAAGGACGCCGAGGAGACCATCCCCGACGCCTTCGACGCGGCCAAGAAGCACAAGCCGACGATGCTCACCACGGACCTGTCGCTGCGCTTCGACCCGGTCTACGAGCAGATCTCGCGCCGCTTCTACGAGAACCCCGACCAGTTCGCGGACGCCTTCGCCCGCGCCTGGTACAAGCTGACGCACCGCGACATGGGCCCGGTCGTGCGCTACCTCGGCGCGGAGGTGCCCAGCGAGGAGCTGCTGTGGCAGGACCCGCTGCCCGCGCGTGAGGGCGAGCTGATCGACGCCGCCGACGTGGCCTCCCTCAAGGAGCAGATCCTCGGCACCGACCTGACCGTCTCCCAGCTGGTCTCCGCCGCCTGGGCCGCCGCCTCCTCCTTCCGCGGCAGCGACAAGCGCGGCGGTGCCAACGGCGCCCGGATCCGCCTGGAGCCGCAGCGCGGCTGGGAGGTCAACAACCCCGACGACCTCGCCGCGGTGCTGCGCGCCCTGGAAGGCGTACAGGAGTCGTTCAACGCCAAGGGCGCCAAGAAGGTCTCCCTCGCCGACCTGATCGTGCTCGCGGGCTCCGCGGCCGTCGAGCAGGCGGCCAAGGACGGCGGCGTCCAGGTCGAGGTGCCGTTCTCGGCCGGCCGGGTCGACGCCACGCAGGAGCAGACGGACGTCGAGTCGTTCGCCGCGCTGGAGCCGGCCGCCGACGGCTTCCGGAACTACGTGGGCAAGGGCAACCGCCTCCCCGCCGAGTTCCTGCTGATCGACAAGGGCAACCTGCTCGACCTGAGCGCGCCCGAGCTGACCGTCCTCGTCGGCGGCCTGCGCGTCCTCGGTGCCAACGCGGGAGGCTCGAAGCACGGTGTCCTCACCGAGCGTCCGGGCACGCTGACGAACGACTTCTTCGTCAACCTGCTCGACATGGACTACAGCTGGAAGTCCACGTCGTCCGCGCAGGAGGAGTTCGAGGGCCGCGACGCCTCCGGCGCCGTGAAGTGGACCGGCACCCGTGCCGACCTCGTCTTCGGCTCCAACTCCGAGCTGCGCGCGGTCGCCGAGGTCTACGCGAGCGACGACGCCAAGGAGAAGTTCGTCAAGGACTTCGTCGCGGCGTGGACCAAGGTCATGGACCTGGACCGGTTCGACCTGCGCTGAGCATGAGGGCGTGAACGCGTGAACGCGTGAAGGCGTGAGGAGGAGGGCCGGTTCCCTTGTCGGGGAGCCGGCCCTCTTCTGCTGTCCTCAGACGGTCAGCGGGGGCGCGTGCCGCCGCGCCGGGACCCAGCAGCGGATGATGTCGCGCACCGAGACGATGCCGACCGGCTCCTGGCCGTCGAGCACGATCAGGTGCCGGAACCCGCCGTGCGTCATCGCCTGCGCGGCGTCCTCCAAGGTCCACGCGGGAGCGGCGAAGACGACATCCGTGGTGGTGTGGGTGTCGGCGGTCTCGATGTCCGGATTCTGGTTCCGGCCGAGGGAGTTGAGGACGTCGCGCTCGGTCAGAATGCCGATGCCGGAGCCGTCGGGGTCGAGGACCACGGCGGCTCCGACGCGGCGGCTGGACATCAGCCGGGCCGCCTGGCGCAGGGTGTGGGTCGGTCCGATGGTGAGGACCATCGTGCTCATGGCGTCGCGGACGAGCATGGATGGAGCCACCTTCCTGTGTGAGGTACCTGTCCACCGCTCAACGAGAAACGGTTCACAAGTTCACAAGTGGGGGGACTCTCAGAGTTACAGGTAAAGGGAGTGCCAACAAGAGGGCGCGTGAGGTGAGTTCGGGGGCGCCCGCCGCGCGACGGAGATCCGGTCAGCGGGCGTTGAGGTGGCTCAGCATCTCGTCGTGCAGCAGACCGTTCGACGCCGCCGCGTTGCCGCTGTGCGGGCCCGGGCGCCCGTCGAGCCCGGTGAAGGAGCCGCCAGCCTCCGTCACCACGATCGCGGTCGCCGCCATGTCCCACAGGGAGAGCTCGGGCTCAGCGCAGATGTCGATCGAGCCCTCGGCCACCATCATGTACGGCCAGAAGTCGCCGTAGCCGCGCGTGCGCCAGACCGACCGGGTCAGGCCCAGGAACCCGTCGAGCCGGCCCTGCTCCTCCCAGCCGCTCAGCGAGGAGTACGCGAAGGAGGCGTCGGCCATGCGGCCCACATTGGACACGTGCAGCCGGCTCGCGGAGGTCAGGCTGCGCCCGGTGTACGCGCCCGCGCCCTTCGCCGCCCACCAGCGCCTGCCGAGCGCGGGGGCCGACACGACGCCGACCACCGGCTGGAAACCGCCCTCGCCCGCCTCCATGAGGGAGATCAGGGTGGCCCAGACCGGCACGCCGCGTACGTAGTTCTTCGTGCCGTCGATCGGGTCGATCACCCAGCGGCGCGGTCCCGTGCCCTCGACGCCGTACTCCTCGCCGAGGATCGCGTCGCGCGGCCTGGCCCGCTGGAGGTTGCCACGGATCAGCTCCTCGGCGGCCTTGTCGGCCTCGCTCACCGGCGTCATGTCCGGCTTCGTCTCGACCTTCAGGTCGAGGGCCTTGAAGCGGGCCATGGTCGTGGCGTCGGCCGAGTCGGCGAGGACGTGGGCGAGCCGCAGATCATCGTGGTAGTCGGGCATGACTGCACAGTAGCGACCGTGATCGGCTCTCGGCCACAGGGCCCCGGGGGCTGCCCTCCCGGCGACGAGGGGAGTCCGACGACGGACCCTGGCCGGAACGGCCCCCACCGCGGGCGCGCGGACTATTGACAGTGCGGACAAGCCCGTCAACTCTGGCGAAACGAGCCGTAGAACACACGGCGGCCCCGGGAGGCGACGATGCCTGCAGCGCGGGAATCCTTGTTGGACGCGGCCTATACGGCGCTCGCGCGGCGTCCCTGGGGCGGCGTGCGGATGGTGGACGTGGCGGCGGTCGCCGGGGTGTCCCGGCAGACCCTCTACAACGAGTTCGGCAGCAAGGAAGGGCTCGCGCGGGCGCTCGTGCGCCGGGAGGCCGACGCCTATCTCGCGGGCGTCGACCGGGCCCTGAAGGAGGGCGGGCTCGACGCGGTCGCCGAGTGGACGGTGACCGCGGCGCGGCGCAATCCGCTGGTGCGGGCCGCGCTCACCGGCTGCTGGAGCGAGCGGCTGCCCTCGCCGACGCTCTCCGCGGTGCCCTCCTCCTCCGCCGTGCCCGCGCAGCGCCGCGCGGACGGGCCGCTGCCCGCCCCCGCCGACTTCGTCTCCGCCGTCCGCGACCGGTGCCTGGCCGCGCTGGGGACGCCGGGCGCGCCCATGACCGAGTCCGAGGCGCTCGCGCGGGACTGCGAGCTGGCCGTCCGCCTCGCGATGTCGTGCGTGCTGGTGCCGCCGGGGGAGGGCGGGGCAGGGCGCCTCGTGCGGGACGCCCTGCGGCCGCGGACCGCTTGACCGCTCACGCGGGCTGACTACTTGAGCCAGCCGATCTTCGTGTAGTCGCTGCTGGCCAGGCCCTCGGCGCCGTAGTTCGCGAGGCCCGAGCGGACGGCGAGGATCTGCGGGCGCTGGTACAGCTCGATGGAGTGGCCGAGCTTCCACAGCTCCCTGTCGGCGTCGTTGTAGAGCTTGTTCGCCTCGGCGGTGTCGGTGGTCCGCTGCGCCTTCTTCAGCAGGGCGTCGACCTTCGGGGAACCGATCGAACCGTAGTTCTGCAGCAGGTTCTTGCCCTGCGGCTGGAGGAACGTGGGCACGATGGTCGACTTGAACACCGCGTCCACGTTGCGGAAGCTCGTGAGGTCGAAGTTGCCGGTGTTCACGAACTTCGGGAAGAAGTCGTTCGCCGGGACCTTCTTCAGCGTGATCTTGATGCCGACCGCGGCCAGCTGCTGCTGCACCAGCTCCGCCTGGTCGAACTGCGCCGAGGTGCTGCCCGCGCTCAGCGTGTACTCCAGGGTGAGCTGCTTGCCGCCCTTGGTGCGCGGCTCGCCCTCACCGGCCGACTTCCAGCCGGCCGCGTCGAGGAGCTTGCCGGCCTTCTCCGGGTCGTACGTCCCGTACTCACCCGCGTTGTTCCGGTAGCCCTCCTGGTTGGGCATGAAGAAGTGGTTGTCGAGCGGCTTCAGCTCGAAGGAGAGGTCCTTGCTGAACGCCGCGTTGATGCCCTTGCGGTCGATCGCGTTGCCGAGCGCCTGGCGCACCCGTACGTCCTTCAGCGGACCGTGCGCGCCGTTCAGGGCGATGTGCACCTCGTCCCAGCGGGCGCCGCGCCGGATGTCCGTGCCGGACGCCTTCACCAGGCGCTTGTAGTCCTCCGGCAGCAGCGCGGTCGCGAAGTCGATCTCCTTGTTCAGGTACGCCTCGGTGGTCGCCGTGAAGTCGATGACGCGGTAGACGACGGAGTCCAGCCGGGGCTTGGCGCCCCACCACTTGGGGTCGGGCACGATCGTGACGGTCTGCGCCGTCTTGTCGTACGACTTGATCTTGAAGGCGTTGCCGGAGACCGGCACCTTCTCCTGCCAGGCCGCGTTGAACTTCTTCGGCGTGCTCGTGTACGCCGCCGGGTACAGCGGGTCGAACAGCCGCTGCCAGTCCGCGTACGGCTGGTCGAAGGTGATGCGGACACCGTGGGCGTCCTTGCCCTGCTCGACCTTGGAGATCTGGTCGTAGCCGGAGGTGTCCGCCACCTCGTACGCCTTGTTCACGCCGCTCTGCGCCTTCCACTGGGAGGCGAAGTCCTTCCAGCTCAGTGGTGTTCCGTCGGTCCACTTCGCCTTCGGGTTCAGCTCGTACTCGACGATCTGCGGGTCGTTCGAGACGACCTTCGCCGAGGCCAGGAAGTCCGGGTTGGCGTGGACGGCGCCCTTCGCGTCGGAGTCGAAGAGGTCCGGCAGGATCGCGCCGACGATCTCCTGGGTGTCGCCCTGGGCGCCGTCGGGCGTGTTCACGTTGTACTGCACGGGCCACTGCGTGATGTACGTCTTCAGCGTCCCGCCCTGCTTCAGATCGCTCACCGGGTGGGCGTTGACGTCCTGCCCGTCGGCCGCCGGGGCGGCCTGCTTCTTGACCGGCTTGCCGTCGTCGGAGGACCCGCAGCCCGCCAGCACCAGGCTGGCCGACAGGGCGGCGGCGAGGGCGGTGACGGTGGATCTGCGCATGGGGGTTCCTCCGGGTCGGGCGCGGCCAGGGGTGCGGCCACGGTCGACGGGACCGTAAGCCTGCCGACGACGCCCGTGGAAGGGCTCCCGGGAGATGACATGTGCTCTTCATGACGCAGCAACAAACCGCGATCATGCTGGAGCGGTAAGCCGGTGACCTGCACAAACGGAGGACGAACAGGTGTGGGGCTATCTGGGCAAGCGGATCGGCTACTACGTCGTCCTGCTCGCCGTCGCCATCTGTCTGTCGTACCTCCTGGCCTCGCTGGCCCTGGACCCGCGCGCCTACTACGAGGGCCGCCAGCCCCCGCTGTCCAGCGCCTCCGTCGAACACCACCTGACCGCGATCGGCGTCAACGACCACAAGCCGCTCCTCGACCGCTTCCTGACCTGGGCCGGGCACGCCGTCCGCGGTGATCTGGGACGGACCATCGACGGCTCGTCGGTGAGCGCCGAGTTCGGGCGTCGGATCGGGGTGAGCCTGCGCCTGCTGCTGCTCGGCACGGTCGCGGGCACCGTGCTCGGGGTGGCGGCCGGGGCGTGGACGGCGGTGCGCCAGTACCGGCTCTCCGACCGCGCGCTGACGCTGACCTCCTTCGCGCTGCTGTCGACTCCCGTGTTCCTGCTGGCCGTTCTGCTCAAGATCGGCGCGATCTGGTTCAACCAGCGGACCGGCACGGACGTCATCCAGTTCACCGGCGAGAAGAGCCCCGGCGTCGACTCCGGCTTCTGGGCCGTGCTCAAGGACCGCTCGGTGCACCTCCTGCTGCCGACGGTCTCCATCGCGCTCGGCGCCATCGCGAGCTACAGCCGCTACCAGCGCTCGGCGATGCTCGACGTGCTCGGCGCCGACTATCTGCGCACGGCCCGCGCCAAGGGCCTCACCCACCGCGCGGCCCTGCTCAAGCACGGACTGCGCACCGCCCTCATCCCCATGTCGACGTTCTTCAGCTACGGGTTCCTCGCCCTGTTCACCGGCGCCACCTTCACCGAGACGATCTTCGGCTGGCACGGCATGGGCGAGTGGTTCGTCTCCTCCATCGGCAAGAACGACGTCAACTCCGTCGTCGCCGTCAATGTCTTCGCCGCCGTCGTCGTGCTGCTGTCCGGCTTCCTCGCCGACGCGCTGCACGCCGCCCTCGACCCGCGCGTGCGCCGCGCCTGAGTGATCGCCTGCCATGACAGCCATACCTGTGGAGAACGCGCCGCTCGCCCGCCCCCGCGGCCGGGCCTCCGTCGTCGCCCGCCGCTTCCTGCGCAACCGCGGCGCTCTCGCCGGCGCCTGCGTCCTGCTGCTCCTCGTCGCCCTCGCCGTGCTCGGCCCGCACCTCACCTCCTGGACGTACAGCACCGTCGACTACACGGCGCTGCGCGAGGGCCCCTCGGCCGACCACTGGTGGGGCACCAACCGCATCGGCCAGGACGTCTTCGCGCAGACCGTGCGCGGACTCCAGAAGTCCCTCGTCATCGGGGTCCTCGTGGCCCTGTTCGCCACCGGGCTCGCCGCGCTGGTCGGGGCGTGCGCGGGCTACTTCGGCGGCTGGTCCGACCGGCTGCTGATGTTCCTCGTCGACCTGCTCCTGGTCTTCCCGTCCTTCCTCATCATCGCGATCGTCTCGCCACGGCTGCGCGGCGCCGGCTGGTTCGCGTTCGTGGGACTGCTCGCGGTGTTCGGCTGGATGATCACGGCGCGGGTCGTGCGGTCCATGACCGTCTCCCTCAAGGAACGCGAATTCGTGCGCGCGGCAAGGTACATGGGCGTAGGGCCCTTCACGGTGATCCTGCGCCACGTGCTGCCGAACATCGCCTCGTTCCTCATCATCGACGCCACCATCGCGGTCGGCGGCGCGGTCATGAGCGAGACGGCACTGTCCTACTTCGGGTTCGGCGTCCAGCCGCCGGACGTCTCGCTCGGCACGCTGATCGCGTCGACGACCGGGGCCGCGATCACCTACCCCTGGATGTTCTTCTTCCCGGCGGGCCTGCTGATCGTCTTCGTCCTCGCGGTGAATCTGGTGGGCGACGGGCTGCGCGACGCGCTCGATCCGTCCGCCTCGGGAAAGGGCGCGCGCCGTGCTGCTTGAAGTGACCGGACTGCACGTCGAGTTCGACGGCAAGGCGGCGGTACGGGGAGTGGACCTGCACCTCGAACGCGGCGAAGTCCTCGGCCTCGTGGGGGAGTCGGGCTCGGGCAAGTCGGCCACCGCGCTGGCCCTGCTCGGTCTGCTGCCGGCGAACGCTTCCGTACGGGGATCAGTGCGCCTCGACGGACAGGAGCTGGTCGGCGCCTCGGACCGGGAGCTGTCCCGGGTGCGCGGCGCCCGGATCGGCATGGTCTTCCAGGACCCGCTGTCCGCGTTCACGCCCGTGTACCGGATCGGCGACCAGATCGCCGAGGCGGTCCGCGCCCACCGGGACGTCTCCCGCGAGCAGGCGCGCGAACGGGCCGTCGGCCTCCTCGAATTGGTCGGCATCCCGCGCGCCCGGGAGCGGGCCGACGCCTACCCGCACGAGTTCTCCGGAGGCATGCGGCAGCGCGCGATGATCGCGATGGCCATGGCGAACGACCCCGACGTCATCGTCGCCGACGAACCCACCACGGCCCTCGACGTCACCATCCAGGCGCAGATCCTGGACGTGCTGCGCACCGCGCAGCGCGAGACCGGCGCCGCCCTCGTCCTGGTCAGCCACGACCTCGGGGTGATCGCCGGGACCGCCGACCGGGTGGCCGTCATGTACGCGGGCCGGGTGGTGGAGACCGGGCCCGTCGACGACGTGTTCGGGGCGCCCGCGATGCCGTACACGCTGGGGCTGCTCGGCGCGGTGCCGCGGATCGACGGGGCCGCGGACGTGCTGGTGCCGGTGCCGGGGGTCGCGCCGGGTGCCGGGGCTGCGGTGGCCGGGTGCGCGTTCGCCGCGCGGTGCCCGCTCGCCGAGGAGCGCTGCCGGGAGGCCGTGCCCGCGCTCCTGGCCGTGGGGGAGCGGCACGCGGCGGCCTGCGTGCGGTCTCAGGAGTTGGCCGGGGCCGCGCCGCGGGACGTGTTCCCGGTGCCCGGGCTGCCGGCGCCCGGCGCCGGGCGCGCTGCGGACGGGGAGGCCGTGCTGAAGGTGCGCGGGCTGACGAAGACGTTCCCCGTGTTCAAGGGGACCGCCTTCAAGCGGCGCGTGGGCAGCGTGTACGCCGTCGACGGCGTCGACCTCGACATCGCGCGCGGCGAGACCCTGGCGGTGGTCGGGGAGTCCGGGTCGGGCAAGTCGACGACCCTGTTCGAGCTGATGGAGCTGCGACGGCCCGAGGCCGGCTCCGTCGAACTCTTCGGGCAGCCGGTCGGCGCGCTCGGCAAGGCCGAGGTGCGGGCGCTGCGGCGGCGCGTGCAGATCGTCTTCCAGGACCCCATGGCCTCGCTCGACCCGCGCATGCCGGTCGGCGACATCGTCACCGAGCCGCTGCGCGCGCAGGGGGTGGGCCGGGCGGGGGCCGCACGGCGCGGGCCGGAACTCCTGGAGCTCGTGGGGCTCGACCCGGCGCACGCCGAACGCTATCCGCACCAGTTCTCCGGCGGGCAGCGCCAGCGGATCGGGATCGCCCGGGCGCTGTCGGTGGAGCCGGAGCTGCTGGTCCTCGACGAACCGGTCTCCGCGCTGGACGTGTCCGTGCAGGCGGGTGTGCTCAATCTGCTGCGCCGGCTGAAGGGGGAGCTGGGGCTCGCCTATCTCTTCGTCTCCCACGACCTGTCCGTCGTACGGCACATCGCGGACCGGGTGAGCGTGGTGTACCTGGGGCGGACCGTGGAGTCCGGGACCGTCGAGGACGTCTTCGAGCGGCCCGCGCATCCGTACACGCAGGCGCTGCTGTCGGCGGTGCCGGTGCCGGATCCCGGCAGGGAGCGGGAGCGGCGGCGCGGGCGGATCCTTCTGGCGGGGGATCCGCCGAGTCCTACCGAGCGGTGGGAGGGGTGTTCGTTCCGGGGGCGGTGTCCGGTGTACGCGGGGCTGGGGGAGGTTCAGCGGGGGCGCTGCGAGGGGGAGGCTCCGCCCGGGGTGGGGGAGTCGGGGGTGGCGTGTCACTTTCCGGGTGTGCTGTCGGGTGCCGGTTGAGTGCGGCCGGTCGCGCAGTTCCCCGCGCCCCTTGTGGGGTGGTCGGTCGTGCGCGGGCCGGTGGGGCTTCTCGCGCAGTTCCCCGCGCCCCTTGCGGGGTTGACGGTCGTGCGCGGGCCGGTGGCCGCTTCTCGCGCAGTTCCCCGCGCCCCTGAGATGCGCACTTCGTGCGGCATCTCATCGGAGGCGCGCCACCCACCCTGCAGGAGAGGCGCGCCCCCCTGCCCAAGGTGAAGGCGCGCTCTTTTCCGAGGGGGAGGCGCACCCCCCTGTTCGAGGTGACGGCGCGCCCCTTCCCGCAGGAGAGGCGCGCCCCGCCCCTCATCGAGAGGCGCGCGGAGCGCAGCCTCCGAGGGGAGGCGGCGCGCAGCGCCTGCCTCAGGGGCGCGGGGAACTGCGCGAGAAGCGGCCACCGGCCGGCGGACGAATGACTACCGAGGGGGGCGGGGAACTGCGCGAGAAGCGGCCACCGGCCGGTAGACGGAGAACTACTTAGGGGCGCGGGGAACTGCGCGAGAAGCGGCCACCGGCCCGCGGAATGGTGACAGCCCAGGGGCGCGGGGAACTGCGCGGCCGGCCCCCCACCGGCCGTCAGGTGGCGACGGGCCCAAGGGTGCCGGGTGACGGGTCAGTGGCTGGAGCCGGAGAGTTGGAGGCCGATCACGCCTGCGACGACCAGGCTGATCGAGACGATCTTCAGGGTCGACACCACGTCACCCAGGAAGATCATGCCGTAGATGGCGGTGCCGGCGGCCCCGATGCCCGTCCAGACCGCGTACGCGGGCCCCACGTCCAGCTTCTTCAACGACAGCGTCAGCAGACCGAAGCTGCCCAGCGCGAAGCAGGCGAACGCGATCGTCGGCCACAGGCGGGTGAAGCCGTGCGAGAGCTTCAGACAGACCGCGAACCCGGTCTCCAGGATTCCCGCGACGATGACCAGCAGCCACGCCATGTGATGTGCCTCCCGCGTTCCCACTGATCGTCCGGCTCGGTGCGATTATGCCTTTACCTGGGCGCGGGGGCAGCAAACAAGACACAGGTCAGTCGCCGTCGCGGCGCTCCCGGGTGGCGAGCAGCCGGCGCAGTGAGTACAGCCGCGCCGGGTCCGCGTGCCCCTCCGCGACCCAGGCGTCCAGGGCGCAGTCCGGCTCGTCGTGGCTGCACGCGCGCGGGCAGTTCTCCGTACCGGGCTCCAGGTCGGGGAAGGCGTGGATGACGCGGGACGGGTCCACGTGGTGCAGGCCGAACGAGCGCACGCCCGGAGTGTCGACCACCCAGCCCGCGTCGCCCGACAGGGGCAGCGCGAGCGCCGACGTGGTGGTGTGCCGGCCGCGGCCGGTGACGGCGTTGACATGCCCCGTGGAGCGCCGCCGGTCGCCCGGGACCAGCGCGTTCACCAGAGTCGTCTTGCCGACGCCCGAGTGCCCGACGAACGCGGTGATCTTGCCGTCGAGCTGCTCGCGCACCCGCGCGACGGCCGTGCCGTTCTCCAGCTCCTCGCGGCTGGTGACCACGTAGGGGATGTCCAGATCCCCGTACAGATCGAGGATCTTGGCCGGGTCCGCCAGGTCCGACTTGGTGAGGACCAGGAGCGGGGAGAGCCCGCCGTCGAACGCGGCGACCAGACAGCGGTCGATCATGCGCGGGCGCGGCTCGGGGTCGGCGAGCGCGGTGACGACGGCGAGCTGGTCCGCATTGGCCACCACCACCCGCTCGTACGGGTCGTCGTCGTCCGCCGTGCGGCGCAGGACGGACGTGCGCGGCTCGATGCGGACGATGCGGGCGAGCGTGTCCTTCTTGCCCGTCAGGTCGCCGACGACCGATACCCGGTCGCCCACGACCGCCGCCTTGCGGCCCAGCTCACGGGCCTTCATCGCGGTGACCGGGATGTCGTCGATGAGGACGGTCAGCCGCCCCCGGTCCACGGTGAGGACCATGCCCTCCGCCGCGTCCTCGTGCTTGGGGCGGATGTTCGTCCGCGGCCGGTTCCCCTTGCGGTTGGGGCGCTGGCGGATGTCGTCCTCGTCGGTGTTCTTGCCGTAGCGGCGCATCGCGTTACGTTCCCTACGACCGGTCGGTCCCGAGCATTCCGGTCCACATGTCGGGGAAGTCCGGCAGCGTCTTCGCGGTCGTCGCCACGTTCTCGATCTGGACGCCCTCCACGGCCAGGCCGATGATCGCGCCCGCCGTCGCCATGCGGTGGTCGTCGTACGTGTGGAAGATCCCGCCGTGCAGGCGGCGCGGGCGGATGTGCAGGCCGTCGGCGGTCTCCGTGACGTCACCGCCCAGCTCGTTGATCTCCTTTGTGAGCGCGGCGAGGCGGTCCGTCTCGTGCAGCCGCAGGTGGGCGACGCCGCGCAGGGTGGACGGGCCGTCGGCCAGGGCGGCGACGGCCGCGATGCCGGGGGTCAGCTCGCCGACCTCGCCCAGGTCGACGTCGATGCCGTGGACGGTGCCGGAGCCGGTGAACTCCAGGCCCCGCTCGGTCAGCTCACAGCTGCCGCCCATTCGGGTGAAGATGTCGCGCAGCGCGTCGCCGGGCTGGGTGGTGTGGGCCGGCCAGTCGGGGATCGTCACCGAGCCGCCGGTGATCAGCGCCGCGGCCAGGAACGGCTGGGCGTTGGAGAGGTCCGGCTCGATGGTGATGTCCCGGCCGAGCAGGGCGCCGGGAGTGACCCGCCACACGTTCGCCTCGCCGCCCGACTCCGGGGTGTCCACCTGGGCGCCGACCGCGCGCAGCATGTCGACCGTCATCCGGATGTGCGGCATCGAGGGCAGCGTCGCGCCGGTGTGGCGGAGCTCGACGCCCTGGTTGAAGCGCGGGGCCGACAGCAGCAGGGCCGACACGAACTGGGACGAGGACGAGGCGTCGATCTCGACCTGACCGCCGTCGAGCGCGCCGCCGCCGTGCACCGTCAGGGGGAGCGCGCCCCGGTTCTTGTCGTCGATGCGGGCGCCGAGCGCGCGCAGCGCGTCGATCACGCCGTGCAGCGGACGCTCGTACGAACGGGGGTCGCCGTCGAACCGGATCGGCCCGTCGGCGAGCGCCGCGACGGGCGGCAGGAAGCGCATGACCGTTCCCGCGTTGCCGACGTCGACCGTGGCCGGGCCCGCCAGGCCCGACGGGATGACACGCCAGGCCTCACCGGAACCGTCGGGGCCCACGCCTTCCTCGATGCCGACGCCCATGGCGCGCAGGGCGCCCGCCATCAGCAGGGTGTCGCGCGAGCGCAGGGGACGCCGCAGCCAGCCCGGCTCGGCGGCGAGGGCGGCGAGGACGAGCGCCCGGTTGGTGACGGATTTGGACCCCGGCACCTGGACGGTCGCGTCGACGGCGCCGCTCGCGAGAGGGGCGGGCCAGAGTGCGGTGTGCGCGGGGTCTGTGGTCATGCCTTTACTTTAGTGGGCGCATCCGGAGGTACCTGTTCACCGCCCCAGGAGCCAGCGACCGCCGCCCAGCAGTGAGCACAGCGAGACGGCGTGGAAGAAAAAGAACCACATTCCCGCGGGGACGTGCGTGAGGCGGGAGAGCTGGTCCGCGTCCGAGTCGCCCGCCCCGCCCCTGTGCCGCTTCGCCTGCAGCTCGAACGCGGGACGGACGCCGCCCAGCAGCAGGAACCACACCACCGCGTAGGCGAACGCCGCCTGCACCTGCGGCCCCGCCAGCCAGGACACCAGCAGGAACGCGCCGCCCGAGACCACGACCGTGAGCACCCCGTACGCGTTCCTGATCATCACCAGCATCGCGATCAGCAGGGCCGTGGCCAGCCACAGCAGCAGTGTGATGTGCCCGGCGCCCAGCAGCGCGGCGCCGCCCAGGCCGAGCAGCGGCGGGGCCGTGTACCCGGCGGCCGCCGTCAGGATCATGCCGAGGCCGTGCGGCTTGCCACGGCTGACGGTCAGGCCGCTGGTGTCCGAGTGCAGCCGGATGCCGTCGAGGCGGCGGCCCATCAGCAGGGCGATCAGGCCGTGGCCGCCCTCGTGGGCGATGGTGATGGCGTTGCGGGAGAGCCGCCAGATGTTGTGCGGGACGATCGCGGCGAGAGCGACGACGCCGGTGGCGATCACCACCCACGTGTCGGGGTCGGACTGGGTTCCGAAGATCCGGTCCCAGAGGCTGGCGTCCATGGTGTTTCCGGGCTCCCGTTCGGTGAGGGGCTTGCTTCTGGCACTGTGGCACGTATGTGCGGACGGTATGCATCGAGTCGTAGGCCCGAGGATCTCGCAGGAATCTTTGAGATCGAGAAGTGGGAGCCGGAGGAGGCGTTCGAGCCCGACTTCAACGTGGCTCCGACCAAAGAGGTCTACGCCGTACTCGACCGTCCCGTGAAAGACGCCGAGGGCCCCCGTCCGGTTCGCCAGCTGCGCAAGTTGAAGTGGGGGCTCGTGCCGTCCTGGGCGAAGACGCCCGAGGGCGGTGCCCGCATGATCAACGCGCGGGGCGAGACCGTCCACGAGAAGCCGTCGTACCGGCGGGCCTTCGCCGCGCGGCGCTGCATCGTTCCGGCCGACGGCTATTACGAGTGGGTGACCGCGTCCGCCGAGCGTGATCTCGAGGTCGAGGGCAAGAAGAAGCGGCCGCGCAAGCAGCCGTACTTCGTGACGCCGGCCGACGGATCCGTCTTCGCGATGGCGGGCCTGTACGAGTTCTGGCGGGACCGCACGCTTCCGGACGAGCATCCGCTGGCCTGGTGGGTGACGTGCTCCGTGATCACCCTTGAGGCCGAGTCGGCTCCGCTCGGGGTCGCGCCGAAGGAGGGGCCGCGCTCGCTCGCCGACATTCATCCCCGGATGCCGTTGATGCTGCCGCCGGACCGGTGGGATGCGTGGCTCGATCCGTCGCGGACCGATGTCTCGGACGTACGGGGGTTGCTGGCGCCGCCTCCGGAGGGTCTGATGCGGGCCTATCCCGTGTCCACCGCCGTGAGCAATGTCCGCAACAACGGCCCCGAACTCCTGACAGAGCTGGAGGGCCCGGAGGAGGGCACGCTGTTCTAGCCGAGTGCGGGGTGCGTCGTGGCTGGTTGCGCAGTTCCCCGCGCCCCTTGTGGGGTTGTCGGTCGGGTGCGGGCCGGTGGCCGCTTCTCGCGCAGTTCCCCGCGCCCCTGGAGATGCGCACTTCGTGCGCTACCTCCATCGAGGCGCGCCACCTGGCCAAGGCGGAGGCGCGCCCCCCTGTCTCGTGTGGAGGCGCGCGGAGCGCAGCCTCTGAGGGGAGGCGGCGCGCAGCGCCTGCCTCAGGGGCGCGGGGAACTGCGCGAGAAGCGGCCACCGGCCGTCAGTCGACCGACAACCCGGGGCAAGCCCCCACCGGCCGTCAGCTGAAGGTCAACCCTTCAGGGGCGCGGGGAACTGCGCGAAAAGGGCACCGGGCCGTAGCCGACGAACCCGGCTCCCACCCGGCACCATGATCGCGTGACCCCAGAAATCGAGACTGTGTCCACCCGAACCGGCGACGCCCGCGTCACCTGGTACCCCGCCGCGCACCCGAACCTGGTCCTGGCGGCCAGCCACGGCGCGGGGGGCGGCATCGAGGCCCGCGATCTGCAGGCCCTCGCCACGACCCTGCCCACCCACGGAGTGACCGTCGCCCTGGTGGAGCAGCCCTGGCGCGTGGCCGGGAAGAAAGTGGCCCCGGCCCCGAAGACCCTCGACGCAGGCTGGCGGGACCTGTGGCCCGCCCTGCGCGCGCCCGGCCTCCCGGTGATCGCCTCGGGCAGAAGCGCCGGCGCCCGCGTAGCCTGCCGCACCGCCGCCGAGCTGGGCGCCACGGCCGTCCTCGCGCTGAGCTTCCCGCTGCACCCGCCGGGCAAGCCGGAGAAGTCCCGGGCGGAGGAACTGCTCGGAGCCGGCCTGCCGACCCTCGTCGTGCAGGGCGGCAACGACCCGTTCGGCAAGCCCGCCGAGTTCCCGGACTCCCCGCTCTACGAGCTGGTCGAAGTGCCCTACGGCGACCACGGCTTCGCCGTCCCCAAGCGCGCTCCCGTGAGCCAGGACGAGGCCCTCGTCACGATCACCGACGCGGTCGTCGCGTGGACCCGGTCACTCGTCTGAGCCCCGGGAATGTGGAGCGCGGGACGACTGTTGTGCCGATTACCGGTGCACACCATTCGTACGAGAGGAAGTCCGCCGCATGGGTTCGACCATCTGCCCCAGTCGCAGCACCACTCCTGACCTGGAGTGGAGCGTGCTGACGGCTGCCAAGACCGCTCCTATTCGGGCGGCGGGCGGACCGGATCGTCGTCTATCCTCCGATTCGGGTGGAGCCTTCCCGGGTTCCACGACGTCGCTTGAGGAGGTGGGTCCGGTCACAGGGACCGACGCAGGGACCGAACACGGCCAGCCCGACGAGCGGCCCGAGCCGGCGGAGACCGCCACCGAGCGCAGTGCGCGCTTCGAGCGGGACGCGCTGGAGTTCCTCGACCAGATGTACTCGGCCGCGCTGCGGATGACGCGCAATCCGGCGGACGCGGAGGACCTGGTGCAGGAGACGTACGCGAAGGCGTACGCGTCGTTCCACCAGTTCCGTGAGGGCACCAACCTCAAGGCGTGGCTGTACCGGATCCTGACGAACACCTTCATCAACTCGTACCGCAAGAAGCAGCGCGAGCCCCAGCGCAGTGCCGCCGAGGAGATCGAGGACTGGCAGCTGGCGCGCGCCGAGTCGCACATGTCGACCGGTCTGCGCTCGGCCGAGTCGCAGGCGCTCGACCACCTGCCGGACTCGGACGTGAAGTCCGCGCTGCAGGCGATCCCCGAGGAATTCCGCATCGCGGTCTATCTGGCCGACGTAGAGGGCTTTGCGTACAAGGAGATCGCGGACATCATGGGGACACCCATCGGGACAGTGATGTCCCGGCTCCACCGGGGCCGCCGTCAGCTGCGCGGCATGCTCGAGGACTACGCCCGCGACCGCGGGCTCGTCCCGGCCGGCGCCGGAGAGTCGAACGAAGCGAAAGGCTCGGGCTCATGAGCTGCGGAGAGCCGCACGAGACGGACTGCAGTGAGGTCCTCGACCATCTCTATGAGTTCCTTGATCATGAGATGCCGGACTCCGACTGCACCAAGTTCGAGGTGCACTTCGAGGAGTGCTCCCCGTGCCTGGAGAAGTACGGCCTGGAGCAGGCCGTGAAGAAGCTGGTCAAGCGGTGCTGCGGCTCGGACGACGTGCCCAGCGATCTGCGGGCCAAGGTCATGGGGCGGATCGAAGTGATCCGCTCCGGCCAGGGCGGGCCCGAAGAGGGCACCCCGCTCGCCTGAGCCCGGCCGGCCTCCCGACCATCGGCGTACCCAACTGCCCCACCCGCAGTGGTGGTTGGGAGTCCGTACGCCACTTGGTTCACCCGATCGTGCTAATCCAGGGCCCTCTGTCCCGGTAATCGACGGGATGGTGCCCTGACGGCGCGTCCCGCGCCCTAATCTCTGGTCTCCGTGAACGGAACGTCACGGGGAGGGAGTTGGGCATGCGGTCGGTTCCGCCGATGGCCGGTGCGTATGTGCTCCTGACGGCGGGCGCGGGCGCCTTCTGCGCGGCGCCCGCGTTCTCCTCCGGTACCTCCTGGCCCGCCGTCGCGCTGCTCGCGTGCGTGTACGTGGGCTGCGGGCTCGCCGGGCGCGGGCCGCGGGGCATGGGGACGTTCTATCCCGTGCTGCTCGCAGGAGCGTTTCTGCTGCCGCCGTCGGCCGCGGTGCTCGTCGCCGTCCCCGGGGCCCTGCTCGGCCAGGTCGAGCAGCGGCCCAAGTGGCTGCGCCGACTCTGGAGAGCGGCCCAACTCGCTGTCGCCGTATGGGCGTCCGCGCAGGTCTTCGGCGCGCTCGGCGGGCCCGACGCGATCTCCGGGCCCCGGTTCCCGTACGCGCTGGCGCCCGGTGGCGCCGCCGTGCTCGCCTTCTGCGCGGTGCTCACCGTGCTCGACGGGGGCATCCTCGCCGTCGCCGAGCGGGTCCCGCTGCGGACCGCGTGGCGCGGCCTCTTCCTGCGCTCCCTCGCACCGGTGGCCGTGCACGGTCTGGCCGGGCTGATGATGGCGGTGCTGTGGGCGAGTTCGTACGGGCCCGTCGCCGCGCTGCTCGTCGTGCTGCCGATGTGCATCTCCTGCTGGGTGTTCGCCCAGTACCAGCGGGAGCGCGCCGCCCACCAGGCCACCATCCGCGCCCTCGTGCAGGCCGTCGACATCAAGGACGGATACACGCGCGGGCACAGCGAGCGGGTCGGGCAGGCGTCCATGATGATCGCCCGCGAGCTCGGGATGCCGGACGAGCGGGCCGAGGTGCTGCGGTTCGCCGGGATCCTGCACGACGTCGGCAAGCTCGGTGTGCCGACGCGGCTGCTGCGCAAGGACGGGCCCCTCACTCCGGAGGAACGCAAGGTCATCGAGCTGCATCCGGAGTACGGGCACGAGATGGTGCGCGGCATCGGCTTCCTCGGGGAGGCGCGGGCCGCGATCCTGCACCACCACGAGCGGCTGGACGGCAGCGGATACCCGTACGGGCTCGTGGGCACGCAGATCCCGGAGTTCGCCCGGGTCGTGGCGGTGGCCGACGCCTTCGACGCGATGACCTCCACGCGCACGTACTCGCGGGCGCGGCCGGTGCCGGTCGCCGTGGCGGAGCTGGAGCGGTGCGCGGGGACGCAGTTCGATCCGGTGATGGTGGGGGCGCTGGTGCGGGCGCTCGACCGGGAGGGGTGGCATCCGATGGTGACGGCGGACGAGGCGGACGGGGTGCCGGTCGCCCGGGCAGAGACGGTTCCGCTGCGCGGGGCTTCGGCGCGGTGAGGGGGCCGCGGCAGGAGCCCGAAGAAGGCGCGCCCGGCGCTGGGGGCCGCCTTGCCCACCCTGCCGCCCCTGGCGGCGGATCGCCCAAGGCGGCGCGGGTCGGCGGCGGATCGCCCAGGGCGGGGGGCGTCGTCGGGGTGTACTGCGTTGCCGGGGTGCTGGCCCTTGTGGCGTTCGGGGCCACCGTTTCGCGGGGGCTCGATGAGCGAGGGGTCGCGCTGGCCTTCGGGGTGCTGGTCGCCGTGGGGGAGCTGGCGCGCTGGGGCGGCGGCGGGGACCGGGAGTCCGCGCCGCTCGGGGCCGCGGGCGCGCTGGCGTACGCGCTGCTCGGGTCGGTGGCCGGACAGAGCACGCACCACGGGGTGCTCCAGGTCGTCGCCGTCACCGTGGCGGGCGCGCTCGCCGGCTGCGTCCCGCACGTGGCACGCGGCCGCGGGCCCTCGCTCGACCACATGGCGCGGCGGGTGCTCACCGTCTGGTTCGCCGCCGCCTGTTTCCAGCCGCTGTACAACCGGGGCAAGGTCGAGGAGTGGTTCGGCGGCGGGGCGTACTACGCGCTGTTCGTCGCCGCGCTGCTGGCGCTGACCGGGCTCTGCGACGCCGTGCTCGCCGCGGCCATGGCGCACGCGCGCACCCGCTGGCCGTTCGGCCCGCTGCTGCGCGACGAGATGCGGGCCATGCTCGGCATCGGGACCGCCGTCGGCGCGACCGGGGCCGTGCTGGCGCTGGCCGTGGCCGTCGCCGGGCTGTGGGCGCTGCCCGTCATCAGCCTGCCGCTGCTCCTGACTCAGCTGGCCTTCCGGCGCTACTCCGCGGTCCGGGCCACGTACCGGCAGACCATCGCCTCGCTGGCCCGCGCCACCGAGATCGCCGGGTACACCCCGCACGGGCACGCCCACCGGGTCGCGGCGCTGAGCCGTGCCATAGGGCGCGAGATGGGGCTCTCCGGGCCGGACCTGACCGTTCTGGAGTACGCGGCCCTGATGCACGACATCGGGCAGCTCTCGCTCGTCGACCCGGTGCGGGACGGCGCCACCGCGACCCTGCCCGTCACCCAGCAGCGCCGGATAGCACTCCTCGGCGGCGCCGTCGTACGGCAGACCGGGGTGGACGCCCAGGTGGCCGTCGTCGTCGAGCGGCTGGCCGATCCGTACCGGGAACAGCCACTCACCGCACGGATTGTGCGGACAGCGAACGCGTACGACGAGATGGCCAGGGGAACGGGTCCCCAGGGACCGCTCGCCGCCCTGGAAGGACTGCGTCTGGCCACCGGCAGGGAGTACCAGCCGGAGGTCGTCGAGGCGCTGGCCAGGGTGGTGGCGCATCCCGGTCTGAGCCTAGGGTCGGCTGGGTAACCCATGGGTAATGAGCGGGTGTCCGACCGTCCGTGGTTGGATGCAAAAGAGCGACCAAAGAGGGGGTCCGGGGGCACGGGCCTCAAGTATCGGCAGGCGGGAATCGTGAGGATCTTCGGCAAGGGACGGCACCGGCCCTCCGCCTCGTGGCGGCAGGCCACAGATCGTGCGTTCACGCTGATCGGGGACGGACGGTACGAGGACGCGGGGGCGCTGCTGACCCGCGCTGCCGACCTCGAACCGTGGCTCTCCGAGTCCTGGTTCAACCTCGCGCTGCTGCACAAGTTCCGGCACGACTGGGAGCAGGCGCGGACGGCCGGACTGCGCGCCGTCGCCCTGCTGGACCGGGAGACCGGAGCCCCTGACTGGTGGAACGTCGGGATCGCCGCCACCGCCCTCCAGGACTGGCCGCTGGCGCGGCGGGCCTGGCAGGCGTACGGGCTGCGGGTGCCCGGCGGCGCCACCACCTCCGGTGAGCCGACGGGCATGGAGCTCGGCAGCGCCGCGGTGCGGCTCTCGCCGGAGGGCGAGGCCGAGGTCGTGTGGGGGCGCAGGCTCGACCCCGCGCGCATCGAGGTGCTGTCCATTCCGCTGCCCTCCTCCGGGCGGCGCTGGGGCGAGGTCGTGCTGCACGACGGGGTGCCGCACGGCGAGCGGACCACCGCCGCCGGACACTCCTTCCCGGTCTTCGACGAGATCGAGCTGTGGGCGCCCTCGCCGGTGCCCACCTGGGTCGTGCTCCTGGAGGCCGCCACCGAGTCCGACCGGGACGCCCTGGAGCGGCTGGCCGCCGACGCCGGCTTCGCCGCCGAGGACTGGTCCTCGTCGGTGCGGCTGCTGTGCCGGATGTGCTCGGAGTCCCGGATGCCGTCCGACGAGGGCGACGAGGAGCACCTCGATCCGCACGATCACAGCGAGCCGGGGCATCCCGGGCCGCTGGGGCACCGCACCGACGGGCAGCTGTGGGTGCCGGAGCGGGAGTGTGGCGTGGCTGCGCCGGCTTCTCTGGTGCGGGGGCTGCTCGACGGGTGGGTCGCTGATTCGCCGGATTCGCGGGACTGGCGGGATCTTGAAGAGGTGTGCTGAGCTTCGCTGCCGTCTGACGGTTCGTTGTGGCTGGTCGCGCAGTTCCTCGCGCCCCTGGCGGGGCTCTACTGCCCGTACCCTGTAAAGGTTCCACCGCGATCCCCTAGGAAGGCTCACGTCCGTCATGGCTCAGCAGGACATCGAGAAGCAGCACGCGGGTGTGCTCCCCGTCGACGACGAGGGTTTCGTCGTCGACACCGAGGACTGCGAGGCCCGTGAGGCGGCGTACCGGGAGCGGGGGACGTCCCGGCCGATCACCGTGGTGGGGAACCCGGTGCTGCACAAGGAGTGCGCGGACGTCACGGCGTTCGACGACGAGCTGGCCCGGCTGGTCGACGACATGTTCGCCAGCCAGCACACCGCCGAGGGCGTCGGCCTCGCGGCCAACCAGATCGGCGTGAGCGCCAAGGTCTTCGTGTACGACTGCCCGGACGACGACGGCGTGCGCCACACCGGCGTCGTCTGCAACCCGGTGCTCCAGGAGCTGCCCGCCGAGCGGCGTCGCCTCGACGACTCCAACGAGGGCTGCCTCTCCGTCCCGACCGCGTACGCCGAACTCGCGCGCCCCGACTACGCCGTGGTCACCGGGCAGGACGAGAAGGGCAACGACATCACGGTGCGCGGCACCGGCTACTTCGCGCGCTGCCTCCAGCACGAGACGGACCACCTGTACGGGTACCTCTACATCGACCGGCTGTCGAAGCGTGAGCGCAAGAACGCCCTGAAGCAGATGGAAGAGGGCACCCCGCGCTACCCCGTGGTCGCGAACGACTGATTCTCATCGCCCCGAACGGCGCCTGGTACGGATGAATCCGGCCAGGCGCCGTTCGCGTTCCCGCTGACCGCCGGGTCAGGCGTGCGATCGCACGAGCGGGTGTGCGCCCGCGTGTGCGAACAGGACCGGCCGAACAAGATTCAGATCCGGTCATGTAAGGGGACGAATCCGGTGACTAGGGGTAGTGAGGGGAGCAAATCCGTTCCCAGAACGGTCAGTTGTGGTGCTGAATAGAAAGCGCGGGGATACGCAACGGCGCGCGCCCGGCACTGCGGGAGGGGTGTACGCCTTCGGCCGACAGAGAGGGGTTTGTTCGTGCCTGCCTATCCACATGCTCCACATGCGGCAGTACCGCCGGCGCTGGCACTACCGGTGATCGAGGACGCGTTTCCTCGCAAACTGCATCCGTATTGGCCAAAGCTTCAGGGGACGACCCGTACCTGGCTGCTCGAAAAGCGCCTCATGCCCGCCGACAAGGTGGCGAAATATGCCGACGGCCTGTGCTACACGGACTTGGTCGCCGGTTATTACATGGGCGCGCCCGACGACCTCCTCGAAGCGATAGCCGACTTCAGCGCGTGGTTCTTCGCCTGGGACGACCGGCACGACCGTGACGTGGTCCACGGCAGGACGGCGAACTGGCGGCGCCTCGCCGTCCAGTTGCACGCGGCCACCGAGGCCCCGAAGCTGCACCTGGACCACCAGGACCCACTGGTCGCGGGCTTCGCGGACTGCTTCGACCGGTTCTACGGCCGGCTGAGCAGGTCCTGGGACGCCCGGTTCGCCCGCCACTTCCACGTGGTGATCGACGCGTACGACGAGGAGTTCCGCAACCGGATGACCGGGACCGTGCCGACGGTCGACGAATACATCGGACTGCGGCGGCGGACTTTCGCACACTGGATCTGGATCGATCTGCTCGAACCGGTCGCCCAGTACGAACTCCCCACATGGGTGCGGAAGAACGAGGCATTCATGCGGGCAGCGCTCGCGACCCAGGATTTCTCCGCCTGGTACAACGACCTCTGCTCGCTGCCCAAGGAACTCGCGGGACAGGAATTGCACAACCTCGGGATAAGCCTCATCAAGCATGAGGGTATTTCCGTGCGGGAGGCCGTGACGGAAGTCCACCGAAGGGTCGAGGGAACCGTTTCCGATTTCCTCTCCGCGGAGCGGGAGATCGAGCGGACCACGGTGGCCGCGGAGAATATCGGCCCGCACGGAAAGGAGCTCGCGGCGGCCATCAGGTCGTGCGTCGAGAACATGCGGAACTGGTTCAGTTCCGTGTACTGGTTCCATCACGAATCGGGGCGCTATCAGGTCGACACCTGGGACGACCGGGCCACCCCGCCGTACATCACCGACACGCCCCGGACCGATCAGGTGGGTGACCGCGCATGACCATCGAATCCACGTTGCCGAATCCGGCACAGACACCGGAGGCCGAGCCGAAGCCGCCGCCGCCCGCCCCCGGCGGCGCGCCGCTCGTCGGCCATGCCTGGAACCTGCTGCGCGACCCGCTCGGCTTCCTCACCTCGCTGCGCGACGGCGGCGAGGTGGTGCGGATCAGGCTGGGCCCCAAGAACGCCTACGCGGTGAACTCCCCGGAACTGGTCGAACGGCTGCTGCGCAGCCCGGACTTCCTGGTCGGCGGGGCCCTGTGGGACACGCTCGGCGTGCTGCTCGGCCAGGGCGTGGCGACCAGCAACGGAGCGCGGCACCGGCGCCAGCGCCGGGCCCTGCAGCCCGCGTTCCGGCCGGACCGGATCGCCGAGTACGGCGTGCTGATGGCCGAGGAGGCACAGCGCACCTCCGACGGGCTGCGCGACGGGCAGACCGTCGACATCGCGGCCGAGATGTTCCGTACCGCGACCCGCACGGCGGCCCGTTCGCTGCTGTGCACAGAGGCCCTGGACGATCGCGCCGAGCTGCTGTGCACGGCCCTCGGCACCGTCTTCGGCGGTATGTACCGGCGGATGATCCTCTCCGTCGGCCCGTTCTACCGGCTGCCGCTTCCGGCCAATCGGCGATTCGACCGGGCATTGGCCGATTTGCATCGGCTGGTCGACGAGATCATCGCTGAACGAAGGGGAGCGGTGGCTTCGGAAGGCAATGCGGACGCGCTCCTCACCACATTGCTCCGGTCCCGCGACGAGAACGGCGAACTGGTCACCGAGCAAGAGGTCCACGACCAAGTCATCGCGTTGCTCGTGGCCGGCGCCGAGAATGTCGCGAAGACGCTGTCGTGGACCCTGCAACTCCTCGCCGAACACCCGGAGCACGAAAGGCGGTTGTACGAAGAAGTTGAATCTGTCACGGGTGGCAGGCCGGTCGCATTCGACGACCTCGAGAAACTCGCATATATGCGGAATCTCATCACCGAGTCGATGCGGATTCGACCGGCGGCCTGGATATTCACCCGGGTCGCCGCCGTCGACACCGAGCTCGGCGGGTACCGGATTCCGGCCGGGGCCGACATCGTCTACAGCCCGTACGCGATGCAGCGCGACCCGCGCTCGTTCGACGGCGCGCTCGACTTCGACCCCGACCGCTGGCTGCCCGAGCGCCGCACCCGGGCCGCGCAGATCGCGCACCAGCCCTTCAGCACCGGCAACCGCAAGTGCCCGGGCGATCACTACAGCATGACCGAACTGGCGCTGACCCTGGGCACGCTGGTGGCCAAGTGGCGGTTCGTGCAGGTGCCGGAGACGGACCCGACCCCGCAGCTGGGCATCACGCTCCAGCCCAAGAGGGCGCTGCTGCGGGTCGAGGCGCGATAGGGACTAGCCCGCCAGTCGCACCCGGAAGGTCCGGCGGAAGGCGTTCGGTGTCGTGCCGAGCACCTTCATGAACTGGTGGCGCATCGCCGCGGCGTTGCCGAACCCGGCGCGCCCGGCGATCGCGTCCACCGTCTCGTCGGTGCCCTCCAGCAACTCCTGGGCGAACAGCACCCGTTGACGCAGCAGCCAGCGATAGGGCGTGGTGCCCGTCTCCTGGAGGAAGCGGCGGGCGAACGTGCGCGGCGACATGAGCGCCCGCGCCGCCAGTTCCTCCACGGTCACCGGCTCGGCCAGGTGCCGCTCCATCCAGGCCAGCACCTCGCCGACGGTGTCGCAGCGCGTCGCCGACAGCGGCCGCTCCACGTACTGGGCCTGGCCGCCGTCGCGGTGCGGCGGGACGACCATGCGCCGCGCGATCGTGTTGGCCACCTCGGCGCCGTGCTCGGTGCGCACGATGTGCAGGCAGGCGTCGATGCCGGCGGCGGTGCCGGCCGAGGTGATCACCGGCCCCTCGTCGACGTACAGCACGTCCTGGTCGACCCGGGTGCGCGGGAACTGCCGGGCGAGCTGACGCGCGTACCGCCAGTGGACCGCGCAGCGGCGGCCGTCGAGCAGTCCGGCGGCGCCCAGCACGAACACGCCCGCGCAGAGGCTGAGCACCCGCGCTCCCCGGTCGACCGCCTGCCGCAGCGCGTCGAGCAGCTCCGGCGGGTAGGCGTCGAACCGCCGCCCCGCCGAGGGGATCGCTATGAGGTCGGCCTCCGCCAGCCGTTCGAGGCCGTAGGGGGTGGAGACCGTCATGCCCGGGACATGGGTGGTCAGGGACGGGCTCTCGGCGGAGACCACCGCGAAGTCGTACACGGGCAGTCCCGCGTCACCCCGGTCGAGGCCGAACACCTCGCAGACGACGCCGAGTTCGAAGGGATGCACACCGTCGAGCAGCACTGCGGCCACGTTCTTCAGCATGCCGTCCAGTGTGCCTCAGAGTTGGCAGGAATTCAGGGTCTGATGACAGTCCTGCCACTGCCGCGGGGTGCGCGGCAGCGACAGAGTAGAGGCATGAACACAGCGATGAACTACCTGACCGTCCTCTTCGTCTTCCTGCTCCTCGCCGGTCCCTCGCTGTACGGGATCGCCCGCGACCGGCGGATCGACCGCGAGATCCGTGCGGCCCGCGAGGCCCGTGAGGCCGACGAGCGGCGCTCCCGCTACGCGACCGTGGCCTGAGCCGGCCGCACCTCTCAGAACTCCTCGTCGAAGCCGACCGAGCCCTCTACCGCGACCTGGTACGCGGAGGGCCGGCGCTCGAAGAAGTTGGTCAGCTCCTGGACACCCTGGAGCTCCATGAAGGAGAACGGGTTCTCCGAGCCGTAGACCGGGGCGAAGCCGAGCCGCTGGAGGCGCTGGTCGGCGACGCACTCCAGGTACTGGCGCATCGAGTCGGTGTTCATGCCCGGCAGGCCCTCACCGCACAGGTCGCGCCCGAACTGCAGCTCCGCCTCGACCGCCTCCCGCAGCATGTCGGTGACCTGCTGCTCCAGGGCGTCGTCGAAGAGCTCGGGCTCCTCCTTGCGGACCGTGTCGACCACGTCGAAGGCGAAGCTCATGTGCATCGTCTCGTCGCGGAACACCCAGTTGGTGCCGGTGGCGAGGCCGTGCAGCAGACCTCGCGACCGGAACCAGTAGACGTAGGCGAAGGCGCCGTAGAAGAACAGGCCCTCGATGCACGCGGCGAAGCAGATCAGGTTGAGCAGGAAGCGGCGGCGGTCCGCCTTCGTCTCCAGGCGGTCGAGCTTCTCGACCGAGTCCATCCACTTGAAGCAGAACTCGGCCTTCTCGCGGATGGACGGGATGTTCTCCACCGCCGCGAACGCCGCCGTCCGGTCCTCCGGGTCGGGGAGGTAGGTGTCGAGCAGCGTCAAGTAGAACTGGACGTGCACGGCCTCCTCGAACAGCTGACGGCTCAGGTACAGCCGCGCCTCGGGGGAGTTGATGTGCTTGTACAGCGTCAGTACGAGGTTGTTCGCGACGATCGAGTCACCCGTCGCGAAGAACGCGACGAGGCGGCCGATCATGTGCTGCTCGCCGGGGCTGAGCTTCGCGAGGTCGGCGACGTCCGAGTGGAGGTCGACCTCCTCGACGGTCCAGGTGTTCTTGATCGCGTCGCGGTAGCGCTCGTAGAAGTCCGGGTAGCGCATGGGGCGCAGGGTCAGTTCGAAGCCCGGGTCGAGCAGGTTCTTCCCGGTCTTGTCGGCAGGGGTGGTCATTACTGGCAGGCCTCGCAGGACTCGGGGTTTTCCAGGGAGCAGGCGACCGCGTCGGGATCGGCCACCTGTACGGGGACGGTGGCGCGGGCCGCCGCGCGGGCGATGCGCGTCGCGGGGCGCGAGCGCAGGTAGTACGTCGTCTTCAGGCCCGACTTCCAGGCGTAGGCGTACATCGAGGAGAGCTTGCCGATGGTCGGCGTCTCCAGGAACAGGTTCAGCGACTGGGCCTGGTCGAGGAAGGCGGTACGGGCCGCCGCCATGTCGATGAGCCCGCGCTGCGGGATCTCCCACGCCGTGCGGTACAGCGCCCGCACCTCGTCCGGCACCCAGGTGAAGCCCTGCACCGAGCCGTTGGACTCGCGCAGCGCCTCACGGGTCTGCGCGTCCCACACGCCGAGCGCCTTCAGCTCGTCCACCAGGTACGAGTTGACCTGGAGGAACTCACCCGACAGCGTCTCGCGCTTGAACAGGTTGGAGACCTGCGGCTCGATGCACTCGTAGACACCCGCGATCGAGGCGATCGTGGCCGTCGGCGCGATCGCGAGCAGCAGCGAGTTGCGCATGCCGGTCGCGGCGATACGTTCCCGCAGCGCGGCCCAGCGCTCCGGCCAGGTGAACTCGACGTCGTAGTGGTCGGGGTGCAGCACACCGCGCGCGGTGCGGGTCTTCTCCCAGGCGGGCAGCGGGCCGCTGCGCTCGGCGAGATCCGCCGACGCCTCGTACGCGGCGAGCATGATCCGCTCCTGGAGCCGCGTGGACAGCGCCTTCGCCTCGGGGGAGTCGAACGGCAGGCGCAGCTTGAAGAAGACGTCCTGGAGCCCCATCGCGCCCAGGCCCACCGGGCGCCAGCGGGCGTTGGAGCGGCCCGCCTGCTCGGTCGGGTAGAAGTTGATGTCGACGACACGGTCGAGGAACGTGACGGCGGTGCGGACGGTCTCGTCCAGGCGCTCCCAGTCGATGTCGCCCTCGACGACGAACGAACCGAGGTTCACCGACCCGAGGTTGCAGACGGCCGTCTCCCCGTCGTCCGTGACCTCCAGGATCTCGGTGCACAGGTTCGAGGAGTGGACCGTGTGGCCGGGCTCCGCGGTCTGGTTGGCGGTGCGGTTGGCGGCGTCCTTGAACGTCATCCAGCCGTTGCCGGTCTGCGCGAGGGTGCGCATCATGCGGCCGTACAGGTCGCGGGCGGGGATGGTCTTGCGCGCCTTCCCCTCGGCCTCGGCCTTGCGGTACGCGGCGTCGAACTCGTCGCCCCACAGGTCGACCAGCTCGGGCACGTCGGCGGGGGAGAACAGCGACCACGGCCGGTCGGCGTCCACGCGGCGCATGAACTCGTCGGGGATCCAGTGCGCCAGGTTCAGATTGTGCGTACGGCGCGCGTCCTCACCGGTGTTGTCGCGCAGCTCCAGGAACTCCTCGATGTCGGAGTGCCACGTCTCCAGGTAGACGGCCGCCGCGCCCTTGCGGCGCCCGCCCTGGTTCACCGCGGCGACGGAGGCGTCGAGCGTCTTCAGGAACGGGACGATGCCGTTGGAGTGCCCGTTCGTGCCGCGGATCAGCGAACCCCGGCTGCGGATGCGGGAGTACGAGAGCCCGATGCCACCGGCGTGCTTGGAGAGGCGGGCCACCTGGTGGTAGCGGTCGTAGATCGAGTCCAGCTCGTCCAGCGGCGAGTCGAGCAGGTAGCAGCTCGACATCTGCGGGTGCCGGGTGCCGGAGTTGAACAGGGTGGGGGAGGAGGGCAGGTAGTCGAGCCGGCTCATCAGGCCGTACAGCGCCGCGACCTCGTCGAGCGCCCGCGCCGAGTCGTCCTCGGCGAGACCGGCCGCGACGCGCAGCATGAAGTGCTGGGGCGTCTCGATCACCTTGCGGGTGATCGGGTGGCGCAGCAGATAGCGGCTGAAGACGGTGCGCAGGCCGAAGTAGCCGAAGCGGTCGTCGGCCGTCCGGTCCACCAGTGCGTCGAGCCGCGCGGCGTGGACGCGCACGAACTCGGCGGTGCGGTCCGCGATCAGGCCCTCGCGGTGGCCGACGGCGATCGACCCGGTGAACGACGTGACGCCCTGCGAGGCGGCCTCGGCGGCGATGGAGAGCGTGAGCAGCCGCGCGGCGAGCCGGGAGTAGACGGGGTCCTCGGAGATCAGCCCGGCCGCGCCCTCGGTGGCGAGTTCGCGCAGCTCGGCCTCGTCGGCCCGCGCGCTGCGGCCCCGCAGCGCGGCGGCCGCGACCCGGCCGGGATCCGCGGCGGGCAGATCGGCGGTCAGCTCGGTCAGGGTGCGCAGCAGCGCGGTACCGGGGGCATCCGCCTCGGCCACGGCTGAGGCAGGATCAGCGGGCGCGATGGTCACGGTGGGGCTCTCCCTCGCTCGGCTCGGGGCCCGCGGGGGAACAGTGGCCCGGGCCCGCGCACGGCAGGGCCCGCGTCACCGGCCCATTCCACGAGGCCCGGACGTCTTCGACACCCGGGCCGAGTGGCTCGGGTGTGCCGTCTGCAGGTCTTCGGACTCACGTACACGCTTTTGAGGCTTACGTTCACCGTTGCGGGACAGTTCCGGATTTGCACCGGATTCCCCTGCGCTGACAGCGAGAGCGAGCATACATGTTGTGTCGGGTGTTCGCGGCAGCCCCACATGTTGTGTCGGCTAGGGTGACGGCCAGTCGAGTGTGGACGATCTTGGGGAGAGTGGTTCCATGCGTGCGGGGCGAGTGACGGCCATGGTGCTGGTGGGACTCTTGGCGGGCTGTGGCACCCAAGGGGTGAACGGGACGGGGGAGGCGGACAAGGCGGCGCCGAGGTCGTCGGCGCCCGGGACGCCCACGTCGGCCTCCGCGAGCCCGGCCGCGTCGCCGCCGGGGATCGTGCCGCCCACCGGCGCGCCGACCGCCCCGGGCGTCGACTCCGTGGCGCCGTCGCAGCGGACCTTCACCGGCGCGCAGCTGGATGCCACCCTGCTGCCCGACTCGGCCTTCGGCCGGGGCCTGGACAGCAAGGATCAGCACCAGGCCGGGGTGTTCAAGAACACGCACGAGCAGCGGCGCGGCTGGTGGTCGTACTGCCTGGAGTCGGAGGAGGATCCGGCGTGGCTCGGCCCGGCCGCCTACCGCGGCACGGAGGCGTACTCCCACTCCCTGTGGACGAACCGCAGGACGCGGCCGCCCCAGGGCCACATCATGGTGTCCCAGCACCTCGTGTCGCTGACCACGGCCGCCGCTCGTGACCTGCACCGCGTCGAGCAGGACATCCTGCGCCACTGCCCGGAGTTCGGCTCCGACATGGAGGCCGGCACCGCGACCGAGCGCTACCGCGTCGAGCCCTTGAAGGGGCTCGGCGACGAGGCGAACCTGGAGGTCCAGGAGATCGTCTACGAGGGCGACACCAGAACCTCGTACCGGGCGCACGTCCGCGTCGGCGGCGTCCTGGTCCGGGTGGAGAGCGGCGAGGACCCGGACCGCGACGCGACCGTCCGCTGGGCCGCGCAGCTCGCCAGGGACGTGCGCGGCGATCTGTACGGGATCAGCCGCTGAGCCTCAACTCGTAGCCCAGGAGCGTCACTTCGGGCACCGGCGCCCAGTCCCGGCCGGGCGCCCGGCGGAACCCGAGCCGCTCGTAGAGCCGGTGCGAGGCGGTCGCGACGGGCTGGGTGGACAGCACGAGGGCCGTGCGTCCGTCGGCCCGCGCGCGGTCGATCATGGCCCGTACGAGGGCCGCCCCCGCGCCCTGCCCGCGCGCCTCGGCGGCCACGGCCAGCATCCGGAACTCGGCCTCGCCCTCCCGGGCCACCTCGGCGTAGGGATGGTCGTGCGCGGGGACGTACGTGACACCGCCGAGCACGGCCCCGTCGGGGCCGACGGCGACGAGCACGGTCGCCTCCCGGGCGCGCCGCGCGACATCGCGCAGTTCGCCCGCGTACCAGTCGCTCTCGCCGAACGCGAGGAGCCCGCTGTCCAGATAGGCGGCGGCACCGATCTCGCCGAGCCGGGCGTGGTCCTCGGGGCGCACGGCCCGGACGGTGACAGCCGGGGGAGCGCTCACGCCACGCTCGGCTGCTTGAGGAGGGTGTTGACGAAATCCTCGGTGAAGTTGCGCGGGCCGGTGCCGAGGGCGACCCGGCCGCGCCGGGCGGTGCGCTCCGCGACCAGCGGGGACTCCTGGTAGTAGGCGCGCGGGTAGTCGGCGTCGTAGGGGATGAACACCGTCTTGCCGCGGGTCAGTTCGGACCCGCACTCCACCACGACCGTGCCTTCGGCGGCGGTCACGAACGACTCGTCGGCGCACACGCCCACGGCCAGCGGGTCGTGCAGCGGGGAACCGCCGCTCTCGCGGTACGCGCCGAGGTAGAAGTCCATCAGCCGGGCGGTGAGCGCCATGCCCTCACCGGCCGCGCGCAGGGTCTCCAGGTCGTCGGTGGTGAACCGCCAGCCGTGCGTCGCGTCGAGCCCGACCATCGTGTAGGTGATGCCGGAGGAGACGACGAGGTCCACGGCGTCCGGGTCGGCCCAGGCGTTGAACTCGGCGACCGGGGTGATGTTCCCGGGCACGTCGGCGGCGCCGCCCATGAAGACGAGCTTCTTCACACGGCGGGCGAAGTCCGGGTCCTCGGTGAGCGCGAGGGCCACATTGGTGAGCGGTCCCGTGGCGCAGACGGTGAGTTCACCCTCGTACTCCCGCGAGAGCCGCAGCAGCGCCTGCGTCGAGGACTCGGTCGCCTCGGGCGCCGTCGAGTCGGGCAGCGTCTCGGCGCCGAGCCCCGAGGCGCCGTGGAACTCACCGGCCGCCGAGTACGGCAGTCGGGTCAGCGGGCGGCCCGCGCCGCGGTGCACGGACACGTCCCCGTCGATGCCGAAGGCGCGGGCGAGGGCGCGGCCGTTGCGGAAGGTCTGTCCGGCGGGGACATTGCCGCCGACGGTCGTGTACGCCTTCAGGTCCCACAGCCCGGTGCCGAGCAGGTACTGGAGCGCGACGGCATCATCGATACCGGGATCACTGTCGAGAACGATGGGGGCGGGCACAGTTTTCCTCCGGGGGCGGTACGGATCATGATTCGGGCCCACGGTAACCCCGCCAGGGGCGCGGGGCTGTGTCTGATCTGCGGCTACCGCCGCGTGTGCGCGACCAGCCACAGCCCACCCGCACCCGACGACGAACCGTCAGTGCCCGGAGGCCCCCACGGTGGGCAGCTCCACCTTGACGCCCTTGTCCCCGGCATCGGCGGTGTAGTCGCCCGGCGACGTCTCGTCGACCCCGTCCGGCGCCTTCGCGGCCCGCAGGATGAAGGTGAGCACCACGGTCACGATCACGTTCAGCACGATCGCCGTCATGCCGATGTACCCGATCTGCCCGATGGCCGGGATCTTGGCCGAGGACCCGCCGAAGTGCTTCTGCGTCGCCGACTCGACGTTCCACGCGGCGACCGTGCCGTAGACCATGCCGACGGCCCAGCCGGCGAGCAGCGCCCACCGGTGGAACCAGCGGGTGAACAGACCGCCGACGAGCGCCGGGAAGGTCTGCAGGATCCAGATGCCGCCCAGGAGCTGGAAGTTGATGGCGACCGTCTTGTCCATGGTGAGGACGAAGGCGAGGGCGCCGACCTTCACCAGCAGCGAGACCAGCTTGGAGACCTTGGTCTCCTGCTCGGGCGTGGCGTCCGGCTTGAGGAAGTCCTTGTAGATGTTGCGCGTGAACAGGTTCGCCGCGGCGATCGACATGATGGCCGCCGGGACCAGCGCGCCGATGCCGATCGCGGCGAACGCGACGCCCGCGAACCAGTCGGGGAACATGTCCTCGAACAGCTGCGGAATCGCCAACTGCCCGTTCTGCACCTTGACTCCGGCCGCGATCGCCATGAACCCGAGCAGCGCGAGCAGGCCCAGCATGAGCGAGTACAGCGGCAGGATCGTGGTGTTGCGGCGGATCACGTTGCGGCTCTTGGACGACAGGGTCGCCGTGATCGAGTGCGGGTACATGAACAGCGCGAGGGCCGAGCCGAGCGCGAGCGTCGCGTACGTCCAGGTCCCCGACGATCCGGGCGCGAGTCCGGCGACCGGCTTGCCGGCCGCCTTGTTCGCGGCGTCGAACTTGTCGGAGGCCGACGCGAAGATGTGCTCGAAGCCGCCCAGCTTGATCGGGATGTAGATGATGGCGACGGCGATGACGATGTAGATCAGCGTGTCCTTGACGAACGCGATCAGCGCGGGGGCCCGCAGCCCCGACGAGTACGTGTACGCGGCGAGCACGCCGAACGCGATCAGCAGCGGCAGGTCCTTGACGAACCAGTTGGTGCCCTCGCCGCCGCCGACGCCCATGACGTCGAGGACGGCCTGGATGCCGACCAGTTGGAGCGCGATGTACGGCATCGTGGCGAGGATGCCGGTGACCGCGACCGCGAGCGAGAGGCCCTTCGAGCCGAAGCGCCCGCGCACGAAGTCGGACGTCGTCACGTACCCGTGCTTGTGCGAGACCGACCACAGGCGCGGCAGGAACGTGAAGATCAGCGGGTACACGAGGATCGTGTACGGGACGGCGAAGAAGCCGGCGGCGCCGGCCGCGTAGATCGCCGCGGGGACGGCGACGAAGGTGTACGCCGTGTACAGGTCGCCGCCGAGCAGGAACCAGGTGATCCAGGTGCCGAACGAGCGGCCGCCCAGGCCCCATTCGTCCAGCGACTCGTTCGCCGGCCTGCGCCAGCGCGCGGCGAGGAAGCCCATGACCGTGACGGCCAGGAAGAAGATGATGAAGACGGTGAGCGCGACACCGTTGACCCCGTTGTTCACGCCTTGCTCCCCGCGGACCGGTCGGACTTACGGCCGCGCTGGTCGCGCTGCCACAGCTTGTACGCGGTCATCGTGAGCGCGGTCGAGATCAGCACCCAGAGCATCTGGTACCAGTAGAAGAACGGGATCCCGATGAACGTCGGGTCGACCTTGGCGTAGGAACTGACCCAGAGCATCGCCACGAACGGTGCGATCAGACACAGTGCAATGACGACGCGGACCAGTGTGACCACCGGTCCGTTCACTTCAGGCGCATCGGACATGACGCGGCTCCGTCCCCTCGCTGGTTCCACTTATCTCATGCTTAACGTGCGGGAAATCTAGGCGAGAGTCTTGCTCTACGGAACCCCCGTCCGCATAACGGACGTGACATGACGCGGCGTCAGCAACAGCGGAACCCCTGCCGCGGATCCGATTCCTGGCGGTCCGTCCGCATCCGTTCGAACTCCCGGCGCGAGGGCGCGCAGATCTCCGGATGCGCGGCCCGCAGGTGCGCCACATAGCGGTCGTACGCCGCCTCGTCCGTCAGCTCCCTGACGTACCAGCGCACCTGTCTACCGACCCGCAGCACTGCCGACACCAGCGTCACGACGTTCCTCCTTCTCCTTCCGGCTGGGGAAGAGGCCGGCCGGTGCCACCAGGGTGGACTCCAGATACGGGGCCTCGCTGAGCTTCGACGAGCGCGGATCGCGTACGTGCTTCACGCAGATCCGGGCGGCGTCCACGATCACCACGACGATGAGCAGCGCGAGCGCGGCCGTCAGGACGCCGTCCACCGTGGAGTTGGTGACGACGGTGTGCATGTCGTCCATGCTCTTGGCGGGCGGCAGCACCTTCCCGGCGTCGATCGCGTCCCGGTAGTTCGCGCGCTGCTGGAAGAAGCCGACCTTCGGGTCCGACGAGAACACCTTCTGCCAGCTCGCGGTGAGCGTCACCGTGGCGTCCCAGGCGAGCGGAACGCCGGTGATCCACGCCCACTTGAGCCGTCCGGACTTCACCAGCAGCGTCGTGCAGACCGCCAGCGCCACGGCCGCGAGCAGCTGGTTGGCGATGCCGAAGATCGGGAAGAGCTGGTTGATCCCGCCGAGCGGCTCGTGCACGCCGACCCAGAGGAAGTAGCCCCACAGGCCGACGACGGCGGCGCTGCACAGGAGCAGCCCCGGCTTCCAGCTCACGTTCTTGAACGGTTTGACGACGTTGCCGAGCATGTCCTGGAGCATGAAGCGGCCCACGCGCGTGCCGGCGTCGAGCGCGGTCAGGATGAACAGCGCCTCGAACATGATGGCGAAGTGGTACCAGAAGGCGCGCAGGCCGTCCCCGGTCACCTTCGAGAAGATCTCCGAGACGCCGATGGCGAGGGTGGGCGCGCCGCCGGTGCGGGACAGGAGCGTCGACTCCTCGACGTTCTTGGCGGCCTGGGCGAGGTCGCCCGGCGAGATCGAGTACCCGAAGTGCGCCACGGCCTGCGACGCGGACTGCACGCTGTCGCCGATGACGCCCGCGGGCGCGTTCATGGCGAAGTACAGGCCCGGGTCGATGATCGAGGCGGCGATCAGCGCCATGATCGCGACCGACGACTCCATGAGCATGGAGCCGTAGCCGATCATCCGGACCTGCGTCTCCTTCTGGATCATCTTCGGCGTCGTGCCCGACGAGATGAGCGCGTGGAACCCCGACAGGGCGCCGCACGCGATGGTGATGAAGACGAACGGGAACAGCGAGCCGGCGAACACCGGCCCGTCGCCGCGCGAGGCGAAGTCGGTGACCGGGTCCATCTTCAGCGTCGGCAGCGCGACGACCACGCCGACGGCCAGCAGCGCGATGGTGCCGAGCTTCATGAAGGTGGAGAGGTAGTCGCGCGGCGCGAGCAGCATCCACACCGGCAGCACCGAGGCCACGAACCCGTAGGCGACCAGCCAGACGACGAGGGTGGAGGGCTTCAGGGTGAAGGCGCCGGCCCAGGACGACTCGGCGACCCAGCGCCCCGCGACCAGTGCGAGGAGCAGCAGCGCGACACCGATGAGCGAGACCTCGCTGACCCGGCCGGGCCGCACGACGCGCAGGTAGAAGCCCATGAACAGCGCGATGGGGATGGTCATCGCGAGGGAGAACGTCCCCCACGGGGAGGCCGCCAGCGCGTTCACGACGACGAGCGCGAGCACCCCGAGCAGGATGATCATGATGGCGAAGGCGGCGATCAGTGCGGCGGCCCCGCCGAACGGGCCGATCTCCTCGCGGGCCATCTGTCCGAGCGAGCGCCCGTCGCGCCGGGTCGAGAAGAACAGCACCACCATGTCCTGGACGGCGCCCGCGAGGACGACGCCCACGATGATCCAGATGGTGCCCGGCAGATAGCCCGTCTGTGCGGCGAGCACCGGGCCGACGAGCGGTCCGGCCCCGGCGATCGCGGCGAAGTGGTGACCGAGGAGCACCCGCCGGTCGGTCGGATGGAAGTCCATGCCGTCGTTCAGGCGCTCGGCGGGGGTGGCCCGCGTCGCGTCGACCTTCAGCACCTTGTGCGCGATGAACTTCGCGTAGAAGCGGTAGGCGATGGCGTACGTGCCGAGAGCGGCGGCCACCATCCACGCGGCGGACACCTCCTCTCCGCGCGCGAGCGCGAGCACGCTCCAGCCGGCGGCGCCCACGAGGGCGACGAGTGTCCAGAGGGCGATGGTGCGAGGAGATGCGGTACGCACGGGGTGGTCCCCTCCCGTCCATGCGGCGACGGGAGGACCGTAGGGCAGAAAGGTGTACGCGCGCTACGGCGCGAACACGGCCACCGGGTAAGGGAGTTGGGGTTCGATCAGTCCATCGGCCGCTTGAGGCGCGCCACGAACTTGTAGCGGTCGCCGCGGTACACGGAACGCACCCACTCCACCGGCTGGCCCGAGCCGTCGATCGAGTGACGGGAGAGCATCAGCATCGGCAGGCCGACGTCCGTGCCGAGCAGGCCCGCCTCGCGCGGCGTGGCCAGCGAGGTCTCGATGGTCTCCTCGGCCTCGGCGAGATGGACGTCGTAGACCTCGGCCAACGCCGTATAGAGGGACGTGTACTTGACGAGGCTGCGGCGCAGCGCGGGGAAGCGCTTGGCCGACAGATGCGTGGTCTCGATGGCCATGGGCTCGCCGCTGGCCAGGCGGAGCCGCTCGATGCGCAGCACACGACCGCCGGCCGTGATGTCGAGCAGGCCCGCGAGGGTGTCGTCGGCGGTGACATAGCCGATGTCGAGCAGCTGAGAGGTCGGCTCCAGCCCCTGGGCCCTCATGTCCTCGGTGTACGAGGTGAGTTGGAGCGCCTGGGAGACCTTGGGCTTGGCGACGAAGGTGCCCTTGCCCTGGATGCGCTCCAGACGGCCCTCGACGACCAGCTCCTGGAGAGCCTGGCGGACCGTGGTGCGGGAGGTGTCGAACTCGGCGGCCAGCGTGCGCTCCGGCGGCACCGGGGTGCCCGGCGGCAGGGTCTCCGTCATGTCGAGCAGATGCTTCTTCAGGCGGTAGTACTTGGGCACGCGCGCGGTACGGACGGGCGCCCCGCTCTCGTTCTCCGCACTGCTGACGTCGGTGCTCATGCTCCGCTGCTCCGCCTTCCCGGCTCCTGTGCCGATGCGACCGACGTCCATGTGCATCGGCCACGGCCCCACGGTTCTCATCGTGGCACGGCTCGCTGGCCGGGACCCCTCTTCAGGCCCCGCACGCTCCGTGATCCCTCCTTATACCGTCCGGTGACCGTCTGGTCTAGTCCACATGGCCGATTGGTGGGAGCGTTACCGGGCAAGTGGTGCGCCGCGGGCTCAACCCCCCTGCCATGACGGGCGGGTGTCGTTCCGATAACGGACGCACGGACCTTTCTCAGCCACCCTTGACACGCCTATTGGTCTGGGCCAAGCTCCGCTTACTGGTCTACACCATTAACGACCAGGTCCCAGTCCCACGAGCACTACTCGTCGTATGCGTCGCTGTGGGTGGGGGGTTGCTGGCATCTCTGAGGAGTGTGGCGTGAAGCGCAAGCTGATAGCGGCGATCGGTATCGCGGGCATCATGGTCTCGGTCGCGGCGTGTGGCGACAGTGACAAGAAGTCCGACAACGCGGGGGCGGACGCCAAGGAGCTGACCGTCTGGCTGACGGTCGACGCTCAGAACAACTGGCCGGACCTGGTCAAGGCCGCCGACGCGGCGATCAAGAAGAAGCACCCCGGCATCAAGATCAACCACGAGTACTACGGCTGGCCGGACAAGCCCGCCAAGCTCGACGCCGTCCTCGCCACCGACAAGGTGCCGGACGTGGTCGAGATGGGCAACACCGAGATGCTCAGCTACATGGTCAAGGGTGCGCTCGCCCCGGTCGACCCCGCGAAGTTCGAGAACTCCGCGCAGTGGCTGGACGGCCTCAAGGCCTCGGTCACGTACGACGGCAAGACCTACGGTGTCCCCTACTACGCCGGTGGCCGTGTCGCCACCTGGCGCACGGACATCGCCAAGGCCTCGGGCATCAAGGCCGCGCCGAAGTCGTACGACGAGCTCACCGCCGACCTGGACAAGATCCAGAAGAAGCAGGGCGACAAGTTCAACGCCTGGTACCAGCCGACCCGTGACTGGTACGCGGCCATGTCCTTCGTCTACGACGCCGGCGGCTCCATCGCCAAGGAAGAGGGCGGCAAGTGGGTCGCCAACCTCTCCTCGGCCGAGTCCCAGAAGGGCCTCACGGAGTTCAAGAACGTCATCGACAAGTACATGCACGGTGACAAGACCAAGGACGAGTCCGACCGTTACATCGTGTACGGGCAGGGCAAGTCGGACCTGATCTTCGGTGCGGCCTGGGAGGGCGCGACCTCCGCCGACCCGAAGAACGACAAGACCGGCAAGCTCAAGGACAACCTCGAGAACTTCGTGATGCCGGGTCCGTCCGGCAAGGCGATGCCCGTCTTCCTCGGCGGCTCGGACCTCGCCGTCCCGGTGAAGTCCGACGCGCAGGCCGTGGCCGGCGAGTGGATCAACGCCTTCACCGGCGCCAAGGGCCAGGCCGGCCTGATGGCCAAGGGCAACCTGCCCAACAACAAGAAGGACCTGGCCACCATGAAGGCCGATCCGAAGACCGAGGTCCCGGCCACCGCGGCCGAGTCCAACTGGTTCGTCCCGATGGCCCCGGGCTGGGGTGCCGTCGAGAAGGCCCAGGTCCTGCAGACGATGCTGCAGGAGATCGGCACCGGCAAGAAGTCGGTCGCGCAGGCCGCGAAGGACGCGGACGCCAAGATCGACAAGGTCATCAACACCAAGTGACCTGACGCGGGGCCCCGTCGGCTGCCTCACAGCGACGGGGCCCCGCGGCTCGTCCTTATCGGTACGCCCCGCGCGCCGGGCGCGTACCCCACGGCTTAGCTCGACCTATTGCACGACCTGAGGGACCGCTGAGGAGCGCGCGGATGAGTGCCGCAGACACGACCACTGCCAAGATGCCGCCGCCGCGGCAATCACCGCCGCCGGGCGGAGCGAGCGGGGCCCCGCAGGGGCCACGCAGAAAGCGCACGGGCGGGGCGGCCACCCCCTGGGCGCTGCTCGCCCCCTGTCTGCTGATCCTCGTCCTGGTCCTCGGCTACCCGCTGGTCAGGCTGGTCACGCTCTCCTTCCAGAAGTTCGGCCAGTCCCAGCTGTGGGGCTTCCAGGATCCCGAGTCGGTCGGCTTCGACAACTTCTCCGCGATCCTCGGCGACAGCCAGTTCTGGCAGGTCGTCGTCCGCACGATCATCTTCGCCGGCGGGTCCGTCATCTTCACGATGGTCGTCGGCATGCTGATCGCGCTGCTCCAGCAGCGCGTCTCCGGCTGGGTGAAGACCCTCATCAACATCGCGCTCGTGGCGAGCTGGGGCATGCCCATCATCGTCGCCACCACCGTCTTCAAGTGGCTGTTCGACACCGACTACGGCATCTTCAACGCCGTGCTGAGCAAGCTGCCGGGCGTCGACATGGTCGGCCACAACTGGTTCGCCAGCGGCCCGCAGGGCCTCGCCGTCATCATGCTCCTGGTCGTCTGGGGCGCCGTGCCCTTCGTGGTCATCACGCTCAGCGCGGGCCTGACCCAGGTGCCCAAGGAGATGGAGGAGGCCGCGCGCCTCGACGGGGCCGGCGCCTGGGGCGTCTTCCGCTTCGTCACCCTGCCGATCCTCAAGCCGATCATCGTGATGCTCACGACGCTGTCGGTCATCTGGGACATGGGCGTCTTCCCGCAGGTCTTCGTGATGCGGGGCGGGCACCCCGAGGACGAGTTCCAACTGCTCACCACCTACTCCTACGACCGGGCGTTCCAGGTCAACGACTACGCGCAGGGCTCCGCGATCGCCCTGATCACGGTGATCCTGCTGCTCGGTGTCGTCGCCGTCTACATGCGCCAGATGCTCAAGATCGGAGAGGTCGAGTGAGCACCACCACCGCCCCTGTGAAGCCGGGGAACCCGGGCAAGCCGGGCAAGCCCGGGACGACGGCCCCGGTGACGATCACCGCCGACAGCGGCCGCCGCAAGTCCAAGCTCGGCTGGAACGTCATCGGCGTGCTGGTCTTCCTCATCGCCGGGTTCCCGGTCTACTGGATGGTCAACACGGCGTTCAAGCCCGCCAAGGACGCCATCGACCCGGACCCGAGCCTGTTCCCGACCGGGTTCACGCTGGACAACTTCAAGCGCGCCCTCGAGATCTCGGACTTCTGGGGCCCGGTCGGCCGCAGCCTCATCGTCTCGCTCGTCGTGGTCGTCATCGGCATCATCGTCGGCATGCTGGCGGCGCTCGCCATCTCCCGGTTCGCGTTCCGCGGCCGCAAGGTCGTGATCGTCGGCATCCTCGCGGTGCAGATGGTGCCGCTCGTCGCCATGATCATCCCGGTCTTCCTGCTGCTGAACGACCTCGACCAGTACGACAAGCTCTCCGGCCTGGTCATCACGTACCTGACCTTCATCCTGCCGTTCACGGTGTGGACGCTGCGCGGGTTCATCGTGAACATCCCCAAGGAACTGGAGGAGGCCGCCCAGGTCGACGGGTGCACCCGCACCAGCGCCTTCGTCCGCGTGGTCTTCCCGCTGCTCGCCCCCGGCATGGTCGCCACCTCGGTCTACGCCTTCATCCAGGCCTGGAACGAGTACCTGTACGCCCTGATGCTGATGAGCCAGAAGCACCAGACGGCCACGGTCTGGCTCGGCAACTTCACCACGAAGCACGGTACGGAGTACGCCCCGATGATGGCCGGAGCCACGATGATGGCCGTGCCGATCGTCGTTCTGTTCCTCTTCGTCCAGCGCAAGATGGCCGCGGGTCTCACCGCCGGCGCCGTGAAGGGATAACGCCACCTGATGACGACACTCGCACACGGTACGGACACCCTCACGCGGGATGCCCTGACGGTCCTGCAGCCCGGATTCCCGGGCACGACCGCGCCCGACTGGCTGCTGCGCCGGGTCGGCGAGGGCCTGGCGTCGGTGGGCCTGTTCGGCCGCAACATCGCCTCCGCGGAGCAACTGGCCGCCCTGACCGCCCAGTTGCGGTCCGAGCGGGACGACATCCTGGTCGCCATCGACGAGGAGGGCGGTGACGTCACCCGCCTTGAGGTGCGCACCGGCTCGTCCTTCCCCGGCAACCACGCGCTCGGCGCGGTCGACGACGTCGAGCTGACCCGGGCCGTCGCCCACGAGCTGGGCCGCCGGCTCGCCGAATGCGGCGTCAACTTCAACTGGGCGCCGTCCGCCGACGTCAACGCCAACGCGGGCAACCCCGTCATCGGCGTCCGCTCCTTCGGCGCCGACACCGACCTCGTCGCCCGGCACACCGCCGCGTACGTGACGGGGCTGCAGTCCGCGGGCGTCGCCGCCTGCACCAAGCACTTCCCCGGGCACGGCGACACCGCGGTGGACTCGCACCACGACATGCCGCGCATCGACGTCGGCCTCGACGTGCTGCACGCCCGCGACCTCGCCCCGTTCCGCGCGGCGATCGCGGCCGGTTCGCAGGCCGTGATGAGCGCCCACATCCTGGTCCCGGCACTCGACCCCGAGCGTCCGGCAACGTTGTCCCGGCGCATCCTCACCGGCCTGCTCCGCGAGGAGTTCGGCTACCAGGGCCTCATCGTCACCGACGGCATGGAGATGCAGGCCATCTCCGCCACATACGGCATCGAGCGCGGCAGTGTCCTCGCCATCGCGGCCGGCGCCGACGCGATCTGCGTGGGCGGCGGGCTCGCCGACGACGAGACGGTGGTCCGGCTCAGCGACGCGCTGGTCGCGGCGGTCCGCTCCGGCGAACTGGCCGAGGAGCGGCTCGCCGACGCCGCCGCCCGGGTACGGGCCCTCGCCGCCTGGACCTCGGGTGCGGCGGGCACGTCGGGGGGCGTGCCCACCGATCCCGGGATCGGCCTGGTCGCGGCCCGGCGCGCGCTGACGGTGACCCGGTCCGCCGGGTACGCGCCGTCGGTCGCCGGGGCCCCCGTCCATGTGGCGGCGTTCTCCCCGGTCGCCAACATCGCGGTCGGCGACGAGACCCCCTGGGGCGTCGCCGCCGAACTCGAACGCCTGCTGCCCGGCACCACCACCGGCTCCTACACGGGCGCCGACGCCGGTGCCGAGGCGCTGGCCGCCGCGGGGGACCGGCGGATCATCGCCGTCGTCCGCGACGAGCACCGCCACGGGTGGATGGCGGCCGCCGTCGACGCGCTGCTGGCGGCGCGGCCGGACACGGTGGTCGTGGAGATGGGCGTGCCGCAGGCCGCGGCGCGCGGCGCTCTGCACATCGCCACCCATGGGGCGGCGCGGGTGTGCGGGGTGGCTGCCGCCGAGGTGATCGTGGGGGCCTAGCCCCGGCTTCGTTCGGTCGTCGGCCGCGGCTCTCGTCGTGGCTGGTCGCGCAGTTCCCCGCGCCCCTGAAGCATGCGCTTCGCGCAGCTTCCCCCTGGGGCGCACGGAGTGTGCCCTTCAGGGGCGCGGGGAACTGCGCGACCAGCCCCCACCGGCCCGCAGCCGACGACGAAACAGAAAAAGGTGCCGGCCCCCGGATGGGGGCCGGCACCTTTTTGCCGGGTCGAGGCGGAGCCTAGATGCCCTGCCACTCCGGCTTGTTGGCATAGGTGTGCCGGAAATAGTCGGCAAGCTTCAGCTTGGACGCGGCGGCCTCGTCCACGACGACGGTCGCGTGCGGATGCAACTGCAGCGCGGAGGCGGGCACCACCGAGGCGACGGGCCCCTCGACGGTGGCGGCGACCGCGTCGGCCTTGCCCTCGCCGGTCGCGAGCAGCACCAGGTGACGGGCTTCGAGGATGGTCCCGATGCCCTGCGTGATGACATGGCGGGGCACCTGGCCGAGGTCGCCGTCGAAGAACCGCGCGTTGTCCGCGATGGTCTGCTCCGTCAGCGTCTTGATCCGGGTCCGCGACGCGATCGACGAGCACGGCTCGTTGAACCCGATGTGCCCGTCGGTCCCGATCCCCAGCAGCTGGAGATCGACACCCCCGGCCTCGGCCAGCGCCTTGTCGTACGCCTCGCAGGCCGCCTGCACGTCCTCGGCGCTGCCGTCGGGACCGATGAAGGACCCCTCGCCGAGCCCGAGCGGCTGCACGACCTCGCGCAGCACCGTCGCCCGGTACGACTCGGGGTGCCCGGTGGGCAGCCCCACGTACTCGTCGAGCTGGGCGATGCGCGCCCTGGACGCGTCGACCTCGCCGCTGCCGACCTTCGCCGTCAGCGCCTGGTAGATGGGCAGCGGGGTCGAGCCGGTGGCCACACCGAGCAACGCGTCGGGCTTGCGCCGCAGCAGCTGGGCCATGGCTTCGGCGATCAGCTCGCCACCTGCCTTGGCGTCCGGAACGATCACAACTTCCACGAATGGCCTGCCGTTCTGGTCAGAGGGGACGGGGAGAACCGGAGTTCATGTGGTATAGACCAATCTAGCAGAGCAGGGCCCCGCCGGTCAGGCCCTCCACGGACCCGCTCCGACCATGCTCGACGCTGCACCGGGGGTCGGCACGTCGAAGGGGGCCGTCGCGGGTGGTGCGGGCGGTGGGGGTGGTGCCAGTGGTGATGGTGCGGATGGTGCGCGGCTCGACGTGATGGGCGCGGCCACGCTTCCGGGACGCCTGCGCGCGGCCGGGCGGGCCGACGCGATCGACCCGCGCCGCGTTTCACTGGGCGCCGCGCGCCGTGGGCGGCCAGAGTGGAAGATGTCCGGCCGCGCCGACCCACCGGAGGTGACCCGCATGACCGCCACGCCCGAGCAGGAACGGCCCGGCCGGATCATGGCCCGTGAGATCCGTGAGCAGCCCGACGTCCTGCGCCGCCTCCTCGGCACCGGTGCCGCGCGCATCCAGGACGTGGCCCGCCAGGTCGCCGCCCGCGCCCCCCGCTTCGTCCTCCTCACCGCTCGCGGCACCTCGGACAACGCCGCCCTCTACGCCAAGTACCTCCTGGAGATCCGGCTCGGCCTGCCCTGCGGTCTCGCCTCCATGTCCACCACGACGGCCTACGGCGCCCGGCCCGATCTGCGGGACGTCCTCGTCATCACGGTCAGCCAGTCCGGCGGCTCACCCGACCTCGTCGCCTCGACGAAGGCGGCCCGCGAGGCCGGCGCGATCACCCTCGCCGTGACCAACAACCCGGACTCCCCGCTCGCCGCGGTCTCCGAGCACCACATCGACATCATGGCGGGGCCGGAGAAGGCGCTGCCCGCGACGAAGACGTACACCGCGTCCCTGCTCGCGCTCTACCTCTTCGTGGAGGGGCTGCGCGGCGCCGACGGCTCGGACGTGGCCGCCGTGCTGCCCGATCTCGCCGACGACCTGATCGCCCGGCAGGACGAGGTCCGCACGCTCGCCTCCCGCTACCGCTTCGCCGGACGCATGGTGATCACCTCCCGTGGCTATGGCTACCCGACCGCCAAGGAGGCGGCCCTCAAGCTGATGGAGACCAGCTACATCCCCGCCCTCTCCTACTCCGGCGCCGATCTGCTGCACGGCCCGCTCGCCATGGTCGACAACATCTCCCCGGTCATCGCCGTGGTCACCGACGGCAGAGGTGGTCTTGCCCTCCAGCCCGTCCTCGACCGGCTGCGCGGCCGCGGCGCCGATCTGATGGTCGTCGGCCCCGAGGCCCAGGTCGCCCGGGCCTCCGCCGGCTTCGTGCTGCCCACCTCCGGGGTGGCCGAGGAGGTGCAGCCGGTGCTGGAGATCCTGCCGCTGCAGCTGCTCGCGTACGAGGTGACGATCGCCCGCGGCCAGGACCCCGACGCCCCGCGCGCCCTCGCCAAGGTCACCGAGACCCGATAGCCGTCCACCGCGCCGCTCCCTGAGCCGTGCACCATCGCGCCCCCGTTTCTGTATCGCTCGCTAGAAAATGACCGTAGCGCAGCCCCTGCCCCGTTTTCTAGTGGGCGCTATAGAATTCACCCCATGGCGACCAAGCAGCGCGGGCGGCCCCGCTCCTTCGACCGGGAGACCGCCCTGGAGAAGGCCATGCGAGCCTTCTGGGAGAACGGGTACGAGGCGACCTCGGTCTCCGACCTGACCCGCGAGATGGGGATCGGCGCCCCGAGTCTCTACGCCGCGTTCGGGGACAAGCGCACCCTCTTCGAAGAGGTCGTGCGGGTCTACGGCACCACGCACGGCGCGGGCCCCGGCCGCGCCCTCGCCGAGGAGCCGACGGCCCGCGGCGCGGTCGAGCGACTGCTGCGGGAGGCGGCCGACGCGTTCACCGCCCCCGGGCTCCCGCACGGCTGCCTGGTCATCCACGCCGCGACGAACTGCACCACCCCCGAGGTCGAGCTGGCCCTGCGCGAGCAGCGCAACACCAGCCTCGGCGCCATCGCCGACCGGCTGCGCCAGGGCGTGGCCGCGGGGGAGCTGCCCGAGGGCACGGACACCACCGCTCTCGCCCGCTGCGTCGCCGCGGTCTTCCAGGGCATGTCCCAGCAGGCCCGCGACGGCGCGAGCCGGACCGAGCTGGAGGCCGTCGCCGCCCTGGCGATGGCGGTCTGGCCCGGAATCGAATCCGATTGAACCCGGGCGTTCCGGCACCCGTGGTGAAGGACGTACGTTGGAGTAACCGTGGACGCGCGGGCCGGGAGCGGCCCTGTCGACCGGAGGACGAGTCGTGGCAGAAGTCGTAGGAAGAGACGACAACAATCCTCCGCCGATGCATGGACATCGGAGAATGGTCTAGTCCACAATGCGTAACGGAGACCTCCGTCCTCCCCGCACAGGAGGACGGACAGAGGACCCGCCGCTCTCTGCCCTGACTGCGTCGGCTCCTCGATCGGCACCGGGAACCGCACACCTGGAAGCCGATGCACCTGAAGGGCTGCGGTGCCAGGGAAAGGGTTGAGGGTCCCGACCCCCGGCGCCGCGGCCCGTCGGTCTTTTCGGGACCGTTCGGGCCCCTGCCGACCGGCGGGTACGCTCGCCTGGTGCCCTCCATGAACGATCTCGTACGCCAGCACACCGCCCTCGGTGACTCCGACCTCGAGTGGCTCCACCTGCTGGTCTCGGAGTGGCAGCTGCTCTCCGACCTCTCCTTCGCCGACCTCGTCCTGTGGGTCCCCACGCACGACGGCACGCGATACGTCTCCGTCGCGCAGATGCGCCCCAACACCGGCCCCACGTCCTACCAGGACGACATGGTCGGCCACCTGGTGCCGCGCGGCCGCCGCCCGATGCTGGACGTCGCGCTCGACGAGGGCCGCATCGTGCGCGAGGGCGACCCCGAGTGGCGCGAGGAGGTCCCGGTCCGGGTCGAGTCGATCCCCGTCCGCCGGGAGGGCCGGGTCCTCGGGGTCATCGCCCGCAACACCAACCTGCTGACGGTGCGTACCCCCTCCCGACTGGAACTGACCTATCTCCAGTCGGCGTCCGACCTCGCCCAGATGATCGCCGCCGGATCGTTTCCGTTCCCGGGACAGCAGGTCGACATGGACGCCTCCCCGCGTGTCGGCGACGGCCTGATCCGGCTCGACGCCGACGGTGTCGTCCAGTACGCGTCCCCCAACGCGCTGTCCGCCTACCACCGGTTGGGCTTCCAGGCCGATCTGGTCGGCCACCACCTCGGCAGCACCACCGCCGAACTCGCCCCGTCCCGCGGCCCGGTGGACGAGGCACTCGCCAAGGTCGCCAGCGGCTGGGCCCCGCGCGAGTTCGAGATCGAGGGCGAGGAGGGCTCGATCCAGCTGCGGGCGATCCCGCTCAAGCCCAAGGGCACCCGCATCGGATCCCTCGTCCTCCTGCGCGACGTCACCGAACTGCGCCGCCGCGAGCGTGAGTTGATCACCAAGGACGCCACCATCCGGGAGATCCACCACCGGGTGAAGAACAACCTCCAGACCGTCGCGGCCCTGCTCCGTCTTCAGGCCCGGCGCATCGAGTCGGACCGGGGGCGCGAGGCGCTCGAAGAAGCGGTCCGGCGCGTGGGCTCCATCGCGATCGTGCACGAGACGCTCTCGCAGAACCTGGACGAGCGCGTGGAGTTCGACGAGATCGCCGACCGGGTGCTCGCGATGGTCGCGGAGATCTCCCCGGGCCAGGTGACGGGTCGGCGCACCGGCCGGTTCGGCATCCTCGACGCCGAGGTGGCCACGCCGCTGTCGATGGTCCTGACCGAGGTGCTGCAGAACGCACTTGAGCACGGCTACCGCCAGGGCGACACCGGCACCGTCGAGGTCTCGGCGGTGCGCGGCGGGACGAGCAAGGAGACCCGTCTGCTGATCACCGTCCAGGACGACGGTGTCGGTCTGCCCGAGAACTTCGACCCGAAGCGGGCCGGCAATCTGGGACTGCAGATCGTACGCACCTTGGTGGAGGGCGAGTTGGGCGGAACGTTCGACATGGTGCCCGCACCCGAGCGCGGCACCCAGGTCATCCTCGACATCCCGGTCCGCTCACAGAAGTAGCCGCCGCCGGCCGCATTCGGCGAGGGAGTGCACACAGCAGAGAGCCCCGGACCGGGATACGGTCCGGGGCTCCATACTCGCGTGCTCGGGTCATGTCCCGGGCTGAGCCTGGGGGAGCATCGGGGGTACTGCGCGCTGCGGCTCGGGGGCGGGAGATGCGTACTCGCTGTACGCGCCGCCGGGCTCAGGCTCGTGAGGGGTGGGGAATCAGGCGGAGGCCTGACGGGCCCGGTTGCGAGCGGCGCGGCGCTTCATTGCGCGGCGCTCGTCCTCGCTGAGGCCACCCCAGACGCCGGAGTCCTGGCCGGACTCGAGCGCCCACTGCAGGCACTGCTCCATGACGGGGCAGCGACGGCAGACGGCCTTGGCTTCCTCGATCTGCAGCAGCGCAGGACCAGTGTTGCCGATGGGGAAGAAGAGCTCGGGGTCTTCTTCGCGGCAAACGGCGTTGTGACGCCAGTCCATGGCTGCTACCTCTCCTTGGTATTACGTGCAGGTTGCTTGTGAATGTGAACGCTTTCACGAATCCCTCAACAAGTGAAGGGCCGAACGTCACGTACGCGACGGTGGTCCGTTGCTTTGAGGAGGGGATTCGGGCTCTCAATGGGGCCGATGTTGCGGGCCGTCCCGAGCGCCATGTAGAGATTCGCAAACCTCGGCGGCGGATACAACCCCTTCAGGAAAGTTTTTTTTGATTCCTCGGTGTCGGCTAGGTCACAGCCGTACTTCCATGGGGTGGAGCCCAGCCCAAACGTTCGAGATAAAGGACTTTGGGCCCTTCCACTCACACAATCACACGCAGTGCACGGCGTACGCCTGTGAACGTCACGCTCGTGCGCAGCCCCAGGTGGTCACCGTCCATCTGAAGGGGCAGAGGCACCTTCGAATGCAAGGTGAAGTCGGTGAGGTCGTGGAGCGTGACCGCGTTCTTGCCGTGGGGGCCGCGTTCGGGCGTCGACATCAGCAGCTGGGTGCCGTAGCGGGTCACCGCCGGAGTCGACAGTTTCTTGAGTCCGAGCACGTCAAGGCCGGTGTCGAAGGACGCCTGGGGCGTCGGGTACAGCGGACGGTTGCCCAGGAACGACCACGGCGAGGTGTTGCTGACTATGGAGACGACCAGATCCGTGACCGGGTTCTCGCCCGGCCGTTCGAGCGTGATCGTGCCGCGCCGGCGGTCCTGCTCGCCGAGGAACTGGCGCACCACCTGTCGCACATACAGAGCGTGCGTCGAACGCTTGCCCCGCTCCCGCTGCTGCTCGACCCGGCCGACCACCCCCGCGTCGAAGCCGAGGCCCGCGCTGAAGGTGAACCAGCGCGACGGCACCGCCTCGTCCTCCGTGCCGCGCGTGCCCGCGGCGAGTCCCAGACCCACCGTGCGCTGCCGGCCCTCCCGCAGGGCGTCCAGGAGCTGTCCCGTGGCCTCCACGGGCTCGTTCGGCAGGCCGAGGGCGCGGGCGAAGACGTTCGTGGAGCCGCCGGGGACGACCGCGAGGCCCGGCAGCCGGTCGAGATCGGGGCCGCCGTGCAGCAGCCCGTTCACCACCTCGTTGACCGTGCCGTCGCCGCCGAGGGCGACGACCAGCTCGATGTCCTTGCTCTCCGCGGCCTGCCGGCCGAGGTCGCGGGCGTGGCCGCGGTACTCGGTGGTGACGGCCTCGAGCTTCATCTCGCTCGCCAAGGCGTGGATCAGGACATCGCGCGTGCGCGCGCTGGTGGTGGTTGCCGCCGGATTGACCACGAGAAGTGCACGCATGCAAGGCAGCGTACCTAGCGCCCTTGATCGCGCCCAGACCGAGGTAGGAGTCGGGTAAGAACGCCGTCGCGGGCGGGGGCTACTCTGCAAAGGTGACCTCAGAGCAGAATCCCGCCCCCGAGACCTCCGAAGAAGAAGTCCCGCGCCCCGGCCGGCTGACCGTCGCCGCCGCCCTGGCCGGACTCGAAGGTGCCGCGCTCGTCGCGGGCGGCGGCTACATCCTGGTCGCGGGGCTCGCCGGACACCCCGACAATCCGGAGCAGGCCATCACCGGCGGTATCACGCTGATCGTCCTCGCGCTGCTGCCGCTGCTCGCCGCCCGCGGCCTGCTGGCCCGCAAGAGCTGGAGCCGCGGCCCCGCGATCATCACGCAGATCATGGCGCTGCCCGTCGCCTACACGCTGTTGCAGGCCGACAGCGCGGCCATCGGCGCCGGCATCGTGCTCGGTGTGGTGGCGGTCGTGGCCCTGGTAATGCTCGTCAACCGGGAGACCACGCGCGCGCTCGGCATCCGTACGCCGGGCAGCACGCAGGAGTCCCAGGAGTCCCGGTAGTTCTCCACACGATCTCTACGCGTACGAAGGCGCCCGGTGCGGACATCGCACCGGGCGCCTTCGTGTGCTGCGAGAAATACGCGTGGAGGAACTCTCGCTCACTCCTCCACGAGGAGCTTCTCCCGCAGTTGCGCGAGGGTCCGCGCGAGGAGGCGGGAGACGTGCATCTGGGAGATGCCGACCTCCTGGGCGATCTGCGACTGCGTCATGTTCCCGAAGAAACGCAGCAGCAGGATGCGCTTCTCGCGCGGCGGCAGGTCCTCCAGGAGCGGCTTGAGGGACTCGCGGTACTCGACGCCCTCCAGCGCCTCGTCCTCCGCGCCCAGGGTGTCGGCCACCGCCGGGGACTCGTCGTCCGTGTCCGGGACGTCCAGGGACAGCGTGGAGTACGCGTTCGCCGACTCCAGGCCCTCCAGGACCTCCTCCTCGGAGATGGCCAGCTTCTCGGCCAGCTCATGGACCGTGGGGGAGCGGCCGTGCATCTGGGACAGCTCGGCCGTCGCCGTCGTCAGGGCCAGCCGCAGCTCCTGCAGACGGCGCGGGACGCGCACGGCCCAGCCCTTGTCGCGGAAATGCCGCTTGATCTCGCCGACCACCGTCGGCGTCGCGTACGTGGAGAACTCCACGCCGCGCTCCGGGTCGAACCGGTCCACCGACTTGATCAGACCGATGGTCGCCACCTGCGTGAGGTCGTCCAGCGGCTCCCCGCGGTTGCGGAAGCGGCGCGCCAGGTGCTCGACCAGCGGCAGATGCATGCGCACGAGCTGATTGCGCAGCTCGGCGTACTCCGAACTGCTGTCCTTCAGGGTGCGCAGCTCGATGAACATCGCGCGTGCACCACTGCGGTCCTGCGGATCGCGCCGGCCGCGCTGCTGGCCGTGTCGCTCGTGGTCGCTCATCAATCCCGCCCGTCGCGCGTCCGATCCTCCTGAGCCCCCGCGAACGTCGGCCCCGGTGGTCGGTGCTGCCTGCTGTGGCGCTTTCGTCGCCGGGTCCGCTCGGTCTTCCGGATGCGGCCGGGCCTGCTGTTCGGGAATGCCGGTGGTCAGCCGTCGCATCCCGCCCGAGCCGTCGGCCGGGAGATCCCGTGTGCCGCGTTTGTCGTCCCGCACCGGACCTTCCCCGTTCATCACGCCGGGCCGGGGCCCGCGCCGCGCTTCTTGTAGAGGCTGATCGAGACGGTTTTGTCCTCGGCCACCGAGGAATCGACCTGGCCCGCGAGGGCCGAGAGCACCGTCCATGCGAAGGTGTCGCGCTCCGGGGCCCGGCCGTCGGTGGTCGGTGCGGAGACCGTCACCTCCAGGGAGTCGTCCACGAGGCGGAACACGCAGCTGAGAACGGAGCCGGCGACGGCCTGCTGAAGCAGGATCGCGCAGGCCTCGTCGACCGCGATGCGCAGGTCCTCGATCTCGTCCAGGGTGAAGTCCAAACGCGCCGCGAGGCCGGCCGTGGCCGTCCGCAGCACCGACAGGTAGGCACCCGCAGCCGGCAGCCGGACTTCCACGAAGTCCTGATTCCCGGGCTCGCCTGCAAACTGGGACACCCTCACCTCCAAGGTGGTACAAGCACTTTCGGGCTCCGGAGGTGTCGTCCCCCGGGTGACACGCCACATATATCTGCGGTGACGCTACCGCGCGCCCGACTTTCCTGTCCCGGGGACCCCCGGCCCATTGCTGTCACTCATAGTAAGCCCACGGGCACGGACAGTGGCTAGAGGGTGTGCGGGCCCAATTGGAAAGAGGGGGCGCCGGTTTGACGTACCCACGTGCTCGCCGATCGAATCCCGATGCCGCCGACGATCAGACGAGAGCGGTGTCCACGAAGCACCAGCGCCAGCTCTCACCAGGCTCGAAGGTGCGCATCACCGGATGCCCGGTCTCCTTGAAGTGCTCCGTGGCGTGCTTGTAGGGCGAGGAGTCGCAGCAGCCGACGTGGCCGCAGACCAGACACAGCCGCAGTTGCACAGGGTGACTGCCGACGGCCAGACACTCCAGACAGGTCTCGCTCAGAGAGTCGGGCTCGGGGTGCGGCAGCGTGTCGACGTGCGGGCACTCGTTCATGATGGCCAGGTTACGACGGGTGGCGTGATCACGTAGGGCGAAGGGCGGGCCATGGACGTATTGCCGCTGGTGGGACTGGTCGCGGTGAGTGCCGCGGTGGCGGGGGCGGCGCGCAGGACACCGGTGCCGGCGCCCCTCTTGCTGGTCGCGGTCGGTCTCGCGGCCTCGTATGTGCCGGGGATTCCCGAATACGCGCTCGACCCGCACATCGTGCTGCCGTTGATCCTGCCGCCGCTGCTGCACACCGCGGCCCTGGAGAGCTCGTACCTCGATCTGCGGGCCAACATCAGGCCCGTGGCGCTGCTGTCCGTGGGGTACGTCCTGTTCGCCACGGTGGCCGTGGGCTGGCTCGCGTACCAGCTGATCCCCGATCTGCCGCTGACCGCCGCGCTCGTCCTGGGCGCGGTGATCGCGCCGCCCGACGCCGTGGCGGCCACGGCGATCGCCCGGCGGGTGGGGCTGCCCGCGCGGATCACGACGATCCTCCAGGGCGAGTCCCTCGTGAACGACGCGACCGCGATCACCGCCTACAAGGTGGCACTCGCCGCCGCCGTGGGGGAGGGGGCCAGCTGGGCGGGCGGTATCCGGGAGTTCCTGGTGGCTGCCGTCGGCGGGGTCGGCGTGGGGCTGCTGCTGATGGTGCCGCTGCACTGGCTGCGTACGCACCTGAAGGAAGCGGTGCTGCAGAACACGCTGTCCCTGCTCATCCCCTTCGTCGCGTACGCCGCCGCCGAGCAGGTGGGGGCCTCCGGGGTGCTCGCCGTGGTGACCGTCGCGCTCTACCTGGGGCACCGGTCCTGGCAGGTCGACTTCGAGACGCGGCTCCAGGAGGCCGCGGTGTGGAAGGTCGTCGCCTTCATCCTGGAGTCGTCGGTGTTCGCGCTCATCGGACTGCAACTGCGCGTGGTCCTCGGCGGCCTCGGCGAGTACAGCGTCGCGCAGGCCGTCTGGTATGCGGTCGGGGTGTTCTTCCTCGTGGTCGTGGTGCGGTTCGTGTGGTCGTATCCGGCCACCTATCTGCCGTGGTGGATCTTCCCGCGCGCGCGGGAGCGCGAGGACGACGTGGACTGGCGCAAACCGCTCATCGTGAGCTGGGCCGGGATGCGGGGTGTGGTGTCACTGGCCATCGCGTTCTCGATCCCGCTCGTGACGGACAGCGGGGAGGACTTCCCCGCCCGCAACCTGGTGCTCTTCCTGACGTTCACGACGGTCATCGGCACGCTGGTCGTGCAGGGGCTCTCGCTGCCGCCGCTCATCAGGCTGCTGAAGCTGCCCGGGCGGGACGTGCAGGCCGAGACGCTGGCCGAGGCGCAGGCGCAGAACACCGCCTCGACGGCCGCGGAGAAGCGGGTGGACTCCCTGATGCGCGACGAGCGCAACTGCCTGCCACAGGCCCTCCAGGACCGCCTGCACACCGTGCTGGAGCGGCGGCGCAACTCCGTGTGGGAGCGGCTCGGACAGCCCAACCCGGTGACGGGGGAGTCCGCCGACGACACGTACCGGCGGCTCGCGCGGGAGGCGATCGCCGCGGAGCGGGAAGTGTTCGTACGGTTGCGCGACGAGCGGCGCATCGACGACGAGATGATGCGGACGCTGCTGCGCAAGCTGGACCTGGAGGAGGCCGCGGCCTACCGGGAGGTCGACGACTGAGCCCGGCCTACTGCTGGGGCGTGCCCGTGACGACCGCCGCGATCGTCGTGCCCGGGGAGAACGCGCCCTGCTGGGCCAGGGTGACGAGGGCGTGGAGCATCTTGGCGACGTACAAGTGCTCCACGGGGACGCCGTGCCGCTGTTCGAAGTCCTCGGCGAACGCCCTGAGCTCGGCGGGCACGCGCGCGTAGCCGCCGAAATGGAAGTCGTCCGCCACCTGCCAGTCGCCCCGCACACCGCCGAACGCCGCCTCTTGGAGGGCGCGGACCTCGGCGGTCAGGAAGCCGCCCTTGAGGACCGCTACACCGAGCGCGCGCTGGTCGGGGGCGAGGCCCGCGGCCAGCCCCGCCAGGGTGCCGCCGGTGCCGCACGCGAGGGCGACGACATCGGCCCGGCCGCGCAGTTCGCGGCCCAGCGCCGTGCAGCCCCGGACGGCGAGAGCGTTGCTGCCGCCCTCGGGGACCACATGGGCGTCCCGGGCGTCGGCCGCGTCGAGGAGTGCGGCGAGCGTGGCGGGCCGGTCCTTGTGCCGGTACGTCGATCTGTCGACGAAGTGCAGCCGCATGCCGTCCGCGGCACAGCGCGTCAGCGACGGGTTGAGGGGGCGGTCTGCCAGCTCGTCACCGCGGACGATGCCGGTCGTGGAGATGCCCAGGAGACGGCCGGCCGCGGCCGTGGCCCGCAGATGGTTGGAGTAGGCGCCGCCGAACGTGACGAGGGGGCGACCCCGCGCCGCCTCCAGGTTCGGGGCGAGTTTGCGCCACTTGTTGCCGATCAGATCCGGGTGGATCAGGTCGTCCCGCTTGAGGAGGACACGGACGCCGTGGCGGGTGAAGCGGTCGTCGTCGATCTCCGTCAGGGGCGACGGCAGACGGGGGCGCAGATCGGCGAGGGACAGGCGGGGCACCCGGCCATTGTCGGACATGTGTCCGGGTGCCCGCCGTCGCGGCCTACTTCAGGCGGTCCCGGACGCGCTCGCGCAGCCAGGACATCGTGAAGCCCTTCGGGTCGATCTTCCCGGGCTGCCACTCCAGGTGGCCGATGACCGACCGCTCCGTCCAGCCGTGGTGGCGACAGATCGCCGCGGACACCTTCTCGATGGCCGCCAGCTGAGCCGCCGGCCACGGGTCCTCGCCGTCGCCGAGGTTCTCGCACTCGAAGCCGTAGAAGCGGCTGTTGCCGTCCGTGTTCGCCTCGTTGTCGTGCGGGAGCGCCTTTTCCGCGATCACCGCGCGCAGCACGTCGTCGTCACCGAGCCCCGCGTGGTTCGCCCGGCCGTAGCCGACCAGGTGGACGTGGCCGTCCTTGGTGATGACGCCGTGACAGAGCGGACCCGGCAGGTCCGTGTGTCCGTCGCGGCAGATCCGGACGGTCGCCGCGCTGCCCTTGGTGACGGTGTGATGGATCATCACGCCGTTCACCGGACCCCAGGCGCCCTTGCTGTTGCGGTTGTGATGCTGCCAGTCGCCGACTTCGACCACTGTCACGCCTTCGTCCTTCAGAGCGGCGAGAAAACTGGCCGCGGACATGGGTGGGGCCATGACCGACTCCTTCGCGGGGACGACGGCCGCCTCCCGCGGGCCGTCTCGTACCGCTGCTTGTACCCGGAACAGCCCGGCAGGGACTACTCGTTGACTACTCGTTCGTATTCCGTGCGAGCCGTTCCGGACAGCGGGCACCCTGCGCGGAGCCGCGGGTCAGCTGTGCAGGAACCCGTCCCCGTTCGTCGCGATGTGCGCCTCCAGTGCGCGCAGCGCCGTCTGCGTCGCCTCGGGGCTGCCGCTGCCCGAGCGCTCCGCGTAGTACGCGGCGCCCAGCTTCTTCAGCAGGTCACCGCCCGCACGCTGCGCCTGCACCTCGTCCAGCTTCTGCTTGCCCTGCGTCAGCCCGCGCTGCGCCTGTTCCTTGGCCTTGTCCAGGAAGCCCGCCATGGTGGTCACCTTTTCTGTCGGAGTTCTGTGGGAAGCCGTTCCCCGATCAACGCGCACCGAGATCTTCGAGTTCCGGAAATCGGCGGTACGGAGCAACGCCGTGTGCGAAAAACGCCGCCCATGCCCCGCGCCGGGCAGGTCCATTCCCCCTCATTCGTGTAATGGCGTCGCCACTCACCGTGCTGGAAGGCTTTCCTCCGCAGGTCGGTTCGTGATCGGGAGGGGCAAAGACATGTCGGTAGGCGAAGAGGTCCGCGCGGAGCAGACGGGCTCGGGGGGACAGAAGAGCCTCGGCACATCCGCCGCGCGGAATCTGGCCACCACCACCAAGTCCGCCCCGCAGATGCAGGAGATCAGCTCACGCTGGCTGCTGAAGACGCTGCCGTGGGTGGACGTCCAGGGCGGCACGTACCGGGTGAACCGCAGGTTGAGCTACTCGGTGGGTGACGGACGGATCACCTTCGTGAAGACGGGGGACGACGTCCGGGTCATCCCCGCCGAGCTGGGCGAGCTGCCCGCGCTGCGCGACTTCGAGGACCCCGATGTCCTCAACGAGCTGGCGCAGCGGTGCGCGCAGCGCGAGTTCGCGGCAGGCGACGTGCTCGCCTCGTTCGGCAGCCAGGCGGATGAGGTGTTCCTGCTCGCGCACGGCCGGGTGGAGAAGGTCGGCACGGGCCCGTACGGCGACGACGCGGTGCTCGGCGTCCTCGCCGACGGCGCGTACTTCGGTGACCAGGCCCTCCTCGACGACGAGGGCATCTGGGAGTACACGGCACGCGCGGCCACCGCGTGCACCGTGCTCGTCCTGCCGCGCCGCGACGTGGAGCAGGTCGCCGAGCGCTCGGAAGCCCTGCGCGACCATCTCCAGCAGCTGCGCTCGCTGCCGGAGCAGCGGTCGAACAACTACGGAGAGAAGGAGATCGACCTCTCGGCCGGCCATGTCGGCGAAGCCGTCCTGCCGGGCACGTTCGTCGACTACGACGCGGCGCCGCGCGAGTACGAACTGAGCGTCGCCCAGACCGTGCTGCGCATCCACACGCGCGTGGCCGACCTCTACAACCAGCCGATGAACCAGACGGAGCACCAGCTCCGCCTCACCGTCGAGGCGCTGAAGGAGCGCCAGGAGCACGAGCTCGTCAACAACCGGGAGTTCGGCCTGCTCAACAACTGCGAGTACGACCAGCGGCTGCAGCCGCACGACGGCGTGCCCGGCCCCGACGACATGGACGAGCTGCTCAGCAGGCGGCGCGGCTCCAAGGTGTTCCTGGCGCACCCCAAGGCGATCGCCGCGTTCGGCCGCGAGTGCAACAAGCGGGGCCTGGTCCCGGAGAGCATCGACGTCGGCGGGAACCGCATCCCGACCTGGCGCGGGGTGCCGATCTACCCGTGCGGGAAGATCCCGATCAGCGAGGCGCGGACCACGTCCATCATCTGCATGCGTACGGGCGAGGACGAGCAGGGCGTCATCGGTCTGCGGCAGTCCGGCATCCCGGACGAGATCGAGCCGAGCCTGTCGGTGCGGTTCATGGGCATCAGCGAGCAGGCGATCATCTCGTACCTGGTGACCACGTACTACTCGGCGGCGGTCCTGGTGCCGGACGCGCTGGGAGTCCTGGAGAACGTCGAGATCGGCCGGTGGCGGTGACGAGCCGCACACGGCGTACCGGCACCCGCACCCGGGTGAGCCCTTGACCCGGACGACGGAGATCGCGAACACGGTGCAGTCGCCCGAGGCCCAGGAAGCAGCGACGATCCTGGCGCAGGCCAGGGCGTCGGTCGACCCCGCGCTGCGGCGGGCCGTCGAGGACCTGCCGGGGTCCATACGCCGCGTCGCCCGCTACCACTTCGGGTGGGAGCACGCGGACGGCACACCGGCGGTGGGCCACGCGGGCAAGGCGGTACGGCCCGCCCTCGTGCTCGCCGCGGCGCGCGCCCTCGGCGGGCGCACCGAGCAGGCGGTACCGGCCGCGGCCGCCGTGGAGCTGACGCACAACTTCTCGCTGCTGCACGACGACGTGATGGATCGCGACGCCACCCGAAGACACCGGCCCACCGCGTGGGCGGTGTTCGGTGACGCGGACGCGATCCTCACGGGGGACGCGTTGCAGGCCCAGGCGCAGCGGCTGCTCGTCCAGGACGCGCACCCGGCGGCGGCCGCTGCGGTGGCCCGGCTCGCCTCCTGCGTCGTGGAGCTGTGCGCCGGGCAGGCCGCCGACGTCGCCCTGGAGCGGCGCGATCCGGCGGAGACCAGCCTCGCGGAGACGCTGGCCATGGCGGAGGCCAAGACCGGGGCGCTGCTCGGCTGCGCCTGCGCGCTCGGCGGGCTGTACGCGGGAGCGGGGGACGAGGAGGTCGCGGCGCTCGACGCGTTCGGGCGGGCGGCCGGTCTGGCCTTCCAGCTGATCGACGACGTGATCGGGATCTGGGGCGATCCGGCCCGTACCGGGAAGCCGGCCGGCGCTGATCTGGTCGTCCGCAAGAAGTCGCTGCCGGTCGTCGCGGCGCTGGCCTCCGGTGGGCCGGCGGCGGACGAGCTGGCCGCGCGGTACGGGCCGCCGGGGCCGGGGCAGGAGGGGCGGGCCGACATCGAGGCGATCGCGCTCGCGGTCGAGCGGGCCGGTGGGCGGGACTGGGCGCAGGCGCAGGCCGCCGATCAGATGGCCCGGGCCGTGGCCGAGTTGCAGCGGGCTGTGCCGGTGCCTGAGGCGGCGGGAGGGTTGTTGTCGTTGGCGGAGTTCGTCACGCGCCGTGAGCGGTAGCGCTCCGCTCGGGGGCCTCGTGTTGTGGGGCGTGTGCGGGTGCGTGGGGGCTGGGCGCGCAGTTCCCCGCGCCCCTGAGATGCGCACTTCGTGCGGCATCTCCCATCAGGAGGGGGCGCGCAGATCTCCGGTTCTCATCGTTTAGGCTGCCAACGGCCATGCAGCGAAGGCGAGTTGAGCGGGGGCGGTTGGTGTGGGTGTGGGGATCCGGCGGGCGGGGGTCGAGGATCGGGAGTGGATAGTCGGGGTGCTCGATCGGGCGTTCATGGACGATCCGGTCAGCGGCTGGGTGTTTCCCGGTGCCGAGTACCGGCGGGTCCGGCATGCGGGGCTCATGGGGGCGTTCACCGATGCGACGCTCGCCGAGGGGTCCGGGGGATATGTCGATCTGCTGGAGGACGGTTCGGCCGTCGCGCTGTGGATGGACGTGCCCGACGAGCCGCACGACGCCGGTGACGAGGACATCCCGGCCCAGGTGCGGGAGGCCGTCGATCCGGACAACGCGCGGATCGAGGACATCGCCCGCCTGCTGGACGAGGCGCACCCGCAGGGGCGGGCCCACACGTACCTCTGGATGATCGGCGTCGCGCCGGAGCGGCAGGGCGAGGGGCTCGGCACCGCGCTGATGACGCCGGTGCTCGACCGGTGCGACCGTGCGGGCCGGCCCGTGTACCTGGAGGCCAGCAGCGCACGCGGCCGCGCCCTGTACGAGCGGCTCGGGTTCGCCGTCATGGACCGTACCGTCCAGCTGCCGGACGGGCCGACGATGTGGCCCATGTGGCGCGAGCCGCAGGCGGGTTGACCGCTCGCCGCTGCCCGCCGTGCCGCGTCAGCCCTCGGGAATGATCCGCTCCACCAGGCGTGCCACCACGCCGTCCGGCACGCTCGCCCCGGGGATCGCGCCGTCCAGCATTCCCGGCATCGTCAGGTGCTCCAGGATGAGTCCGAGCATGCCCAGGTAGAGCAGCGTGATCTCCTCCGCGCCGCCGGGCAGTCCCGCCTGCGCGTTGAAGGAGACGGCCTCGTCCAGGTCGCCGCGGAGCGACCCCCTCAGGGACGCACGCAGTTCCGGGCGACGGCTCGCCTCCAGGCGCATCTCCATCATCGCGAGGAACCCGGTGCGGTCGCCCTGCACGCGCCCCATCAGGTTGTGCATGAACGCGGTGACCAGGGCCCGGTCCCGGGGGAGCGCCAGCAGCTTCCCGACGGCCTCCGGGTCCGGTGCGAGCCGCTGGTGCAGCCAGGCGTCGATCTGGTGGAGCAGGTCGTCGCGGTTGGCGAAGTAGTTCGACGACGTGCCCGTCGGCACGCCCGCCGCCGTGTCCACCGCGCGGAAGGTCAGGCCCCGGGCCCCCTCCGCCGCCAGCACCTCGACGGCCGCGTCGACCAGTGCCGCCCTGCGCTCGGGATTCCTCACCATGCGTCCGACTCCCTGTATCCCTCAAAGCCCTTGCAACCACTACACGTGAAGCACTATAACTGAAGTGGTTCGGGCGGAACGACGCCCCAACTCCCTTGTCCCCAGCGGAAAGAGACCAGCTTGCGCAAGCTCACGTACTTCGTCGCCGTGTCCATCGACGGCTTCATCGGCGACGAGACCGGCGACGGCAACATGTTCATGCAGTTCGCCGACGAGGAGTTCCTCGCGTACCTCACCGGCGAATACCCGGACACCGTCTCGGCGCCCGGCCGGAAGATGCTCGGCCTCGACGGGGTCGCGAACAAAAAATTCGACACCGTGATCCAGGGCCGCAACAGCTACCAGGTGGGCCTCGACGCCGGGCTCACCAGCCCGTACGGGCACCTGCGCGAGTACGTCCTCACGCGCACCCTCACCGAGTCCCCGCACCCGAACGTGCGACTGATCCACGACGACGTCGTCGGCAAGGTCCGTGAACTCAAGGCCGAGGACGGCGACCTGGACATCTGGCTGTGCGGCGGCGCGCAGCTCGCCGGGCTGCTCATGGACGAGATCGACGAACTCGTGCTGAAGACGTACCCGGTGGTGTTCGGCGGCGGCATGCCGCTGTTCGGCGGCCGCTCCTACTCGTTCGACCGGTTCGACCTGACGGAGAACCGCACGTTCGCCGGCGGCGTGGTGGTGCGCCGCTACACCAGGACGCGGTGACCTCGGCGGCCCCGTACGTTGGGGGCATGATCGAGCTGCTGCACATCACCGAGCGACGCCTGTGGGAGAGCGCCCGGGCCGCGGGGACGTACGAGATGTCGACCCGCGGCAAGACGCTCCCGGAGGTCGGCTTCATCCACTTCTCGTTCCCGCACCAGGTGCGCCAGGTCGCGGAACTGCTGTACGGGACCGATCCCGCCCCGGGCGAGCTGGTGGTCCTCGTCGTCGACCCGGGACGTCTCGACGGGGTTCCGGTGCGGGTCGAGGAGGGCGTGCCCGGCGGGGAGCGGTTCCCGCACCTCTACGGTCCGCTGCCGGTCTCGGCGGTGACCGAGGTGCGCGACTGGCCGCGCCCCGAGGAGCGCAGCCAGAAGGAGCGCATGCTCGCCGGTGACCTCTACCTCGCCGACGACCCCGAACTGGAGGCGGCCGCCCTGCGCGCCGCCGCACTCGGGGAGCGGTACAACGCGAGCAGCGTCACCGACCTGCCCGCGCGCCGGGCCCTGCTGCGCGAACTGCTCGGCGAACTGGGCGAGGACGTCGTGGTCCGGCCGCCGCTCGCCGTCGACTACGGGACGTACATCAGCATCGGCGCGCGGACCTTCGTCAACTACGGCGCCGTGTTCCTCGACGTGGCGCCCATCCGGATCGGCGAGGACGTCCAGATCGGCCCGAACGTCCAACTGCTCACGCCCACGCACCCCGTCGCGGCGGAACCGCGCCGCGCCAAGTGGGAGGCGGCGAAGCCGATCACCATCGGTGACAACGTCTGGCTGGGCGGCGGCGTCATCGTCTGCCCCGGCGTCACCATCGGGGCGAACACGGTGGTCGGCGCGGGCTCCGTCGTCACCCGCGACCTGCCCGCGGACGTGGTGGCGGTGGGCAATCCGGCGCGGGTCGTGCGCGACCTCCCGGACAGCTAGGAGCCGGAGACCGCCGCCCGGACCGACGCCGTCATCGCCGTCACGAAGGCGTCCCGCGTCGCGTCGTCCACCAGGTCGAGCGAGAGATACGGGTTGAGGTCCTCCAGCTCCACGAGCAGCAGGTCGCCCTCGCGGGTGCGGCAGGCGTCGACGCGCTGGATGCCGTACGGGAGCGTGTTCCAGTCGATGAAGGAGCGGGCGAACTCGCGGTCGGCGGGAGTGACTTCGTAGGAGCGCAGCTCCCAGCGGCGGGCCGGGTCCGGTGCGTAGAGGGCGTACTGGAGCGCGTCGTCGACGAAGTAGAACGAGACCTCGTAGGCGAAGTCGATGTGGGGCTGGACCAGCAGGCCCTCTTCGTAGGGGAGTTCAGTGAGCTGCTCCGGGCTCACCCGGCGCAGACCTATCGAGTCCGCGCCCTGCTTCGGCTTCGCCACGTACGCGGGCGCGGCCGGGAGCTTCGCCAGGTCCGCGGCCCGTTCGACGGTCGGGATGACCGGGCGGCCGGCCTCGGTCAGGTCGACTAGGTACTGCTTGCCCGCCATGTCGGCGCGCCCGTTCAGCGGGTTGTAGACGGTCGTGCCCTGCGCGAGGGCCCGCGCGCGGAACGCCTCGTACGCCTCCTGGTAGCCGAGCACCGGACCGCTGTTGCGCACCACGACCGCGTCGAAGGAGTCCATCAGTCCGGCCGCGTCCAGCGGATGGCACAGCGCCAGGTCGAAGGCGGCGCGCAGCCGTGAGGTCAGGAAGATGTCCTCGTCGCAGTAGCGGCGGCCACGGGCCTCGTACGCGAGATCGGTGACGTAGAGGATGCGGGGGCGGGTGCTGCTGCGCGGTGCGGACAAGGTTCCTGGCTCCTGGAGTGACGGGAAAAAGAAGACCGCACCTGGTCCATCAGAGCGCCGGGATGCGGCGAACCGTGGACCAGGTGCGGACCGGAAGACCATGCGAACAAGGAAAACGCAGGTCAAACGGCATGATCAGGGATCAAGCCTTCTTGGTCTCCCAGAAGATCTTGTCGATCTGGGCGATGTAGTCGAGCGCCTTCTGGCCCGTGGCCGGGTCCTTCGAACCCTTGGCGGCCGAGAGGGCCTTCAGGGTGTCGTTGACCAGCTGGTGCAGCTCCGGGTACTTCTCGAAGTGCGGGGGCTTGAAGTAGTCGCTCCACAGCACCGAGACGTGGTGCTTGGCGAGCTCTGCTCGCTGCTCCTTGATGACCGTGGCGCGCGCCTGGAAGTGCGCGTCGTCGTTGGCCGCCATCTTCTCCTGGACGGCCTTCACCGACTCGGCCTCGATGCGGGCCTGGGCCGGGTCGTACACGCCGCAGGGGAGGTCGCAGTGGGCACTGGCCTTCACCTTGGGGGCGAACAGGCGGGAAAGCATGTAGCTGTCCTTCCTCGTGATCGTCTTCTCGAGTGCGACATTACTCCGTGCAGCACTGGTTTTCTCGGGTGCCCCCGGGGGCTTAGGACAAAAGTCCAGGGTGGGACCGGGACTGGTGGAGGATGGGACCGTGAGGGACCGGGGAGGTTGTGTCTGATGCCCGAGACGGCGGCGGAGGAAGCGCGGGAGGGCAGGGTGCCGTTCCAGCTCATCGAGGTGGAGGGGCCCTCCATGGTGCCCACCCTGAATCCGGGGGACTGGCTGCTGGTGCAGCACGGCGCGCGGGTGCGGCCCGGCGACGTCATCATCCTGCGCCACCCCTTCCAGCAGGACCTGCTGGTCGTGAAGCGGATCGCCGAGCGGCGCGAGGGCGGCTGGTGGGTGCTCGGCGACAACGCCGCGGCCGGCGGTGACAGCACCGTCTACGGCGTCGTCCCCGACGAGCTGGTGCTCGCCAGGGTGCGCGGGCGGCTGCGGCACCGCAGGCCGTGGGTGGAGGGGGAGGGTCAGCGCTCGGTCGGCGCCGTGCTGTCCTGGGTGTTCTCCGCCGTGCGTCCCGTGCGCTCGCTGCGGTCCGCGCGCTCTGTACGCTCCGTGCGCTCTTCGGCCTCCAGGCGCTTGCGGGCGCGGTAGGCGGCGACGTTGGCGCGGGTCGCACAGCGGTCCGAACAGTAACGGCGCGAGCGGTTGGTGGACGTGTCCAGATAGGCGTTGCGGCACGGGGCCGCCTCGCACAGGCCGAGCCGGTCCACGCCGTACTCCGTGAGGTGGAAGGCGAGGCCCATCGCGGCGATCGCCGCGTAGCCCGCCGTCGCGTTCGACGGGTGGTCCGCCAGGTGCATGTGCCACAGCGGGTGGCCGTCGTCGTCGCGGTCGTTGTGCCCGGAGACCTGCGGGCTCACCGGGAACTCCAGGAGCAGTGAGTTAAGCAGGTTCACGGCGAGTTCCTCGTCGCCGCCGTCGGCCGCCTCGAACACCGCGCGCAGCCGTCCTCGTACGCTCCTGAAGCGGGTCAGGTCGGCTTCCGTGGCGCGGCGGGCCGCGTCCTGGCTGGGGCCGAAGAGGCCGCGCACCGCGTCGACCGTGGTCAGGGAGTCCTTGCCGCGGCCCGGCTCCTCGGTGTTGACGAGGCGCACTGCGTAGTCCGAGTAATAGGCCAGTTCCACTTGTAGTCCTTACCGGGGCGGGCTATCGTCATCCGTCGTGAGCGTAATGCTCACTTCTGCTTTCAGGGTATTACGCACCGCGGGGAGCGGTGCCCGTACGGGAGGCCTTTCATGACGACCAGGACCACCAGGACCACCACCGACTGGCGCTCCTGGCAGGAGAGCTGGGACCGGCAGCAGGAGTGGTACATGCCCGACCGCGAGGAGCGGTTCCGGGTGATGCTCGACATGGTCGAGGCGTGTGTGGGGACGGCGCCCCGAGTGCTCGACCTCGCGTGCGGCACGGGGAGCATCACGGACCGGCTGCTGGCGCGGTTCCCCTCGGCGACGAGTGTGGGCGTGGACCTCGACCCGGCGCTGCTCGCCATCGCGCGCGGCACGTTCGAGGGGGACGAGCGGGTCTCCTTCGTCAGCGCCGACCTCAAGGACCCGCAGTGGACGCGGGCGCTGCCGCACGACTCGTACGACGCCGTGCTCACCGCCACCGCCCTGCACTGGCTGCACGCCGAGCCTCTCGCCACGCTCTACGGTCAACTCGCCCCGCTGGTGCGGGACGGGGGTGTGTTCATGAACGCGGACCACATGATCGACGAGTCGACCCCGCGGATCAATGGTGCCGAGCGGGCTCTTCGGCATGCTCGGCAGGAGGAGGCCAGGAGCGGCGGGGCCGTGGACTGGGCCGACTGGTGGGCGCTGGCTGCCGCTGATCCGGTGCTGGGTGAGGCTACGGCGCGGCGGTTCGAGATCTATGGGGAGCATGCCGACGGGGATACTCCGTCGGTTTCCTGGCATGTCGGGGCGCTCCGGGCTGCCGGGTTCGGCGAGGCGCGGGCCGTTTGGGGGTCGCCCAGTGATGCGCTGGTGCTGGCTTTGAGGTGACGCTGCCGGGTGCCGGTCTCGTCGTGGCTGGTCGCGCAGTTCCCCGCGCCCCTGATGGGTTGACCTTCGCCTGACGGCCGGTGGCCGCTTCTCGCGCAGTTCCCCGCGCCCCTGGAGATGCGCACTTCGTGCGCCATCTCCAGCAAGATCTCCATCAAGGCGCGCGCCCTGCCCCGGGTGTTGGCGCGCGCAGCGCAGCCTCCGAGGGGAGGCTGCGCGCAGCGCACGCCTCAGGGGCGCGGGGAACTGCGCGAGAAGAGGCCACCGGGCCGCGGACGAAAGGCCGAGTTCGCCCGCTCTGGCCCGGCGGGCTAGAGGACCTTCGACAGGAACGACTGGGTTCGCTCGTGTTGCGGGTTCGTCAGGACATCCCGGGGATGGCCTGATTCGACGACCACGCCGCCGTCCATGAAGACGAGGCTGTCACCGACCTCGCGGGCGAAGCCCATCTCGTGCGTCACGACGATCATCGTCATGCCGGACTCGGCGAGGTCGCGCATGACGTCGAGGACGTCGCCGACCAGCTCCGGGTCGAGCGCAGACGTCGGCTCGTCGAACAGCATCAGCTTCGGGTCCATCGCCAGCGCACGCGCGATCGCCACGCGCTGCTGCTGCCCGCCGGAGAGCTGCGAGGGGTAGTTGCCCGCCTTGTCGGCGAGGCCGACCCGCTCCAGGAGTTCTCCGGCACGCGTCCTGGCCTGCGCCTTCGACTCCCGCTTGACCTGGACCGGCGCCTCCATGACGTTCTCCAGCGCCGTCATGTGCGGGAAGAGGTTGAAGCGCTGGAAGACCATGCCGATGTCCCGGCGCTTCAGCGCGACTTCGCTGTCCTTCAGCTCGTAGAGCTTGTCGCCCTTCTGGCGATAGCCGACCAGCTCCCCGTCCACGTACAGCCGGCCGGCGTTGATCTGCTCCAGGTGGTTGATGCAGCGCAGGAACGTCGACTTGCCGGAGCCCGACGGGCCGATGAGGCAGAAGACCTCACCCTGCTTGACCTCGAGGTCGATGCCCTGGAGGACCTCGACGTTGCCGAAGGACTTGTGGACGCCCTCGGCCTTCACCATCGCGTGCTGCTGCTCGCTCATGCGCCCACCGCCCCCGAACGGTTCGAGAAGGAGAACATGGTGGCCTTCACCTTCTGCCACGGAGTGTCCGACAGCTGACGGGACGTGCCGCGCGCGTAGTAGCGCTCGATGTAGAACTGACCGACGCTGAGGATCGACGTCATGATCAGGTACCAGGCGGCCGCCAGGAAGTACATCTCCACCGGCGAACCGGACTGCTGACCGATGTCCTGCGCGGCCCGGAAGAGTTCGTTGAACTGGACCGCCGCGACCAGCGAGGTGGTCTTCAGCATGTTGATGACTTCGTTGCCCGTCGGCGGCACGATCACCCGCATCGCCTGCGGGATCACGATGCGGCGCAGCGTCTTGGAGTGGCTCATGCCGAGCGCGTGCGACGCCTCGGTCTGGCCCTCGTCGACCGAGAGCAGGCCGGCGCGGCAGATCTCCGCCATGTACGCCGCCTCATTGAGCCCCAGGCCCAGCAGGGCCGTGAGCAGCGGCGTCATGAAGGACGACCAGTAGTCCTTGTAGATCGGCCCGAGGTTGATGTACTCGAAGACCAGGCCCAGGTTGAACCAGATGAACAGCTGGACCAGGACCGGGGTGCCGCGGAAGAACCAGATGTAGAACCAGGCGATCGAGCTGGTCACCGGGTTCTTCGACAGGCGCATGACGGCCAGCAGGATGCCGCCGACGATGCCGATCACCATCGCGAGGACCGTCAGCAGGAGCGTCTTGCCGACGCCCGTCACGATGCGGTCGTCGAAGAAGTAGTCGGGGACCGCACCCCAGTTGATTTTGCCCTGGCCGAAGGCGTAGATGATCGAGCCGAGCAGCGCGAGCGCGATGACGGCGGCGACGTAACGCCCGTAGTGCCGCACCGGGATGGCCTTGATGGCCTCCGGGTGGGCCGCGGGCGGCGGCGTGTCCTCGGGGCCGCCGCCCGTCTTCTCTATGTCAATCGACACGGATGTTGCCTTTCAACGACGCGTCAGGCGTTGGTGGTTGCCTTACTTGCCGCCGTTGACGGTGGCCGCCTTCACGGCGCCCGCCTCGACGCCCCACTTGGCGATGATCTTGTCGTACTCGCCGTTCTTGATGACGGCGTCGAGCGCGGCCTTGATGGCGTCACGCAGCTGCGTCTGGGACTTGGCGACGGCGATGCCGTACGGGGCCGCCTCGACCTGGTCGCCGACGATCTCGAAGTCCTTGCCGCCGCCCGAGGTCTTCACCGCGTACGCGGCGACCGGGAAGTCGGAGGAGCCGGCGTCGGCGCCGCCCGAGCGCAGCCGGGTCTGCGCCTGCTGGTCGTCGTCGAAGGCCTGGATGCCGAGCTTCTTGCCCGCCGGACACTTCTTGGCCTGGGCCTTGGCGAGGTCGTGGGAGACCGTGCCGCGCTGCACCACGATCTTCTTGCCGCACAGGTCGGCCCAGGTCTTGATGTCCTGGGTCTTGCCCTTCGGCGTGTAGATGGAGACGCCCGCGTTGAAGTAGTCGACGAAGTCGACGCCCTCGCCGACCTTCTTGCCGGTGTCCGAGTCGATGCCGTCCTGACGGTCCTTGGTGTCGGTCATCGCCGACATCGCGAGGTCGTAGCGGTTCGAGCGCAGGCCCGTGACCAGGGTGTCGAACGTGCCGTTCTGGAACTCGAACGTCACGCCGAGCTGCTTGCCCATCGCCGCGGCCAGGTCGGGATCGATGCCGATGGCCTTGCCCGACTTGTCCTTGAACTCGACCGGCGCGTACGCGATGTCCGAGCCGACCCGGATGACGCCCTTGTCGCGGATCTCCTTGGGGAGCTTGTCCGCCAGCGGCGCGCTCTTGGAGGAGGCCTTGTCGGAGCTGGTGTCGTCCGACTTGGTCTGGTCGCCGCAGCCGGTGAGGAGCAGCGTGCCGGCGACCGCGATCGCGCCGGCCGCGGCTATCCGGGACTTCACGGACTGCCCGGCCTTCGCGGTCGAGCGACGGGTGGTGCTTGCGGTCATGGTGGGGTCCTCCGGCAGGGGTGTGGGAGTGGCCGTAAAGGTCGCCGTGGCACACGCCTTCGGGTGTCGCGACCTGCGTGATGACGGCATCTTGCCATTCGGACCGGGGCGTGCAGGGGCGCGGTGATGTCAAAATCGGATAACGGGTGACCCAAGACGGCCAACAGGGCTGTCCATCACGGTGCATGGGGTCCACAGCATCTGCGGACGTATCGCCCACCAGCCGGAGGATCTCCGGCGAACCGCCCGCTGTCTCATTATTCGGGCGCTTCTCCCCGCCTCGCGGGGCACAGGTTTACAACGTGTCCAGATATGTGGCTATGAGTCATGTCACCGCCGCGTGATCGATCACGAATGGGCTCGTCCGCGACACGGTCCGTCGGGTAAGAAGGTTCTTTACACCCCTCATCCGGGGCTCAGAGCGCGCGTGCGGCGCGCTCGTCGTGTACGTACCCGCGCAGCCGGCCACAAACGGGCCCGGCTGGGACGTACGCGGTGCCCGCCCGCTCCTCAACCAGGGGCGGACCCACCCTCAACTGAAGCAATAAGACTTAAGGGGTCAGACAAGTGGCAGCGGAGATCGTCAATCCTCGCAGCGACGCGAATATCGGCAACGAAGGCGCTGACGAGCCCTTCGATCCGGCCTTCGCACTGCACCGTGGCGGCAAGATGGCCGTGCAGGCCACCGTGCCGATCCGCGACAAGGACGACCTGTCCCTGGCGTACACGCCCGGCGTCGCGAAGGTGTGCAGCGCGATCGCCGAGCAGCCGGAGCTCGTCCACGACTACACGTGGAAGTCGAGCGTCGTGGCCGTCGTGACGGACGGTACGGCCGTGCTCGGACTCGGGGACATCGGCCCCGAGGCCTCCCTCCCGGTGATGGAGGGCAAGGCCATTCTCTTCAAGCAGTTCGGCGGCGTCGACGCCGTGCCGATCGCGCTCGCGACGACCGACGTCGACGAGATCGTCGACACCGTGGTGCGTCTCGCGCCGTCCTTCGGCGGTGTGAACCTGGAGGACATCGCGGCCCCGCGGTGCTTCGAGATCGAGAAGAAGCTCCAGGAGCGGCTCGACATCCCGGTCTTCCACGACGACCAGCACGGCACGGCCGTGGTGACGCTGGCCGCGCTGAAGAACGCGGCCCGGCTCAGCGGGCGTTCGCTCGGCGAGCTGCGCGGAGTGATCAGCGGCGCCGGTGCGGCGGGCGTCGCCATCGCGAAGTTCCTCCTCGAAGCGGGTCTCGGCGACGTCGCGGTCGCCGACCGCAAGGGCATCGTCAGCCGGGACCGCGAGGACCTCACGCCGGTCAAGCGCGAGCTGGCCGAGATCACCAACAAGGCCGGTCTGTCCGGTTCGCTGGAGGACGCCCTCGCGGGCGCCGACGTCTACATCGGCGTCTCCGGCGGTACGGTCCCCGAGCCGGCGGTCGCCTCCATGGCGCCGGGCGCCTTCGTCTTCGCGATGGCCAACCCGAACCCCGAGGTGCACCCCGACATCGCCCACAAGTACGCGGCCGTGGTCGCGACGGGGCGCTCGGACTTCCCGAACCAGATCAACAACGTCCTGGCGTTCCCCGGCATCTTCGCGGGCGCGCTCCAGGTCCGGGCCTCCCGGATCACCGAGACGATGAAGATCGCCGCCGCGGAGGCGCTGGCCGCCGTGGTCGGGGACGACCTGTCGGCCGAGTACGTGATCCCGTCGCCGTTCGACGAGCGGGTGGCGCCGGCCGTCACCGCCGCCGTCGCGGCCGCGGCGCGTGCCGAGGGCGTCGCCCGGCGCTGAGTGTCGTCGCCCGGCGCTGAGTGTCGCCGTCCGGTCGAGGCCCCGCTCCGGCGGGGCCTTTTCCGTGTCCGGCGGGGCCTTTCGCGCGCGTTGGCTACAGGACGTGTGTCACAGCCGGGGGTGGTTCCCCGGGCCGGGTGCCGGGCCTATCGTCAAGGTCATGTTCGCCGCCTACGCAGCCCGCATCGACCGTGATCAGCCGCTGAACGGCCTGGAACTGGGGGAGCGGCCCGCCCCCGAGGACCGGCCCGGCTGGACCACCGTGAACGTCAAGGCCGCCTCCCTCAACCATCACGATCTGTGGTCCCTGCGCGGGGTCGGTCTCGGCGAGGAGGCGCTGCCGATGATCCTCGGCTGCGACGCCGCCGGGATCGACCAGGACGGCAACGAGGTCGTCCTGCACTCCGTCATCGGCGAGACCGGCCACGGCGTCGGGCCGCGCGAGCGCCGCTCCATCCTCACGGAGAAGTACCAGGGCACGTTCGCCGAGCAGGTCACCGTGCCCGAGTGGAACGTGCTCCCCAAGCCCAAGGAGCTCTCCTTCGAGGAGGCCGCCTGTCTGCCCACCGCCTGGCTGACCGCGTACCGGATGCTGTTCACCAACGCCGGTGTACGGCCCGGTGATTCGGTACTGGTGCAGGGCGCGGGCGGCGGTGTCGCGACCGCCGCGATCGCCCTCGGCAAGGCCGCCGGGCTGCGGGTCTTCGCCACCAGCCGGGACGAGGCCAAGCGCAAGCGGGCCCTGGAGCTGGGCGCGGTCGAGGCCGTCGAGTCCGGTGCGCGGCTGCCGCAGCGGGTGGACGCCGTGATCGAGACGGTGGGCGCCGCGACCTGGTCGCACTCGGTCAAGTCCCTCAAGCCGGGCGGCACTCTGGTGATCTCCGGCGCCACCAGCGGGCCCAACCCGCCGGCCGCCGAGCTGAACCGCATCTTCTTCCTGGAGCTCAAGGTCGTCGGCTCGACGATGGGTTCCAAGGACGAGCTGGAGGACCTGCTCTCCTTCTGCGCGGCCACCGGCGTGCGGCCCGTCATCGACGAGGTGCTGCCGCTCGACCGGGCCCGGGAAGGGTTCGAGAAGATGGCCGGCGGCGATCTGTTCGGGAAGGTCGTACTGACCGTCTGAGCTGCGCCGATACGTAGTCGAAGGGCGCCCCGCGGGTTCTGGGGCGCCCTTTCTTCTCACCCTCGCTGTCAATGATGGTTGACGGCGAGGGTGTGTCAACTTACATTGACATCATGACCGAGGCAACGGATCTCGCCGAGCAGGCGGGCGCCCGCGACCCGCGCGTCGGGTTGCGGGCGGTCGCCGCGCTGCGGCGGCTGCTCGAGCAGCTGGAAGCGGTACAGGTGCGCAGTGCGCGCAATCAGGGCTGGTCGTGGCAGGACATCGCGGCCGAGCTGGGAGTCAGTCGACAAGCCGTGCACAAGAAGTACGGGAGGCGATGATGTTCGAACGGTTCACCGAGGCGGCCAGGGCCGTCGTCAAGGACGCGGTCGTGCACGCGGAGCGTGAGCGTGCCGAGCGGGTCGACGAGGGGCATCTGCTGCTCGCCCTGCTGGAGCGGCGCGGCACCCGGGGCGCCTTCGTGCTCGACGCGCTCGGGCTCGCCGACGAGGGGCGGCGCGCCGAGATCGGGCGGGCCGTCGGGGGTGCGCGGCGCCGGGCGGGGCTTTCCCGGGCCGATACCGAGGCGCTCGCCGGGCTGGGGATCGATGTGGACGAGATCGTCGCCCGGGTCGAAGAGGTTCACGGGGTCGGGGCGTTGGCCGGGGGGCGGCGGGTCGGGGGACGGCGCGCCTTCAGCCGTGACGCCAAGAAGGTGTTGGAGGGGGCTTTGCGGGTTGCGCTCGCGCACGGGGACCGGGCCATCGGGGATGAGCATCTGTTGCTCGCGCTGGTGTCCCGGGGTGGGTCTTTCTCTGAGGTGCTGGGTGGGTACGGGGTGGATGCCGCGGGCGTGGAGCGGGTGCTGTACGGGGGTGAGGGGCGGGCTGCCGGGTGAGCGGTCCGGGGAGTGGGTGAGAGCCCCGCGCCGCGGCTGAGGTCACGGGGCTCCGCCCCGGGCCCCGCTCCTCAATCGCCGGAGGGGCTCGAATCCGGTGGCGTCGACTTCAAGGTTGCTGTGAGTCGGGCCGCCGTCGTCGCCAACTGGGCTCGGGCCTCACGGAGTTGGTCCTCCGTGACGCCGTGGTCGCGGGCCGTGTCGCGGATGTCGTCGCGGAAGCGGTCCAGGAGGCGGTCCAGGTCGCGGGACGGGTCGCCGGTGGAGTCCTCCGCGGCCCAGGACGGGACGTACTCGGCCGGGACCGTGTCCGACGCCGGGCGGTACTCGGGCTCGGGCGGCGACGGGGTGCGCGGGGCGTCCTTGCCGAGGCTCTTGCCGAACTCGCCGAACTCCTTGGCCAGTTCGGAGAGGCCCTCGCGGACGCCCGTCGGCCAGTCGCCACGCGCGAAGTGGTCCTGCACCTGGTCCTGGACGCGCCTGGCCATGCGCTGGAACTCCTCCTGCGCCTGCTCCCGCACCCGGTCCTGCGACTCCTTGGCCTGGCGGCGCGCCCGCTGGGCCTCCTCGCGGGCCCGGCGGCTCTCGTCCTTCGCGCGCCGCGCCTGCTCCTTCCACTCCTGCTTGGCCCGGCGCATCTCCTCCTTGGCGGCCCGCCAGGACTCACCGTCCGTGAAGTCCTTGAGGTCGCCCAGATCGCCCAGGCCGCCGAAGGCGCCGCTCCGGGCGCGGGTGCCGGCCGCGGCGGCCCGCACCTCGCGGCGCAGGTCGCCCGCCGCACCCCGGACGTCGTCGCGGATCTCGGCCGCCAGCTCGGCGACCGAATCGCGGATCTCCAGCTCCAGGTCGGCCAACTCGCCGCTGCGGTCGGCCAGTTCGGCACGGCCCGCGTCCGTGATCGCGTACACCTTGCGGCCGCCCTCGGTGGTGTGGGTGACCAGGCCCTCGCTCTCCAGCTTCGCCAGTCGCGGATAGACCGTGCCCGCCGAAGGCGCGTACAGCCCCTGGAAGCGCTCCTCGAGGAGACGGATCACCTCGTAACCGTGGCGCGGGGCCTCGTCGAGCAGCTTGAGGAGGTAGAGCCGCAGGCGTCCGTGGGCGAAGACGGGAGGCATGTCAGAGCACCTTCTTTTCTGCGGGGCTGTCCTTCGGGGTGTCCTGCGGCTCCAGGTCCGAGGGGTCGTCCTCGCCCGGCGGCCTGCGCAGCAGCGCGATCGAACCGGAGACCGTCGTCGCCCGCAGCTTCCCCGCACCCGCGCCGAGCCGGCCGGAGATCTTGTGCGCGCCCCACTGGCCGGCGACCCGGAGTCCGTCGAACGCGTTCGACACCGCTCCGCTCGCCGTGTTCGCCTCGACCTCGGTGTCCGCCGGGTGCGGGATACGGATGGCGATCTCGCCGGAGACGCTGGTCAGCGCCACGTCCGTCGGGCCCGTCGGGTCCAGGTCCACGATCATCGAACCGCTCACGGTGTCCGCCTTCACGGAGGACCCCGAGCCCTCGACGACGGTCAGATCCCCCGACACCGAATTGAACCGGAGGTCGCCGGTGACCGCCTGCGCCTCGACGCTGCCGGAGACGGTGCTGGTGCGGACCGGACCGGTGACGCCCACCAGGGTCGTGTCACCGGTGACGCCCTTCACCTCCGTGCGCCCCGCCATGCCCGAGACGACCGCGGCCGCGCCGACCACGCCGACCTCGACCCGGGTCCCCGTGGGCACCGCGAGCGAGACGACCGCACTGCGGTGCCAGCCCTTACGGTCCAGCCACTTGAGGAAGCCCTTCCAGGGCAGATCGTCGTACGCCACCGAGAGCGTGCCGCCCTCCTGGCTCACGCGCAGGGGCGGCCCCTTCAGGTCCGAGATCTCCAGGCGGGCGGAACCTTCGTCGGTGCCCACGACGTTCACCGTGCCGTCGACGATGCGGACGTGCAGCGCCGTGACCGGATCGTCGAAGGCGAGCTTCTGCGGTTCCGCGACGGACCACTCGGGCATGACGCGACCTCCTCCGGGGTGGGCGTGGACGAACATCGGGACGGACGCGCCATATCGCGTCCCCCGGAAAACACGATATATCGCGGATGGGGAAAGTCAAGACTGTCGCGAGTGCCTTCGCGAGGGCGGTCATTTGTGGTCCGATACGGGCAAATTGGCCTAGCGTGGGGCCATGCCGTCCCCCGAACCCGCCGGCGCCCTGCTTCTGTGCCGCGCCGAGCCCGCCGTCGTAGGACCCGCCGCGCAGCTGCTGCGCGAGCGGATGGTGCTGGCCCGGGCCGGACGCGAGTGGAGTGTCCTCGTGCCGGAGACGAAACCCTGGCTGACCGCCGAGGAATCCGTCGAACGGGTGCTCGCCGGCTGGGCCGGGGCGCTCGCCGTCGGCGCGCCCTGGCCGGTGCTCGCACTGTGGTGGGACGCCGACCGCAGCGGCTTCACGCTCGCCTCGGGCTTCCGGCGCCCCGTCGGCTACGTCTGGCTGGCCAACGGCACCCCGGTCGGCGAGCACGAGGCCCTGCGCACCTTCGCGGCCCGCCTCGGCCTCGACCCCGTACTCGACATGCAGTCCCTGGAGGCCCTCGCCCGGCCAGACCCCGAGGCCGACGCCCGGGTCAGGCTGCGCGGCCTGCTCGCCGTCCTCACCCGCGCCGGGCTCACCCTCCCCGCGGGCCTGAGCCCCGGCGAGCCCGCCGACCGGCTCCGCGAGGTCGCGCGCGTCCAGCCGGACGGGGAACAGGTCGACTGGCCGGGCTGGCGGGACGCCGTGCACGCGGAGCTCGACGTCGTGGAGAGCAGCAGCATCGGGCCCTGGCTGCGCGGCCCCAAGGCCCGCTGCCTCGCCGCGGCCCAGCTCGCCGCCGGAGCGCCGCTCGCCCTCTACGGTCTGCGCCGGCGCAGCGCCGGCTGGGCCACCGCCGGGGTCGTCCTGCTCGCCCACGGCGCACTGGGATTCGCGTACGACAGGGTGCGTGCGGCTCGCGCCGGCTGACCCGGGCCCCTACGCGTCGGCGTCGTCGTCCTCGTCGTCCAGCCGCGCCAGCCACGTAGCCAGACGCTCCACCGGAACCTCGAAGTCCGGGTTCAGATCGACGAAGGTCCGCAGCTGCTCGGCGAGCCACTCAAAGGTGACCTCCTCCTCGCCACGCCTCTTCTCCAGCTCTTCGATGCCGCGGTCGGTGAAGTACATGGATCGAGTCTCCTGGATGCCTCGTGCAGATGGTTCTCGGCCAGCCTACGCAGGGTGCCGGGACGCTTGGCCGGATAGTGCCCCGTCAGGGCTCGCCCGCAACCGCGGCGCCCCCTAACCTCGTCGCAGTCCATGACATGCGCATGTGACAGCGGGCGACGCCGACGAGTAAGGGTGAACGGGGGAACGGTGGGCGCGATTCAGGAGATCAGACTGCCGGACGGAACAGTCGTGCACGCGCGGCTGAGCGCTTCCGAATCCGAAGCGTACGGCGGCGACGACCAGGACATCGGCGTGCTGGACGGCGCCGCCGCCAAGGTCGAACAGCTCGGCGAGCTCGTCAGGGGAGTGGGGCAGTCCGTGCTCGACGCGGCCCGCGCGGCCCGCCCCGGCACCGTCACCATCACCTTCGGTGTGGAGCTGGCCGCCAAGTCCGGCGGGGCCCTTGCCGTGCTGGCCTCCGGTGAGGCCAAGGCCTCCATCCAGGTCGCGCTCGGCTGGTCCTTCGACGGCAGCGCCGAGAACAGCGGCGGCGACGAGAGCGGCGAGGGGGTCGCGACCCACGTGCCCGACGCTCCCACCGGCTCGGACTGATGATCGAGGCAGGGTCCAGGCTCGATGCCCTGGCCCGGGCCGCCACCGTCCATCTGCTTCCCGCGGGAGTGGACAACGCCGTGCAGTGGGGCAGCGGTTTCTTCGTGGCGCCGGGGCTCGTGGTGACCGCCGCCCATGTGTTGCGGCCCCGGCTCGTCGGGCGGCAGGACATGGAGTTCGCGGTGCGCGGCGACGCGCTGAACAACGGCATTCCGCTCCCCGCCCGCCTGGAGACCTGGCTGCTGCGGGACCCGGCCTGCGAGTCCGTGCCGGCCGACGAGGACCTCGCCCTGGTGCGGCTGCTCGACCCGGACGTGGAGCACGAGTGCCTGTGGCTGGTGGACCGTGCCGTCGAGTACACGGGGCCGTTGCGGGTGTACGGCTACCGGCCCGACGAGCGGCCGACCGGCAAGCGGATCGTGCCGTGGAGCGTCGACGCGGACATCAACGTGGTCGACGGTGCGGGCGGGCTGCGCTTCAGACCTGACGCCGAGTTCCCGCCCGGCGTCTCCGGCGGCCCGCTGGTCGACGCGGACACCGGCGCCGTCGTCGGTGTCGTCAAGTCGAGGCGCACCCGCAGCGACGGCGGCGCGGCCGTCTCCTCGCTCGCGCTGCGCGAGTTCGGCACGCACTACCGGCAGCTGGTCGAGGCCCACGACCGCTGGCACGCTTCCCTGCCCGAATCACCCGACACCGGCGACAACTGGATCGATCTGCAGGCCGGTGAACTGGGGCAGGACAACCCGTGGACACCGGCCGACCGGCGCACGGCTCTCGGCCTGCTGGCCCGGCTGCCGCCGCCGGGCGACGCGCATGCGGTGCGCCGACTCGCCGTCGTGGCACGAAGCTACTCCCGCTGGCCCGGTGCGAACCCGCCTCTGCACAGCTGGCGGGACGGACACGGACTGCTCTACGAGGGCCGTCGCCCGCTGTCCCCGCTCATCTTCCTGCGCTACCTGGCCCTGGTCGCCGCGTACGTCACCGCACGCGGGGCCGACGCCACGCTCCTGGACGCCTGGGTGAAGGAGCGGCTGCGCGCCCACCCGGACCGCTCGATGCATGCCCTGGTGACCGACGCACGCCTCCCCGACGAGCTGCGACCCGCGCCGGAGGAGCCCCTGCACGCCGTCGTGCCCTATCCGACGGCCGGCGACGGCAGGACCGTCGTCACGGTCGTCCTCGATCCGGTGATCGGCGCCGTTCCCACCCGCTTCTTCTGGCAGATCTGGGTCGACGACGGCACGGGGGAGGCGCTGCTCGAAGCCGCCGACCAGTCCGACGAGGGACAGCCACCGGAGGCGCTGGCGCAGGTTCTCGGTCTTCCGCTGGCCCGCGTGTTCAGGGCCGGTGACCGGGAGGGGATGCCCGCACCGCTGGAAGTCGCCCTGCCCGTCGACGAGTTCGACACCGCGGTGCACCGCTGGCGCTTTGCCGCCGTGGCCGCGCTTGACGACCACCAGTACCTCGGCGCCCAGCGCCAGGTTGTCCTGCGGGACCTGGCGCGGCGCCTCGAACCTGACAACGACGCCTGGCTGGCGCGCTGGCAGGGCCTCGGTCAGGCCGGTGTCCTGACCGCCCACCGCGCGCCGGAGCACGGTCGCACCCCGCAGGCCGACCGCTACGCCAGACTGCCCGCCACCCACGTGCCCGTGCTGTGCCGCCCGGCCGGCCGCGGCCTGGGCAAGCGGACCATGGCGGCGTTCCTCGACAGCGGGCATGCCGTCGTGCTGTGGCACATCGACGGACATGCCGCGCGCGGCTGCGGCGAGGACTGCGACGTGCTGCACGCGCGCGCCGCCGGGCTGCTCGACAGCATCGGGTCGGTCACCGAACTCCCCGACAGCATCCGGCTGCTCCGCGAGGAGATCGCTGCCCGCCGCGAGGACCGGCGCTGGGCGGAGCCCCTCGCCCTTCTCTACGACGATCCCGGCCGGCCGGTCCCGGGCGGGGACCTCGATGTCGTGGACGCGCCCCAATGAGCGCCGTGCCTGAGGCCCATCGCTCCAACGCGTGGCTGAAAAGCGGTGGTTGGGCGTGTGGTGTTGGGTACATTCCCAGGGGCCTGTTGCGGGGGGACAACGCTTCCGTCGGCCATGACGTGGTGTTCCACCGACCGCCGACGAGGAGCGCGCCATGACCGAGTGGTTCGTCTACGAGGGCGATGGCAGGCCGGATCCGGACAAGATCCGCCGTCTCCCCGACCCCCCGCCGTGGCGTGCGTTCGACGCCGATCCGGTCGCGTACGACGTCCCTGACGTCGACTCGGCGACGCTGCGCAGGCTGGGCGCCACCACGGTCCCGTTGCCCGTCCAGGACGAGCGGGCGCTGCATCTGGTCAACGCGGCGCTGTATCTGCGTCGCCCCATGCTCGTCACCGGTGACCCCGGCGCGGGCAAGTCGACCCTCGCGCACGCGCTCGCGCACGAACTCGGCCTCGGGCGCGTCCTGGAATGGCCGGTGGTCAGCCGCAGCGAACTCAAGGACGGCCTCTACACCTACGATGCGATCGGCAGGCTTCACGACGCCCAGCTCGAGCGGGGCGGTGCGCCCTCCGAGGACATCGGCCGCTACATCAAGCTGGGTCCCCTCGGTACTGCCCTGATCGCGACCGACCGCCCGCGCGTGCTCCTCATCGACGAGTTGGACAAGAGCGACATCGACTTGCCCAACGACCTCCTCAACGTGCTGGAGGAGGGCCGGTTCGCCATTCCCGAGCTGGAGCGCATCGCCGACCGCGAGCCCGAGGTCCGCGTCCTCACCGACGACGGGCGGCGGGTGACCGTCACCGGTGGGGTGGTGCGCTGCCGCGCGTTCCCTGTCGTGGTACTGACCAGCAACCGGGAACGGGAGTTCCCGGCCCCGCTGCTCCGCCGCTGCATCACGCTGGACCTGCAGTCGCCGCGCGATCAGAGGCTGGCCGCGCTGGTCCAGGCGCACTTCGGAGAGGGTGCCTACGAAGCCCACCACGACATCGTCGACCTGTTCACCGAGACCGAGACGGACGGCGCGATGCGCCCCACGGACCAGTTGCTCAACGCCATCTTCCTCACCCAGTACACGGCACGCGACCAGCCGGCCGCGCGGCGCACGGAGACCGCCGAGCTGCTGATGAGGCCGCTCGATCACGGGACGCGGTGACCAGTGCCCGCCGCCCGTACCGCTCACGATCCCGGCGAGGAGCACCGTGCGGGCCTGCTGCTCACCGCGCTCGCGGAACGGCTGCGGGAGGCGGAACTCGACCCGGGTGTCGTGGAGTTGGCGGACGCGTTATGGCTGGCCGGGCACATCGACGCAGGCGAGCAGGGGCGTTCCCGTGAGGGCAGCGCGAAGATCCCCGGGGCGACGCCGGACGTGGGCCCCGCCCCGGTGCCCGGCCCGCTGCCACTGCCCCCGGCGCAGCAGCAGTTCTTTGGCGAGCCGTCCGGACTCGACGTAGGAGGGCGGCTGTTCGCCCCGTCGGGCGATGCCGCGCAGTCGTCCGGGCTGCGCGCCGTCCCGGTCCGGGTGCCGGCCCCACCGGTCCTGCCCGACCCCGTGGGACTCCAGCGCGGCCTGCGCCCACTGCAGCGCTACCGGGCACCGGTCAGGGCCTCCCGCACTCTCGACGAGCAGGCGACGGCCGAACGCGCCGCGCAGTCCGGCGGGTTGGTGGTTCCGGTCTTCTCCGCCAGACGGCGCAGGGAGGCCCGGCTGCTGCTCCTGATGGACCTGTCGACCTCCACCGCCGTCTGGCGCGAGGCCCTCGACGAACTGCGCTACGTGTGCGAGCGCGCCGGTGCCGTCCGCGAGGTCCAGGTCCAGTACCTGTACGAGGACGGGGACGGCCGGCCCGGCAGCGCACCGACCGTCGGCCACTTTGGCAGGCTGCGCGATCCGGCCCAGCTCACCGATCCCACGGGGCGCCAGCTCACCTTGCTCCTCAGCGACTGCGCGGGACCCATGTGGCGCAGCGGCCGTATGCAGCAGCTGTTGCACCGCTGGGCGCGCTCCGCGCCCGTGGCCGTCGTCCAGCCGCTGCCGCAGAGCATGTGGCAGCGGACCCATCTGCCCGCCCGCCGCGGTGTGCTGCACCGCCGGGAAGGGCCCGCCGGACGGTTCGAGTTCGCACCCGACCGGGGCCGCCCGCCGGCGGATGCGCTGCCGGTGCCGGTGCTCGCGCTGCGCCGCTCCTCCGTCGAGGGCTGGGCCCGGCTGCTGTCCGGGGCGACCGGACAGTCGCTGCGCACCGCGGCCGGCTGGGTCGGCGCCGTACACCCGGCCGCCGTGAGCTCGGTCCGCGCGCACCAGGACGTCGCGGCACGAGACCGGGTCCGTACGTTCCTGCACCGGGCCACACCGCCCGCGCGCAGGCTTGCCGTCAGCCTCACCGTCGTACCGCTGTACCTGCCGGTGATGCGCCTCATGCAGCACGTCGTGCTCGCCGGGAGCGGCCCCGAGGTAATGGCGGAGGTGCTGCTCAGCGGACTGCTACGGCGGCGTGACGACGCCGTGGACCCGGACAAGGTGCGGTACGAGTTCCTGCCCGGTGTCGGCCGGGAGCTGCGCCGGCACGTCGATCCGCAGGAGGCGGAGCTGCTGCTCGGCCACTGCTCGGAGTACGTGACCCGCAACTTCGGCCACACCGCCCGCAACTTCCCGGCGCTCGCGGCGTCCTATCTGCGCGGTACGGTTCCGCCGCCCGGCCTCGACGCACCCCTGAACCCCCTCACCGAGAGCCGCGACGAGCCGCCCGGCCTCGAGGCGTTCGCCGAGGTCTCACTGGAGGTGCTGCGCGACCTGGCCCCCCGGGTTCCGCTGCCGCCCGGTGCCGGTCCGGGCGTCGACGTACCCCTGGGATACGCCGAGTTGCTGGAGCTCGGGCGCGAGGCGGAGGCGACGTACGAGCAGGAGGGAAACGTACGGGAGCTGGAGCGGGCCATCGAGCTGTACCGGGAGGCGGGGCGCGCGGCGGGCGCCGCGGCGGAGCGGGAGGCCGCCGAGGAGCAGCTGGGATGTGCGCTGCTGCGCCGGGCGGGGCAGGCCGGAGCGCCGCCGGAGAGCCTCCTGGAGACCCTGGCGGTGCTGCGCGGAGTGGCACAACCGTCGCCGCGGGGACGGGCTTACCTGGGACGGACCCTGCTGCATCTGGCGTCGGCCGTGAACCAGAACCGGTTGCTGGCCGCCGACCTGCCGCAACCGCTGCGGGACTGGGCGCAGGACCGGGCGACGGATGACTGCCCGACCGAGGAGTGGGCCCAGGCGAAGCTCCTGGAGGAGGGGGCCGGCGAGCTGACGGCTGTGCAGGGGGAGGACCACGGGCACGGCGACGCGCTGGGGCTCCTGCTCGCCGGTGCCTGCAGACTCCTGGCACTGTGCCACCACGTCTCCGGGCCCGACGGTCATTTCCGTGCCGCTCGGCCGCGCGACTGGTTCACCGGCCAGTTGGAGCGGGGGCTCGCGGTCCTGGAGGCGCTTCCCGACAACGCACGGGTGCACGAGGACCGGGGCGATCTGCGTCTCATGCTCGCCGAGTTCTACGACGGCCAGTGGCTGCACGACGCGGAACGGGAACCGGAGGACCGGCTACGGGCGTTGCTGAACGCGGGCCTGGCGCGCAGCCAGTTCGAGAGCGTCCTGGAGTCGTCGGACGGACAGCACAGCGAGACCTGGCTCGACCTCGCCACCGCGCTGGAGATCTTGGGTGAGGACCCCGGCGCCGTCGGTGACGCGCTGGAGCAGGCGCTCGCCGTCGCGCAGGAGGAACCCGAGGAGCGCGTCGAGTGCCTGACCCGCATCGCCCGGCTCCGGCACGACAGGTTTCAGGAGAGCGGCGAGCAGGCGGACATCGACCGCGCCGTCACCGCTTGGGCGCAGGCGGCCGAACTGCTCGGGCCGGACGACGAGGAGCGGGTCGATGTCCTCACGGACTACGGGAGCGCGCTGCTCCACCGGGCGCTGCTGCCGGGCGCTGCTGCCGGCCAGGACATTCACACCGCCGTGCGAGTCCTGCGCGAAGCGGTCGACGCGACACCGGGCGGCGATCAGCGGCGCCCGCTGCGCAGGACTCTCCTCGGCCAGGCCTGCATCGTGCGGTTCCAGGCCCAGGGCGTGGTGACCGACCTGCACGAGGCCGACTGGATACTTGCCGAGGCCGCACGCGAGGCCGATTCCGCCGGTCGGCTGGCGCCGATCTGGCAGATGCGGGGTGTGGTCGCCCGGTTGCTCGCGGAGCGCACCGGACGTCGCGACCTGACGCGCCAGGCATTGCGGCACGTCGACACCGCGCTGGAGCATGCCGCCGAAGCAGGACCCGATGCCCTGCGAGCCACCCACGAGCTCCGCGCCCACCTCCTCGCCGACCTCGACCGCCGTGCCGAAGCCGTCGCCGCCTGCCGGGAAGCCCTGGCCCTCACCGAGGACATCGAGGAGCGCGCCGAACTGGTGGCCTTTCTGGCCGAGTTGGAGGCGGCCCCCGAGTGACCACCACCCCCCTGTCCTTACCGGACGACGCCCCGCTCCCCGAGTTCGGGCTGCCTGCCCGCACCGACCACCCGGTCCTCGGCGCCGTACTCGACGAACTGCGACTGCGCGCCCTCGACACCGAGCCCGTCGTGGCCCACTACGAGGACGCGCCATGAGCGCGCCCGCACGGCAGGCGGCCCACCCGCGCTGGCCGCACACCGCGCTCGACACCACGGCCCACACGCCCGTCCCGTTCCGCCAGTTCGTCCTGAAGGTGCACGGGCGGTGCAACCTCGACTGCTCCTACTGCTACATCTACCGCGCCCAGGACGGTAGTTGGCGCGACCGGCCGGCCCGTGCCGACGAGCGGGTCCGGCGTGCGGCCGCCCGCCGGATCGCCGAGCACGTCACCACCCACGGGCTGCGCCGCATACGGATAGAACTGCACGGCGGGGAGCCGCTGCTCGGCGGTCCCGGGCACGTTCTCGCGTACGTCGATACCGTGCGGGCCGCCGTCCCCGCCTCCTGCGAGGTGCGGGCCACGGTGCAGACCAACGGCACCCTGCTCACCGGTGCCGCCCTCGACCGGCTCGCCGCCGCCGGTGTCCGTGTCGGGCTCAGCCTCGACGGTGGCCGCGCCGTGCACAACGCCCGCCGCACCGACCACGCGGGCCGCCCGGCCTGGCCCGCGGCGCAGGCCGCGGCGCGGCGCCTCGCACGGCGGCCCGACGCGTACGCCGGGATCCTGTGCACCGTCGACCTGGCCGCCGACCCGCTCGACGTGTACCGCTCGCTCGTCGCACTCGGCCCGCCGGGCGTCGACCTCCTTCTGCCGCACGGCAACTGGGGAACGCCGCCGCCCGGCCTCGCCCGCCGGACACCCGGGCGGCACCGCCCCGCCCCCACCCCGTACGGCGACTGGCTGACCGCCGCGTTCGACGCCTGGTGGGCCTCCGAAGGGCCCGGGCACGTCCGGGTGAGGCTGTTCCACGCGATCGTCGCGCTGCTGCTCGGCGAGCCCAGCACGGCGGAGGCGGTCGGGCTCTCACCGGTGGCCGCGGTCGTGGTGGAGACCGACGGGGCCATCGAGCAGGTCGACTCGCTCAGATCCGCGTATGCGGGCGCCCCCGCGACCGGCTGCGACGTCTTCCGGCACGGCTTCGACGACGCGCTGCGCCACCCCGGCGTCGCGGCCCGGCAGATCGGGGCCCGGGCGCTGGCCGGGGTGTGCCGCAGGTGCCCGGTGGTCGCGGTCTGCGGCGGCGGTAACTACGTGCACCGCTACGCTCCCGGGTCCGGCTTCCGCCATCCCAGCGCGTACTGCGCCGACCTGGAGCGGCTGATCCGGCACGTGGCACACGCCCTCGCCGCGCAGGTGTCCGTACCTGTGCGGAAATACCGCTGAACTTCCTTTGTCTGAAGGGTTTTTGACGCACACTTGACTAACCTGTGCACGCGTGTGACAGGGCAGGTGGAAAGGGACAGGCGCATGCAAGGTGAGTCCACCCACGTCACGGTCGTGTTCGCGGGGCAGAGCGAGTCCTGGGCGCGATGGATCGAGCACCAGATCAAGACGGCCGGGCGGGCCACTGCCCTGGTGCGCTGGGACCCACTGCGCCGCCCGCCGACCCCCGAGGCGCTCACCGACCTGCTCAGCAGTCCCGGGAGGCTGCTGCTCGTCATCGACGACTGGTACGAGCGGCTCGGCAAGGCCCGCTTCGACGCCTGGGCCACGGCGCTGCAGGGCGCGCTGCCGCACTACAAGGACCGGCTCGCCGCGGTGTCCGTCACCGAGCAGCCGCTTCCGGACGTGGTGGTCCCGCTCGCACCGGTCGCGCTGCGCGGACTGCCTCCCGAGGTGGCCAGGAGCCATGTCCTGGAGTGCGCCGGTATCGGTGCCCCCGAGCGGCTCGTCTCGCTCGACCGCGGACCGCGCTTTCCCGACTACAAGCCCGCCGTGACCAACGCGCCGCGCGCCAACCGCAGCTTCCTGGGCCGGTCCGAACTCCTCCAGCAGATGTACGACACCTTCCACACGGCGGGTGACGGCATCACGGCCGTCGTGCTGCACGGCCCCGGCGGTATCGGAAAGACCCAGCTCGCCCAGGAGTACGTGGACCGCTTCAGCGGTGACTACGACATCGTCTGGTGGACGAGCGCCACCAGCAGGCTCACCGCGCGGGAGAAGTTCGCCGCGCTGGCGCCCCGGCTCGGCCTGACGGCACACGGCGATCTCGGCGCCGACGTACGGGCCGTGCGCCGCGAGCTCGCTTCGACGCTCCGGCCCTGGCTGCTCGTCCTCGACGCGGCGGACGCCCCCGCCAAGCTCGCCGACCTCGTCCCCGGTCCGGACAGCGCCCACCGTGGCCATGTGCTGATCACCTCGCTGGACACCGAATGGGCCAGGCACGCCATGCCCATCGCGGTGCCGCCGTTCGACCGCGCCGAGTCGGTGGCGTTCGCCGTGCGCCGCACCGAGCGGCTCGACGAACGGGACGCGGACCGGCTCGCCGCCGCGGTCCAGGACCTGCCGCTGCTGCTCGACCAGACCACGGCCTGGCTCGACCTCAACCCCATGGTCGACGTCCGCAGCTGCATACGGGACATCGAGCGCGGCGAGGGCGACATCGGCGTCGAGTCCCCCGACTACCAGCAGCCCTACCGGGCCGTCTGGGCCAAGCTCCTCAACACCCTGCGTGAGGACTCCGAGCCCGCCTGGCAGCTGCTCAATCTGCTGGCCTGCTTCTCTCCCGAGGCCGTCCCCGTACGGCTCCTGCAGACCACTCGCCCCGGCGAGCTGCCGCCCCTCCTCGCCGAACTGGTCGCGGATCCCAGCGACTGGAACGCCGCGCTGCGCAAGCTCTCCGAGATCACCTCCATGCGGGTCGAGTACGAGGAGGGCCCGCGCACCATCCAGGTCGTGCGCACGCTGCGCATGCACCGCCTCTTCCACCGCTACGTACGGTCGGTGCAGGACCTCGAGGAAGCCGCCCGCAACGCCGAGGTCGCCCGCAGGGTCCTCGTCTGGGCCGACCCGCGCGACACCGCGTCGCCGGGCAACTGGAGCCGCTACGCCGACCTCATTCCGCACCTCGAACCCTCACACGCGCTCCAGTCGCGTGACGAGGACGTGCGCGGCCTCGTGCTCAACTGCATCGAATACCTGCGCACGCGCGGCGAGCACACCGACGGTTGGCGGCTGTCGCGACAGGCCGTCGACGCCTGGCGGGACATGTATGGACCCACCGACCGCTCCCTCCTCGTAGCCGTCCACCAACTCGCCAACAACCTGCGCTCCCTGGGCCGCCACCTGGAGGCCGAGGCGGTCGGCCGAGACGTCCACGACCTGCTCGCCGACACCCCGCACAGCGTCCGCCCGATCGAGTTGATCCGCGCCAAGGACGGCCTCGGCGGCACTCTCATGGCGCTCGCCCGCTTCGACGAGGCACGCGCCCTCTTCGAGGAAGCAGCGACCCGCGCCACCGTCGAACTCGGAGGGGAGAACGTGCCGCGCACCCTGTCCATCCGCAGCAACCTGGCCGTCGCCATCGGCCTCCAGGGCGACTACGTGCAGTCCCATGCGCTGCACCGCAAGATCTACGAGACGCGCCTGCGCCTGTTCGGGGACAAGAACGCGCTGACGCTCAACTCCGCCTTGCGCACCGCCTGGATGCTCCGGCTCCTGGGCAAGTACAGGGAGGCACTCGACATACAGGGCCACAATTCACGGCTGCACCGTCAGGTCCTGGACCGCCAGCACAGCCAGACCCTGGAGGCCGAGCACAACTACGCCTTGTGCGCGCGGCGCGAGGGCGACCTGATGTTCGCGCGTACGTTGATGCGCGCGATCCGCAAGAAGGTCGTCGGCCGGCGCGGCGAGATCCACCCGGAATCGCTCCTCGTCTCCTGTGACTACGCGATGCTGCTGCGCGAAGTCGGCGATACCCAGCAGGCGTTGGAGCTGTCCGAGACCACGGCGGACCGCTATGCCGACCTGTACGGCGAGGGCCACCCGTACGCCATCGGCTCCCGGGACAACATGGCGACGGTGCTGCGCCAGCGCGGGGACGTACAGGCCGCATGCCGGATATCCGGGGAAGCGGCGAGACAGATGGCGCTCGCCGTGGGCGCCGCGCACCCCTGGGCGGCCGGCTGCGCGAAGAACGCCATGACGGCGCTCGCGGCGACGGGCCAGCACGAGGCGGCCGTGGAGACGGGCCGCGTGGCGCTCGACTCGGTGTCCGCGAGCCTCGGCGAGAGCCATGTCCTGACCATCAGCCTGCGCACGGGACTTGCCGGGTCCCTGCGGGAAACGGGTGCGGAGGAAGAGGCGGCCGCGCTGCACCAGCAGGCCGCCGACCGGCTGGCCCAACTGTTCGGTCCCGACCACGAACAGGCCCGGTACATCCTCGAACAGCGCCTGCCCTACTGGGACTTCGAGCCGCAGCCGATCTGAGCGCCCACCGGCCCCCGGCACGCCGAAGGCCCGGCCCCTCCGAAGAGGGTCCGGGCCAGGCGACGTGCCGCGGTGTCGGGACCTACGCCTCGAACACCTCACGCACCAGCTGCTCCTGCTCGGCCTGGTGGCGCTTGGCGGAGCCGACCGCCGGCGACGAGGAGTGCGGCCGCGAGATGCGGCGCAGACGCTCGCCGTGCGGGATGTCGGCGCCGACCGCCAGGTCCAGGTGGTCGATCAGGTTGAGCGCGATGAACGGCCACGGACCCTGGTTCGCCGGCTCCTCCTGCGCCCAGATGTACTTCTCGGCGTTGGGGAACTTGCTGATCTCCGCCTGGAGCTCGGCACCCGGCAGCGGGTACAGCCGCTCGACGCGGATGATCGCGGTGTCGGTGTTCCCGCTCTTCTTCCGCTCGGCCTCGAGGTCGTAGTACAGCTTGCCCGCGACGAAGACGACCTTGCGGACCGCGTTCGCGTTCACCGTGTCGTCGCCGATGACCGGGCGGAAGCCGCCCGTCGTGAACTCGTCCACCTTCGACGCGGCGGCCTTGAGGCGCAGCATCGACTTCGGGGTGAAGACCACCAGCGGCTTGTGGTGCGGGTTGTGCACCTGCCACCGCAGGAGGTGGAAGTAGTTCGACGGGAGCGTCGGCATCGCGACCGTCATGTTGTTCTGGGCGCAGAGCTGGAGGAAGCGCTCGATGCGGGCCGAGGAGTGGTCCGGGCCCTGGCCCTCGTAGCCGTGCGGCAGCAGCAGGGTGACGCCGGACGTCTGGCCCCACTTCTGCTCGGCGGCCGAGATGTACTCGTCGACGATCGTCTGCGCGCCATTGACGAAGTCGCCGAACTGCGCCTCCCACAGCACGAGCGACTCGGGACGCGCCAGCGAGTAGCCGTACTCGAAGCCCATGACCGCGTACTCGGAGAGCAGCGAGTCGTAGACGTTGTAGCGGGCCTGCTCGGGCGACAGGTAGAGCAGCGGGGTGTAGTCCTCGCCGGTCTGCCGGTCGATCAGCACCGCGTGGCGCTGGCCGAAGGTGCCGCGGCGCGAGTCCTGGCCGGACAGCCGGACCGGGGTGCCCTCCAGGAGGAGGGAGCCGAGGGCGAGGGTCTCGCCCATGCCCCAGTCGATCGTCCCGTCCTCGATCATCGACGCGCGGCGCTGCAGCTGCGGCAGCAGACGCGGGTGGACCGTGATGTTGTCCGGGATGTTGACCTGGGACTCGGCGATGCGCTTGACGACCTCCTGGGAGATCGCGGTCTGCACCGGCACCGGGAACTCGGCCTGCGGCTGCGGGGAGGACTCCTCGCCCGCGCTCGCGACGGCCTCGCGGACCTCGGTGAAGACCTTCTCCAGCTGCCCCTGGAAGTCCTGGAGCGCCTGCTCGGCCTCTTCGAGGGTGATGTCGCCGCGACCGATGAGGGACTCGGTGTAGAGCTTGCGCACCGAGCGCTTCTTGTCGATCAGGTCGTACATCAGCGGCTGCGTGAACGCCGGGTTGTCCGACTCGTTGTGACCACGGCGGCGGTAGCAGATGAGGTCGATCACGACGTCCTTGTTGAACGCCTGACGGAACTCGAACGCGAGGCGCGCGACGCGGACGACGGCCTCGGGGTCGTCGCCGTTCACGTGGAAGATCGGCGCCTCGATCATGCGGGCCACGTCGGTGGCGTACATGGAGGAGCGCGACGACTCCGGGGCGGCGGTGAAGCCGACCTGGTTGTTGATGACGATGTGGACCGTGCCGCCCGTGCGGTAGCCGCGCAGCTGCGACATGTTGAGCGTCTCGGCCACGACGCCCTGGCCCGCGAAGGCCGCGTCACCGTGCAGGGCGACGGGCAGGACCGTGAAGTCCGTGCCGCCCTTGTTGATGATGTCCTGCTTGGCGCGGACGATGCCCTCGATGACCGGGTCGACCGTCTCCAGGTGGGACGGGTTGGCCGCGAGCGAGACCTTGATCTGCTCGCCGTCCAGGCCGGTGAAGGTGCCCTCGGCGCCCAGGTGGTACTTCACGTCGCCGGAGCCGTGCATCGACTTCGGGTCGAGGTTGCCCTCGAACTCGCGGAAGATCTGCGCGTACGACTTGCCGACGATGTTCGCCAGCACGTTGAGCCGGCCGCGGTGGGCCATGCCGATGACGACCTCGTCGAGGCGGGCCTCGGCGGCGGAGTCGATGACGGCGTCGAGCAGCGGGACGACGGACTCGCCGCCCTCCAGGGAGAAGCGCTTCTGGCCGACGAACTTCGTCTGCAGGAACGTCTCGAACGCCTCGGCCGAGTTCAGCCGGCGCAGGATGCGCAGCTGCTCCTCGCGCTCCGGCTTGGAGTGCGGGCGCTCCACACGGTCCTGGATCCACTTGCGCTGCTTCGGGTCCTGGATGTGCATGAACTCGATGCCGACGGTGCGGACGTAGCTGTCACGCAGGACGCCGAGGATGTCGCGGAGCTTCATCATCGACTTGCCGGCGAAGCCGCCGACGGCGAAGTCGCGCTCCAGGTCCCACAGCGTCAGCCCGTGCTCGTTGATGTCGAGGTCGGGGTGCTTGCGCTGGTGGTACTCCAGCGGGTCGGTGTCGGCCATGACGTGGCCGCGGACCCGGTAGGAGTGGATCAGCTCGAAGACGCGGGCGGCCTTGGTGACGTCGTCGTCGTGCGACGCGTCGATGTCCTTGAGCCAGCGGACCGGCTCGTAGGGGATGCGCAGGGCCTTGAAGATGTCGTCGTAGAACTCCTTCTCACCGAGGAGGAGGTTCGCGACGACGCGCAGGAACTCGCCGGAGGCGGCGCCCTGGATGACCCGGTGGTCGTAGGTCGACGTGAGCGTCATGACCTTCGAGATGCCCAGCTTGTTCAGCGTGTCCTGGGACGTGCCCTGGAACTCCGCCGGGTAGTCCATCGAGCCGACGCCCATGATGACCGACTGTCCGGGCATCAGGCGCGGCACGGAGTGGACGGTGCCGAGGCCGCCGGGGTTGGTCAGCGAGACCGTGACGCCGGTGAAGTCGTCCATGCCGAGCTTGCCGTCACGGGCGCGGCGGACGATGTCCTCGTAGGCCTGCCAGAACTCGAAGAAGTTCAGCGTCTCGGCCTTCTTGATGCCCGCGACGACCAGCTGACGGTCGCCGTTGGGCTTCACGAGGTCGATCGCGAGGCCGAAGTTGATGTGCTCCGGCTTGACCAGGGTCGGCTTGCCGTCCTTCTGGACGAAGGAGTAGTTCATCGACGGCATGGCCTTGATGGCCTGCACCATCGCGTACCCGATGAGGTGCGTGAAGGAGATCTTCCCGCCGCGGGCGCGCTTGAGGTGGTTGTTGATGACGATGCGGTTGTCGAACAGCAGCTTCACCGGGACCGCGCGCACGGACGTGGCCGTGGGGACCTCGACGGAGGCGTTCATGTTCTTCGCGACGGCGGCGGCGGGACCGCGCAGCGTCACGAACTCGGGGCCGGCAGGGGCCTCGGTCGTCACTTGTTCAGCCTTCTTCGGTGCGGGAGCAGGTGCGGGCGTGGCAGGCGCGGGGGCGGCCTTCGCGGGCGCGGCGGGAGCCGCGGCGGCGGGCTTCGCGGTCGGCGCCGGCGCGGCGGGCGCGGCAGGGGCCC
>NZ_JBHVIX010000020.1:0-168262 GCF_042799415.1 Streptomyces sp. NPDC057694
AAGTGCGCATCTCCAGGGGCGCGGGGAACTGCGCGACCAGCCCCCACCGGCCCGCACACGACCGACAACCCGAAAAGGGGCGCGGGGAACTGCGCGAGAAGCCCCACCGGGCCGCAGACGGGCCGCGTGCTACTGGGTGCTCTTCTTCTCCAGTTGGAAGGCCTCGTTGCCCAGGCCGATGCGGGCGTGGGCCTGGGGGTTGCGGCGGCGGAGGATCAGGCTGTGGGCGATGCCGGCAAGCGCGGCGAGGACGATCAGGCCGGGCAGCAGCCAGTTCAGCGCCGAGTCGGGGCCGGAGCCGACGAGCACGTCGAAGTCCTTGACGGTGTAGCCGGCGATGACCAGCAGGGCCGCGCCGGAGACCGCGGAGGCGGCAAGCCGCCACCCCTGAGCGGCAGCGGCCCCGCGCCGCACGAAGAAGACGATGACCGCGACCGACGCGACGGCCATCAGCAGGATGACCCCGAGCGCGCCCACATTCCCGCCCCAAGTGAACAAGCGCAGGACGGGCGCCGTCGGATCCCCCGCGCCGCCGGAGTCGGTGACGGCGAAGGCCATGACGACGACCGCCGCGATCACGGTCTGCAGCACCGACCCGGCGCCGGGCGCCCCGCTCGCACTGTGGGTGCGGCCGAAGACGGCGGGCAGCAGCCCCTCGCGGCCCATGGCGAACGCGTACCGCGCGACGACGTTGTGGAAGCTGAGCATCGCCGCGAACATCCCGGTGATGAACAGGACGTGCACGATGTCCGTGAACGTGGTGCCGAGACGGTCCTCGGTGAGGCCGAAGAGCAGGCCCGCCGACTGCTTCTGGGCCTGGCCCACGATCGCCGAGGGGCCGGTGGCCACCGTCAGCGCCCAGGAGCTGATCGCGAAGAACACGGCGACGCCGCCCACCGCCAGATACATGACGCGCGGCACGAGGATGTGCGGGCGGCTGGTCTCCTCCGCGTAGACCGGCGCCTGCTCGAAGCCCGCGAACGCCGCGATGCAGAAGCACAGGGCGGTGCCGATGCCGACGCCGGAGAGGGTGTCCGGGTTGAACGCGTGCAGGGAGACGCCCTCCTTGCCCGGGTCGCCGAGCGCCGCGATGTCGAAGACCACCACGAGGGCGACCTCGATGAGGAGCAGCACGCCGAGCACCCGCGCGTTGATGTCGATCTTCAGCAGGCCGCACACGGCGACCACGGCGACGGCCACGAGCGCCGGGATCCACCAGGCGATCTGCACGTCGAGGTGTTCCTGCGCGAGGGCGGACACCTCGAAGCCGAAGATGCCGAAGATGCCGACCTGGAAGGAGCTGTAGGCGAGGAGGGCGACCAGCGCCGCCGCGGATCCGGCGGTCGGGCCGAGACCGCGGGTGATGTACGCGTAGAACGCGCCGGCGTTGTGGACGTGCCGGCTCATCTCCGCGTAGCCGACGCTGAACAGTGCGAGGACGACACCGAGCACGAGGAAGAGCAGCGGCTGCCCGACCGCGCCGACCACGGCGAACGTGGTCGGCATGACACCGGCCACCACCATCAGCGGCGCCGTCGCGGCGAGCACGGAGAGCAGCAGGCCCGCCGTGCCGAGCCGTCCGGCCCGCAGCGCGCTCTCCTCCCCCTTGAACGTGGCTATGCCCGGATCCTGTGCGGTGTCACTCGTGCTCGATCTGCCCGTCGTCATCGCGGGGCCGTCCCTTCCGATGGAGTAGCCGATGGTGTAGCGGGTGGAGCAGGCACGGGGTCACACCGCGCCGAGCGCGGCGTCGCGCGCGGCGACGAACGCCGCGTACGGGTCCTGGTCGCCGTACGACCACGGGGCCGCCGTGATGTGCGGTCCGATGCGGTGGAACAGGGCGGCCGCCTCGGCCGGCCGGCCCTCGCAGTACTTGGCGTGGGCGAGGAAGTTCAGGTCGATGCGGCCGCGCGGGTGCACGACACCGGCCCGGCCGTAGGGGTCGCCCCACTCCAGCCACCAGTCGAAGGCGGCCTTCATGACGAGGCGGGCGCGTCGCCCGGCCCAGTGCCCGGAGCGTTTCGGATCGCCGGGCACCGCGCCCGCCCGCGCGAGCACCCGGAACCGCTCGGCGTGCGCGACGACCGGCACCACGGCGAGCGGCGAGCCCGGCGGGGCCTGCTCGGCCGCCCAGGCGGCGAAGTCGTACACCTCGTGCAGCGGGTCCTGCCCGGCGTCGGGGCGCCGCTCGGCGAGCCTGGCCACCATCAGATGGTGGGCGTGATGGTGCACGGGATGCCGGTGGCGCACCTCGTCGAAGAGCCGTACGACGTCCTCCTCGCGGCCCACCTCCCGCTCCAGATGGAGCAGCCCGAGCCAGGGAGTGGGGTCGTCGGGCACCAGCTGCGCCGCGTCGAGACACGCGGTGCGGGCCTGGTCGGCGCCGGTCTTCCCGCCGACGGCGCGGTGTACGGCGGCCAGGGCGAGCAGCACCGACGCGTCCGTGGACTCGGGTTCGACGAGCAGCCAGTCGCCGGCCCAGGCGCTCGCCGTGGGCTCCCGGGCGAGCCCCATGAGGCGGTGGCCGCGGCGGTCCCAGTCGTCGCCGGTGGCGGCGAGCAGCGCGCGGGCCTCGGTCCAACGGCCCTGGGCGAGGGCCGTACGGGCGGCCACGAGGTCACGGTCGTCGAGTGCGGGGTCGTCGAAGCCCGCGGGGTACCCGGGCTTCCTGCGGGAGCGCCCGAGCGGAGGCGGGGGTGGGGGCACCGCGACGGTTCCTCTTCGGCTCTTCTTCGGCTCTTCGGATCTCGGCGGATCTCTCCGGCTCCGCGCGACGCTGCGCGGCCAGGTCAATGATCACGGACAGCAAAGCGGTAGCGGCCGCTCCACGTCAAGGGTGATCGAGTGACGGAGTTCACCAACTCACCAATGGCATATGCGAGTTGCGGTTGTCGTCACTTCAACCTCCCTCGTCAGAGCGTCAGTTGCGGCGGTGACACGAGTACAGGAAGCCGCGGGCCGGTCGCGGAAGGGCGCACTCCCGTGGGGCGGGTAGCGCCGGGGGGCGCTATCGTCGGCCCATACCCACCCCTGCTTCTCCAGTCCGCAGTCCGCAGTCCGTAGAGGTGCGCAGCGTGTCGGTCCTCGTACTCGTCCTCGCCGTGAGCGCGGCATTCTGCCTGGGCACCGGTTTCGTCCTCCAGCAGAACGCGGCGGCGCACGCCCCGCTGGGGGACTTCCTCTCCCCGCGCCTGCTCCTCGACCTCGTGCGGGTGCCGCGCTGGCTCGGCGGCATAGGGCTGATGGTGTGCGGCATGGTGCTCGGTGCCGTCGCGCTCGGGCAGGGCGAGGTGACCCTGGTGGAGCCGCTGCTCGCGACCAATCTGCTCTTCGCGCTGATGCTGTCGCGCCGGCAGACCAGACAGCCGCTCGGCCGGCAGGGCTGGGCGGGTCTTGTACTGCTCGCGGGGGGCGTCACCGCCTTCATCGTGGCCGGGCAGCCGCGCGGCGGCAGCGCGGTCACGGATCCGCTGCGGCACTGGCTGATCATCGGCGTGATGGTCGGCACGGCCCTGCTGCTCGCCGCTCTCGCGAAGCGTTCCCGGCTGAGCGCGGGCCCTGCGCTGCTCGCGGTGGCCGCCGGGCTGCTGTACGGGGTGCAGGACGCGCTGACCCGGGTGTGCGGGCAGCGGTTCTCGGGCGGGGGCATGGCGGCCGTCTTCTCCGGCTGGCAGCCGTACGCGGTGATCGCGCTCGGGGTGACGGGGCTGGTCCTCGTACAGAGCGCGTTCGAGACGGCGCCGCTGCGGATGTCGCTGCCCGCGCTGACTGCCGCGCAGCCGTTGGCCGGGATCGTGTGCGGGGTGGGGTTCCTCGGGGACCGGCTGCGGGCCGATACCGGGGCGCTGGCCTGGGAGGCGGTGGGGTTGGCCGGGATCGTGGTGGGGGTGGTGCTGCTGGGACTGCATCCCGCGATGCCGGGCGCTGCCGCGCGGGGGCGGGTGCGGGCGGGGGCCGGGGTTTAGGGGTGGGGGTGCGGGGTCGGGTGCCGGGTGCGTCGTGGCTGGTCGCGCAGTTCCCCGCGCCCCTGGGTAGTTCGTCATCTGCCGGCCGGTGGCCGCTTCTCGCGCAGTTCCCCGCGCCCCTGGGTAGTTCGTCATCTGCCGGCCGGTGGCCGCTTCTCGCGCAGTTCCCCGCGCCCCTGGGTAGTTCTTCGTCTGCCGGCCGGTGGCCGCTTCTCGCGCAGTTCCCCGCGCCCCTGAGGCAGGCGCTGCGCGCCGCCTCCCCCTGAGGCTGCGCTTCGCGCGCCTCTCCTGAGGGGTGGGGCTCGTCTCCGCCTTGGGCAGGGGGCGCGGCTCTGATGAGATGGCGCACGGAGTGCGCATCTCAGGGGCGCGGGGAACTGCGCGACCAGCCCCCACCGGAGCCGCGGACGGACGACGGCCCCGCCGCGCGTAGCCTCGCCGGTATGGACCCCGCTGAAGAGATCCTCGACATCGTCGACGACCAGGACAACGTCACCGGCCAAGCCCCCCGCGGGGACGCGTATGCGCGCGGGCTGCGCCACCGGTGCGCGTTCATCCTGGCCAGAAACCCGACCGGCGAGGTCTTCGTGCATCGGCGCACCGCCACGAAAATGGTCTTCCCCGGGATGTACGACATGTTCGTCGGCGGCGTCGTCGGCGCGGGCGAGACCTATGACGAGGCCGCGCTGCGGGAGGCGGAGGAGGAGCTGGGGGTCAGCGGGCTGCCGCAGCCGACGCCGCTGTTCCGGTTCCTGTACGAGGGTGACGGCTCGCGGGGCAGCTGGTGGTCGGCCGTGTACGAGGTCACCGTCGATCTGCCGGTGCGACCGCAGGCCGAGGAGATCGACTGGTACGCGTTCCTGAGCCTCGACGAGCTGGAGCGGCGGCTCGGCGACTGGGCGTGGACGCCGGACAGCCTGGCGGCCTTCGACCGGTGGAGGGCGCACCGGTGACCCGGAGGTAGTGTCCTGCCGGTGATCGATTTCGTGCGTAACATCCGCCTCTGGTTCGCGCCCGAGCGCATCAGGGACGAGGGCGATACGCCCGACTACCGTTTCTCGCTCGCCAACGAGCGGACCTTTCTCGCCTGGGTCCGGACGGCGCTGGCGCTGATCGGCGGCGGGTTCGCGGTGGACCAGTTCCTGCCCGATCTGCGCTGGGGCTGGCGGGTCGGCCTCGCGCTCGCGCTGCTCGCCGCCGGGGTGCTCTGCTCGTTGCGGGCCGTGAGTCACTGGGTGCGGTGCGAGCGGGCGATGCGGCGCGGCGACGATCTGCCGGTGTCCCGCTTTCCGGCCGTGCTCAGCCTGGTCGTGGCGCTGGTCGCCGTGGCCATGGTCGTGGTGGTGCTCGTGGGCTGGGAGGGGTGAGCCGTGGTGGACGGCGCCCGGCGTGATCCCGGGTTGCAGCCGGCGCGGACGCGGCTGGCGTGGCGGCGTACGACGTTGTCGTGCACCGTGGCGGCCGTGCTTGCCTTCAAGACCGTGCTGCACGGTTCCGTCGGGGTGGTCGAGTGGACGGCTGCCGCGCTGGTGCTGCTGGTGTGGCTCGGCTTCCTGGGCGTCGCGCATCGCCGGATCACGGGGCTGGCTCTGAATGAGGCGGCGCCGCCGGTGATGTCGGTGCGGGGGGCTGTGACAGCGGCCTTGTGCACGGTGGCACTGGCCGTTTTCGCCGTGGCCCTGGTGGTCTGACCGGCGCGACCCCGGTGACCGCCGTTCGCGCAGTTCCCCGCGCCCCTGGGTAGTTCGTCATCTGCAGGCCGGTGGCCGCTTCTCGCGCCGTTCCCCGCGCCCCCGAGGCAGGCGCTACGCGCCGCCTCCCCTTGAGGCTGCGCTCCGCGCGCCTCCACACGGGGCAGGGGCGCGCGTTCGCCCACGGGCAGGGGGCGCGCCTCCACCCGAAACAGAGGCCGCGCCTCCACCTTGGGCAGGTGGCGCGCCTCCACCCGAAACAGAGGCCGCGCCTCCACCTTGGGCAGGTGGCGCGCCTCCATCCGAGACAGTGGCCGCGCCTCCACTTTGGGTGGGTGGCGCGCCTTCATGGAGACAGCGCACGAAGTGCGCATCTCCAGGGGCGCGGGGAACTGCGCGAGAAGCGGCCACCGGCCCGCACCCGAACGACAACCGATAAGGGGCGCGGGGAACTGCGCGACCAGCCACGACGAGAGCCGCACCCGAACGACAACCCAGGAGCGCGGAGCGCAAGCGCGACCAGCCACGACGCGGCCCGCAGACGGAGAACAACCCCCGCCGGGGCCTTTCGCTCGCGCGGGCGGACAGGGCACCGTGGACCACCCGCGGACCGCCGTGCGAACGATCACGTTTCCGCCAGCCACTGGACGACATACCGACTGGTCGGCATGATGAGTCGCACCCGTCCCGGATTCTCGGAGGACCACGATGAGTCACCCCCCAGGTCTCGATCTCGACCAGCTGCGCGCCCACCTCGATCGCGAGCGGCCCGGCCTGGTCGGCGGCCCCCTGTCCGGGCGGCTCATCGAGGGCGGGCGGTCCAATCTCACGTACGAGGTGAGCGACGGGACGTCGAAGTGGGTGGTCCGCAGGCCGCCGCTCGGGCATGTGCTGGCCACCGCGCACGACATGAAGCGCGAGCACCGGGTCATCGCGGCGCTGCACGACACCCCCGTGCCGGTGCCCGAGGCGCTGCTGCTGTGCGAGGACGAGAGCGTCGTCGGGGCGCCGTTCTATGTCATGGAGTTCGTCGAGGGGACGCCCTACCGGAGCACCGAGCAGCTCGCCCCGCTCGGCGCCGAGCGGACCCGCGCCGCCGTGCTCGGGCTCGTGGACACGCTCGTCGATCTGCACGCGGTCGACCCTGCCGAGGTGGGCCTGGCGGACTTCGGGCGGCCCGACGGCTTCCTCGACCGTCAACTGCGGCGCTGGGGGAAGCAGTTGGACGCTTCCCGCAACCGTGACCTGGCCGGTATCGACGAGCTGCACGCCGCCCTCGGGCGCTCGCTGCCCGACTCCCCCGCCGCGACGATCGTGCACGGCGACTACCGCCTTGACAACGTCCTGGTCCGCCAGGATGCCGACGGCGTCGACCGGATCAAGGCCGTCCTGGACTGGGAGATGTCGACACTCGGCGATCCGCTGACCGACCTGGGGCTGCTGGCGATGTACAGCGCCCGGCTCGAACTGCCCGACTCCCCCATCTCCACGACGGCGGCGGCCGCCGGGCATCCGGCCCCGGCCGAGCTGATCGAACGGTACGCCGCGCGCTCGGGGCGCGACGTGTCCGCGGTGTCCTGGTACACGGCGTTCGCCTGGTTCAAGCTCGCCGTGATCCTCGAGGGCATCCACTACCGCTACACGCTCGGTCAGACGGTCGGCGCCGGGTTCGACCGGATCGGCGAGCTGGTCCCGGTCTTCATCGAGCACGGCACCGACACCCTCCAGAAAGGCTGACGCGCATCATGGACTTCGCATTCGACGCCCGTACCGAGGAGCTGCGCGGCAAGCTCCTCGCCTTCATGGACGAGCACGTCCACCCGGCCGAGGCCGTCGCCGCCGAGCAGCGCGCCGCGCTCGGCTCACCGTGGGAGACCCCGGCCGTGGTCGGGGAGTTGAAGGCCGAGGCGCGCCGGCAGGGCCTGTGGAACCTCTTCCTTCCCGATGCCGAGCACGGCGCCGGGCTGACCAACCTCCAGTACGCGCCGCTCGCCGAGATCACCGGCCGCAGCCCGCAGTTGGCGCCGACCGCGCTGAACTGCGCGGCGCCCGACACCGGGAACATGGAGGTGCTCGCCCAGTTCGGTGACGACGCGCAGAAGAAGCAGTGGCTGGAGCCGTTGCTCGCCGGGGAGATCCGCTCCGCGTTCGCGATGACCGAGCCGGAGGTCGCCTCCTCGGACGCCACGAACATCACGACCCGGATCGAGCGCGATGGCGACGACTACGTCATCACGGGCCGGAAGTTCTACATCTCGGGCGCGATGAACCCGAACTGCAAGATCTTCATCGTGATGGGCAAGACCGACCCCGACGGGCCCGACATCCGGCGCCAGCAGTCGATGGTGCTGGTCCCCCGCGACACCCCCGGGGTGGAGGTGCGGCGGGCCATGACCGTGTACGGGTACGAGGACCACTGGCACGGCGGGCACGCCGAGGTGATCTTCGACGGGGCCCGGGTGCCGGCCGGCAATCTGATCGGCGAGGAGGGCGGCGGCTTCGGCATCGCCCAGGCGCGGCTCGGTCCGGGCCGTATCCACCACTGCATGCGGCTGATCGGCATGGCCGAGCGGGCCATCGACCTGATGTGCCAGCGGGCTGTGGCCCGTACCGCGTTCGGCAAGCCGCTGGCCCAGCAGGGGGTCGTGCAGGAGTGGATCGCGGACGCGCGGGTGGCCGTGGAGCAGTTGCGGCTGCTGGTGCTGAAGACGGCCTGGCTGATGGACACCGTCGGCAACCGGGGCGCCCACACCGAGATCCAGTCGATCAAGATCGCGACTCCGCGGACCGTCGTCGACATCATCGACAAGGCCGTGCAGTTGTACGGGGCCGGTGGGGTGTCGCAGGACTATCCGCTGGCGGAGTTGTGGGCGGGGGCGCGGACGCTGCGCTTGGCTGACGGCCCGGACGAGGTGCACCAGCGATCGCTGGCTCGCCGGGAGCTGAAGCGGTTCGTCTAGGTCTCGTCCTCGGGCGCGGGTGCTCTGTGGCTGGTCGCGCAGTTCCCCGCGCCCCTGAGATGCGCACTTCGTGCGCCATCTCATCAAGAGACATGCGCTCCGCGCACCCCCTGGGCGAGCGAAGCTCGCCTCAGGGGCGCGGGGAACTGCGCGAGAAGCGGCCACCGGCCGTCAGCCGACCGACAACCCGACAAGGGGCGCGGGGAACTGCGCGACCAGCCACGACGCAACCCGCACCCGACCGACGACGCCCGCAGAGTTACGGCCTAAGGGCCCGCAGCAGCAGCTCCGCCAGTTGGTCGGCGAGTTGCTGTGGGGTGAGGGGGCCGTTGGGGCGGTACCACGTGGACAGGTGGTGGATCGAGCCGAAGTGGTAGTCCACGACCAGGTCCGCGGACGGCTTCGAGGAGAAGACGCCGGTCTTCTGGCCCTCCTCGATCAGCGCCCGGAACCGCTCGTGGTACCGACGCCGTTCAGCCCGCACCTGCTTGTTCTTCTCGGGGCTGAGATGGTGCATGGACCGGAAGAAGATCGCCGCGTCGTCGAGGTTCTCGATCGTCGTGACGACGACGTCGGCCGCCGCCTCGCGGAGCCGCTGCTCGACCGGCTCGTCCCGGTCGGCGAAGGCGTCCAGCCGCTCCTGCTGGAGGCGGAGCAGACGCGCGTACACCTCGTGCAGCAGATCGTCCTTGGACCCGAAGTAGTGGTAGAGGGCGCCTTTGGTGACGCCCGCGGCCTCCACGATCTCCTGGACGGAGGTGCGGTCGTAGCCCTGCTCGGCGAAGAGCCGGGTGGCGGCCGCGAGGAGGCGCTGCGGAACGGGTGTGCCGTCGCCGCCCGTCGTCGTCCTGGGCACTGCCGCCACCTTCCTTTCGCTGTCTGTCGACTAACCGTGTGCGGAGGGAGAACGCAGCTCCCGTCGGAGGATCTTCCCACTAGCCGTCTTGGGCAGCTCGCGCAGGACCTCCACCTCACGGGGATATTTGTACGCCGCGAGCCGCTCCTTGCAGTAGGCGGCCAGCTCCTCGGGGGTCGCCTGCGCGCCAGGGCGCAGGCTGACGTACGCCTTCACGCTCTCGCCGCGGTAGGCGTCGGGGATGCCGACGACGGCCGCCTCACGGACCCCGGGGTGGGTGTAGAGGACGTCCTCGACCTCGCGCGGCCACACCTTGAACCCGGACGCGTTGATCATGTCCTTCTTGCGGTCGACGACGTACAGCCAGCCGTCCGCGTCCATGAAGCCGATGTCGCCGGTGCGCAACTCCCCCTCGGGGAAGCCCTCTTCGGTGGCTTCGGGGCGGCGCCAGTAGCCCGGCACGACCTGGGGGCCGCGGACCGCGATCTCGCCCTGCTCGCCGAAGGGCACCTCGTGACCGAGGTCGTCGAGGATGCGGACCACCGAGTCGGGGCCGGGGACGCCGACCGCGAGGGTGCCGGAGACCGGGTCGACCGGGGCTTCGGTGCCGGGTGGCACGGACGCGCAGGGCGCGGTGCACTCGGTGAGGCCGTAGCCGTTGTGGATGTACGGGCCGAAGGCGTCGCGGAACTTCTCCACCAGCGCGGGCGGCACCGGGGCGCCGCCCGAGGAGATCGACGAGAACGACGCGAAGTGTTCGCGGGTGGCCTGCGGCTGGGCGGCAAGGGCCATGAAGGCGGTGGACGGGCCGACCGTGTACGCGGGCATGTGCTCGGCGAACGCGTCGAGGACGACGCCCGGCTCGAAGCGGTAGGCGAGGGCGAGGGTGCCGGCGTTGGCGAAGGAGGCGACCAGTTCGCACACCATGCCGGTGATGTGGAAGAGCGGAGCGAGCGCGAAGTAGGTCGCGCCCTCGGGCAGCCCGAGGCCGGTGCGCTGACGCTCCGCGTTGTACGTGATGTTGCGGTGCAGGTTGGTGGCGCCCTTCGGGGCGCCGCTCGTCCCGGAGGTGTAGCTGATCAGCGCGATGTCGTCGCCGGTCAACTCCCGTCCGGCAGGTGGCTTGTGGCCCGCACGGGCGATGGTGACGAGGTCGTCGGCGTCCGTCGCGGCCGGAGTGACGCGCTCGAAGTTCAGCACCCGCTGGTCGCCGCGCGTCTGGAGGTCGAGTTCGCAGGCGGTCAGCACGATCCGTACGGGAGAGTCCGCGGCGGTCTCGCGCAGATACGCCTCCCAGGCGCGGTCGGTGCAGACGAGCCCGGTGACCTCGGCGTCGTGCAGGACGTGGCCGACCTCGCCCGACTTGTACATCGGGTTGACCGGGACGACGACGGCGCCCGCCTTGAAGGCGCCGAGCAGCGCGATCACGAAGTGCGGCGAGTTCTGGAGCATGACCGCGACACGGTCGCCGCGGGCCAGGCCGCGCTCGGCGAGGTGCCCGGCCACCGAGTCGGACAGGGCGTCCACCTCGGCGTAGGTCAGGCGGCCGTCGAAGTAGGCGAGGGCGGTGGTGTCGGGGGCGCGGCGGACGGCGTCGGCGAAGGCGTGCGCGACGGAGGCGGCCGGGGTGACGGGGGCCTTCTGCGCGTCGTTGAGGACGCCGAGCCAGGGCCGCGCCGCATAGATCGATTCCACGGTCGGGTCGCTCACTGGGCGGCCTCCCACTTCTGCTGGATGTGGTTCATGTTCGTCAGCCAGCGGTCGGGGACGGCGGCGCGGGCCGTGTAGTACTCGGCGACCTCGGGGTGCGGCAGGATCAGGAAGCGGTCCTCCGCCATGCCGGCGAACAGCGCGTCGGCGACGTCCGCCGGCTCGATCGCGGTCGGCGCGAGGACCAGGTCACCGGCGGAGCCGGACGCGGTGAGCATGTCGGTGCGCACGCCCTGCGGGCAGATCGCGTGGACCTTCAGGCCGCGGTGGCGGTACGTGAGCGAGAGCCACTCGGCGAAGGCGTACGCGCCGTGCTTGGTGACGCTGTACGGGGCCGCCCCGACCATGCTGAGCAGGCCTGCCGCGGAGACGGTCGAGACGAAGCGGCCGCTGCCCCGCTCCAGCCAGTCCGGCAGCAGGGCGTGGGCGGCGCGGACGTGCGCCATGACGTTGACGTCCCAGGCCGCCGCCCACACCTCCTCGGGGGCCGCCTCGGTGCCGCCGGAGGCCAGGCCCGCGTTGGCGCAGTAGATGTCGACGCTGCCGCCGAGGGCGTCACGGGCCTGCTCGACCACGGAGGAGGCGTCTCCGGGCACGGCCGTCCCGCCGATCTCCGCGGCGACGGCCCCGGCCTTGTCGGCATCCAGGTCGTTGACGACGACCCGGGCTCCCGCGGCCGCGAACCGGGCGGCGAGCGCGGCGCCGATGCCGCCCCCCGCGCCGGTGACGACGACTGACTGGCCTTGCAGACTCTCCACGATCGGTCTCCTTCGACACGACTCGGGCACGACGTGATCGGCTCGTTGCCCCAGCAGACTAACCAGTCGGTATGGAGTGGTGGAAGGGGTTCGGACCTGGTGATCCGCGGAGGTTCGTTGCCCGGGGTTCGTTCCCCGGGGGCCGCCGACGGGCTAGCGTGCATGGCCATGCCAGTTCCGATGATCACGGAGGTTCCTGCATGAACATGTCGAGACGGGTGCTGCTCGCGGCGGGGGCGGCGGGCGCCGCGAGCGCCGGCGCCGCCGGGTCGGCCCGGGCCGCCGGGCGGGGCGGCGGGGGCCGGCCGCTGCGTACGGGCTTCGAGCGGCTGGAGGGGGACGGCTACCGGCTCCTCGACGGCCAGAAGGTCGGCGTCGTCACCAACCCGACCGGCGTCACCCGCGACGTCCAGCACATCGTGGACGTGATGCACGCCGACGGACGCGTCGACCTGAAGGCGGTGTTCGGCCCGGAGCACGGCTTCCGCGGCACCGCGCAGGCGGGCGGCTCGGAGGGCCGCTACGACGACCCGGCGACCGGACTCCCGGTCTACGACACGTACTTGAAGAGCGGCCAGACCCTCGCGGACATCTTCACGGCGTCCGGCGTCGACACGGTCGTCTTCGACATCCAGGACGTGGGCGCCCGCTTCTACACGTACATCTGGACGCTGTACGACTGCATGGAGGCGGCGCAGCTCGCGGGCAAGAAGTTCGTGGTCCTCGACCGGCCGAACCCGATGACGGGCCGGGGCGCCTACGGGCCGGTGCTGCACAAGGAGTTCGCGACGTTCGTCGGCCGCCGGGAGATCTCCCAGGCACACGGGATGACCGTCACGGAGCTGGCCCGGCTGTTCAACGGCGAGTACCTGACGCACCCCGTCGAGCTGGCCACGGTCACGATGTCCGGCTGGCGGCGCGACGACTTCTACGACGCCTCGGGGCTGCCGTGGGTGCCGCCCAGCCCGAACATGCCGACGCCCGACACCGCGCTCGTGTACGCGGGCACCTGCCTGTTCGAGGGCACGAACCTCTCCGAGGGCCGCGGCACCACCCGCCCCTTCGAACTGCTCGGCGCCGAGGGCATCGACCGGTCGTGGGCCGCCGCGGCGAACGAACTCGCGCTGCCCGGAGTGCACTTCAGGGAGGCGTACTTCGCGCCGACGTTCTCCAAGTTCCAGGGCAAGACGATCGGCGGCGTACAGCTGCACGTCGACGACCGGGTGTCCTTCGACCCGGTGCGCACGGGCGTCGCGCTCCTCGTCACCGCCAAGCAGGTCTGGAAGGACTTCGCCTGGCGCTCGGACAACTGGATCGACAAACTCACCGGATCGACGCAGGTCCGCACGATGATCGACGGGGGTGCCTCGACCGACGAGGTCGTGGGGGCCTGGAAGCGGGAGCTGGCCGCGTTCCGGGCCGTGCGCGCCCGCTATCTGACCTACAGGTAGGCGCCCCGGAGGGGGCGCGGGGAACTGCGCGCTCAGCCACAACGAAAGCCGCGGACGCGTCTGCTCATGCACCGAGCAGACGCGTCCGCGGCTTTTCGTCGGTTGCTCGCGCAGTTCCCCGCGCCCCTGGCGGGGCTTGTCTCACGCCACGAGACAACTCGTCCCACCCATTGACTGGTACATACAGCTAACGCGACAGTGCACTGCGTGCTCAAAGATGACTCCATCAGGGAAAACACCGCCCACGCGGCGCAGCCGGAGAGCCTGCGCCGCGTCGCCGTGGCCAGTTTCATCGGTACGGCCATCGAGTTCTACGACTTCTACGTCTACGGAACGGCCGCCGCGCTCGTCCTCAACGACGCGTTCTTCCCGAACCTCTCCGACCTGAACGGCACCCTCGCCTCCTTCTCGACGTACGCCGTCGCGTTCGCCGCCCGGCCCATCGGTTCGCTGGTCTTCGGCCACTTCGGCGACCGCGTCGGCCGCAAGTCGGTGCTCGTGGCGTCGCTGCTCCTGATGGGCCTGTCCACGGCGTGCGTGGGGCTGCTGCCCGGCTACTCCACGCTCGGCGTGTGGGCGCCGATCCTGCTGGTCCTGCTGCGCTTCCTCCAGGGCGTCGGGCTCGGCGGCGAGTGGGGCGGTGCGGCGCTGCTCGCCGTGGAGCACGCGCCGCGCGGAAAACGCGGGCTGTTCGCCGCGTTCCCCCAACTCGGCCCGTCCGTCGGCTTTTTCGCGGCCACCGGCATCTTCTGGCTGCTGTCGGAGACGCTGTCCGACGACGCGTTCACGTCGTGGGGCTGGCGGGTGCCGTTCCTGCTGTCCTTCCTGCTCGTCGCGGTGGGCCTGTTCGTCCGCCTGAAGATCAGCGAGACGCCGGTCTTCCAGCAGGTGATGGACCATCAGGAGGCCAGCCGGGCACCGGCTCTCGAAGTGTTCAAGCGGCATCCGAAGGAGATCCTGCTCGGCGCGGGCGGCATGATCATCGCGTACGGCCTCTTCTACACGGCCACCACGTACTGCCTCGCGTACGGCACCAAGACGCTCGGCGTGCCGCGCGGCACCATGCTCACCACTCAGCTCGTGGCGTGCCTGTTCCTGGCCGCCGGCACCTGGCTGGCGGCGACCCGCTCGGACGCGGGCGGCCGCCGGAAGACCGTGCTGATCGGCTCCGGGATCGCGGTCGTGTGGGGCCTGGTCCTGTTCCCGCTGATGGACACCGAGCAGCCGGTGCTCATCGCGCTCGCGCTCGGCGGCGCCCTGTTCTGCATGGGCGTGGTGTACGGCCCGATGGGCGCCTATCTCCCGGAGCTGTTCGGGGTGCGGGTGCGGTACTCGGGCGCCTCGTTCGCGTACAACCTGGGCGGGGTGCTCGGCGGCGCGGTGTCGCCGCTGGTGGCGACGCGGCTCCAGGGTTCCTTCGGCTCGGCGTCGGTGGGCTGGTACGTGAGCGCGATGGCGGTCGTCTCGCTGCTGTGCGTGCTCGCGCTGCCGGAGACGCGGGAGCGCGAACTCTCCTAGTACGGCACCTCCTCGTACGCGAACTCGCTCATTACACGCGGACTTTGACGGGGCATATGGCCAACCTCCGGACCCGGCGGGACGATGCGGCACACGCACGGAACTGCCACGGGGGTTGGCCATGGCCGCACCGGAAGTACATGTACGTCCCTACTGGGAGCTGTCGTTCGACGCCGACGGGGATCCCGACCCGGGCCGACTGGACGCGCTGCTGCGCGGGGTGCGCGAGCGCGGGGTGCGGGACCTCGTCCTCTTCGCGCACGGCTGGAACGACGACCACGACACCGCGACCCGGCTCTACGACCGCTTCTTCGCGCCGTTCCCGTCCCTCGCGCCGGGCGCGCACCTCGGCTATGTCGGCGTGCTGTGGCCCTCGATGCGGTTCACGGACGAGCGCATCCCGGACTTCGCCCCGGCGGCCACCGCGGGTCCCGCCGTACCGCGGACGGCCCTGGACCAGGAGACCCGGCAGGCGCTCGACGCGGTCTTCCCGGGGCACGCCCCCGTCGTCGACCGGCTGGCCGGGCTCCTCGACGAGCAGCCGCCGGACGCGTTCGACGAGTTCGGCGGTCTGGTACGGCAGTTGACGGGGGTACGGACGGACGGGATCGCCGCCGACACGGTCCCGGAGCTGTCGGCGCACAGCGCGCTCGCCATGTTCCAGCAGGACACCCGGGACATCTGTCTGCGGTTCTCCGACGCGCTGGCGGAGACCGCGCGGGACGTCACCTCGTTCAGGCTGCCGGACGGTCTGTCCAAGGCGTGGAACGGCGCCCATGAACTCCTGCGCCAGGCGACGTACTTCGCCATGAAGCGGCGGGCGGGGACGGTCGGCCAGAAAGGGCTCGGACCGGCGCTCGGGCGGCTCGCCGCCGAGGCGCCGCAGGTGCGGGCGCATCTGGTCGGGCACAGTTTCGGCGCGCGGCTCGTGTCGTTCGCACTGGCCGGACTGCCCGCGCAGGCGCGGAACGTGAAGTCGGTGACGCTGCTGCAAGGCGCCTTCTCGCACTACTCGTTCGCGCGGCGTGGTGTTCTGGGCGGTCGGCAGGCCCGGATCGACGGCCCGCTGGTGGGCTGCTACTCCCGTTTCGACACGGCGCTGGGCGTGCTGTACCCGCTGGCCTCCTGCCTCGCGGGCGACGACCGCGGCGCCGTCGACCTCGGCCTGCGCTGGGGCGCGCTCGGGCACGACGGGATCCTGGAGGTGAACGGGTCGGTGCGGAAGTCTCTGGCCGAGGTGCTGGGGGCCGGGGTACCGGGGTCGGGATGCGTGAGCGTGGACGCGTCCCAGGTGGTGCGCAACGGGCCGCCGCCGTCGGGCGCCCACAGCGACATCTGCCATCCGGAGCTGGCCCGGGTGGTCCTCTCGGCAGGCCGGGTGGCAGCCCCGTAAGGGACGCGGGGCCGCCGTGTCGACATGCGGCCCCGCGCCCCCGAAGAGCTACCGGTGTGCCGGGAACTCCACGACCTGCTGGTAGGTCGGCCGGTTCTGCCACTGCATCGAGCGGTGGGTGATCCCGCCGAGCGCCCGGTGGACGATGGTGTCCGCGCACCACTGGTCCCCGGCCTTGCAGGTGTCGTCACCGGGGTAGACCTCGGTGGCCGGCTTCGCGGCGGCCGTCGTCAGGGTCTTCAGGAGGGCGTCCCGGCAGGCGGACAGGTCACCGGCGCCGCAGTACTGCGCGCCCAGCTTCCCCTGCACCGGCTGGCCGAGCACCGACCGCAGATCCTTGTCGACATAGCCCCACCAGCCGTACTGGAACGAGGATCCGGCGTGCGAACCCGTCGGCCCGTGCCCGGCGGACGGCGCCTCGTCCACGGTCAGTTCGCCGGTCAGCGCCTGGTAGAGGTCGTCGCCGAGGCCCGGCTTGAACTCGGCCTCGACCAGGAGCGGCCACCACGCGTCCATGATCCGTACGGCGTCCGGGTGCGCGTACGTCTTGGAGCCCGCGGACGTCTGGTTGCGCTGGGCGCCTCCCTTCACCCATGCCTCCAGCTGCTGCACGGCCTTCGCCTGCGCGGGGTCGTCGACCGGCTTGCTGCGGATCACCTTGAGGATCTCCGGCAGCACCTGTTCGCCGCGCAGATCGGTGACCGCCGACTCCTCCATGGCCTGCGTCAGCGAGGCCCGGGTGACACCGCCCTGCGCGGTGAGCTTCTTCACCCGGTCGTCGAGCAGGTTGGCGCGCTGCACGGCGCCGAGGCTGAAGTTGGCGGCCCCGAAGCCCTTGGCCTGCTTGTTGTTCCAGGAGACGTAATAGTCCTGGTTCACGGAGTTCGGGTGCTGGTCCGGCGGGGTGTACGCGGCCGTGTTGTCCGCCGGGTCGAAGTCCTTCCACTCGTAGGCCGGTTCGGCCTTCACGGGCATCGAGCCGTCGACGTCGGCGGCGCGCACCGGATTGCTGCCGCTGTTGTAGTACGCGATGTCGCGCGAGTCCGCGTAGAACCAGTTGAAGGCGTAGCTGATGTGCTGCGCCGCCTTCTCGAAGGACGCCGCGTCCTTGACGTACGACGGGTCGTTGAGCATCTGGAAGCCGATGATCGAGTCGGCCTCGTGCCGGTAGGTGGAGCGCAGCGCGGCGTACGCGACGGGTTTGCCGCCGACCGTCGCGCGGTGCGTGACGATGCCGTACTTCGTGCGGAAGACCTGCATGCGGTAGGAGCCGGCCGCCGTGGAGTCGGCGACCGTCGGCTTCCAGGAGTTCTTCTTCTCCAGCTTCTCCATCGGCGTGCAGGTGCCGTGGTAGAGGTACGACGTGGACTGCTTGGTGGGCGTGGAGCCGTCGGCCTCGCACAGCTGGACCGCGTAGGTGTCCGTGATGTCCTGTCCGGCCGAGGTCGCCGACCAGGAGTAGTCCTGGCCGCGGCCGAGCTGGATGTACATGCCGACACCGGCGAAGGAGACACCGCGGGCGCTGATGCCGGGGCCCTGGAGCTCCTGCATCATCAGCAGCTGGGGCGCGAAGTAGCCGGTCTGCGGACCGAACACGGCGACCGGATGACCGGACGCGGTGTGGTCGCCGGAGACGAGGAGGGCGTTCGACATGCCCTTCCTGGTCCCCGTGTCGTTGCCGGCGAACAGGTCGGCGGGGAGCACCCCGTCGTCGTACATGCCCTGGAGCGGTTTGAGGTTCTTCGGCGCCTTCACGGGGTCCTCGGCGATGCTGTCGCCGGACTTGGCGGAGGCCGTGGCGGCCGAGCCGGTTCGGTCGTGGACGACCTGCTCGCTCTGGACGGATCCCTTGTCGGGCAGGGCCTGGCCGCGCGCGTTCGCCGGTTTCTGGCCGTAGGGGAAGCTCGTGCCGTCGTGGATGGTGCTGACGGCCTCCGGGTCGTCGCGGCCGCGGAAGGACTCCCAGACCTCGGTGCCCTTCTGGACGCCGTACTTCTCCTGCGCCTGCATCAGCGAGAGGGCCTGGCCGACCTCTCCCCCGCCGCCGTTGCCGAACAGGCCGCCGACCACCGAGGCCAGCGCGATCATGTCGGTCACCTTGAACGGCTGGATCTCGCCGATGTTCGTGATCGCGTCGACCTTGCCGGTGAGCACGTACTCACCGGGGAAGTAGCGGCCGTTCTTCGACTTGACCCGGTAGGCGTTGAGGCCGTCGATGTAGGCCTGCGCGTCGTCCATGGCCTGCTGGCCGCGCGTGCCGCCCTGGGTCTTGATGAAGTCGACCTGCTTCTGCAGATCGTCCTCGGTGTACGGGGCCTGCGGCCAGAATTCCTGTTCGAGTCCCTGGTTGGCCAGCGCGCCGCCCGCGAAGGACGTCAGCTCGCCGCGGCCGATGTGCCGGAACAGGTCGATCAGCCACATGCGGTCCTGACCTGCGGCGAAGCCGGCGCCGAACTCGGTTCCGTAGCGCGTGGAACCTTTGATGTGGGGTACGCCGTTCTTCTTGTCACGGGTGATGGTCACATCGTCGCGCGGGCGCGTGACGGAGGCGACCGACCCGTCCGGTACACCGAAGGAGGAGTCGTTGAAGAAGTTCGAGAGTGTGTCGTCCGTGAGCGACGGGTAGCCGGACGAGAGCGCGTCATAGGGACCGAGCTGATCGTCAGCGTGCTGCGGCTGCGTGCCGAACAGCTTGTTCCCGAGGATCTCGGCGAGCGTGGCGCTGCCGTTCGCCCCGGGAGGCAGTATGTCCGAGCACTGCCCTTGGCAGTAGTCGGTGACCGGGACGGGCTCGTCGGCGGCGGCACTCGCCGCCGGGGTCGTCAGTGGGGAAAGCAGTCCCGCGGTGAGCAGGAGGGCCGCGGCGGCCGTAACTCTCCGCAGAGGACCGCGCGTCCTGCTGGTCGCTCTGTTCAGGGTGGTGCGTGGAATGCGTCGTCGCATGCCTGGTCCTCCCGACGATGGGTGTGCCGGAGGTTACCGGCGGTTAGCCAACGACAGAAGATGAACATGCGTCACGTTTTCGGAATCATCACAGGGATCACTCAGCAAGTCCCCGGCCTCACAAGGTGCCGGTGATGGACCCCATCGGAAATCGAATGGGAATCGGCGGCCCTCGAAGGGATCCGAATCGTGTGTCGGTACGTCTACTCGGCGACGTCGCTTCATGGCTGCGGCGACGCCGACGTACGTGTGACGGAGGTGCAGGGCGATGGCTGGATTCCGGAGTCTGGCAAGACAGGTGCGCGATCCGCGCAACGATCTGGCACTGCGGCGATACTCACTGCGCAAGTGCCTTGAGAGATTCGCCCCCTACGGGCACCGGGCGACCTGGGACCACCTGTGTGAACGGGCCGGTCTCGGACCCGAGGACCGCTCCCCCGACCCGGCCAGGCTGGTCGCGGCGCTGGAGGAGCTGGAAGAGGCGCGGGCCGTCTGGCTCGCGTACGAAGTCGCCTTCGCGGAGCGCAGGCGCAAGGAGAAGCACGACGGGCTGCGCCGCCCGGGCACGGTGGACGACTGGCACCGGCTGACCTGGGGCGGCTTCGGAGTCGCCTGGTGCGACGACCCGTCGGTGCACCCCACCGGAGCGCTGGCCGAGGTTCTCCGCCGGCTGATCGCCGCTCTGGAGCGCGAGCCGGGCGAGTGCTGCCCGGTCTGCGCGGGCAGCGGACTCGTCTGGAAGCACGACCTGGCGCACGAGCCGTCGTCGGGTCCCGTCTGCACCCGCTGCGGCATCGTCGTGCCGCGGCCGGTTCTCACCCCCGCGGCCCTCACCGAGGCCCGCCGGGCACGGTTGCTGGTCTCGGCCTAGGGCTCCCGGCGCGGAGCCACGTACAGCGCGACGGGGGTGCGGGCCGCAGGATCGGCCACCATCGCACCCCCGGTTTCATCCGGCTGCCCTCGAACCCGGACCGAGCCGACCGCAGTCCTGAACCGAGCCGACCCCCGGCCCCGGACCGAGCTGCCCTCAGACCCGCGCGAGTGAGCCCGGGATCGCTTCGAGCCGCCCCCGGTCGAGCAGATGCCGCGGCAGGAACGGCTGGTCCGTGTCCACGGGGAGCTCCCCGTCGTACGCGAGACAGGCCAGCGCGAGCGGCCCGAGCGCGACCCGCGAGCGCGGCGCCGTGGACCCGGCCCAGTAGCTGCGGTGCTCCTCCAGCGCCTCCGCGAGCAGCGCAGTGAACCTGTCGTCCTCCTGCGTGAGGAGCCGGTGGAACAGGCCGATGGGCTGGTAGTCGACGGAGTTGACGAAGTCCTTCGGCGCGATCGTGGCCGTCTTCGGGTGCGCGGCGTCCATCGCGGCGGCCAGCTTCTCGACGACCTCGTCGACGGGACGGCGCAGCCAGTACGAGCGCAGGGTGTCGGCGAAGTGCAGGACGTGATCGTCGACCGGCGTCCCGCCGCCGCGCAGAGCCTCGGACGGCACCTGGCACAGCCGTTCGGTGCGCTCGCGCTCCCGGGTCACCAGGGTCAGCCAGAACGTGTCGAGCCAGGCACGGGCGTCCCCGCGCACCCCGGGTCCGGTGGCGGGCACCGTCAGCTCCCGCCCGCCGAGCCGTGTCGTGACCTCGTCGGTCGCGGCAAACAGGGCGGTGCCGAGCTGGAGCGCGGTCACCCAGGCGTCCCAGGTCTCCACGCGGTCCGCGTCGGGGTCGTCGGCCGCGTGCGCGTGGGCGAGGGTGACGGCGGCGTCGAAGGCCGCGGGCAGCCGCTCCGGGTCGTTCGCCGCCTCGGTGATCAACTCGATGGTTTCGGCAGTGAGTTCGGGCACCTGAACCGTCGGCGCCGAGGTCACGAGCCGTCCGGCCCGGTCGAGTGCGCGCAGGCTCCGCAGTGCGTCGACGAGTTCCGGGGGCGGCTGCTGCGCGAAGGTGCGGTTCTCGTGGTCGATGACGGTGAGCGAGGTGAGGCGCCCGTCGTGCCACCGGTAGACGCGGGGCGAGAGCGATCCCGGGCCGTCCTCGTGGGCCTTGACGGCGTACGTGGCAAGGTCGTTGACGGCGTCGGCCGCGGTGCCGTCGACGATCGGGTGGAACGCGAGCAGATGCCGGGTCGGCACGACGACGAGCGCGCCCGCGTCCGGCATCCGCCTGCCGGTGGCCTCGGCGACCAGTTCGGGCAGGATCAGCGCCTTGGTGGAGACGAACGGCGAATCGCCGTACACGGAGTACAGGACGGGGTGCCCGTCGAGCCGGACCTCCTCGGTCCGCATCGGCTCGCGGACGAGGTTGCGCTCGGCGGCGGCCCAGAGCGCGTCGGCGCCGGCCCGCTCCACGTCGGCGTCGGTGAGCAGCCGCACAGAGGTGGGCGCGTCGAGCGCGAGGGCGAGATGCAGCCCCTCGGCGACGCCTCTCATGTACCCGAACTCGTCGGCCGCGTCGGCGGGGATCGCGTCCGGCGCCACCAGCCGCAGACAGGTCCGCTCCAGCAACTCCTCGGCGCTCTCGCCGCCTTGGGAGGCCTGCGCCAGGTTCGTGAAGAACGTCTCGACCATCGCGGGCCACTCCGCCTCGGGCGCGACACGGCAGCGCTGCGCCAGATTCGTCAGCGGGTGGCGGTGCCCCTCGGACTCGGCCGCGTCGCCGGTCATCGTGGGGTGCGCGCCGGTACGGGTGTGCAGGTGGCCGGCGACGAGGGCGCGCAGGTGGTCGGCCTGCGCGCCGGTGAGCATGGACAGGTGCGGGTCGGACGTGTCGTTGGAAATCACGGCCCCGACTCTACGAGGCGTGCCGCCGGGCGCGGGCGGGTTCTACGGGCGGATCACCTCGGTCTCGATCGCCAGTTTGAACTCGGCCAGTGTGAGCGGCACCGAGAGGTGGGTGTCCCCGCGCCGGGCCGCGATCTTCAGGCCGACCGGGGTGCCCGGGTGCACGAACATCTGCCAGGTGTAGGAGCGGTACTGGCCGCCGCCGGTGGCCGCGATGTCGGTGGTGGCGGTCGAGTCGTAGCCGGTGGACAGGTTCAGCGGGTCGCGCACGAAGCGGGCGCGGTACTCGGTGGCCCGGTCGTTCGCCGCCCAGAAGACGAGGGCGGACAGGGTCCCCCAGCCGTCGTGGCTCGGCCAGATCAGGCCGGAGCGGGCGTCCGGGTACTTCGACGAGCCGCCGCCGGCGGACGGGCCGTGCATGTTCCAGGGGTCGTACGACTCCTCGGCCGTCGCGTACGGGAAGCGCACGAGGTGGTACCCGTCGTTGTCGTACGTGATCTTCTGGGCGCCCGAGCGGGCGGCCTCGAACTTCAGTGAACTGATCGCTACTGCCATGGGTTTCGCACTCCCCCGTCGCGGCGGTTCGGCTGCTGTTGTCGGTGGCTGCTGGCACCATCACAGGGATGGAGTTCGTACAGGTGTGTCTGAACGGCGCTCGTGGTGCGGGCGACGGAGCGGTGGTTCCGCTGTCCCCCGCCGCACTGGGCGAGGCCGCGGCGGCGGCGGTCGCCGCCGGTGCGTCGGATGTGCATGTTCACCCCAAGTCCCCTTGTGGGCAAGACACGTTGTCGCCGCGCGCGGTTGCGGCCACGCTCGACGTGATCCGGAGCCGGGTGGCGGTGCCGGTCGGGGTGACGACGGGCGCGTGGGCCGAGCCGGACCCGGCGGACCGGGTGGCGCGGATCCGTTCCTGGACGACGCTGCCGGACCACGCGTCCGTGAACTGGCACGAGGAGGGCGCGGAGGCGGTCGCCGCGGCGCTTCTCGAGCGCGGGGTGGGTGTGGAGGCCGGGCTGTGGTCCGGCACGGACGGCGCCGCGCGGTTCGCGGTGTCGCCGCTGGCGGGGCGGGTGCTGCGGGTGCTCGCCGAGGTCACGGATCCGGATCCGGTGACCTCGGGCGCCTCTGCTCTTACGTTGCTGGAGGCGATCGGCACCGGGCACGGCAGGCCTGTGCTGCTGCACGGGGAGGAGGGTGGCACGTGGCCCGTGCTGCGGCTGGCTCAGCGCCTTGGGCTTGCGACCCGGGTCGGGCTCGAGGACACCTTGGTCCTGCCGGACGGGGGGCGGGCCGTCAGTAACGCCCAGTTGGTGGAGGTCGCCGTGCGGGGGCGCGGGGAGTTTTAGGAATGCCGCGGGGGCGTCTGCCCCAATAGCCAGTGGTTGCGTCCGCGGCTTCGTCGTGGCTGGTCGCGCCCACGCGGCGGAGCCGCATATCGATACAGCCCCGCGCCCCTTACGGGGCTGCCAGCCCCACCACTAGCACCCTTGTTCCGGGCTCCAGCGGGCGCCAGCGGTGGGGGAGTTCGGCCGCGCAGTAGAGGGTGTCGCCGCGGTCCAGGCGGTAGCGGACGCCGTCCGCCTCCACCTCGGCCGCGCCGTCGGCGACGTAGAGGAGTTCGTCGCCGCGGTGGCGGTACTCGCGGTCCCAGTCGTGGTCGCCGGTGAACTCCAGTGCGTGCAGCCGCTGTTGGCCGCGCACCAGGGGCCGGGTGCCGTCGGCGGTCGCGGCGCCGTCGGCGGCCCGTACGACGTCGACCGGCCGAGGCTCCTGCGCCGCCGCGAGGATCTCGACGGCCGTGGTGTCGAGCGCGTCGGCGATCCGCTGCAACGAGCTCATGCTGGGGCGCGACCGGCCGTTCTCGACCTGGCTGAGGAAGGGGACGGAGACCCCGGCCCGTCGGGCCACCTCGGCGAGGGTCAGCTCCAGGGCGCGGCGCCTGCGCCGGATGCCGGGTCCCACGTTCATGAACTTGTAACGCCCTTTCGCTGCTGCCCCCATTCCTGGGCACCCTACCGTCATGGTTAACTCCTTCACCGTCACTTAAAAAAGTTAACCACCCTGACACCAGCATGACGGAGGGTCTCCATGGCTCGCGTGGACCAGAATCAGCGGCGCCGCCGCGGCACCGGCCTGATCGCCCTGGACGAGGACGCCGCGTACGGCGGGTACACGCTGTTCGCCCCGCTGACCGGGGCCGGCGAGGTGTACCTGATCGACCTGCGCGGTGAGGTCGTGCACCAGTGGAACCTGCCGCACCGCCCCGGACGGCACGCCCGCGTCCTGGCCAACGGGAACCTCGCCTACAACGGCGTACTCCCCGGCGAGCCCGCGCTCTTCCCCATGTGGCACAAGTACCGCGGCGGCCTGATGCAGGAGATCACCCCGGACGGCACGGTCGTGCGCGAGTACCGCGATCCGCTCCAGCACCACGACGCCCACCACTACGGCGACGGCCGGATCCTGTACACGGCCCTGGAGCCGCTGACCGGGGACGCCGCGGCCGCCGTGCGCGGGGGCGTGCCGGGTTCCGAGGCGGACGGCACCGTCTGGGCCGACACGATCGTCGAGGTCGACGCCGAGGGGAACCGCACCTGGGAGTGGAAGGTCTCCGAGCGGCTCGGCCGGGACGACTTCCCGCTCCACCCCGACTACGCCCGCGAGCACTACCCGCTGATCAACAGCGTGCTGCCGCTCGCCGACGGCAACATCCTCGCGAGCTTCCGCTCGGTGTCGGCGGTCGTCGTCATCGACCGCGCCACCGGTGACATCGTCTGGCGCTCCGAGCCGGGCACGGTCTCGCAGCAGCACTGCCCGACCGAGCTGGAGAACGGCAACTTCCTGGTCTTCGACAACGGTGTGTTCCGGCCGCGCTGGGACGTGCCGTTCAGCCGCGTCATCGAGATCGAGCGCTCCAGCGGGAAGATCGCGTGGGAGTACCACGACCCGGCGCGCGAGTCGTTCTTCGCGCCGTTCATGGGCAGCGCCCAGCGCCTGCCCAACGGCAACACCCTCGTCACCGACTCCCCCGCGGGCCGCCTCTTCGAGGTGACCGCCGACGGCTATCTGTGCTGGGAGTACATCGTCCCGTTCTTCGGCGGCTACGCGGAGGAAGAGGTCCGCAAGCTCTTCCCGTCCGAGCCGAACGCCGTGTTCCGCGCCTACCGCTACTCCGCCGCCGAGCTGCCCTGGCTCGGCAAGTGAGTGCCGCGGTCAGCCCGGTCGACGAGCCGCTGCCCGCGCGCCGCCTGGTCCCCCTCGCCTGCCAGCACGTGCTGGCGGGCGTGGCCGCGCCCGTCTCCTCGGTCATCCTCATCGCGACGACGCTGAAGCTGTCGACCGCTCAGACGGCGTCGCTGCTCAGCGCGACGCTCGTCCTGTGCGGGGTGGGCGCGCTGCTTCAGTCCCTCGGGGTGCGCGTGCTGCGGGTCGGGGCCCGGCTGCCGTTCCTGATGCTGCCGGGCGGCGCCGCCGTCGCGATCTTCCTCCAGATCGCGCAGGAGTACGGCCCGGCGACCGCGTCCGGCTCCGTCCTGGTGGCAGCGGCCTTCCTCCTCTGCGTCCTGCCGTTCTACGGGCGTCTGGTGCGGCTCTTCCCGCCGCTGGTGATGGGCACGACGGTCGTCCTCATCGGCATCAACATGATCAAGGTGACCGCCCCGATGATCGCCTCGGGCCCGGGCCTCGGCTTCGCGACGCTCGGCGTGATCGGGTTCTTCTTCCTCGTCCTGCGGGGCGTGTGGCGGCAGATGGCGGTGCTGCTCGGCCTGGCCGGCGGCACCCTCGTCGCGGTGCTGACCGGCACCGAGCTGCACGTCGCGCACGGCGGTACGTTCGCGCTGCCCGACCCCTTCCCGTACGGCGCCCCGCACTTCGACCTGCTGGCCGCCGTGCCGCTGCTCGTCTTCGCGCTCGCCTCGCTCGCCGAGGCCACCGGGCAGACCGTGCTGAACAGCGAGGCCGTGGGCCGCGCCCCCGACCCGGGCCGCGACGTGCCGCGCATCGCCCGCGCCGACGCGCTGGTCTCGCTCGGCTCCGGCGTCTTCGGTACGTCGCTGATGGTGACCAGCGCCGAGAACATCGGCATCGTCCAGCTCACGCGCGTACGCAGCCGGTTCGTGACGGCGGCGGCCGGTGTACTGCTCGTCGTGTGCGGGCTGCTCACCCCGCTCACCCGGGTGCTGGCGGCCATCCCCGAGCCGGTCGTCGGCGCGGCGGGCCTCGTCATCTACGCCGTCATCGCCGTCATGGGGTTCGGGATGCTCTCCCGCACCGACCTCACGCACGGCACGGACAGCGTCGTCATCGCCCTCGCGCTGGTGATCGGCATGCTGCCCATCGTGCAGCCGGACATGTACGCGGGCCTGCCCTCCTGGGCGCGCACCCTGTTCGGCAGCGGGGTGGCGGCCGGGGCGATCGCGGCCGTCGTGCTCTGCGCGGTGTTCCGGGCGCTCGGCCCGAAGGTCACGCCCGGAGACGACGACCCCGGGATCACGCCCGGAAGCGACGGCCCCGAGGTCACGACCCGAGGCGGCGCTCCCGGCGCTCCCCCATCAGACGCGACCCCGTGAGCCGCTCGCCGAAGACGTCGTCCGGGTTGGACAGCACACAGGTGTCCAGGGAGAGGCAGCCGCAGCCGATGCAGTCGGTGAGGTGATCGCGCAGCCGGCTCAACTGCGTGATCCGCTGGTCCAGTTCGGACCGCCAGGTCTCCGACAGCCGCGCCCAGTCCTCCTGGGTCGGGGTGCGCTCCTCGGGCAGTTCGGCCAGCGCCTCCCGGATCGTGGCGAGGGGGATGCCGACGCGCTGCGCGGCGCGGATGAAGGCGACGCGGCGCAGGGTGTCACGACAGTAGCGGCGCTGATTGCCGGCCGTGCGACGGCTGGTGATCAGCCCCTTGGCCTCGTAGAAGTGCAGCGCCGAGACGGCGGCGCCGCTGCGCGCGGCGACCTGCCCGACGCTGAGCTCGTGGATCTTCTCCGGGATCTGTGGCACCCGGTCGAGCCTAGTCGCAGGCCGGTCGCGTTGTTAGCATGCTGAGCAAGCGCTTAGACATTGCGATGGAGGATGGGCAGCATGGCGGAGCCGCGGGTTTTCAAGGACGTCGACGAGCTGAAGGGCGCCGTCGGTGAGCAGCTCGGGTACAGCGACTGGGTCGAGATCGAGCAGAGCCGCATCGACCGGTTCGCCGAGGCCACGGGTGACCACCAGTGGATCCACGTGGACCCGGAGCGCGCGAAGGGCGGGCCGTTCGGCACGACGATCGCGCACGGCTATCTGACGCTGTCGCTGCTGCCGCTGTTCGGCCCGCAGCTGATCGCCGTCGAGGGCGTGAAGATGGGCGTGAACTACGGGACGAACAAGGTGCGCTTCCCCGCGCCCGTCCCGGTCGGCTCGCGGCTGCGCGCCACGGGGAAGATCACGTCCGTGGAGGACGTGACGGGCGGGGTGCAGGTGTCGGTGGCGTTCACGGTGGAGCGGGACGGCGGCGACAAGCCGGTCTGCGTCGCCGAGTCGGTGTCCCGCTACTACCTGTGAGCCGCTGAGCTACGCCCGGGGCGTGGCTCCCACCATCCTGAGGACGAGGTCGGCGTAGAACGAGCCGACCTCGTCGGGCGTCCGGCGGCCCTGGGTGTTGAACCAGCGCGCCACGTCGATGCACAGCGAGAGGATCGCGACCGTCGTCCCGGGCACGTCGGGCACCTGGAACTCGCCCGACGCCACCCCGTCGTCGATGATCTCGCGCACGGCGGCATCGCTCTCACGGCGCAGCGCCACGATCTCCGGGCGGTGCTCGTCGCCGAGGGAGTCCAGCTCGTACTGGACGACCCGCGCGGTGGTGTGGTGTCCCGCGTGCCAGCGCACGAAGGAGCGCACGGCCTCTGCGAGCCGCTCGGTCGGCGTGCCCTCGCCGTCGGCCGCGCGGCGCAGGATCCGCAGCGCCTTCTCGTGGCCGATGCGGCTGATGCGGAGGAGGAGCTCCTCCTTGGTCTTGTAGTGGATGTAGAGCGCGGCCGGGCTCATGCCGGCGCGGCTCGCGATGTCCCGGGTCGTCGTGGCGTGATAGCCGCGTGCGGCGAAGGCCTCGACCGCGGCGACGAGCAGGCGCCGGGCGGCGTCGGGGGTGACCTCGGCCCAGGGCATCTCATCGATGTCTTCGGGGTTCCGGCCGTCGACCCGTTCGTCCTGCGTCATCGCTCCGCTCGCATCCTGTCGGTGGGGCTCGGCCTCACCATACCTCCCGAGGTGAGCGGGCGCTTAGGTCGCGTCCGCCCCATGGGCCCGGCCGTCGGGTGCGCGCCCCAAGGAGTCTCAGGCGACCGGCTTGAAGGGGTCGTGTTCCGCGAGGATCTTGTCGATGCGGGCCTTGTCGACGCGGCTGACGATCTGGTCGGCCTCCTGGCGGTCGCGGATCACCTTGGCGAGGGTGAACGCCGACGTCGTCAGGTACAGGACCGAGATCGCCAGGAACGCGCGGATCCAGCCACTGGCGTCGAGCCGGTAGATCCCGATCGACACCGCGGCGAGCGCGAGGGCGAAGGACGCGATGGCCTGACCGTAGTAGGCCGTGGTGTTCTGCTGCTTGACCGGTGTCTCACTCATGCCGCACAGCATGGAGCGGACGGGGCCGGTGCCCCATCCGCTCCCGTACTCATCTACATACTCAGGCAGTTGATCGTTCGGGCAGTCGGCTGCTCGGGGAGTCGGGCCTCAGAACGCCGATACGCCCGTCAGCGCGCGGCCGATGATGAGCTTCTGGATCTGGCTGGTGCCCTCGTAGAGGGTCATGACGCGGGCGTCGCGCAGCAGCTTGCCGACCGGGTACTCGTCGATGTAGCCGTAGCCGCCGAAGACCTGGAGGGCGTTGTTGGCGCAGCGCACGGCGGCCTCGGACGCGAACAGCTTGGCCTTGGACGCGGCGACCTGGAACTCCTCGCCGCGGTCGATCAGATCGGCGACGCGCCAGGTCAGCAGGCGGGCGGCGTCCACGTCGAGCGCGATGTCGGAGATCATCTCCTGCACCAGCTGGTACGAGGCGATGGGCTTGCCGAACTGCTCGCGCTCCGTGGCGTAGCCGACGGCGGCGTCGAGCGCGGCCTGGGCGATGCCGACACAGCCGGCCGCGACCGACATCCGGCCCTTGGCGAGGGCGGACATGGCGACGGAGAAGCCCTTCCCCTCGGGGCCCATCAGCGCGGAGGCGGGCACCCGTACGTCCTCCAGCACCAACTCGGCCGTCGCCTGGCCGCGCAGGCCGAGCTTGCCGTGGATGGTGTTGCGGGTCAGGCCCGGGGTGTCGGTGGGGACCAGGAAGGCGGAGATGCCCTTGTGGCCCGGGGTGTCGTTGGTGCGGGCGAAGAGCAGGACGACGTCGGCCCAGGTGCCGTTCGTGATGAAGATCTTGGTGCCGTTGATGACGTATTCGTCGGTGGCCGGGTCGTGGACGGCCTTCGTGCGCAGGTGCGCGGGGTCCGAGCCGTTGCCGGGCTCGGTCAGGCCGAAGCAGCCGAGCGCGTCGCCGGCGGTGAGCCGGGGCAGCCAGTACCGCTTCTGCTCCTCGTTCGCCCACTGCTGGATCGGCTTGGTGACCAGCCCGAGGGAGACGGAGACGATGCCGCGCACCGACGAGTCGCCGCGGCCCAGCTCCTCCGTGACCAGGCAGTACGCGAGGTGGTCGCCGCCGGAGCCGCCGTACTCCTCGTCGATCGTCAGGCCCAGGAAGCCGACCTCGCCGAGCTTCTTCACGATCGAGCGGTCGACGTCCTCCGCGCGGTCCCACGTCACGACGTTCGGCGCGATCTCGCGGTCCACGAAGTCCTTGGCGAGCTGACGGACGGCCGTCTGCTCCTCGTTCAGCTCCAGATTCATGGACGACTCTCCCCAGGGACGCGCCGCAGGCTTTTCTTTAAATTAGCACTGCTAGTTTTAATCGGACAGCCCTACTATGTGCGCCATGGCCCGACCGCGCAAGCCCCTGCTCAGCCGAGACCGCATCGTCGACGCGGCCCGCGGCCTCGTCGACGCCGAGGGGCTCGCCGCCGTCTCGACGCGGCGGCTCGCGGCCGAGCTGGGAGTGAGCGGGCCGTCCCTCTACAACCACTTCAGCACCAAGGACCAGATCCTGGAGGCGGTCGCCGACTCGGTGAGCGCCCAGGTCGATCTGTCGATGTTCGAGGCGGGCGACGCGCGGGGCTGGCGGAGTGCTCTGCACGACTGGGCCGTCTCCTACCGCGCCGCGCTGCGGGAGCATCCGAACATCGTGCCCGTGCTCGCGCAGGGGCCCGGGCGGCGGCCTGCGGGGCTGCGGCTCGCTGATGCCGTGTTCGGGGCGATGGTGGATGCCGGGTGGCCGGCGGCGCAGGCCACGTCGATCGGGGCGCTCATGCGGTACTTCGTGATGGGGTCGGCGCTCGGGTCGTTCGCGGGCGGGTTCGTCGACGACGAGGCCGCGTACGATCCCGCCGATTATCCGCATCTCGGGCAGGCGCATCTCCTGGCCGACAAGCAGGAGTTGATCGACGACCGGGCCTTCGAGACCGGGCTTGCTGCGCTGCTCGACGGGTTGTCCGTGCAGTACGCGCAGCTGGCCGGGGCCGCGCGCTGATCTTTTTGGCGGTGGTGCCGGTTGCTTCGCGAGTGCCGGTCACGTCGTGGCTGATCGCGCTTGCGCTCCGCGCCACTGATGGGTCGTCGGTCGAGTGCGGGCCGGTGGCCGCTTCTCGCGCAGTTCCCACCGGAGCCGCACCCGAAGGGCAACCCAGGGGCGCGGAGCGCAAGCGCGACGAGCCCCCACTCCAGCCGCGGCTAGAAGAGCACCAGGGCCCGGCCCCCCTTGCCGGCGACCATGTTGTCGAACGCGGCCGGGATCCCGTCCAGGGCGATGTGTTCCGTCACCAGCGCGCCGAGGTCCAGGCGGCCCGCGCGGATGTGCTCGGCGAGGACCGGCAGGTCACGGGCCGGGTCGGAGTTGCCGTAGACGCAGCCGGACAGCGTGCGGCCCCAGTGGAAGAGCTCCAGGGCGTTGAAGGTGACCTGCTGGTCCTTGCCGCCGATGCCGACGACCGTGGTGCGGCCACCACGACGCGTCGACTCCCACGCCGTACGGATCGTCACCGCGCGGCCGACGCACTCCACGGCCACGTCGACGCCCTGCTTTCCGGTGAGGCCACGGATCTCGCGGGCCGTGTTCTCGGAGGCGAGCACATAGTCGGTGGCACCGGCCCCGCGGGCCAGCTCCTCCTTCTCCGGCGACACGTCCACCGCGATGATCTTCGAGGCGCCCGCGATGCGCGCCGCCTGGATCGTGGCGAGGCCGACGCCCCCGACGCCGTACACCGCGACCGTCTCCCCCGCCTCGACCCGCGCGGAGTGGTGGATCGCGCCGTAGCCGGTGAGCACGGCGCAGCCGAGCAGGGCCGCGTCCGTGAGCGGGACGCCGTCCGGCACCGCAAGCACCGTGTTCGCGGCGACGACCGTCTCCTCGGCGAACGCGGCGACGTTCAGGCCGGGGTGGAGGTCCGAGCCGTCGGACGAGCGCTTCGCGTACACGTTGCCCGCCCCGGCCAGCGCGTTCGCGCACAGCCACACCTCGCCGAGCGAGCACGCGTGGCAGCTGCCGCACGAAGGCGCCCAGTTGAGGACCACGCCGTCGCCGGGTGCGACGTGCGTGACGCCCTCGCCGACGGAGACGACGGTGCCCGCGCCCTCGTGGCCGAGGACCGCGGGGACCGGCACGCGCATCGTGCCGTTGGTCAGGGACAGGTCGGAGTGGCAGACCCCGGCGGCGGCGAGCTTGATGCGGACTTGGCCGGGACCGGGCTCCGGCAGGTCGATGTCGGCGATCTCCAGCGGGGAGCCGACGGCGGGCAGTACTGCGGCGCGAACCATAACGGTGCTGACTCCCTTAGAACTGGAGGGACTTGGTCTGGAGGTACTCGCTCAGGCCGTGCGAGCCCAGCTCGCGGCCCACGCCCGACTGCTTGTAACCGCCGAACGGGGCAAGGGGATTGAAGCGGCCGCCGTTGATGTCGACCTGGCCGGTGTCCATGCGGCGCGCGAACGCCACGGCCTCCGCCTCCTCGCCGGCCCAGACCGCGCCCGCGAGCCCGTACACGGTGCCGTTGGCGATGCGCAGGGCGTCGTCCTCGTCCTCGTACCGGATGATCGAGACGACCGGGCCGAAGATCTCCTCCTGCGCGATGGTCATCTCGGGCGTGACGTCGGCGAAGACGGTCGGAGCGACGAAGTAGCCCTGCTCGTGCGGGGTTTCGGTCCCGCCGACGACGAGCCGGGCACCCTCCGCGACGCCCTTCTCGATGTAACCGCGCACGCGCGCCTGCTGCTTGGCGTTGACGAGCGGGCCGATGCGGTCGCCGTACTTGGCGGCAGCGGCGCCCGCGAGTTCCACGGCCTCGTCGTACTGAGAGGTGTGCACCAGCATGCGGGTCCAGGCGCTGCACGTCTGGCCGGAGTTGCCCATGACATTGGCGACGCCGACGTTCACGGCCTTGGCGAGGTCGGCGGACGGAAGGATCACGTTGGCGGACTTGCCGCCCAGCTCCAGGGCCACGCGCTTGACGGCCGCGCCCGCCGTCGCGCCGATCTGCCGGCCGACCGCCGTGGAGCCGGTGAAGGAGACCAGGTCCACGCCCTCATGCTCGGCCAGGGCCTGGCCCGCGACCGCGCCGATTCCCGTGACCAGGTTGAAGACGCCCGCCGGGACGTCCGCCTCGTCGATCGCCTCGGCGAACAGCTGGGCGGTCAGCGGCGTGTCCTCGGCCGGCTTCAGCACGACCGTGCAGCCCGCGGCGAGGGCCGGGGCGACCTTCGCGACGATCTGGTGGAGCGGGTAGTTCCAGGGCGTGATCGCGCCGACGACGCCGACCGGCTCGGCGTAGACGGTGGAGTTGCCGACCTTCTCCTCGAAGGGGTACGAGGCGGCGAGCTCCGCGTACGAGCCGGACACCAGGATCGGTACGCCCGCGTGCACCGTCTGCGAGAACGGCAGCGGGGCGCCCAGCTCGGCCGTGACCGTCTCGGCGACCTCGTCCTTGCGCGCGACGAGCACGTCGCGCAGCGCGGCGATCTTCGCGGCGCGCTCGGCGGGGGCCGTCGCGGCCCAGGCCGGGAAGGCCTCGCGGGCGGCGCGCACGGCGGCGTCCACGTCCTCGACGGTGCCCGCGGGGACATGGCCGATCACCGTCTCGTCGGCCGGATTGACGACGGCGATGGTGTCGCTGCCCGCGGCGGCGCGCCACTCCCCGCCGATGTACATCCCCTCATGGGCCTTCATGGCTCTCCTCCCGGTACCGCACCGGTCGCGCCGATGCTGCCTGATCGTCCCGCGCACCAAACTAGCGGTGATAGTTTTCCGGCGCCAGGGACGGGCCGGAGACCCCCGTCACGCCGCCAGTAATTCCTCAGTAACGGTGCCTTCCTAGCGTGCGGACTCCCCCGTACCGTTCCCGGAGGAGCACCCCCGATGCACCTGCCCCGACCGCCCCGGCGCAGAACCGCCGCATGGGCTGCGGCCGCGTTCACCGCGACCGCTCTGGCCGCCGGCGCCCTGCCGGCCGTCGCCGCCGACACCCCGTCCGCCACCGCCACCGCTGCCGCCGCGAAGATCGACTCTTCGCTGAGCAGCGCCGTCGCCAAGGGCGGCGAAGCGAAGTTCTTCGTGGTCCTCAAGGACCAGGCCGACCTGTCCGGCGCCAAGAAGCAGAAGACGCACGCCAAGAAGGCGAAGGCCGCCTACAAGGAGCTGCGCGCCCACGCCGACGACAGCCAGGCCTCCCTCAGGTCGTTCCTCGACAAGGAGAAGGTCGGCCACAAGGACTACTGGATCGCCAACACGATCCAGGTCACCGGCGACCGGAACCTCGTCGACGAGCTCGCGAAGCGCTCGGACGTCGCGTCGGTCGTCAAGGCGCGGACGTTCAAGCCCGACGGCATGGAGACCTCCGACAAGAAGGTCACCAAGTCGCGCACCACGTCGGCCGGGACGGATGCCGCCGGCGACGGTGACGACACCCCGACGTGGGGTGTCTCCGACATCAAGGCCGATCAGGTCTGGGACCAGTACAAGGACCGCGGCGAGGGCATCGTCGTCGCCAGCGTCGACTCCGGTGTGCAGTACGACCACCCGGACCTCGTCGCCAACTACCGCGGCAACAACGGCGACGGCACGTTCACGAACGACTACAACTTCTACGACCCGTCGGGCACGTGCGCGACCAGCACCACCCCGTGCGACAACGCCGGCCACGGCACCCACACCATGGGCACGATGGTCGGCAAGAACGGCATCGGTGTCGCGCCGAACGCCAAGTGGATCGCCGCCAAGGGCTGCGAGTCCGAAGAATCCTGTTCGGAGGACAACCTCCTCGCGGCCGGCCAGTGGATCCTCGCCCCGACCGACCACAACGGCCAGAACCCGCGCCCGGACCTGGCCCCGAACATCGTCAACAACTCCTGGGGCGACACGGGCGGCAACAACCCCTTCTACCAGGACATCCTTGCCGCCTGGGACGCCGCGGGCATCTTCGAGGCGTTCGCGGCCGGCAACTCCGGTGACGGTGTGACCTGCGAGACGAGCGACCCGCCCGGCGCGCAGTCCGACTCCTACGGTGTCGGCGCCTACGACTCGAACGGCACGATCGCCCCGTTCTCCGGGTTCGGCCCCTCGCGCCTCGACGGCTCGGCGAAGCCGAACATCTCGGCGCCGGGCGTCGACGTCGAGTCCGCGTGGCCTGGTTCGTCGTACAACACCATCGACGGTACGTCGATGGCCACCCCGCACGTCGCGGGCTCGGTCGCGCTGCTGTGGTCGGCGGCCCCCTCGCTGATCGGCGACATCGACGAGACCCGCAAGCTCCTCGACGAGGGCGCGCGTGACGTCGACGACACCCACTGCGGCGGCACCGCCGACATGAACAACGTCTGGGGCAACGGCAAGCTCGACATCCTCGCCTCCGTCGACAAGGCCCCGCACACCGCGGCCACCGTCACCGGCAGGGCGACCGACAAGGCGACCGGCGCGGCCCTGCCGAACATCACCGTGAAGGCCACCGACGCCACCGGCTCCGTCCGCACGGTCAAGACCGGCGCCGACGGCACCTACCGTCTGCCGCTGGCCCCGGGCACGTACTCCTTCGCCTTCAGCGGCTACGGCTACGCGAACGACGCGGCGACCGGCGTCACGCTCACCGCGCAGCAGGCCTACACCCAGGACTTCGCGCTGACCGCGGTCGCCTCGCACAAGGTCTCCGGCACCGTCCTCGACGTCTCCGGCAAGGCCCTCGCGGGTGCCACGGTCGAGATGAACGGCTCGCCGCTCGACGCCGTCACCACCGACGCCAAGGGCCGGTACTCCTTCGCCAAGGTCTCCGAGGGCTCCTACACCCTGACGGTGAAGCCCGCCGCCCCGGTCCTGTGCAACGGCGTCTACAACGGCACCGCCGCCGTGGCCTCCGCCGACCTGACCAAGAACGTCCAGGTCCCGAACCGCACCGACAGCTCGGGCAACTCCTGCGCCCCGGCCGCCTACTCGTGGATAGCGGGCTCCAAGAAGGTCGCCCTGTCCGGCGACGAGGACTCCGCCTCGGTCGCGCTGCCCTTCTCGGTGAAGCTGTACGGCGTCTCGTACTCCTCGGCCTCGGTCACCACCGACGGTCTGGTCAACTTCCTGTCCTCGCGCGTCGGCGACTACGGCAACACCGCGCTGCCGACGACCGGTGCGAACGGTGTGAAGGGCATCATCGCCCCGCTGTGGGACGACCTGACGCTCGACAAGAAGTCCTCCGTGCAGACGGCCACCACCGGCACCAAGGGCAGCCGCAAGTTCGCCATCGTGTGGAACAACGCCGCCTACGCGAACGGCACTTCGGGCCGCTCCACCTTCGAGGCCGTCTTCGACGAGGCCACCGGCGCCGTGACCCTGCAGTACCAGTCCGTCGCGGACAAGGGCGCAGGGGCCACCGTCGGTATCGCCGACCAGTCCGGCACCGACGCCCTCCAGTACGCGTACAACCAGTCCGTGCTCGCCGACGGCACCGCCGTCCGCTTCACGCAGGGAGCCAAGTGATGAGAGCCCACCACTCGCGGCGGGCCTTGACGCTCGCCTCCGGTCTGGTCGCGGCCGGTCTGTGCCTGACCGCGGTGCCGCAGGCCCTGGCCGCCGACGGCGACAGCGGTTCGGCGTTGAAGCTGACCAGCGCCGAGGCCAAGAAGCTCGCCCCCCATGTGACCCTCGACCCGTGGGTCACGGCCGAGGACACCACCGGCACGAAGAAGGACGACGACTCCGCCTCGCCGGACGCGGCCTCCGGCTCCGGTTCCGACACCGGCAGTGACGCGTCGTCGACCGACGCGTCCGGCGACGCCGACCCGACCACCAAGGTCTCCCTGACCGCGAAGTCCACGCTGGAAGGCGTGCGCGGTATGGGCGCCACGGTGCCGGTCGGCAAGAACGGCGACTACTTCTCCGTCAACAGCATGGGCTACGTGCAGCGCCACGCCGCCGACGGCAGCCAGACGTGGGCCCGCGACAGCAGCTCCTTCTTCACGGACTGGCAGGTCAAGCCGCTCCAGGTGTGGCGGGTCGAGCCGTACCCGGCGCAGATCCTCATGGGCTACAACGCGGTCTCGCCCTTCACGGCCAACTCGGACTCCGGGTACGCGACCGGCGACCTGACCGGCGACGGCGTCCCGGACCTGGTGTTCTCCGCGCAGGTCGGCACCTCCCCGTACCCGCGCGCCTTCACCTCGCCGGGCTCGTCGCTCACCACCGGCACGTTCGTGACGGTCCTCGACGGCAGGACCGGCACCACGGTCTGGTCGAAGCTGTACAACCACGCCTCCATGGTGAAGATCGTCGACGGCACCCTGCTGGTCGCCGACGCGCCCCGGATGAGCAGCGACGCGAAGGTCCCGGCCGACGCCACGCTCACCCTGACCGGCATGCGCTTCTCGTCCGGTGCGGACGGCAAGCTGAGCCCGGCCTCCACGTGGACGTACGACAGCAAGGAAGCCCGGGACGCGAACTGGGGCGACATCCAGGACCTCGGCAAGGGCAAGGTCGCCGTCTCCTGGAACCTGAACAAGGCCGACGGGGTCGACGCGCGCGGCCGCACGCTCGTGCTCGACGCCGCCGACGGCTCCGTCACCTGGCAGACCGACAGCATTCTGTACAACCGCAAGATGCGCCTGGACGCCGGCCGCAAGCGGATCGTCGCGGTCGAGCAGTCCGACGCCACGGACGCGGTGCACTACGAGGTCGCCTCGTACGACCTGAAGACCGGTCACCGCGCCACCCTGCAGAGCCGGGACAACGTGGTCCCCACCGCACTGGCGGTCGGTGATCTCGGCGGCAGGGCCGGCGACGAGTACGCGGTCTCGGAGTCCTCGTTCGACGAGAACTACTTCGTCAACGCCAGCACCGTCCGCGTCGTCAACGGCGACAGCGCGGATACCCTCCGGTGGTCGAACTCCATCAAGCGGGACGACGACGACGGCAACAGCGCGCCCAACACCTTCGGCCTGTCGGTGGCCGACGGCAAGCTGGTCATGACCGGCCAGGACAACGACAGGTTCGACGTGCCCGAGAACCGGGGCGGCACCCGCTACGCGTCGGTGACCGTGTTCTCCGGCAAGGGCGACGTCGCGTGGCAGTCCAAGGGCGTCGCCGGCACGGCGATGTACCAGGACCTCTACAGCGACGCCAAGGGCACGCACCTGCGGCTGGTCGACCCGGCGCAGAACATCCGGACGTTCAAGCTGGCCAACGGCAAGGCGGAGAGCGTCACGCCGCTACAGGGCGACATCGCCTACGCCAAGAGCGCCGACCTGAACAAGGACGGCAAGAACGACGTCGTCATGGGCGGCTCGTCGAACGGTCTGTGGGCGTACTCCGGACCGTCGCTCGTGAACGGCGCCAAGCCCGAGAAGCTGTGGCAGGCCACTCTGCCCGGCGCGGTCCACGACATCGAGATCGGTGACGTCAACGGCGACGGCAAGGACGAGATCGTCGTCGCGGCCGACACCGCGACCGTCGTCCTCAACGGCAGGACGGGCCGGACACTCGCCACGATCGACGGCGGCGGCCAGTACGTCCGCACGGCGAAGCTGGCCGATCTCGACGGCGACGGCGAGCAGGACATCCTCGTCCCGACCGACGCGCTGCACGCCTACCACGGCGACGGCCACGCCCTCTGGACGTACAACGCCCCCGCGGCCGCGGGCGACGTGCAGTTCGCCGACCCGTCGGTGAACGACGGCCGCGTGTACGCCTCGTACGCAAGCGCCGGCGCGGTCGATCTGACCACGCCGGTGACGAACGCGGTCGCGCTGAACTCCAGGACCGGCAAGACCCGCTGGTCGGCCGCGCCGAAGGCACCGGACGACGCGGTCGGCGGCATCCGCACCCTCACCCCGAACGAGGGCGTCTTCGCCTCCAAGGAGATCCCGTACGCCGACGGGCACGCGGTCGTCTACGTGTGGGACGTCGACGCGCCCCTCAAGGTCAACGGCACCACCATGATCAGCTCGCAGAACATGTTCGAGATCCGCGACGGCCGCACCGGCGAGGTGCTGCACACCTGGCTCTCCGGCGGTCTGTGGACGCACAACAGCTTCTTCGCCAAGGACGGAGCGCTGTACGAGGGCGGTGTCGCCTCGTTCCGGCGGTTCCGCGCGAACGGCGACGACAAGAAGCAGGGTGTCTCGCCGACGTCGTTCGGCGGCGGCTTCCTGACCGGACCCGGCGGGCGTGAGCTGCTGGTCGCCGGCGTGGACGGCGGCCTGTACCTGTGGGACCCGAGCATCCTCGAGTCCGAAGACACCTGGGCCCCGTCCGTCGGTCAGACCCCCGGCCTCATGGGCGCCCAGAACTACTTCTCGGGCGACCTCGACGGAGACGGCGTCGACGAGGTGCTGTCCCTCAACAAGGACCTCGGCGGCCGCGACCGGCTCGTCGGTCAGTTCGGCGGCGGGTACTACTCGGGCGACTACGCGATCCACCAGGTGACGGCGTACAAGCTGTCCTGACCTGAGCGGTACCGACGGGTCGCACGGAACCCCCTGGGCCTCGCCCAGGGGGTTCTCAACATGCTCGGTTAGAGTTGCGCCCTCATGAACGCGCAGCGGACGGACAGCACCATTCCAGCCACTCCCCTGCTGCGTCTGCACCTTTTCGGCGGTTTCACGGCAACTCGGGACACGGGCACCGCACTTGCCGACCGCTGGCCGCGCCCCAGCGCCCAGACCCTGGTCAAGCTGCTCGCCGTCGTGCCCGGCCACCGGCTCCACCGCGAGCAGGCCATGGCCGTCTGCTGGCCGGACGCGGACCAGCAGTCCGCGACCGGCAGTCTGCGCGTCGCCCTGCACGCCGCGCGTCGCGCCCTCGAACCCGAACTCGCGCCGCGCGCCAGCTCCTCGTACCTGATATCCGACGGCGCGCTGCTGCGACTGGATCCGGCCACCGTACGGATCGACGCCGACGAGGCCGAGGCGGCCGCGCGGGCCGCGCTCGCCTCCCGGGACCCCGGGCAACTCGCCGCAGCTCTCGACCTGTTCGCCGGGGAGCCGCTTCCCGAGGACCGGTACGCGAACTGGGCGCAGGCCCGCCGCGACCAGCTCGTCGCCCTGCGCGAAGAGGTGCTGCTCGCCCTCGCCGCCGCGCACATGGCACAGGGCTCCCTCGCCGAGGCGGCGACGGTGGCCGGGCGGGTCCTCGCCGCCGCGCCCGCCGAGGAGGGCGCCCACCGGATCCTGATGGAGATCCACCTGCGCCAGGGCCTTCGCCGCCTCGCGGTGCGCCAGTACCACCTGTGCCGGGAGGCGCTCGACGCCGAGCTCGGCGTGCGGCCCGACCCGGAGACCGAGCGGCTGCACCGGCTCGCCCTGACCGACTCCCCCGCGCCGACGCTGACCGCGCCCACCCTGCCCGCCCCGCTGCGCGCACCGGCGGAGGGCCCGCTGCGCGGCCGTGACAACGTTCTCCGACGGCTGCTCAGCGCCGACGGGCCACCGGTCACCCTGCTCACCGGGGAGGCCGGTGTCGGCAAGACCAGCCTCGCCGGGGAAACGGCCCGGCGGGCCGCCGCGGCCGGGACCGCCGTGCTGTGGGGCGGCGGGCACGACGCCGAGGGGCACACGCCGTACGGGGCGTTCGCCGAGGCCCTCGACGGCTGGCTCGCCGAGTGGGACGCCGGAGAGCGGGCCCGGGTGGGCGCCGAACATCCCGAACTGGCCGCCTTCCTGCCGTCGTTGGGCCGGATCCGGGTCACGGGCGAGCGGTCGCCCGAGGAGGAGCGGGACCGGCTGTTCCGGGCGGCGGGCGCGCTGCTCGGCGAACTCGCCGCCGCCCGGCCCGTGCTGGTCGTCCTCGACGATCTGCACGCCGCGGACGAGGGCTCGTTCCAGCTGCTGAGCCATCTGGCGCGGCGGGTGACGGCGCTGCGGTTCCTCGTGACGTACCGCGAGGAGGAGCTGCCCGAGGGCGATGCGCGCCGGTCCGCCCTCGCCGCGCTGCTGCGGGCCCGGCTCGCCGCCCGCGAGGACGTGACCCGGCTCGGCCGCGACGCCTGCCTGGCCGTGGCCCGCGACGGCGGCGCTCCGGCGCGGCGGCTCGACCGGGTCTGGGAACTCTCCCTCGGCAACCCGCTGTTCGCGCTGGAACTCGCCCGGGGACCCGTCGACGACGAAGCACCCTACGGCGTACGGGAGTTGGTGGGCGCCCGCCTCGGGCGGCTCGGCCGGGACACCCGGCGGGTCGTCGAGGCGCTCGCCGTCGCGGGCGGCGAGACCGCGCTGAGCGAACTCCTCGACATCGCCGAGCACGGGCTGCGGCCCTCGCTCGACGCGGCGGCCGCCGCCGACGCCCTGGAGGACGCCATCGGCGCGGCTCTCGTCGAGGAACGGCAGGTCGTGGTGGCCGGCCGGGCCGAGGCGGGCCTCGCCTTCCGGCACCCGCTCGTCCGGCTCACCTGCTACGAGGCGCTGACCGGGGTACGCCGCCGACAGCTGCACGCCGCGTTCGCACAGACGGTGCTGCGCCGCCGCCCCGACGCCGTCGACACCCTCGCCTCGCACTTCGCCCGCGCCGACGACCCCCGCGCCGCGGAGTATCTGCGCCGGGCCGCGGAACGGGCCGCCGCCGTCTACGCCAACGACACCGCCGACCGCTACTACCGCGACCTGGTCGCCCGGCTCGACGTGGACGCCGCCCGCGCCCGCCTCGGGCACGCCCAAGTGCTGCGCCGCATGGGGCACTTCGCGCAGGCGGCCGACGTGCTGCGGCTCGCATTGGCGGAGTTCGTGCGGCGCGGCGACCACGACGACACCGTGCTCGCGGCGGCGCGGCTCGCCGAGACCCTCGTCAAGGCCGAGAACCCGGAGGCGGGCCTCGACGTGCTGGCCGCCCATCCGCCGACCGCGGAGACCGGGGCGGAGCCCGTCGCCTCCCACCATCTGGCCCTGGGCGTCGCGCTCCAAGTGCAGGGACGGTACATGGACGGGTACGCCGCCACGCGTGCGGCCCTGGACGCCGCGCTGCGGGTGCCCGGCATCGTCGGGCAGGGCCTCCTCGCCCGGTGCCATGCCGGGCAGGCCACCGATCTGGCCCTGGCCGGGCGGTTCCGGGACGCCCGGCAGGCCGCCGACCGGGCGCTCGCGCCCGCCGAGGCGTACGGGGACTCGGCGGTGCTCGGCTCCGTGCTCTCGGTCCTGCGGGAGAACGCGCGGCGCGAGGGGCGGTTGCGGGAGGCCGTCGACACCGGGGAGCGGGCGCTCGGCCTCGCCGAGGAGTCGGGGGATCCGACGGCGGCCGCGTTCGAGCGGGCCAACCTGGCCGAACTGTGGCTGCTGCTCGGGGAGTCGGGGGTCGCCCGGGAGGTCGCCGAGGCGGCCGTGGCCGGGGTCGACGCGGACGACGCCTGGTCGCTGCCGTACGCGCTGGCCGCGCTGGCGCGGGTGCTGATGCGGGGTGGCTCCGCCGGGGAGGCCGGGCCGCTGCTCGACCGGGCCGAGCGGTCGGCGGGGATGGACCAGCAGGCCCGGTTCGAGGTGCGTGCCGCCCGGGCCGAACTGGCGCTGCGCCAGGACCGGCCGGAGCTGGTGACCACCCTGCTGCGGGACGGCGAGGCGCCGGTGCTCGCCGCGTGGGGGCATCTGCTCGGCGGGGAGCGGGAGTTGGCGCGCTGGGTGGCCGCCGGCGAGGTGGAACGGGCACGGAGTACCGGGGAGCGGTTGGCGGAGGTGGATGCCGGGGTGGTTCATGCGGTGGCCCTGGGCGGGGCTGCGGGGGTTCGGGCGCTCGGGGTGGTCGAGGCGCTGGCCCGCCGGTTGCCGTACCCCGCCGGGGTCGGGCGGGTCGTCGCGGCTCGGGGGTTGCTGGGTTCGGGGTGATGCGCCTCTCCACTCCGCCTGCGGCCCGGTGGGGGCTGGTCGCGCAGTTCCCCGCGCCCCTAAGGCATGCGCTGCGCGCAGCCTTCCCCTTGAGGCTCCGCTTCGCTCCGCCTCCCCTGGGCGAGCGGAGCTCGCTTCAGGGGCGCGGGGAACTGCGCGACCAGCCACGACGCACCCGCACCCGCCCGGCGACCGCCCCCGGCAGACGCGCCCGCTCCCCACCACCGCGTACCCCCAGCCCTGAAGCCACCAGCAGCAGAACACCCAGCATCACGAACGGCGCCGCCGTCCCCGCCACCCCCGCGATCAGCCCCGCCGACGCGGGCGCGGCGACCTGGCCGAGACGATTGCCGGTCAGCCGGAGCGCGAGCGCCGTCGAGCGGGCCTCCGCCGGGGCCGCCTGCACCACCGTCGTCATCGACAGAGGCTGGCCCACTCCCAGGCAGAACCCGAGCACGACCAGGATCGCGGCGAGCGCCCAGACCGGCACCGGCAGGGCGATCGCCGCGCAGAGCAGCGCCGCGAGCAGGCAGGTCGACGTGATCAGCAGCGCGCGGCCGAGCCAGTCGATGAGCGGCGTCATGATCAGCCGGCACGCGATCGTCGCGCCCGCCCGCAGGCTCAGGAGCACGCCCACGACGGACGGGGCGATGCCCCGGTGCTCGCCGATCACCGGCAGGTACGCCGTGAGGATGTCCGTCGCCGACAGGACGGCGAGGCTGATGAAGATGCCGCCGGGGACGCCCCGGGTGCGCAGGATGCGGTGCACCGGAATGCGGGGCGCGGAGTCCTTCGAGGCCGAACTCGTCGGCGCAGGGCGGGATTCGATGCGCCACAGCGAGGTGAACGCGAATGCGCACACGCCCGCCGAGATCAGCAGCGCCAGCGCACTCGTGCCCGCCATGTCGTCGCCGCCGATCACCGCGCCCGCCGCGACCGGCCCGACGAGCTGGCCGAGCGAGGCGCCGATGGTGAAGTGACCGAAGTTGCGGTCCTGGTCGTCCGGCGCCGACTGGCGGGCCACGATCGACTGCGCGCCGATGACGAAGCACAGGTGGCCGAGACCCATCACGCCGCTCCAGGCGGCCATCCACACAAGGGAGTTCGCGGCGCCGCTCAGCGCGCAGCCGCCCGCGATCAGCACGACGCCGGCCGGCAGCAGCGGCGCGCAGCGGCCGTGATCCGTCCGCCGACCCAGTGGTACTGCGGCGAACAGCGGCAGCAGGGCGTAGACACCGGCGATGACACCCACCGCCCGCTCGTCGGCGCCGAGCGCCAGGGCCCGGTACGAAACGGCGGGCCGCGCCATCGACACCGCCCCCTGCGCGAAGCTGAAGGCGATGACGAGGCGCAGCAACCACGTACGGCTCACGAAAGGGTCCTCACACGATCCCGAAGAGCAGGCCCGCGCCGAGCACCACCAGCGCCGTCAGCGCGGCCCACTTCACCGTGAACCTGGTGTGGTCGCCGAACTCGACCTTCGCCATGCCGACGAGCACGTACACGGCCGGGACGAGCGGGCTCGACATGTGCAGCGGCTGGCCGACGAGGGAGGCGCGGGCGATCTCCAGGGTGGACACGCCGTGCGCGTTCCCGGCCTCGGCGAGGACCGGCACGATGCCGAAGTAGAAGCCGTCGTTCGACATGAAGTAGGTGAAGGGGATGGAGAGGACCCCGGTGACCAGGGCCATGTGCGGGCCCATCCAGTCGGGGATGCCGCCGACGACCCACTCGGCCATGTGGTCGACCATGCCGGTGCCCTGGAGGACGCCGGTGAAGACGGCGGCGGCGAAGACCATGCCGGAGACGTTGAGGACGTTCTCCGCGTGGGCGCCGATCCGGGCCTTCTGGTCGGGCATGTGCGGGTAGTTGACGGTGAGGGCGAGCGCGGCGGCCAGGATGAACAGGACCGGGATCGGCAGCCACTCCATGATCATGGCGGTCAGCAGGACGACCGTGAGCGCGGCGTTGAACCAGTAGAGCTTCGGGCGCAGGGTGGCGCGGTCCGGGTCGAGACCGGCGAACGATTCGCCGTCCTCGTTGCGATAGGAGGGGGCGGCGGCATCGGCGGCGTGGTCACCGCTGCCGCCCCGGCCCGCACCGGAACCATTGGTGCCTGAACCGGCACCCACCAGGACCTTCTCGGACTCGGTCACGGTCTCGGTCTCGGTGACCTCGTCGAGGGAGAGGTAGCCGAGGCGCTTGCGCTCGCGCCGGCCCAGAACGTACGCGAGGACGAAGACGAAGAGCAGGCCGACGCCGAGCGCGGGGATCATCGGGACGAAGATGTCGGTGGCGTTGACCTTGAGCGCGGTGGCCGCACGGGCCGTCGGGCCGCCCCAGGGCAGGGTGTTCATGACGCCGTTGGCGGTGGCCGCCACCCCCGTCATCACGACCAGGCTCATCTTCAGGCGCTTGTACAGCGGGTACATCGCCGAGACGGTGATCATGAACGTGGTGGAGCCGTCGCCGTCCAGGGAGACGATCGCGGCGAGCACGGCGGTGCCGACGACGATGCGCACCGGGTCGGCCTTCGCGAACTTCAGGATGGCGCGCACGATCGGGTCGAAGAGTCCGACGTCGATCATCACGCCGAAGTAGACGATCGCGAACATCAGCATGGCGGCGGTGGGCGCCAGGTCGCCGATGCCGTCGATGACGTAGTCACCGAGGTGCGCTCCCTTGCCCACCAGGACGCAGAACAGCGCCGGGATGAGCACGAGCGCCGCGATCGGCGACACCTTCTTCATCATGATCAGCGCCAGGAAGGTGGCGATCATGACGAATCCGAGGATCGTCAGCATGGAGGGGGTTCCTATCGTCGTTCGCCGTTGAACTTCCGCCCGGGGGTCGGCGGTCAGCGAGACGCTAGGGCCCGTTCATCCGCGTTAACAAGATGTTGACGCGTGAGCAATAAGCGCAAAACTCCAGGTCACGGCTTTACGACGCTGTGGGCGCCGTCAGTCGAGGGTCCGGGCCAGATACGCGCGCAGCAGTTCCCGGGTCTCCGTGATGATCGACTCGTCGCCCGCCGGGTCGAGCCGGAACGCGAGCCGCACCAGCGCGTCGGCGGACTCGACGGCCACCAGGAACGTCCGCCGCAGCGCGTCGTCCGCGGTCCGGCCGAGGTGCGGGGCGAGGAGGTCGGTGAGGGTGTCCGCGACGCGGAGGTTGGGCGCGGAGTCGGGGTCGCCGACCGGGATCTGGGTGCCGAAATCGACCAGGGAGAAGCCGGGCGCGGTGCGCTTCATGGCGAGGTACTCGTCGAGAACGGCGTCCATCGCGGCGCGCCAGTCGTCGCCCGGGATGGCGCCGAGGCGCCCGGTGACGCGCTCCGCGTACCGCTCCAGATTGCGCTGGGCCAGGGCGTCGACCATGGCCCGCTTGTTGGTGAAGAAGCGGTAGACCGAGCCGATGGGCACATCGGCGCCGCTCGCGACGGCCCGCGTGCTCAACTGCTCGTATCCGACCTCGTCGAGGAGATCGGCGCAGGCGTCGAGGATCCGGCTCAGCCGCTCGGCGCTGCGCTGCTGAACGGGCGTACGCCGCAAAGAGGTCGGGTGAGGCATGCCGGTCACCCTACGGCCGACTCACGGAGATGGGGATGCCGTCTCCGCGCCGGAAGCGGTGAGGTCGGCGGTGGCCTCGACGGGCTTGCCCTCGACCGCCCAGACGGTGCCGTCGTCGGCGTAGAGCCGGGCGGTGACCTTGTGGGTGCCGCGGCTGACGCGGGTGCCGGGCAGCCGGTAGTCGACGGCGCGCAGCCGGGAGAGGCGGGCGCCGTCCAGGTAGAGCTGGGCGTAGCCGCGGCCGTGCACGGCGCGGGCCGCCGCGTCCTCGGAGCTGAACCGGAAGTTCCGCACCCGGATCTTGATGTCCCAGCCGCCGTCGGGCCGCGGGTCGGGCTGCACGATCAGGCCCACCTCGGGGGCGCCCTCGGTGGGGAGCTGGCGGAAGCGGTGGCCGTCGTCATCGGTCGTTTCGAGCACCTTGCCGACCTGGCGCGGGCCGCCGCCGTCGTCACCGCATCCGGCGAGGCCCGTCAGCAGGGCGCAGGCGAGGAGGGTGGCGGCGAGGGCGCGGGCCGGCGTCGTCCTGGGCATGCTCCGGACAGTAAGGGACCGTTCACGTTTTCGGATCCGTCTCGGGGAGGAGGCCTTCAGGGGGAGAGAGCGGGAGCAGGAGGGAGCACGAGGGAGCCGAAGAGAAAGATCGGATCCGGCCGGACGGCGTCTTGCGTGGGCCGATCGCGAATCCTACGGTTGAGCATAGGAATCATTGACGAGGGAGCGATGATGAGCGGGGACGCACGCAAGACGGCCGAGGTTCTGGCCTACCTCAGCGGCTTCGGCAACGAACACGGCTCGGAGGCGGTGCCGGGCGCCCTGCCACAGGGGCGCAACGCACCGCAGCGCGCCCCGCTCGGTCTCTACGCGGAGCAGCTCAGCGGCTCCGCGTTCACCGAGCCCCGCGCGCACAACCGGCGCTCGTGGCTGTACCGGATCCGCCCCTCGGCGGCGCACCCGGAGTTCACCCGGACCGACAACGGCGCGCTGCGGACCGCCCCCTTCACCGAGTCGGTCCCCGACCCCAACCGCCGCCGCTGGAACCCGCTGCCCGAGCCCGCCCCCGGCACGGACTGGCTGGCGGGCCTGTGGACGCTGGGCGGCAACGGGGACGCGGCGCAGCGCACCGGCATGGCCGTGCATCTGTACGCCGCGAACTCCTCGATGACGGACCGGGTGTTCAGCGACGCGGACGGCGAGCTGCTGATCGTGCCCGAGCGCGGCGGTCTGCTGCTGCGCACCGAGTTCGGGCTGCTCGCCGCCGGTCCCGGCGAGGTCGCGCTGATCCCGCGCGGGGTCCGTTTCCGCGTGGAGCTGCTCGACGCGAGCGCGCGCGGTTACGTGTGCGAGAACTACGGCGCTCCGTTCCAGCTCCCCGACCTGGGCCCGATCGGTGCCAACGGGCTGGCGAACGCCCGGGACTTCAGGGCGCCGGTCGCCGCGTACGAGGACGTCGAGGGTCCGGTGCGGGTGGTGAACAAGTTCTGCGGCAACCTGTGGGGCGCGACGTACGACCACTCTCCGCTGGACGTCGTCGCCTGGCACGGCAACCACGTGCCGTACGTGTACGACCTGCACCGTTTCAATGTCATCGGCTCGATCTCGTACGACCATCCCGACCCGTCGATCTTCACGGTCCTGACCTCGCCGTCGGACACCCCGGGGCTCGCCGGAGTCGACTTCGTCGTGTTCGCGCCGCGCTGGCTGGTGGGCGAGGACACGTTCCGGCCGCCGTACTTCCACCGGAACGTGATGAGTGAGTACATGGGGCTGATCGAGGGGGCCTACGACGCGAAGGCCTCCGGCTTCCTGCCGGGTGGGGGGTCGCTGCACAACATGATGTCGGCGCACGGTCCCGACCGGGAGACGTTCGACAAGGCCAGCGCCGCCGAGCTGCGGCCGCAGAAGGTGGACGACGGTCTTGCTTTCATGTTCGAGACGCGCTGGCCGGTGACGGCGACGGCGCAGGCCGCCTCCGCGGGGCACTTGCAGCGGGGCTATGACGATGTGTGGCGCGGCTTGGAGCGCCATTTCCGCGGGTAGGGGCGGTTCTTCGTCTGCGGCCCGGTGGGGCTTTTCGCGCAGTTCCCCGCGCCCCTGGAGTGCGCACTTCGTGCGGCATCTCCATCAGAGGCGCGCCACCCACTCTGGGCGGAGGCGCCTCCGAAGGGGAGGCTGCGCGTAGCGCATGCCTCAGGGGCGCGGGGAACTGCGCGAGAAGCGGCCACCGGCCGTCAGCCGAACGACAAACCGGAAAGGGGCGCGGGGAACTGCGCGACCAGCCACGACGCGACCCGCACCTGGAGAACCGTCCATCACCCCGGCCACATTGCACAACGCGCCCCCGACCGATACGGATAACCCGTGACGTCATTCGCTCCGGACTCGATCGTCCTGAACCGTAAGCTGCCGCTCTGGTATCAGGTGTCGCAGTCCCTGCGCGCCTCGATACTGAGCAGGTCACCGCAGGACCCGCTGCGGCTGCCCACCGAGGAGCAACTGGCCGGCCACTACGGCGTATCGGTGCTCACCATGCGGCAGGCGCTGAAGGAGCTGGAGGACGAGGGGCTCATCACCCGCCACCGGCGCCGCGGCACGTTCATCGAACCGGCGGCCCGGCGGGGCGCCCCGGTGCGGCTGCTCGGGTCGGTGGACGCCATCGTCGCGCAGCAGTCCGGGATGACGGCGGAACTCCTCGGGCACGACACCGTCCCGGTACCGGCGGCGCTGGCCGACCACTTCCCGGGCACGGACCACGTCGCGACGTACCACCGGCTGCGCAGCGACGAGAAGACCGGCGAGCCGACGAACCACGCCCGCAACTACATCCGTCCCGAACTCGCCGAGCGGGTCGACGTCGCGGACCTGGAGCGCTGGCCGATGACGAAGGTGCTGCGGGACGTCGTGGGCGTGCGCATCACCCGGGTCACGGACTCGGTGGAGGCGCGCCTCGCGGACCCGGAGACGGCCCGGCTGCTCCAAGTGCCGCTGCTCAGCCCGATCCTGCACTACACGGGCATCACGTACGACGAGGACAGCCGGGTCCTCGACGTGGCGGTGATCCATTACCGCGGGGACCGCTTCTCGTTCTCGGTGACGCTGGACGCCGACTGATGGCCGGCCGGGGGGACGTACCATGCCGGGCGTGACGAACGACCGCTCCGTCCACGCCGACGCCGACACGATCGAGCTCTCGGACCTCATGCCGTGGTCCGTGGCGCCCCTGCGCCTGGGCCGCGGCTGGCCCGTCGCGCCGGACGCCGCGTCCCTGAAGGCCCGTTGGGAGACCTTCGTCCGCGGCGACGCGGCGCGACGCGAGACGCTGCTGGAGCCGACGCGCAGCCGCACCCTGCACACGGCGGCCTCCCAGCTCCCGGGGCAGCGCACGGGGACAGAGCCGCTCGTGCACGCCGAGGGCGCCTGCCCGGAGCCGGTGCGCGTGCTGCACGGGCCGTTCGACGAGCAGTGGCTGATCCCCGACCAGCGGCTGATCGACGAGGCCCGGCCCGAGTTGTGGCGGGTCGCGGACGAGCGGCAGCTGTACCTGGTGGAGCAGGGGTACGTGCCCGATGCCGGCGGCCCGGCCGTGCTGGCCGGCGCCGTCCTGCCCGAGGGCCGCTCCCCCGCGGGCCGCCCCGGCCGGATCCGCCCGCTCTACCGCCGCCCGGGCGCGGCGGAGCCGAACATCGCGCCCGGACTGCTCCAGCACCTCTCGGGCACGTACGACCAGGAGGTCACGGCCGACGACCTGTTCGCCTGGATCCTGGCCGTGGCCGCGCGCGGCGCCGACCGGACGTGCCGGGTGCCGCTGCCCGTCGACCCGGACGTGTGGCTGCGCGGGGTCGAACTCGGCCGCCGCGTCCTGTGGCTGGAGCGCCGGGGCACCGGTGCCGAGCGGCCCAAGCTGCCCGGCGGCCGTCGCCCGTACGTCCGCGCGCCGCTGCCCGACCGGCCCACGGAGCTTCTCTACGACCGTGCGGAGGACGCCCTCCTCGTCGGCGACGGCCGCATCTCCCCCGTGCCCGCCGCGGCCTGGGACTTCCAGGTGAGCGGGGTGCGGGTGCTGGAGCAGTGGTTCGCCCGCCGCACGGCCCCGGCGGAACCGGGCACCCTGGCGGCGGTCCGCCCGAAGACCTGGCCACAGCCCTGGACGTCCGAACTCCTCGAACTGATCACCGTACTCACCCTGCTGGCCGAACTGGGCCCGCAACAGACCGAGTTGCGGTCCACCCTCGGCGACCTGATCACCCCGGCCGAACTGACCCGGGCCCGCATCCTCCCCCTCCCGGCCACCACCCGCCGCCCGGCCACGGTCCTGGACCACCAGGAGGAGGGCCCGGGCGGCCAGTTCGCGATCCTGTGACGGGAAGGCCGCGCGCAGCGCGCCTCAGGGGCGCGGGGAACTGCGCGAGCAACCACGAACAACTCGCACCCGCCGACGAGACATCAAGGGGCAGACGGAGTCGCGAACCCCTCCAAAGTCCTGCGCAGAGCCCGCTCGAAAACAGCCTCAAGATCAATGGGCCCGGCATCCTCGGCGAACGCGGCGGCGAGCCGCGGATACCGCCCCGACGCCACCTGCCCCCCGAGATACCCGATCCGCGCCGCGTTCTCCTGCTCCTCGCTCCACGGCAGCGACCGCGTCCGCTCGGCGGTCGCGATCTCGTTGGCGACGTACGTCGTCACCACGCTCGTCACCGACGCGATCAGCTCCATCTTCGTGCCGTAGCTCAGATCCAGCGGATCCAGGCAGGCCAGGCAGTGCTCCAGATACCGCAGCGCGTTGGGGCTGAACCCGTACACCGGTGACATCAGCCGCGGCATCCAGGGATGCCGGTGCATCAGCGCCCGTGCCTGCCGGGCGAGCCCGAGGACGTCCGCCCGCCAGTCGCCGGACGGCTCCGCGTAGACGTACTCGGCGCTGACGGCGTCGACCATCAGCTCGTACAGGTCCTCCTTGCGCGGCACGTAGTTGTACAGCGACATCGTGCCCATGCCGAGTTCACCGGCGACCCGCCGCATGGACAGCGCGTCGATGCCCTCGGCGTCGGCGACCCGCACGGCGGCGGCCGCGATGTCGGCCCTGCTGTGCGCGGGCCGTGGGCCCCGCCCGGCGCGCTCGGGGCGCGCCCAGATCACTTCGGGTTCGGCCGGTCGGCCCGCCATTGATCATCACCTCGCGAACCATCGTAGTTACGTACGGCGTACGTAGTGCGATACGGTGACGCCATGACTTCTACGTACGCTGTACTTAGTGAAGGTCTGGAGAAGCGCTTCGGCTCGGGGGACAAAGCCGTGCACGCCGTACGCGGTCTCGATCTCGCCGTGCGCGAGGGCACGGTCTGCGGTCTGCTGGGGCCGAACGGGGCGGGGAAGACGACCGCCGTCCGCCTGTTGACGACCCTGCTGCGACCGGACGCCGGCACCGCGCGTGTCGCGGGCCACGACGTCACGACGGACGCGCACGCGGTCCGCCGCCGGATCGGCGTCACGGGGCAGTACGCGTCCGTCGACGGCGACCTCACCGGCCGGGAGAACCTGCGGCTGTTCGCCCGCCTGCAGCGCGCTCCGCGCGCCCGCGCAGACGAGCTGATCGAGCGGTTCGGTCTCGCCGACGCCGCCGAGCGGCCGGCCCGTACCTACTCGGGCGGGATGCGCCGCCGCCTCGACCTGGCCGCGAGCCTGCTCACCCGGCCCGCCGTGCTGTTCCTCGACGAGCCGACGACCGGACTCGACCCGCACAGCAGGAACGCCATCTGGGACACGGTCCGCGACCTGGCCCGCGAGGGCACGACCGTCCTGCTGACCACGCAGTACCTGGACGAGGCCGACCGGCTCGCCGACGACATCGTGCTGATCGAGGCGGGCCGCGCCGCGCACCACGGCACGCCAGCCGAGCTGAAGGCGCAGATCGGGCACTACGCCCAGGTGGTCCTGCCCGACGACGCGGGCGGACGGGCGCTGCACGCGGCGGCCGTCGTCCTCGATCAGCTCACGGGTGCGCGCCCCGAGGTGGACCACGAACGCCGGACCGTGGGCGTCGTCGTCCTCGACCCGGCCGTCACCCTGCCCCGCGTCGTGCGTGAACTCGACGCCGCCGAGGTGCCGTTGCGGGACGTGACGCTGCGCCCGCCCACGCTCGACGAGGTGTTCCTGCGCTTCACCAGCACACCCACGACGACAGAGGCGGTCGCCGCATGAGTTCCGCGATCCTGTACGACGGCACGGCGATGCTCGGCCGCCATCTCCAGCGCGTCCGGCACGCTCCGGCGATCCTGGTCCTGACCCAGACGATGCCGATCGTGTTCCTGTTGTTCTTCGGGTACGTCTTCGGCAGCGCGCTCGCCATGCCGGGCACCGACTACCGGGCGTTCCTGGTGCCCGGCATGCTGGTGGCGACGGCGGCGAACGGCATCATGACCGGGATGTTCACCGCGGCCCAGGACGCGCACCGCGGTGTGACGGACCGCTTCCGTACGCTGCCGATGAGCCGGGCCGCCGTGCCGCTCGGGCAGGCCGCGGCGGATCTGCTGACGACGGCCGTCGGGCTCGTCCCCCTCGTCCTGGTGGGCCTCGCCATGGGCTGGCGGATCGAGGGCGGGGCGGCGGGCGCCTGCGCCGCGTTCGGGCTGCTGCTCCTGTTCCGGTTCGCGACGACGTGGGTGGGCATTCTGCTCGGGCTCGCCTCCCGCAGCGAGGAGGCGGCGGGGCAGTTGGGCAGCGCCACGTTCATGCTGCCGCTGCTGTCGAACGCCTACATCCCGACCGACGGCATGCCGGGCTGGGTGCGCACCCTCGCCGAGTGGAACCCGATCAGCGCCGTGGCGACGGCCGTGCGCGACCTGTTCGGCAACGCTCCGGTGCCGCACGGCGCCGCCTGGCCGGTGACGCATCCGGTGGCCGGGTCACTGGCCTGGTGCGCGGTACTGCTGGCCCTGTGCGTGCCGCTCGCCGTCCGCCGGTACACGCACGGGGGACGGTGAGCGGCCGGGGTGTCAACCGCTAGGACAGGCCCTAGGTCTGCGGGGCGAGTTCAGGGCCGAGTGAGGAGAATTTCTCCTGCGAGACGATCCGCTTGGGCGGCCAGGTGATGTTGTTCGGCGGCCACTTCTGCCCGGTCTTCTTCAGGAACCAGGCCGGCGGCTCGTACATCGGCGGTTCATAGCCGTCCGGCAGGGCCGTCTTCCACTCGACGTCCTTGGTCCGCTCCTTGAACTCGTCCTTCACGGCCTTGAGGCGGGCGGGCTGGGTGATCAGGTCCACCGCCGTCGCCGCGAGATACTTCGCGGCGGCCACCACGGCGGCCTGGCCGGGGGCGGCGGCCGCGCAGGACGCGGTGGACCAGGTGTGCATCTTGGTGCCGATCGGGGCGAGCGCCGCGCCCATCGACACGGTCGGCACGTTCCAGCTGATGTCGGCGACATCGGTCGAACCGCCGCCGAGGAACGCCGGGTTGGGCGGGGTGAGGTCGCCGACCTTGTCGTGCATGCCCTGCTGCGGCAGCCCCAGCGACTCCTGGAGCTCCTTCGCCAGCTTGTGCGCCGCGTCGGGGAAGTCGGGCGGCCCGATCTGCCGCATGTTCTCGTGCAGCAGCTCCGCGAAGGACTTGGACGGCAGCTGGTTCCAGCAGGCCGAGGTGATCCGGTGCTGCACCTTGGTCTGCGAGGCCTTGGCGGCGGCCTCGGAGACGGCGATCACCTTGTCGAGCAGCACCTGCACCCGGGCCGGGCTGCCCTCGCGCACGTAGTAGGAGATCTCCGCGATTTCCGGGGTGACGTTGGGAATGTCGCCGCCGTTGTTGATGACCCAGTGCAGCCGGCCCGACGGGGCGAGGTTCTCCTCGCGCAGGAACTCCGACATCGTCGCCATCATCACGGCGGCGTCCAGCGCCGACTTGTTGCCGAGCGGAGTGCCGCCGTGGCCCGCGACACCGAGGAAGGTGAAGGTCACGGCGGTCATCGCGGTCGTCGAGCCCCAGCCGGTGGCGTTGGCGGTGGAGGGGTGCCAGTCGAGGAACGCGTCGAGGCCCTCGTACACGCCCCGGCTCACCGCGTACGTCTTGCCGATCAGCGTCTCCTCGGCCGTCGAGCCGAAGAACTTCACCGTCACGGGCAGCTTGTGCTTCTTCGCCGCCTGGGCGACGGCGGCGGCGGCGGACGCCGCGGCCGTGCCGAGCGCGCTGTGGCCGCAGCCGTGCCCCGGGCCGTAGCTCGGGGCGAACGGGTCGTGGATGTACTCGCGCGGATCGTGATGTCCGACGCCCTTGCTCTGCGAGAGGCCGGGCAGGGCGTCGTACTCGCCGCTGAAGCCGAGGACCGGGCCGCCGCTGCCGTACGAGAACGTGGCGGTGAACGCGGTCGGGAAGCCGGCCGTGCCGAACGCGACCTTGAATCCGGCCCGTTCGAGGAAATCGGCTTCGGCGATCGAGGAGTTCCACTCGCGCAGGGACAGCTCGGCGTTCTCCCAGATCTCGGCGTTCAGGCCGGTGATCCGGGAGGTGTTGGCCGTGATCCAGGCCAGGGCGGCGGACTTGGCGGGACTGTCCTCGGCCAGCCCCTCGGGGGCGGTGTACGCGGCCGGGGTGGCATCGTCCGCCGCGGCCATCGCGGGATCCGCGTCGGCGGTCGTCACGGCGGCGGTCACTCCGGCGGCGCCGAGCAACTGCATGATGCGGCGCCTGCTGAGCCGGGGACCCGACGCCATCAGCGCCTGGGTGTGGTCGTGCTGGTCGTGCAAGTCACACACGCGGACCTCCGGGGGTGAGGTGGGTGTAGCTGTATCGGCCATCGACGATCAAGCGCCACCCTGGACCCAGGAGGTTGCTCCGTCAACATCCGTGCATGACAACGGTGTTACGGGAGTGCCCGACGAAACGGGCGAGGTACCGGCGAGGTACAGAAAAGCCCCGGGCCCGCACCCGACTCCCCCGCCGGAGCGCCCGCCGCATGCCGTGGGGATGACGGTCGCGGAAATGCGCAGCGGTACGCCGGACGGCGCGGAGGTCGGATACGGGCCCGGGGCCCTTGCTGGACGGGCGGCCGCCTAGTGGCCGCCGAACAGCGAGCGGCGCAGTCGCCGCAGTGGTGCGAAGAGCGAGACTCGCCGCACCCGCGCACGGGTCTTGCTGCGCTCATCGTGCGCGGCGTCACGCGCGGTCAGCTCACGCATCAGCGTCGTCGCCTCGACCGTCTCGCGCTGCGGGACGGCGGGACCGCCGAGCACCGAGAGATGGCGGTCGAGCCGCGAACTGGTCGCACTGCTCCCGCAGGTGATCGCAGGCACACGTGGCCTGCTGCGCACTGTTATCTGTTCCATGTCACTCCCCACCCGTACGAGGGCACCCGGCCCGGGCAGGTTAACCCTATCGCCCCATCGCGACACTCGTGTATCCCGGTCGCAGGATTCACCTCCCCCATAAGGAGGTTGACGCCCTCTTGACGGTTACTCTCCGAATACAACTGAATTCAGGGCGAGTTGGACAAGTGGGGTGCCAGCCGGACGTTTCGAGCCGTCGCCCGAAGCGGTCGTAACCGTCAGTGAGGACGCGCCCCCCGTCAAGCCGGTGGCCGGATACGGCGTGTCGGACCGCCGTCGGGCAGTGCCCCCAAGGGACACGGGGGTGCGGAGCCCCCCGGAGAGACTCCCGTTCGACAGTCGCGGGCGCCGGGCGGGGCGGGAAGGTCCATGGCGGTGATCATGGCGCCGCACCGGCCTCGGCGACGCCCGCCCCCGGGTGACGTCGGCGTGCGGCGGAGCGGGAACGTGGGCGATATCACGTGCTCCGGCCGGTGCGGCAGCCGCTCCGGCGATCGGGGCCCGGTCCGTGCCGTGTCGGCTCCCAGGTGTGGATCGGTGTTCAAGGGGGCCGCATCGGGCCTCGGTTGAGCTACTTTTGTTCTGACTTGTCGTGTTGTCGTGGCGAGTGGGGGCGGCGCCCGTGAGCACAGGGCCTGGAAGTGGCGGAAGCAGCGGGCGGGTCGTCGCGGGCCGGTACCGGCTGCTCGATCCGGTCGGCGAGGGCGGCATGGGCACCGTGTGGCGGGCCCACGACGACGTGCTCGGGCGCGAGGTGGCCGTGAAGGAGGTGCGGGCCCCGGCGGGTCTGCCGACGGCCGACCGGAACCGGATGTACCAGCGTCTGGAGCGGGAGGCCTGGGCGGCCGCGCGGATCTCGCACCGCAACGTGATCACGCTGTACGACGTGGCCACGGACGACGAACGCCCGTGGATCGTGATGGAGTTGGTGCGCGGGGTCTCGCTCGCCGACCAGCTCGACGCGGAGGGTCCGATGCCCCCGCAGCGCGCCGCGCACATCGGCGCGGAGGTCCTCGCCGCGCTGCGTGCCGCGCACGAGGCGGGTGTGCTGCACCGCGACGTGAAGCCGGGCAACGTCCTGCTGTCGAACGACGGCCGGATCGTCCTCACCGACTTCGGGATCGCCACGGTAGAGGGGACGCAGGCGCTCACCATGACCGGCGAGGTGATCGGCTCGCCCGAATTCCTCGCTCCTGAGCGTGCGTTGGGGCGCACGCCGGGGCCCGAGTCCGATCTGTGGTCGCTGGGTGTGCTGCTGTACGCGGCCGTCGAGGGGCACTCGCCGTTCCGGGCGGACACCCCGCTGAGCACGCTGCGCGCCGTCGTCGACGACGAGCTGCCGCCCCCGCACCGCGCGGGCCCGCTGGCGCCGGTCATCGAGGGGCTGCTGCGGAAAGACCCGGCCGAGCGGTCCGGGGCGGCGCAGGCCGAGCGCGATCTGCGGATCGTCGGCGCGGGCGGCACGCTGCGGGCGGACCCGGTGGTGTCGTCGTCGATGCCGACGGTGACCTCACGTCAGCCGTCCGCGGCGCCCACACCGCCGAGGCCGCTGCCCACGCCCGCCGCATTCCCGTCGGCCGCGGCCGGCACCGGGTCGGCCGTCCCCGCGGACACCGGCCCGCGCGCGGCCCGCCGCGCCTCGCTCGCCCTGACGGCCGGCCTCGTGGTTTTGCTGCTGGCGATCGGCGGACTGACGTACGCCCTGCTCAACCGGGACGACGGGGGCGGCGGCAGCAGCAGTGGCGGCAGCTCCGGGGGCAGTACCGGCGGGAGTTCGTCGGGGGGCGGCTCCACGGCGGGCGCAAGCCCGGGCGAGAGCGAGTCGGAGTCCCACGGCGGGGCGACCAAGTCGTCCGGCCACGGCAGCGGGAGCGGGAGCGCCGGACACACGACCACGCCCGCCCAGTCGGTGCGGGTCGCCGTCTCGGCGGTCCGCGGCAGTTACTCGGGGGCCTGCCCGCCGCCGGGTTCCGCGGCACCGGCCTTCACGGCGACGATCACGGTGGGGCGTACCCCGGCCGAGGTCGAGTACCGGTGGGTGACGAAGAGCGGCGAGCCGTCGGACCCGGGCTGGAAGACCCTGAGCCTCGGCTCGGGCGATGCGAAGAGCCGCACGGTGAACACCACGGAGACGCGGTACGAGGACGGCGGCACGCTGCACAACGAGATCGGTGTGGAGGTACGCGCTCCGGCCGCGGCGAAGTCGAACTACGTCGCGTACTCGGTGACGTGCGAGGTGGTGGCCCCCTCCACGGGAGCCACCACCGGTTCACCCACCCCGTGAGTCTGCGCTCACGGGGTTCGGGTCACGCGTTGGACGTGAACACGGGCAGATAGCCGCCCGACTGTCCGGCGGCCGTCGGGTGGTACGACTCGCCGATGTTGGTCCAGTTGACGCTGTGCAGCCAGGCGTCGCCGGAGCAGATCTCGTGCCCGGTGAACGCCGACCGCACGTCGCCGAAGGCGAACCCGTGGTCGGCGGCGCGCTTGGCGATGGTGGTGTTGAGCAGGTCGGAGGCGCTGTTGATGGCGGTCCGCTCGTTCTCGGACAGGCCCGCGAGGCAGCTGCCGCCCAGCTTGTAGAAGCGGGGGTAGCCGATGACCACGACATGGGCGGCCGGGGCCTTGGCGCTGATCGCGTCGTACACCGTGTTCAGGTTGCCGGGCAGCGTCGAAGTGACGTACGCACGAGCCGTGTTGATGCGGCTCAGGCACGTCGCCTCGGACTGGAGGACGCAGGTGGTCATGACGTCGGCGAAGCCCGCGTCGTTGCCGCCGATGCTGATCGAGACGAGGCCGGTGCCGGAGCCGAGCGGGGCGAGCTGACCGGAGAGAACATCACCCGTACGGGCACCCGAGCACGCGGTGAAGTTGAAGCTGGAGGGTGAGTGGGCGGCCGCCCACAGGGCCGGGTAGGCCTTGGTGGAGCGCTTGCAGTCGCCGCTCTCGCTGGTGTAGCTGCCGGAGCCGACTCCCGAGGAGTAGGAGTCGCCGAGCGCCACATAGCCGGTGGCCGCCGCCTGCGCGTTCGTCGCCCCGGTGAGGGCGATGCCGGCCGCGAAGAGGAACGAAGTCATGAATGCCGTAAGTCGGAAACGTCTCATGGAACCTCCCTTAGCAGGATTTCTGCCACATCTGTGGTAGCACGCCACAGAGTTACCGGGAAGTACCCCTGACGGACATTCACCGGCCGTTCAATTGCAGGTACATGTCAGGGTTATGACATACCCTCAGATCGCTTGAGCTACGCCCGTAGATGGCCCCAGTCTGCTGAGCGGGCCCGGACGGAACACCTCACTCCGACGGCCCGTGTGCGCCACCCAGCGCACACCCCCCACTGACGCATGCCGTCCCCGGCGTGCGCCGCCTATGAGGAGGACTCCCTCGTTATGGCACTCAACAAAGCACTGGTGACCGCGGCAGCCTCGACCGCGGCGGCCGTCGGCCTGCTCGGCTCGCTCACCGCACTGCCCGCCCAGGCCGCCGCCCCGGCGACCGGCACGGTCCTGGCGGCGGGCTCCGCCGAGGCCGTCGACGGCAGCTACATCGTCACGCTGAAGAAGCCCGCACAGAGCCCGGCGGGCCTCAAGGCCGCGTCCGCGGACGGCAACAGCCTGATATCCGAGCACGGCGGCGCGGTGCAGAGGACGTTCCGCACCGCGCTCAACGGCTATGCGGTGAAGGGGCTCTCGGCCACCGAGGCCGCGAGACTCGCGGCCGACCCGGCCGTGGCGTCCGTCGAGCAGAACCAGCGGGTGCACGTGGACGCCACCCAGACCGGCGCCCCCTGGGGCCTGGACCGCATCGACCAGTCGGCCCTGCCGCTCTCCGGCACGTACACCTACCCGGACTCGGCGGGCAGCGGCGTGACGGCGTACGTGATCGACACCGGCGTACGGATCACGCACGCACAGATCAGCGGCCGCGCCTCGAACGGCTACGACGCCGTCGACAACGACAACGTCGCGCAGGACGGCAACGGCCACGGCACCCATGTGGCCACCACCATCGCGGGCACCACCTACGGCGTCGCCAAGAAGGCGAAGATCGTGGCGGTGCGCGTGCTCGACAACAACGGATCGGGCACGACCGCGGGCGTCATCGCCGGCATCGACTGGGTCACGAACAACCACAGTGGCCCGTCGGTCGCCAATCTGTCGCTGGGCGGCGGCACCAGCACCACGCTCGACACGGCGGTGCGCAACTCCATCGCCAGTGGCGTCACGTACGCGATCGCGGCCGGCAACTCCGGTGCGAACGCGTCCACTTCGTCGCCCGCCCGGGTCACCGAGGCCATCACCGTCGGCGCCACGAGCAACACCGACGCCAAGGCCAGCTGGTCCAACTACGGCTCCGTGCTCGACCTGTTCGCGCCGGGTGTGTCGATCACGGCGGGCTGGAACACCAGCGACACCGCGACCAACACCATCTCCGGCACCTCGATGGCCACGCCGCACGTCGCGGGCGCGGCCGCGGTCTATCTGGCGGGCCACACCTCCGCCACGCCCGCCCAGGTCGCCTCGGCACTGGTGAACGGGGCCACGTCGGGGGTCGTCACCAGCCCCGGCAGCGGCTCGCCGAACAAGCTGCTGAAGATCGTCCAGTAGCGGCGCGACGGTCGGCTGATTGACCGTCAATTCCCTTGTGTGACTGCCGAGTTCCCCGAAGGCGTCCGTCGCCTTCGGGGAACTTGTCATGACCCCCGCGCACTCCCCGTGCCTCCTTGTGCGCCTTGACGCCACCCCTGGCGCTGCGCGACATTGAAGTCCGGCATCCGGCGCTTCAGGGGGCAAAGTCGCCAATGCAGACCATCGGCATCAAGCCGTCGTCATCCGGCGGTTCGGGGGACCAACCGTCCGGCAGAGACACGCTGCACCTGCTCGCGGGGGCCGGCGCCGTCGCGGCGGGCGCGGGGTTCGTGCTCGCGCTCACGCACACGGACTCACCACTGCGCGGACCGCTCACGCTCTTCTTCCTGCTGGCCGCGCCGGGCGCCGCCTTCGCCGCGGCCCTGCGCGGCCTCGATCTCGGGGTCCGCATCCTCGTCTCGGCCGCCGGCGCGGTCTGCGTCGTGATGCTGGTCGCCCAGGGCATGCTCGCCACGCACCACTGGTCGGTCGACGGCGGAGTCGTCGCGGTGGGCACGCTCACCGCGCTCGCATTCCTCCTTCAACTCACCTTTCGTAAATGGAGAGGCAAAGTCCGCTAGTGGGACACGAGTTCAGGTAAAGGACAGAACAACAAAAACGTGCTTCCTCGTTCCAGGTCTTGCCATAAGTGCTCAATCATCAATACCGTCGTACATCCACCCGCATCGGTGCATCATGTAATGCGATCTAGGGGAGGGCTCAAGATCGCTAAGGCCCGGCGCGGGGCGCGGTAGGGGGGTGCCGTGCTCGGTGATTCGCTTGTTCCTGTGTGGTGGGTCTCCGAGTCGCGTGCCGCGCGACCGGTCCAACCAACCGGTGTGTATTGCCAGCTCACCCGGCCTGTACGGAGAGCTGTTCCGGCCTGGCCGTAAGTGAGAACCCCCCTTTCGAACCGGATACACAGCCGGACCGCCCGAGGGGCGGGCGGTCCACCGGACGAGAGGGACCAGACTCATGAGCAGTTCCGTGGTGCGCCCGGCGATCCCGGACGACGGGGCCACGCCCGCACGAATACCCGCCCAGTACCTGGCGATCTCCACGCACCTGGCCATCGCGCCACGGGTGAGCGTGGTCATTCCCGCCATGAACGAGGCGGAGAATCTTCCCTACGTCTTCAAATCGCTCCCGGAGTGGATCCACGAGGTCGTCCTCGTGGACGGGAACTCCACCGACGACACCGTAGAGGTGGCACGGGAGTTGTGGCCGGACGTGGTGGTCGTGCCGCAGAGCGGCAGGGGCAAGGGGGATGCCCTGATCACCGGTTTCCAGGCCTGCTCGGGCGACATCATCGTGATGGTCGACGCGGACGGCTCGGCGGACGGCCAGGAGATCGTCAGCTATGTGTCGGCGCTGGTCTCCGGCGCCGACTTCGCCAAGGGCTCCCGGTTCGCCAACGGCGGGGGCACGGACGACATGACACCCGTGCGCAAGCTGGGCAACTGGGCCCTGTGCACGGTCGTGAACGCCAAGTTCGGCGCCCGCTACACCGACCTCTGCTACGGCTACAACGCGTTCTGGCGGCACTGCCTCGACGAGATCGACCTCGACTGCACCGGCTTCGAGGTGGAGACCCTGATGAACATCCGGGTCGTCAAGGCCGGGCTGAAGGTCCAGGAGATCCCGAGCCACGAGTATCTGCGGATCCACGGGGCGAGCAATCTGCGGGCCGTGCGGGACGGGATCCGGGTGCTCAAGGTGATCCTCAAGGAGCGGTCGAACCGGCGGGCGCTGCGTCGGCGGGTGGTTCCGAATCCGTTTCAGCTGGTGGGGGGAGACGGATCTTGATGGGGCGTCATCGGTTGCCGTCACGGGGCTCCGCCCCGGACCCCGCTCCTCGATCGCCGGAGGGGCTTGATTGCGTATCACCGGAGGGGCTTGAGTCACTGACCGTCTCCGTCGTCGTCTGTGCGTACACCGAGGATCGCTGGACCGACATCCTCGCCGCCGTCGACTCGGTCCGCGCACAGTCCCGGCCGGCCCTGGAGACGCTGCTCGTCGTCGACCACAATCCGGCGCTGCTCGACCGTCTCACCAGGGAGTACAAGGAGACGGTCGGCGTGCGGGTGCTCGCCAACCGGGGGCCGCGCGGCCTGTCCGCGGGGCGGAACACCGGGATCGCCGCCTCGTACGGGGAGATCATCGCGTTCCTCGACGACGACGCGGTCGCCGAGCGGGACTGGCTGCGCTGGTTCGTGGACGGGTACGCCGATCCGAGGGTGCTGGCCGTCGGCGGGCGCACCGAGCCGATCTGGGCCTCGGGGCGCCGGCCCGCCTGGTTCCCCGAGGAGTTCGACTGGGTGGTGGGCTGCGCGTACAAGGGGCTGCCGCGCGGCAGAGCCGAGGTGCGCAACGTGCTGGGCGGCAACGCCTCGTTCCGGCGCACCGCCTTCGCCGCGGCGGGCGGGTTCGCCACCGGCATCGGCCGCGACGGCGACAAGCGGCCGCTGGGCTGCGAGGAGACGGAGCTGTGCATCCGTCTGTCCCGCGCAAGACCGGACGCGGTGCTCCTCCTCGACGACCGCGCGGTGATCCACCACCGGGTCCCGGCCGCGCGGGAGCGGTTCGCCTACTTCCGTACGCGCACCTACGCGGAAGGTCTGTCGAAGGCCCTGGTGGCCCGAAGCGTGGGCGTGGACAAAGGACTTGAGAGCGAGCGCGCCTATACGGGCAGGGTCCTGCCGGCCGGAGTGGCGCGCGGTGTGCGCGACTTCGCGCTCGGCCGGGCCGGTGGTGCGGGGCGGGCCGGGGCGATCGTGGCCGGAGTGGCGGCGGCGGCCGGCGGGTACGTTCTCGGGAGCCTGCGGACGCGTCGGGGCGGGAGCGCCGCCGCGTTCACCGTCGTGGAGATCGACCGGGGTGACGCTTTGGGGGAAGCGGCGTGAACGAGCCGGCACGGATGTCGGACGGGGTACCCGTCCCGATCCTGATGTACCACTCGGTGGCCCGGGAGCCGAGCGAGGAGACACGTGCTCTCTCGGTCTCCCCCGACCGGTTCGCGGAGCAGATGGAGCTGCTCGCCGAGCACCGCTGCACTCCCCTGACCACCGCCGAGCTCGCGGCGATCTGGCGCGGCGGCGGGCGGGCGCTGCCCGAGCGGCCCGTCCTGATCACCTTCGACGACGGTTATGAGGGCGTGCACCGGCACGCCCTGCCCGTCCTCGCCCGGCACGGCTTCGCGTCCACCCTGTTCGTCTCGACGGGGTGGCTGCGGGGCGCGCACGACACCGGCCGCGGGCTCGACACGATGCTCGACTGGGACCAGGTGCGGGCGCTCGCCGGGCAGGGCATGGAGATCGGCGGGCACAGCCATACGCATCCGCAGCTCGACCAACTCCCGGACGACGATCTGGAGTTCGAACTGCGGCTCTGCAAGGAGATCGTCGCGGAGGAGCTGGGCCTTGTGCCCGCCTCCTTCGCGTACCCGTACGGCCACTCCGACCGGCGGGTGCGCCGGGCCGTGCGCGCGGCCGGTTTCGCACAGTCGCTCGCCGTCGGCAACGGACTGGCCAGGCGCCGGCAGGGCCCCTACGCCCTGCAACGCGTCACCGTGCGCCGCTCCACCGGCGCCGCCGAGTTCGAGCGGCTGATCGAGGGCCGCGCGATCGGCCGCACCTTCGCCACGGACCGTGTCCTGACCAAGGGGTACGCCGTGGTCCGCAGAGCCCGACAGGCCCGCCGGAAGGCAGCTCGTACCCGTGTCTGACACGACGACCACCACCGCCAAGGCCGAACCGACCGCCTCCGCCGAGCCGCAGGCGCCGCCCGGCCGCAGACTCAGGCTGCCCGGCAGGGGCCGAGGCAGGAAGGGCGCCCCGCACGGCACGGTGTCGGGGGGCGGCAGCCAACTGTTCCGCAACGCCTACGCGCTGATGCTGAACACCGGCATCTCCGGCGTGCTCGGGGTCGGCTTCTGGCTGGCCGCCGCGCACTACTACACGGCGGACGCGGTCGGTCAGGGTTCGGCGGCGATCGCGGCGATGAAGTTCCTCGCGGGGCTCATGGCCGTGACGCTGACCGGGGCCCTGGCCCGCTTCATCCCCATCTCCGGGCGCCGCACGGGACGGCTGATCTTCCGTACGTACGCGGGGAGTGCGGTGGCGGTCGCGGTGGCCGCGGTGATCTTCCTGCTGACCCTGGACGCGTGGGGTCCGTCGTACAGATTCCTGCACGGGCCGGTCAACGGTCTGGGGTTCGTCGCGGCCGTCGTCGCCTGGGCGCTGCTCACGTTGCAGGACGGGGTGCTGACCGGGCTGCGCAGCGCGCTGTGGGTACCGGTCGGCAACACCGTGTTCTCGCTGGTGAAGCTCGCTCTGCTGGTCGCGTTCGCGACGTCGCTCGTGACGACCGGGGTGTTCGTGTCCTGGGTCGTCGCGATCGCGTTCTCGGTGGTACCGCTGGGCTGGCTGGTCTTCCGCCGGCTGGTTCCCCGGCACATCGAGGCGACCGACGGCAAGGCGGAACCGCCGACGCTGCGCCAGATGGGCCGCTTCGTCGCGGGCGACTCCACCGGTTCGCTGTTCTCGCTGGCCGTCGTGTACCTCGTGCCCGTCGTCATCGCCTCGCAGGTCAGCTCCGCGGACAACGCGTACTTCTACATCACCACCACCATCGGCGGCACGGTCAATCTGCTGGCCATCAACATGGGTGCCTCGCTGACGGTGGAGGGCTCGCACGATCCGGCGCAGCTCGCCGCCAACACCCGCGCGGCGCTGCGCCGGATGGCCCGCATCATGATCCCGATCTGCGCGCTGCTCTTCCTCCTCGCCCCGTACATCCTGCGTGTCTTCGGGGCGGACTACGCGGATGCGGCGACGCCGCTGCTGCGCTGGTTCGCCGTGGGCGCGGCCCTGCGGGTGGTCATGGAGACGTACTTCGCCGTGCTGCGGGCGCAGAGCCGCACCGCCGGACTCGCCTGGCTGCAGGGCCTGTTGTGCGTCCTGGTGCTCGGTCTGACGTTGCTGCTGCTGCCGCGGATGGGGCTGACCGGCGCGGGCGTCGCGGAGATCTCCTCGCTCGCGGTGATCGTGACGATCGCCGCGCCGAAGCTGTGGCGCGTGGTGCGCACCGCGCCCGCGGTGCCGCTCGCCGACAGCGCGGCCCCCGACGGCGACCTCGCCGACCTCGGCATGCCGAAGGGCCCGTCCGGCCGGAAGCGCGAGCAGGGGCCCACGTGGGCGCTGCGCGGCGCGATGGACTCGGACACGCTGCAACTCGCGGTGCAGCTCAACCTGGACCACCAGGAGCGGCGGCCCGATGTGCGGCCGGGTCCGGTGACCCCGCCGCGCGGTACCCCCGAGGCGCACCGGCCGACGTGGGCGGCCGGTACCCGGGCGCCGGACTCCGGGGCGTCGGCCTCGCAGGCGTCCAGTGAGGGGAACAGCGAGGGCGGTTCGGGGGTGCCGGGCGAGCGGAGCACGGTGAATCTGTCGCCGGGCAAGAAGCGGGACGAGGCCACGACGGGCCCGCGCGGGGCCGGTGACGACTACGCCGGTACCGGTGCCGGTACCAGTACGGGCGACGGTACGGGTACGGGTACGGGCACGACCGGCGCCGGGCGGTTCGACCCGGGTGCGGTGCCCCTGCGGCCCGCCACCGCACCGTCGGCCGCCCCGGCGAAGCCACCGCGTGCCCGCCTCACCCCGACCGTGGCCGTCCTGACGCTGCTGCTGATCGCGGGGCTCGGCCTGTACTGGGGCCCGGTCCTCGGCATGAGCGACGCCGGTCTCGACGACATGGGCGGGCTCGGCCTGATCTCGGTCCTCTCCCCCGTGACGCTGCTCGGCGGCGCGCTGCTCATCTCCGTCTTCGCGACCCTGTTGTGGCTCGAACGCCCGCACACCTGGCTGCTGTTGGCGACCTTGCTGGCGACGGTCGTGTCGCTGCACGCGCTGCCCGCCGTCATCGAGGCGGAGCCGCGCTTCGCGACGGCGTGGCAGCATCTGGGCTTCCTGGACTACATCGACCGCACGGGTTCGGCGGTGCCGGACCTGGACGCCCGCTGGAGCTGGCCCGGCTTCTTCGCCGCGGCCGCCTTCGTCGCCAAGGCATGTGGTGTCAGCGATCTCGGCGAGGTCGTCCGCTGGTGGCCGATGACGGTCCAACTGCTCTACCTGGCGCCGATGTTCCTGCTGCTGCGCTCGGTGCGGGCGAGCTGGAAGGCCAAGTGGACCGGCCTGTGGATCTTCGTACTGAGCGGCTGGGTGGGCCAGGACTACTTCTCGCCGCAGGGCTTCACGTATCTGCTCTATCTGATGTTCGTGGCGATCCTGCTGGTCTGGTTCCGGGCGCCCCGGGTGCTGTGGACCCAGCGGCGCCCGGGCGAGGCGGAGGTCGAGCCGTCGGACCGCCGCCAGCGCTCCGTGCTGCTCGTCGTGCTGATCGTGCTGTTCGCCGCGACGGTCCCCGCGCACCAGCTGACACCGTTCGTGATGCTGGGCGTGCTCGCCGTCCTGGTCCTCGTCGGCCGGTCCGAACTGCGCGGCCTGCCGCTGCTGTTCGGGGTGCTCGTCGCCGTCTGGCTGGGCTTCCTCGCCGAGCCGTACTGGTCGGGTCACTTCAACGATCTGTTCGGCGGGGTCGGCGGCGTGGGCGGCAATGTCACGTCCTCGGTCTCCGGCCGGATCCAGGGCGGCAGTTCGACCCACAAGCTCGTGCTGTACACGCGGGTGCTGCTGGCGGGCGGCGTCCTGGCGTTCGCCTGCTACGGCTGGTGGCGGCGCCGCGAGTGGAAGTACCGCGAGCGCTCCCTGGTCGTGCTGACCTTCGTGCCGTTCCTCGGCTTCGGCATGCAGTCGTACGGCGGCGAGATGGCGCTGCGGGTCTTCATGTTCGCGCTGCCCGGCGCCGCGCTCCTGGCGGGCCTGGCGCTCTTCCCGCGGACCGGCGTCACCATGAAGGAACGCGACCAGGACGGGATCAGTCTGGCTCCCCTGGCGGCGCTGCTGGCGGGCCTGCTGCTCTTCGGCGGCTTCCTCGTGGCCCGCTGGGGCAACGAGCCGTTCGAACGGATCCGGCCCGGCGAGGTCGCGGCGATGGACTACGTCTACGCCCATGACAAGCCGACCGTGCGGCTGCTGTGGATGAGCAACGACACCGTCGACAACGTCACCCCGTCGCTGCCGTGGGGCGCGCGCGACATGGAGAAGGTCCAGTACGTGCCGACGCTCGCGCCCGTCGATCCGGTCCTGGTAGGCGGCCTGGTCAAGGCGCTCAAGGACGCGGGCCCGAACTCGTATCTGATGATCAACAAGAGTCAGGTCGTGTATCTGCAACTGGACGTCGGCTACTCGAAGGCGTGGTCCACGCGCCTGGTACAGAACCTGGACCGGCGTACGGAGCTGAAGAAGTCCTACGTCAACGACGACGTGACCATGTACCAGCTGCGCACACCGCCGTCCGGCCCGGTCGAGAAGGCGGAGCCGGGCCCGATCGGCCCGATGATCACCTGGACGCCGTGGTCGGTGGTGGGCGCGCTGGCCGCCCTGGCCCTGATCGTGCTGCTCACGGCGCGCGAGGTGATCCGGGTGGCGATGCCGCCGAGCGTGCGCCGGCTGCGCCGGTTGCAGAGCACGTTCTGGTTCTCGCTGCCGCTGCTCGCGGTACTGCTGGCGTCGCTGATCCAGCGGTTCATCACGATGGGCCTGAACTGACGGCGGGCGCTGACACCGCTTCCTTCCGGTGTCAGCGCTTCAGCCACTTCACCTCGTAGCCCTGCATCTCGAACCGCTTGCCGTCGACCTTCGCGCTGATCGGCCGGTTCAGGGTGTTCACGACGAGTACGGCCTCGTCGTCGGCGATCACCCGCACATTGGGGACGTCGTCGGCGGCGACGGAGACCGAGGTGAACTTCGTGCCAGGGCCGAACTCCTCGTTGAACCGCGACACGAGCCCGTACATGGGCAGCGCTCCCCCGCCGTCGGCACTGTCGGTGGGCCGCCACAGGCAGCCGGCGCACGATCTGCCCTTCTCGTCCTCGGGGTTCCAGTAGAACGCGGACGTCGCACCGCCCTTGGCCAGCGCGATCATTCCGGCGGCCTGCACGGCGACGCGGTGCGACTCGCTCCAGCCGTCGCGCTCGTCCCTGCTGTCGGCGGGCTCCACGTAGTACTCGGCCCACCACAGCGGCAGATCGCCGGTCTGCCGCTCGATCCATCTGCTGACGGCCGTGAACTTGTCGGTGGCCCCGAACTCGTCGGGGAGCATCTCGTCGTCGTTCGTGTAGCTCGATCCGTCGACCACGACGAAGTCAGCGCCCGCCTTGTGCTTGTTCCAGTACTCGAAGGCGTCGACGATCCGCTGGTCCATGCGCCCCCAGGGCCCCGTGACGGCGTCCGACGTGCCCTCGGTCTGCTTCGGATCGAGGCTGTCCATCACCAGGTACGGACCGCCGACCAGGATGCCCTTGTCGACCTTCTTCAGGGCCTGGTGGACGAGGTTGTAGAGCTTCGTGTAGCCCTCGTAGTCCCAGCGGCCCTTGCCGTCGTTCCAGAATCCCTTGAACTCGTTCCACACGATGAAGTGGCGTACGTACGGATAGCGCTTGGCGACGGTGGCCGCCAGGTTCGCGTAGTCCTGGAAGTGGTCCGGGTCGGGGGCCTTCTCCAGGTTCTGCCGGCTCCAGTTGGTCTTGTCGACACCGGCCTTGCCGCCCTTCATCCAGTCGGGCGCGCAGCACAGCGTGATCACGGGCGTGCCGCCGGACGCGCGGATGAAGTCGATGCGCCGGTCCATCGCGTCGAAGTCGTAATGCCCCTTCACCGGCTCGGGGTTGTCCGCGCCCCAGCCCATGAGCGCCTGGTTCTGCGGCATCGGCCGGCCGCCGAGCAGCTTCTCCACCCGGGTGACGGCGCTCGACGAGCCCTCGTCGGCCGAGTGCTGGGTGTGTGTGAAGCCCCAGCCGACCTCGGGTCCCACCTGCGGGGGCGGGTCCGCCGGAGTGCCGTGGACCTTGTCGCCGTCGGGCGAGGTGCCCGCGGTGCTGGCCTTGCTGTCAGGAAGCGTGCTGAGCACCGTCAGCACCAGGGCCAGTGCGGCCATCCCCACGCCGAGCAGGGCGATGAGCCGCCATCGCCGCACCCCCGAATTCCACCCATGCCGTCCCATCAAGGACAAGAGTAACCAGGGGAGTTGACGAACGAACAGACTCCGCTGCCACAGCCTCGTAACGACGGGCGAGGTGACGGGCGGCCGTGCGGCACGGATGACGCGCTGCGGAAATGCCGTGCGGGCGGACCCCTGTTGGCGGATCATGGCGTTATGTCTGCGAACCCATTCGAGGCGCTGCCGGTCCGGCTGGGCGTCGACGACAGCGACTCGCCCTCCGATGTCGTCGACGCGCTCTTCCTCGGCCGCTTCGCCACGGGCGAGCAGCCGCACGCGCACGCGGTCAACATCGACCGGGTCAGGTCCGGCGCCACCCTGCTGCCGCCCGACGCCCGCATCGTGCGCTCCGCGCGCGACGACGACCGCAGTGCGACGCTCGCCGAGGGGGACGGCTGGACGCTGCTGATCTCCCGCTGGAACCGGGGCGCCGACGTCTCGGTCACGGCGACCACCACCGAGCTGGCCGAGAAGGTCCTCAAGCTGGCCACGGACGGCGCGGCCGACGAGCCCGAACCGCAGCCGGAGAACGTGACGATGGGGTTCTGGTACGTCTCGCCGCGGCGCGGCCCGCACCGTACGACCCGGCAGATCTCGGCGGGTACGTGGGACGAGGTGCGGTCCAACTACACGGCGCCGGTCGCCGAGGCGATGGACAGCCTGATGAAGACCCGGCCCGAGGACATCGCGGGCCGGCTGCTGCTGCTCCACGGGCCGCCCGGCACGGGCAAGACCTCGGCGCTGCGCACGCTGGCGCGGTCGTGGCGGGACTGGTGCCAGGTCGACTGCGTCCTGGACCCGGAGCGGCTGTTCTCCGACGTCGGCTATCTGATGGACATCGCGATCGGCGAGGACGACGGTACGGCGAAGGGGCGCTGGCGGCTGCTTCTGCTGGAGGACTGCGACGAGCTGATCCGCGGCGAGGCCAAGCACACGGCGGGGCAGGCGCTGTCGCGGCTGCTGAACCTCACGGACGGGCTGCTCGGGCAGGGCAGGAACGTTCTGGTGGGCGTGACCACCAACGAGGACCTGGAACGCCTGCACCCCGCCGTGGTCCGGCCCGGCCGCTGCCTCGCCCGCATCGAGGTGGGCCCGATGACGCACCGCGAGTCGGTGACCTGGCTCGGCACGGAGGAGGGCCTGGGTCGGGAGGGGGCGACTCTGGCGGAGCTCTACGCTCTGCGCCGCGGGGTGTCTCCGACGGCTGTGCCGGATCAGCGGGGCGGGGCGGATGCGGGGTTGTATTTGTAGGGGGCTTGGGGCGGGTGCGTGGTCGGGCGCGGCTCCGGTGGGGGCTGGTCGCGCAGTTCCCCGCGCCCCTGAAGCATGCGCTGCGCGCAGCTTCCCCTGAGGCTGCGCTCCGCGCGCCTCCACCTGGAGCCGGGGGCGCGCCTCTGATGGAGATAGCGCACGAAGTGCGCATCTCCAGGGGCGCGGGGAACTGCGCGAGAAGCGGCCACCGGGCCGCAGACGAACGACAACCCGATAAGGGGCGCGGGGAACTGCGCGACCAGCCCCCACCGGAGCCGCAGACGGCTAGGAATAAGCAGCCCGCACCGCGTCACGCGCGGCGTTGAGGGCGGCGTCTTCCGAGAGGCCCAGGCGGTGGACGCGCTCGGCGTAGGCCTGGGCCGCGCCGGAGGCCTCCCGGGAAGCCGCGTCCCGAGCGGACGCGACGAACGTTCCGTTGCGCCCCCGCGTCTCGATCACCCCGTCCGCCTCGAGCGCCCGATACGCCTTGGCCACCGTGTTCGCGGCGAGCCCCAACTCCTCGGCAAGCCCCCGCACGGTGGGCAGCTTGTACCCGACGGGCAGCGTCCCGCCCCGGGCCAGCTCGGAGATCTGCGCCCGCACCTGCTCATAGGGGGCCGCGCTGTCGTCAATGCGGATCTTCAAGGTCACGGCCCGATTCTCCCGCAGCCCCGGAAAATAGGAGGCACCCGGGCACGACCGGCGCGTACCGTCCGGCCCCATGACATTGATCGTTCGCACGCTGCGCCCGGAATCCCCGTCCGACACGGAGGGTTTCGCCCGGGTCCGCCGGGCCTGCGTGCCCGCGATGCTCGCTACCCCCGCCTCGGTCAGGTACCACGTGGCCCGCACGCATCCCGACGCCCACTACCGCCAGCTGATCGCGGTGACGGACGACGGGACGGTCATCGGCACCGCGCAGGTCGGCATCGCGCACGACAGCCCGCAGCCCGGCCAGGGCTACGCGAACGTGTACGTCCACCCGGACCACGAGAACCGGGGCGCGGGCACCCAGATCCTGCGCGCGGCCGAGGCCCACCTCGCGCAGCACGGCGCCCGCGAGGTGTACTGCTGGGCGCTGGACGGCGACCGCAATCTGGCGTGGGCGGCGGCCCGCGGCTACCGGCCCAGCCGCAGCGCCCACTTCCTGCGCCTCGACCTCACCCCCGACGACGCGCTGCCGCCCCTCGGCCCCGTCCCGCCCGGCGTGGAGCTGCGCACGGGAGCCGACTTCGCGTCCGATCCGCAGCCCCTGTTCGCGCTCGACGCGGAGACGGCGGCCGACGAGCCGAGTGACATCGCCACCGAACTCACCGACTACGAGCAGTGGTTGGCGGAAGTCTGGAACAACCCGCTGCTCGACCACGCGCTGACGTCGGTGGCCGTGGTGGACGGCCACCCCGCCGCGTTCACCCTCGCCCACACCGACGGCGACGGCCGCTACTCGTCGGGGATGACCGGCACGGCCCGCGCGCACCGCGGCCGGGGCCTCGCCAAACTCGCGAAGAACGACTCGCTGCACCGCGCCCGGAAGGCCGGCATCAGGGTGGCGTACACGGGCAACGACGCCGGCAACGAGCCGATGCTCGCGATCAACAACTGGTTCGGCTACACCTTCGACGCCAAGGAGATCCGCCATGTCCGCACCCTCGGCCCCCTCGACGCCTGAGGTCGTGCACGTACGCCTGGTCAAGGCCGGCCGTACGAAGATCAGGTATCCGGCGGCGCTGCTGCACGACGACGGCACGCACGCGGTGGTCCGCGCCGACTGGGCCGGCGACGGCGTACGGGACTTCGGCTTCGTACAGTTCGCGCCCGGCGACGTCTTCACCGAGCACTACTGGCGCGACCGCTGGTACGCGGTCAAGGAGGTGCGGGACGCGGACGGCGCGCTGAAGGGCTGGTACTGCGACATCGCCCGCCCGGTGGTGCGCGGCGAGGACGGCGATCTGCTCTCGGAGGATCTCGATCTGGACCTGTGGGTCTCGGCGGACGGCGGCGAGGTGATCCGGCTCGACGAGGACGAGTTCGCCGACAGCGGTCTCGCCGAGCGGGACCCGGCCGCCGCGCAGGAGGCGACCCGGGCCCTCGACGGCCTCGAACTCCTCGCCCGCCGGGGCGGGTTCCCCGACCTGCTCAGCTGATCGCCACCACCGCGTACCGCTCGTCGCGCACCGGCCCGCCCCACAGGCGCGGGTCCTGCGACAGGGAGGTGTGCCGCACCTCGCGGACGAGCGGTGCGAGGGTGTGCAGGATCCGGTCCGCCGGGATGCCCACCGGGCTCAGCTCGCCCCACACCCCCTCGATCAGCACGAGCCGTCCCGCGGGCCGCAGCAGCGTCAGCCAGTGCCGCAGCACGTCCTCCGGGCCGGGCAGTGTCCACAGCACGTGCCGGACGAGCACCACGTCGTACGCGCCCGGCGACACCGGCGGCGCCGCCGCGTCCCCGAGGCGGAACTCCGCGTCCTGGCCCGCCAGTTTGTGCCGGGCCAGCTCCAGCATGCGCGGCGCGCTGTCGACCCCTGTCACCCGGTGTCCCCGCTCGGCCGCGAGCAGCGACAGGCTGCCGGTGCCGCAGCCGAGATCGAGCACCTCGCCCGGCTTCCCGGGCAGCCAGCCGTCGAGCCGGTCCGCCCAGGCCGCGCGCACGGCGGGATCCCGCAGCCCGTGGTCCGGCTCGTCGTCGAAGGTGGCGGCCGCCTCGTCCCACGTATCGCCGATGCCGCTCGTACCGCCGATGCCACTCGTACCGTCCGTGCTCACGCGTGCTCCTTCGTGTCGGTCAGGTCGGTGGCGCCCCGGGCCGGACCGGCGGGCGGCCGCAACGTGTCGTACGTCACAGGAGCGTGGGTGCTCAGCCATGCCTCGATGCGCCCCCGTGCCTCCGGGGCGGGAGGGACGGTGCTCTCGGGTCTCTCGCTCATGTCCCGCATCAGACCACGCGGCACTGACAACGCGACCTGCCGTCAGGGGGCGCTCGTCCGCTCCCCGAGTGACAACCGCCACTGACAAATGCGCTTCGATGAGCGACGCTCCGGGAACAGGTCTACAACGGCACCACGTTGGAAACCGTGTAGGTACAGGAGGCAGCCATGCGCCGAGTGACCGTGCACAAGCCCGTCGGGCAGAGCAACACCGCCCGCCGACTGCGGGACGAGGCCGCCGAGCGGCAGCGGGAGCGCCCCGAAGTGCGCAAGGACGTGCGCAAGACGTGGTGGCCGGACGAGTAGGGGACCCGGCCCGATGACCTTCGCGAGAACGCGGCCGTCCTGGCTTCAGCCGGCGTCGGGGCGCAGCCGCTTGCGGTAGTGGATGCGGTCGTAGGGCCCGTCGGCGCGGCGCTCCATGACCTCGTATCCGTAGCGCGGGTAGATCTCCTGGTTCTCGTGCATCAACGCGTGGGTGTAGAGCCTGACTTCGGGCAGGCCGAGGGCGCGCGCGTGCTCGTCGACGAAGCCGAGCAGGCGGCGGCCCACTCCTTGCCCGTGGGCGTCGGGGTGGACCGCGACGCTGTCCAGGAACAGATGGTCCGGCCGGGCCTCCACCACCACGAGCCCGACGACGTCCGGGTCCCCGGTCACGTACACCAGACCCGCCGCGACATTCGCCGCGTGGTCGGCCTCCATCGGCTGCGGGACGACGCCGATGCGGGCGATGTAGGGGCGGTACGCGGCATCGGTGACGGCCTTGACGGCCGGTACGTCGGCGGCGACGGCCGGGCGGATCCCCGGATCCGCCGCATGGTCGGCCGTACGGTCCGCCGCAGGTGTTTCTTCGCTCATGCCTCCTGTCTACGCCACCGCCCCGCCCTCGCACCAACCGGCTTTCCAACCGGCTTTCCGACCGGCTTTCTGATCCCCGGCTGAGCCCGGCCTTAAGTGCGCCATAAAGATCGACTCGGGGCCCCGGGAAGGGCCGAACGGGCCGGTCTCGCGGGCTAACTTCCTTGGCACACCCCCACGTCGGACAAGACCGAGGAGCCCCCCATGCCCACACGCCGTACCCTGACCGCGCTCACCGCCGCCGTCTCGGGCGCCACCGCCCTGGCCGCCTTCTCCGCGACGCCCGCGGCCGCGCACGGCACGCTCGGCGACCCGGTCAGCCGGGTCGCGGCCTGCTACGCGGAGGGCGCCGAGAACCCCACCTCGGCGGCGTGCAAGGCGGCGGTCGCGGCGGGCGGCTCGCAGGCCCTCTACGACTGGAACGGCATCCGCATCGGCGACGCGGGCGGTCAGCACCAGGCGAAGATCCCGGACGGCAAGCTGTGCTCGGCGAACTCCGAGGAGTTCAAGGGCATGGACCTGGCGCGCGACGACTGGCCGGCGACGAAGGTCTCGGCGGGCGCGTACACCTTCAAGTACAAGGTGACCGCCCAGCACAAGGGCACCTTCAACCTCTATGTGACGAAGCAGAGTTACGACGCGTCGAAGCCGCTGGCCTGGTCCGACCTGGATCTGGAGCACCCGGTGGCGACGAAGACGGACCCGACGGCCGAGAGTGGCTACTACACGTTCTCCGGCACGCTGCCCGAGCGCACGGGCCGCCAGTTGGTCTACGGCATCTGGCAGCGCTCGGACAGCCCGGAGGCGTTCTACTCCTGCTCGGACGTGACGTACGGCGGCAGCAGCGGCTCCGGGTCCACGAGCGCGGCGGCGCCGGAGGCCTCCGCCCCCTCCGACGAGCAGATCACCGAGGACGCCGACAAGTCGACGGTGGACCACAGCGGCATGGACATGGGCGACGACACGGCGACCACGCACGAGGACCACGGGTCCGCGTCCCCGTCGACGGAGGCGGCAGCGGCCGACTCCGACGGCAACACCCCGTCCACGGACGGCAGTTCGGAGCATCTCGCGGAGACCGGTGGTGACCCGACCACCTCGTACATCGCGATCGGCGGTGCGGCCGCCCTGGCGATCGGCGCGGCGGGCCTGTTCACCTCGGTGCGCCGTCGCGCGACGGTGGGCGGCGGCCGGCACAGCCGCTGACCGACCCCGTCACACGCGTTCCCCTATCCGTACGCCCCGGCCGGCCGAGCTGCCCGCCGGGGCGTCGGCGTGCCGTCACCTCACCAGATCGGCCTGATCGGCCCGCCCGGCGCGAGGGTCAGCAACTGGCCTGCCAGCACACGCACTTGCTCTTCACCGAGCCGCTCCACCCAGGGCCCCACGGCATCTCCGGCGGCCTCCTCGGCGGCCCGGGTGCAGGCCCAGCCGCGCTCGGTGAGCACCAGGAGGCGGGCCCGCGCGTCATGGGGGTGCGGCCGCCGCTCCACGTACCCCTTGCGCACCATCTCGTCGACGAGCTGGCTCGCGGCCTGCTTGGTCACGCCGAGGTGCGAGGCGAGGTCGGTGGTGGTGGCGTCCCCGGCGGACAGCCGCGAGAACGCGAAGCCGTGCACGGGCCGCAGCCCGTCGAACCCTCTGGCCACGACGCCGTCGTGCAGGCGTTGCGTCAGCTCGCCCGCGGCGGCGAGCAGGGCGGCGGACAGGGCGAGGGCTTCGGTCTTCTGCACCCTCGCATTGAAACACCCTTGACGAGATGGTCAAGCAGCCTGACCATATGCATCAAGTAGTCAAGCAGCTTGACCATTGGATCGCTCGATCGCCCAAGGAGAAGACATGCCCGTAGTGCGCGCATCGGAAGCCGTCGTCCACGAGATGCACGGCGCCCGCTTCGTCTCGTACGCCACTCCCCGCACCGGCAGCGAGCAGCTGGCGGCCTGGCGGGGCGAGATCCCGGCCGGCACCAAGGCGCCGGCCCACACCGTGACCCACGAGGAGGTGCTGTACCTGATCGCGGGGACGCTGCGGCTGACCCTCGACGGCGAGAGTCACACCGTCGCCGCCGGCGACACGGTGATCGTGAACGCGGGCGCGACGCTCGCGGTGGAGAACCCCACGGACACCATGGCGACGACATGGGTGACGACATCGGTGGGCCTGGAGGCGGAGCTGGCGGACGGTACGCGGATCAGCCCGCCGTGGGCCCGGTAGGCCCCGGAGCCTCGGCGAACCCTCCGGCCTACAGGGCGAGTTCGCCGACCGCATCCCCGCCGCTGGTCTCCCCCGTCGGCCGGAAGCCGAGGCCGAGGTAGAACCCCTCGGGGCCGTCGGGGCCGGGGCGCCAGGTGACGAACATGCGGGTGCCGCCGCGGCGGCGCAGCTCGTCGGCCACGGCCTCGACGGCGAAGCGGCCGTAACCCCGGCCCTGCTCCCCCTCAGCGATGTTCAGCCGCCACAGCCCGGAGCGGTGGTCGGTGCCGTCACCCTTCCAATCGATGTCGAAGAAGGCCATCAGGAACCCGACGGTCCGCTCCCCGTCGACGATCAGCCGGGGCCAGGCCACGCCGGGATGCACATACGCCTCGGCCAGCGACTTCACCACCGGCGCCACCCGATGCTCCTGGTCCGCCCGCACCCGCACACCGAGGGCGGCGTCGAGGTTGCCGGGGGTTATGTCACAGAGACGCAGGTCGTTCGCCATGGGAGCACCTTAGATCCTCCTCGTATGCGATCAAATGTTCGAACACTGAGCTAGAGTTACTGAAGTTATCGAACGCGAGTACGATTGAGCCATCGGACAGAAGCGGCGAAGGGGGCAAAGCGATGGAGGTGTGGCATGACGGGCTTTGCTCACCTGCATGTCGCATCCGGCTATTCGATGCGCTACGGCGCCTCCCACCCCGAGCACCTGGCACGCCGGGCGGCGAAGCGCGGCATGTCGGTGCTGGCGCTGACCGACCGGGACACGGTCACCGGCGCCGTTCGATTCGCCGAGGCGTGCGCCGCGGAGGGGATCCGGCCGGTCTTCGGGATCGACCTCGCCGTGGAGGCCCTCGCACCCCCGCCCCCCGCACAGCGGCGCCGCACCCCGGCCCGCGGCGGGGCGCACGTGATCGAGCCGCCGCTGCGGGTCGTCCTGCTGGCCGAGAACCGGGCCGGATGGGCCCGGCTGTGCCGGATCACCTCGGCCGCTCACGCGCACGCCGCGACCACGGCGTCCGGGGCGCCGGTCGTGCCGTGGGAGGCGCTGCGCGAGCACGGCGGCCCCGGCCTGACGGTGCTGCTCGGCCCGCTCTCCGAGCCGGTCCGGGCGCTGGCCGTGGGCCGGGAGGACGTCGCGCGGAAGCTGCTGGCCCCGTGGCAGGAGATCTTCGGGACGGGCGTACGGCTCGAAGCGGTTGCGCAGAAACGTTTCAGCACAGGGGCGGGATCCCTGCGCCTGGCCGCCCGCACCCTGACCCTGGCCGACCGCACCGGCACCACCGCCGTCCTCACCAACGCGGTGCGCTACGCCGACCCCGACCAGCACCGCCTCGCCGATGTGCTGGACGCCGCGCGGCTGCTGCGCCCCATCGACCCGCGCCGCCTCGACAGCGGACAGCGCTGGCTCAAGGACGAGGCGGCCATGGCGGGCGTCGCACGCATGATCGCCGAGTGCGCCGGGGCCGGGCCCCGGCGGGCCGAGCGGCTGCTGGCGGACACGGCGGCCACCGCGGCCGCCTGCGCCGTGGATCCCGTGGCGGATCTCGGCCTGCGCACCCGTAAGCTCCCGGAACCCGAACTGTTCGGCGCCTCGCCCCGCACCGGCGGCGCGGCCCGGCTGCTGCGCGAGCAGTCCGAGGCCGGTCTGGCCCGGCGCGGCCTGGAGCGCGACCCGGCCGCCCTGAAGCGGCTGGACGAAGAGCTCGCCGTGATCTCGGAGCTGGACTACGACGCGTACTTCCTCGCCATCGGGCAGGTCGTGGCCGACATCCGCGCGAAGGGGATCCGGGTCGCCGCGCGCGGCTCGGGCGCCGGGTCGATGGTCTGCCACGCGCTGGGCATCGCCACGGCCAACCCGCTGGAGCACCGGCTGCTGTTCGAACGTTTCCTGAGCGTGCGCCGGGCCTCGCTGCCGGACATCGACCTCGACGTGGAGTCCGCGCGGCGCCTGGAGTGCTACGACGTGATCTTCGAGCGGTTCGGGAAGGAGCGGGTGGCGGTCACCGCGATGCCGGAGACCTACCGGGCGCGCCGGGCGCTGCGCGACGTCGGGCTCGCCCTGGGCATCGAACCGGCGGAGGTCGACCGGATCGCCAAGAGCTTTCCGCACCTGCGCGCGTCCGACATCACCGGCGCCCTCGCCGAACTGCCGGAACTGCGCGGGCTCGCGGCCCAGGCACACCGGTACGGGCCGCTGTGGGAGCTGGCCGAGGGGCTCGACTCCCTGGTCCACGGCATGGCCATGCACCCCTGCGGTGTGGTCATCAGCGACGCGACCCTGCTGGACCGGCTGCCGGTGCAGCCGACGCCGCAGGGCGACTACCCGATGGCGATGGCGGCCAAGGAGGAGATCGAGGCGCTGGGCAACATCAAGCTGGACGTCCTGGGCGTGCGGATGCAGTCCGCGATGGCCCATGCCGTCGCGGAGATCGAGCGCACCACCGGCAACCGCGTCGACCTGGACGACCAGGAGCAGGTGCCGCTCGACGACGTCTTCGCGTTCAAGCTCATCCAGGAGAGCCGCACCCTGGGCCTGTTCCAGCTGGAGTCCCCCGGCCAGCAGGACCTGCTGTCACGGCTCCAGCCCCGCGATCCGCAGGACGTCATCGCCGACATCAGCCTCTTCCGGCCCGGGCCGGTCGCGGGCGGGATGCCCGAGCGGTACATCGCCGCCCGGCACGGCGGTACTCCCTCCTACGCCCATCCGGACCTGGAGCCCGTGCTCGCGGACACCTACGGCGTGACCATCTGGCACGAGCAGATCATCGAGACCCTGTCGGTGCTGACGGGCTGCGACCGCGCCATGGCGGAGATCGCCCGGCGCGCGCTCGGGGACAAGGAGCGGCTGCCCCGTATCCGGGACTGGTTCCATCGGCAGGCGCGGGCGCGCGGGTACGGCGACGCGGTGCGCGACGAGGTCTGGAAGACCGTCGAGGCGTTCGGCGCCTACGGGTTCTGCCGGGCGCACGCCGTCGCGTTCGCCGTGCCTGCCCTGCAAAGTGCCTGGCTCAAGGCGCACTTCCCCGCGTATCTGCTGGCGGGGCTGCTCGAACACGATCCCGGGATGTGGCCCAAGCGGGTCCTGGTCGCCGACGCCCGCCGGGGCGGCGTGCCGGTCCTGCCGGTCGACATCAACCGTTCGCGCGTACGGCACATCGTCGAGGAGACCGACAGGGAGCGGTGGGGGGTGCGGCTCGCGCTGTCCGAGGTGCGCGGCATCAGCGAGGAGGAGGCCGCGCGGATCGAGGAGGGGCAGCCCTACGGTTCGCTGTCCGACTTCTGGCAGCGGGCCCGTCCCAGCCGGCCGACCGCCGAACGGCTCGCCGAGATCGGCGCCCTGGGCTGTCTGCACGACGGCCGGCTCACCCGCCGCGACCTGCTGCTCCAGATCGCCGAACTCCACCGGCAGTCCCGCACCCGGACCGCGGGCGAGGGCCAACTCCCCTTCGACACCGGTGCGGTGGGCGGGCAGGACCCCAGCGGCCTGCCGGACCTGACCTCGCGGGAGACCATGAGCGCCGAGCTGAACACCCTCGGCCTCGATGTCTCCAAGCACCTGATGGAGCATCACCACCGGCTGCTGCGGGAGATCGGCGCGACCGACGCGGCGCATCTGGCCGGGCTGCGCGCCGGGCAGCAGGTGCTCGTCGCCGGGGTGCGGGCCTCCACCCAGACGCCGCCGATCGCCAGCGGCAAGCGCATCATCTTCGTCACCCTGGAGGACGGCTCGGGCCTGGTGGACCTGGCGTTCTTCGAGGACTCGCATCCGGCCTGCGCGCACACCGTCTTCCACAGCGGGCTGCTCCTGGTGCGCGGCACGGTCCAGGTGCGCGGCACCCGCCGCACCGTGGTCGGCACCATGGCGTGGGACCTGGACGAGATCGCCGCGGCCCGCCGCGACAACGGCCCCGAGGCCGCGCTCGCCCTGCTCGGCGCGAGCCGTCCGCACCCGACACCCGCCCAGCCCGGGCGCACCCTCGCCAACGGCACCACGGGCGCCCGGCTGCACCCGTACGCCGACCTCCAGCCCGCGGGCAGCCGGTCGGCGGATCTGAAGAAGTTCGGTTATACGAGTCCGGGGAGCGCGGGATGACCACACGTCAGCGGCACATCGCCCATCTCCACCTGCACGCCCGGCTGAGCGAGGAGCAGTACGAAAAAATAATCGAACTGATGTGCGGTATCACACCGCATGTGCAGGCCGTCCCGCCCGACGCCGTCCAGCTGGACCTGACGTCGGCGCTCCGCTACTTCGACATGTCCCCGTACGACGTGGTCCAGACGGCGATGCTCCGGCTGAAGCTCTTCTACGGCATCGAGTGCAGCGCCGGGCTCGCGGGCAACCGCATGCTGGCGGCCATGGCGGCGGACGCCTCGGCGCCGGAGGCCACCACCTGGGTGCCCGCCGAGCGCGCCGCCCAGTGGCTCGCGCCGCGGCCGGTCGCGGCCCTGCCCGGCATCGGCCGCAGTACGGCGACGACGCTCGGCAAGTTCGGCCTGCACACCATCGGACAGCTCGCGGAGCTGCCGCCCGCGACCCTGCAACGACTCCTCGGGAGCGCGCAGGCGCGGCTGCTGGCCGAACGCGCCCGCGGCCACGACCCGCGCCCGGTCGTCCCGGCCGAGCCCGCCGAGCACCTGAGCGCCGATCTCGTCCTCGACCGCGACTGTCTCGACCCGGCCGGGCAGCACCGCGCCGTCCTGGGTCTCGCCGATCAGCTGGGCCAGCGGCTGCGCGGTCAGGGCCGGGTCGCCGGGCGGCTCACCCTCACCGTGCGGTACGCGGACCGCAGCTCCACCACGCGCACCCGCGCCCTGCCGGAGTCCACCGGCCACTCACCGGCTCTCGCGGGCACCGCGCTCACACTGCTGGCCGGTCTCGGGCTGCAACGCGCGCGCGTGCGCGCCTTCACGGTCCGCGCCGACGACCTCCGCCCGGCCGGGACGGCGCACCTTCAGCTCTCGCTGGACCCGGGTGCCGATCGCGCCCGCGCCGTGGAGGCCGCCGCGGACCGGGCCCGCCGCCGGTTCGGCCCCGACGCCGTGCGGCCCGGCACGCTCGCGGGGGCCGGGCCCGGGGCACCTGTCAGTGGTTACTGAAGGCGGCGCCGGTCACCGATTCCCGAAGGCGGCGTCGGTCACTGGTTGCTGAACGCGGCGTCGAAGGACGCCTCGGGCAGCGGCCACAGCGCGGCCTTGATCCGCCCGACCGCCTCGGCGGCGCCGTGCAGGCGGTCCATGCCCGCGTCCTCCCACTCGACGGAGATCGGCCCGTCGTAGCCGATGGCGGCGAGGGCGCGGAAGGCGTCCTCCCAGGGCACGTCGCCGTGGCCGACGGAGACGAAGTCCCAGCGGCGGCGCGGGTCGCCCCACGGCAGGTGGGAGCCGAGGATGCCGGACCGCCCGGTCTGCGGGCGCACCCGGGTGTCCTTGCAGTCGACGTGGTAGATGCGGTCGGCGAAGTCGGTGATGAAGCCGACCGTGTCGACGCCCTGCCAGAGCATGTGCGAGGGGTCCCAGTTGAACCCGAAGGCGGGCCGCCGGCCGATGGCCTCCAGGGTCCGCACGCTGGTCCAGTGGTCGTAGGCGATCTCGGAGGGGTGCACCTCGTGGGCGAAGCGCACACCCTCGGCGTCGAAGACGTCCAGGATCGGGTTCCAGCGCCGTGCGAAGTCCTCGTAGCCGTCGTCGATGACGGACTGCGGGACCGGCGGGAACATGGCGACGTACTTCCAGATCTTCGATCCGGTGAAGCCGACGACGGTGTCCGCGCCGAGCCTGCGGGCCACGCGGGCGGCGCGCTTCATGTCCTCGGCGGCCCGCTGCCGCACGCCCTCCTCGTCACCGTCGCCCCACACCGACGGGCGCAGGATCGCCTGGTGGCGGAAGTCGATGGGATCGTCGCAGACGGCCTGGCCGCCCAGGTGGTGGGAGATCGCCCAGACCTTCAGCCCGTACCGGTCGAGGACGGCCTGCTTGGCCGGGAGGTAGTCGGGGTCCTCCTCGGCGCGGGCCAGGTCCAGGTGGTCGCCGGAGGCCGCGATCTCCAGCCCGTCGTACCCCCATTGGCTCGCCAGCCGGGCGACCTCCTCGAAGGGCATGTCGGCCCATTGTCCGGTGAACAGCGTGACCGGACGGCGGGCCGGCTGCGAGTGCTGGGTCATGGGGTGCCTCCTTGGCTCTGTTCGCGACTTTAGCTTAGTTTGAACAAAACTATCGGCCAAGGATCTCTTCCGGGCCGTACCTTTTGTTCATGTGAGGCTTTGCTGAAGCCCCCTGTGGGACAGGAAGACGAGGGCATCATGAGTCAACTCCGTGTCGCGGTGATCGGAACGGGTTTCATGGGGGCGGTGCACACCCGGTCCGCGCGCGCGGCGGGCGCCGACGTGGTGGGGATCGTCGGATCCACCCCGGAGAAGGGCCGCGCCGCGGCCGAACGGTTCGGCGCCGGGCGCGGCTTCGACTCGGTCGAGGACGTGCTGCGGGCCGGCGTCGACGTCGTGCACGTGTGCACGCCCAACGCCTCGCACGCCCGGTTCGCCCGCGCCGCGCTCACCGCAGGTGTCCCCGTCGTCTGCGAGAAGCCGCTGGCCACGGACGCGGCGACCGCGCGGGAACTCCACGAGCTGGCGGCCGAGCGGCAGTTGGTGACCGCGGTGCCGTTCGTGTACCGGTACTACGCCTCGGTGCGCGAGGCCCGGCTGCGGCTCGCCCGGCCGGAGCAGCGGCCGCCGTGGCTGCTCCACGGCAGCTACCTCCAGGACTGGCTCGCCGACCCGGAGACCGGCAACTGGCGCGTCGACCCGGCGGACGGCGGCGCCACTCGCGCCTTCGGCGACATCGGCGTCCACTGGTGCGACCTGGCGGAGTTCGTGACCGGCCAGCGCATCACCCAGGTGTCGGCCACCTTCGCGCGGACCGCCGCGACCCGCCCGGCGGCGGACGGCACCCCGCGTCCCGTCGTGACGGAGGACGGCGCGGTCGTCCAGCTGCGGACCGACACCGGGGCCGTGGGCTCGGTCGTCGTCAGCCAGGCGTCCGCCGGGTACAAGAACGCGCTGTCGTTCTCCTTCGACGGCCCGGACGCCAGCTTCGCCTTCCACCAGGAGACCCCCGAGTCGCTGTGGATCGGCGACCGCGACGGCTCCCGCGTCGTCGTGCGCGACCCGGGCCGCGCCACTTCGCCGGTGGGCCGTTCGGCGGCCCTGCCCGCCGGTCATCCCCAGGGGTACTACGAGTGCTTCGCCGACTTCGTCGCGGACGCCCACGCCGCCGTACGCGGTACGGAGGTCGAGGGGATGCCGACCTTCGCGGACGGGGTCCGGGCCGCGCACATCGCCGAGGCCGTCGTGGCGTCCGCGCAGGACGGCGGCTGGGTGGACGTGAAGGAGACGCAGCGGTCCTAGGACTCTTTCAGCAGGGCCCGCTCAGGACAGGTAGAGCGGCTCGGCGCCCGCGCGTTCGCGGGCGTGCGCGTCGCGCGGGCTGCCGTGGCGCAGCCATTCGCCGAGCATGTCGGGGTGCAGCAGTTCCTCGATGGCGAGCTGGGCGGCGCCCACTCCTTCGGCCCGGTCCGGGTCGGCGTCGGTGATGACCAGTTCGTCGGTGGCCAGCGGGAGGGCGCCGCGGGTGACCTGGTCGACGACCGGTTCGCGGAACACGTCACCGGCCTGCGCCAGCGTCCCGGCCAGATACACCGTCGACGGGTTGAACACACTGACGAGCAGGGCCAGTTGGGAGCCGACGAGTTCGCCGGCGCGGGTGACCAGTTCGATGCTCACCGGGTCGCCGTGCGCGCAGCCGTCCAGGACCTCGGTGACGGTGAGGTGGTCGAGGCGCTCCTGGAGGAAGGCGCTGCGTCCGGCCAGGGCCGCGGCGCGGGCGTCCCGGGCGAGGGCCCAGCCGCCGGCGAGCGCCTCCAGGCAGCCGTACTTCCCGCACCGGCAGCGGTGCCGGGACTCGGCCGCGACGATGGTGTGGCCCAGGTCGCCGGCCGCGCCCCGGGCCCCGCGGTGCAGACGGCCCCGCGAGATGAGGCCGAGGCCGATGCCGGTGCCGGCCTTGACGAGCAGGACGTTGTCACCGGCCGTGAGCCGGTCCCGGCTCCAGGCGCCCAGCGCCATCACGTTGGCGTCGTTGTCGACCCAGGCGGGTACGGCGAAGTGGGCCTCCAGGCGCTCGCGCAGCGGGAAGCCGTGCCAGCCCTCCATGATGGGCGGATGCACCGGGGTGCCCCGGGCGAAGTCGACCGGTCCGGGGACGCCCACGCACACGCCCCACAGCCGGTCCGCCAGCTGACCGGTGAGCAGCGCGGCGGCGGCCTCGAACAGCGCGGCGAGCGACGCCTCGGGGCCCGCCTCGACGTCCCAGGGCAGGCGCCGGTCGGCGAGCTGCGTACCGTCCAGGTCGGTCACGGCGAGGTGCAGGTGCGTGGCGCCGAAGACCACCCCGAGGACGGCGCCGCGCCCGGCGGCGATCCGCAGGATCCGCGACGGTCTGCCGCCGGTCGACGGCGCGGGTTCGCCCTCGCTGAGCAGCCCGGCCCTGAGCGCGTGGTCGACCCGCTGCTGGATGATCGTCCGGCCCAGGCCGGTGTGCCGGCTCAACTCCGGCCGCGTCACCGCCAGGCCGCTCCTGATGGTTCTCAGGACCAGCGACAGCGTCTGGGTCTGTTCGGTCATACGGCGCAGTCTCCATGGGGTCGGGAGGACGAGCTTATGGCGTGCCCGGACGCGCGGGCAGGGCCGGGCGGACGCGACGGCCGTCCCGGGGCCACTCGTTCGGCCCACCCCGACTGCATGGAACGGTGCCCCGCCGGACGGTGGGGACATGAGATTCGCCGATGGATTCGCCCGAGAGTTCAAGGACGCCGTCACTCCACGGGCCACGCTGCTCGTCATCGGCGTGCTCGCGCTGCAACTGCTCTTCATCGCCTCCTACGTGGGAGCGCTGCACAGCCCGAAGCCGAAGGACGTGCCGTTCGGCGTCGTCGGCCCGACGGCGGCCGTGGCCGAGCGGACGGAGCAGCAGCTGGCGAAACTGCCGGGCTCGCCGCTCGACCCGCGCGTGGTCGCCGACGCGGCGACGGCGAAGCGGCAGATCCTGGACCGGAAGATCGACGGCGCGCTGGTGCTGAACGCGCGGGGCACCACGGACACCCTGCTCGTCGCGTCCGGCGGCGGCACCGTCCTGGCCAGCGCCCTGGAGAACCTGGCCGGTGAGATCGACGCCACCCAGCAGCGCACGGTGCGCGCGGTCGACGTGGCACCGGCCTCGCCCAACGACTTCGACGGTCTCTCGGCGTTCTACCTGATCGTGGGCTGGTGCGTCGGCGGCTATCTGTGCGCCTCCATCATGTCGATCAGCACCGGCTCCAAGCCGACCAGCCCGCCGCGCGCGCTGATCCGGCTCGGCACGATGGCGCTGGTCGCGATCGCGGGCGGCATCGGCGGCTCACTCATCATCGGCGACTCGATCCTGGGCGCGCTGCCCGGCTCCTTCTGGGGCCTGACCGGGCTCGGCGCGCTCGTCACCTTCGCGGTCGGCGCGCTCACCCTGGCCCTGGAGGAGCTGACCGGCATCGTCGGCATCGGCCTGGCCGTCCTGCTGGTCGTCGTCGCGGGCAACCCGAGCGCGGGCGGCGCCTTCCCGCTGCCGATGCTGCCCCCGTTCTGGAAGGCGATCGGCCCCTGGCTGCCCCCGGGCGCGGGCACCTGGGCGGCCCGCTCGATCGCGTACTTCGACGGCAACGCCCTGACGAAGTCCCTGCTGGTGCTGTCGGCGTGGGCGGTGGCGGGCGTGGCGGTGACCTTGCTGGTGTCGACCCTGCGAGAGAAAAAGCGCCGCAGCACGGTCAGCGCCCCGTAAGGGGCGCGGGGTCGTGTCCGATATGCGGCTCCGCCGCGTGGGCGCGAGCAACCACGACGCACCCGCACCCGCACACGAAAGCGCACCCGACAGACGAAAAGGCGCCCCCATTGAACCTCCCCCACAGATCAGGCCCGGCCGCCCAGGCCAGCTCCGTCAAGCGCATGGAACCCACGGCCCAGGCCCAGCTCGGCCCCCTCGGCCTGACGGGCTTCATCGTGGTGACGATGATCGCCACCGGCATCGACGCGGGCATCTTCCCCGAACGCCTCGCCGCGGCCGACGTCCCCACGGTCGGCTTCCTCATCGGCGGCCTGGCCCAGCTGCTGGCCGGCCTCTTCCAGGTCCAGCGGGGCGACACCTGGCACGCCACGGTCTTCGCCGGCTTCGGCCTGTTCTGGATGGCGAAGGCGCTGATGCTCCAGTGGATCGTGCCGTCCCTCGACCCGTCCCTGCGCGGCGACGCGATGGGGCTGTTCACCCTCCCCTGGGTCTTCGTGGTCTTCGTCCTGTGGCTGGCGAGCTGGCGCATCCACCTGGTCCTGCTGCTCACCTTCAGCTGCGTCCTGGTGGTGTTCGTGGCGATGACCTGCAACGGCTTCACGGGCCTGGTCGGCTGGAACCGGGTCGCCGGCTGGTTCGGTCTCGGCGCCACGGCCGGGGCGCTGTATCTGCTCGCGGGCCAGGTGATGGCCTCGACATGGGGCCGCCCGGTACTTCCGATGGGCCGCTTCCTGACGCCGCCGGAACTCGCCGAGTCCTGATTCCCGTACAGGTACGACAAAAGCGCGCCCCGGCACCGTCGTGCGAACGGTGCCGGGGCGCGCGTCTTCGTGGGGAGGCGCGTCACGCGGTGGGCGTGCCCTCCCGGTTGCCGTAGTACGCCTGCCGCATCAGCTGCCTCATGTCGTCGATCATCGGCATCCGCGGGTTGGCGGGCGCGCACTGGTCGGCGTAGGCGTTCATGGCCTGCTGGGGCAGCGCCTCGATGAAGGCGCTCTCGTCGACGCCCTCGGCGGCGAACGAGGCGGGGATGCCGCAGCGGTCGCGCAGTTCCTCGACGGCCCTGGCGTACGACTCGACGCCCTCTTCCGGCGTCGCGGCCGGCAGGCCCAGCATCTTCGCGATGTCCTGGAGCCGCTCGGGCGCCCGGTAGGTCTCGGCCTTGGGCCACGGGGTCGCCTTGTACGAGACCGTGCCGTTGTGCCGGATGACGTGCGGCAGCAGCAGCGCGTTGGTGCGGCCGTGGGCGACGTGGAAGGTGTTGCCGAGGGTGTGGGCCATGGCGTGCACCAGGCCCAGGAAGGCGTTGGCGAAGGCCATGCCCGCGATCGTCGAGGCGTTGTGCATCTTCTCGCGTGCCTCGGGGGCCTTGGCGCCGTCGGTCACGCACGCTTCCAGGTTCTCGAAGACGAGCTTGATGGCCTGGAGGCACTGGCCGTCGGTGAAGTCGTTGGCGTAGACGGAGACGTACGCCTCGGTGGCGTGGGTCAGCGCGTCGAAGCCGGAGTCGGCGGTGACGGTCGGCGGGAGGTTCATCGGGAGCATCGGGTCGATGATCGCGACGTTCGGGGTGAGGGCGTAGTCGGCGAGGGGGTACTTCTGGGCCGCTTCGGGGTCGGAGATGACGGCGAAGGGGGTGACCTCGGAGCCGGTGCCTGACGTGGTCGGGATCGCGACCAGCTTGGCCTTCTCCCCCAACTGCGGGAAGGTGTAGGCGCGCTTGCGGATGTCGAAGAACTTCTCCTTCGTGTCCGCGAACTCGATCTCCGGGTGCTCGTACATCAGCCACATGATCTTCGCGGCGTCCATCGGCGAGCCGCCGCCGAGCGCGATGATCGTGTCCGGCCGGAAGTCCCGCATGGCGGCGGCGCCCGCCCGCACGGTGGCCAGCTCGGGGTTGGGCTCGACGGTGTCGATGACCTGGACGGTGACCGGCTGCGGGCGGGCGGCCAGGATGTCGGTGACCTTCTGGACGAAGCCGATGGCGCCCATCGTCTTGTCGGTCACGAGGCTGACGCGGCTGACGCCGTCCATCTCGCCGAGGTATTTGACGGCGTTCCGCTCGAAGTAGATCTTCGGCGGGATCTTGTACCACTGCATGTTGGTGTTGCGCCGCCCGATCCGCTTGATGTTGACGAGGTTGACGGCCGAGACGTTGTTGGACACCGAGTTGTGGCCGTAGGAGCCGCAGCCCAGGGTCAGCGAGGGGAGGAAGGCGTTGTAGACGTCGCCGATGCCGCCGAAGGTGGAGGGCGAGTTGACGATGACGCGGATCGCCTTGACGCGGCGGCCGAACTCCTCGGCCAGTTCCTCGGACTCGGTGTGGATGGCGGCGGAGTGGCCGAGGCCGTTGAACTCGACCATCTGGGCTGCGAGTTCGAGCCCGTGCTCGGTGTCGCGGGCCTTGAGCGCGGCGAGGATCGGGGACAGCTTCTCGCGGGTGAGGGGCTCGGCCGGGCCGACCTCGGCGCATTCGGCCACGAGGATGGAGGTGTCGACGGGGACCTCGAAGCCGGCCTGCTCGGCGATCCAGCCGGCGCTCCTGCCGACGACGGAGGCGTTGAGCTTGGCGCCCGCACAGTCGGTGCCGTAGGCGGTGGTGCCGAAGACGAACTCCTCCAGCTTGGTCTTCTCGGCGGCGGTCAGGACGTGGGCCTGGAGGCGGCGCAGCTCGGCGATGCCGTCCTCGTAGATCTCCTGGTCGAGGACGATCGCCTGCTCGGAGGCGCAGATCATGCCGTTGTCGAAGGCCTTGGACAGGACGATGTCGTGGATGGCGCGGCCCAGCTTGGCGTCCTTGGCGACGTAGGCGGGGACGTTGCCCGCGCCGACGCCGAGGGCCGGCTTGCCGCACGAGTAGGCGGCCCTGACCATGGCGTTGCCGCCGGTGGCGAGGATGGTGGAGACGCCCTCGTGGTTCATCAGGAAGCCGGTGGCCTCCATGGAGGGCTGCTCGATCCACTGCACGCAGTTCTCGGGGGCACCGGCCTCGACGGCTGCGTCACGCACGATCCGGGCGGCCTCGGCCGAGGACTTCTGGGCGCTGGGGTGGAAGGCGAAGACGATCGGGTTACGGGTCTTGAGCGCGATCAGCGCCTTGAAGACCGTGGTGGAGGTCGGGTTGGTGACGGGGGTCATCGCGCAGATGACGCCGACCGGCTCGGCGATCTCGGTGACGCCGTTGATCTCGTCGCGGGAGATGACGCCCGCGGTCTTCAGGCCGCGCATCGAGTTCACGACGTGCTCGCTCGCGAAGAGGTTCTTGACCGCCTTGTCCTCGAAGACCCCGCGGCCGGTCTCCTCGACGGCGCTCTTCGCCAGGTCGCCGTGGTGGCTGAGCGCCGCGAGGGACGCCTTCTTGACGATGTGGTCGACCTGTTCCTGGTCGTACGTCTCGAACCGGGCGAGCGCCTCCAGCGCGCCGGTGACCAGTTCGTCGACCATCCCCTTGGCATCCACGGCAGGATCTCCTTCTTCGCGACCTTTTCTTCGACAGTTCGATTCCACACCTTTTCGTGTGGTACGGCGGCCGGAAAAGGGCCCCGGCTTGCGGGGCGAAGGTCCCATGAAGATCATTGGCGGCCCGAAGAAACCCTCCCCCACCTGCACATACGCCTGAGGGCTTTCGCCCCTTGCGGACTTGTGAAAACTTTCACAAGAATTTCGCGGAAAAAGGGCACCCCGCGTGTGCGGGGTGCCCCGGAAAACCGGTCAGCCGATTTCCGCGCCGAACGTCGAGAGCGCTTCCGTGACCGGCTGGAAGAACGTCTCGCCGCCGGACGTGCAGTCGCCGCTGCCGCCGGAGGTGAGGCCGATCGCCGTGTCACCGGAGAACAGCGAGCCGCCACTGTCGCCGGGCTCGGCGCAGACGTCGGTCTGGATCAGACCGTTCACGATGTCGCCGTTGCCGTAGTTCACGGTGGCGTCGAGTCCCGTCACCGTGCCGTCGTGCACCTGGGTGGTGGAGCCGGAGCGGGTCACCTTCTGGCCGACGGTCGCGTCACCGGCCTTGGTGATCTCCTGCGCGGACCCGTTGTAGAGGTTCACCTCGCTGGGGTGGGGGACGTCCGCGGTGTACTTCACGAGCCCGAAGTCGTTGTCCGGGAAGCTCGACTGCTCGTTCGTGCCGATCTCCTGGCCGCTGGAGTCGGACCAGGTGGAGATCGCCTCGGTGCAGTGGCCCGCGGTGATGAAGTACGGCTGGCCGTCCTTGACCACGTTGAAGCCGAGGGAGCAGCGGCCGCCGCCGCCCGAGATGGCGTCGCCGCCCGAGACGAAGGTCTTGAACTCGCCCTGGGTGCGCTGGAGTTCGGCCTTCGCGCCGAGGCCGTCGACGACCTTGTTGAGCTTCTGCCAGTCGGCGCCCTTGACCGTGCGGTCGGCGGTGACGACGACCTTGTTGGTGGCGGGGTCCGTCGCCCAGGAGGTGCCCGGGATCGACGCGTCGCTCTTCAGCGTCGTCCGGGCGCTCTTCAGCGCGGTCAGGGAGTTCTGCACGATTCTGGCCTGGGCGCCGGCCGCCTCGACGGTCTGCGCGGCGTCCTTGCTGAGCACGTTGACGACGAGGTGCTGAGCCTTGGCGTCGTAGTAGCTGCCCGCCGAGTCCGCGCCGAGGTCCTTGTGCAGGGCCGAGGCGAGATTTCCGGCCTTCGCGACGGAGAGGCTCTTCGGCGTCAGGTCAGGGGTGTCGGTGCTGGCGTTCGCAGTCTGGAAGGTGATGCCCGCGGCGGCCAGGGCGGCTATTCCCGCTCCGACCACGGCGACACGCCGCTTGGGTATGCGTCGGTGCTTCAACTCTCGTCCTCCTGTGGGGGGTTGGGAACCCGGCTGTCGTGGGGGACGTACCGGGTTCCATGAGGCTGACGGGCCCACTATCCCGACCGTCACAGGGGACACACAAGGTCGACTTCAGGACGCGCGTACGTCAACCCCAGTACGCCCCTTACCTCTTACGTGCACCGGCGCCGCCGAGGTCGTCCGCCTGCGATCCCCAAAGCAAACACTGCGCGCGCGCACGAAAGGGCAGAGGGTGAGGACTAGTCCTGTCCAAAAACCACCCGTGTGAGAGACGGCGCATCCGCCCCGACAGGACGCGAGGAACTGCGCGCCCAGCCACGACGGCCCGCCCCGACAGGGGCGCGGGGAACTGCGCGACCGGCCACAGACAACCCGCACCCGGCACCCGACAGACCCCCTACGGCGCGTCCCCGCCCTCAACCCCGCCCGGCTCCCCCGGCTCCGCCAGCTCACGACCGGCCCCGCGAGCGGGCGCCCCCCGAGCGGGCGCCGCGGGGTCAACCGGCGTAGCCCGCTCAAGGAACCGCAACAACTCCACCGGAAACGGCAGCACAAGCGTCGAGTTCTTCTCGGCGGCAACGGCCACCACGGTCTGCAGCAGACGCAGTTGAAGCGCGGCCGGGGTGTCCTCCATCTGCTGCGCGGCCTCGGCGAGCTTCTTCGAGGCCTGCAACTCGGCGTCGGCGTTGATGACCCGGGCACGCCGCTCCCGGTCGGCCTCGGCCTGCCGTGCCATCGACCGCTTCATGGTCTCGGGCAGGGACACGTCCTTGATCTCCACCCGGTCGATCTGCACGCCCCACCCGATGGCGGGGCTGTCGATCATCAACTCAAGGCCCTGGTTGAGCTGTTCACGGTTCGACAGCAGATCGTCGAGGTCGCTCTTGCCGATGATCGAGCGCAGCGACGTCTGCGCCATCTGCGAGACCGCGAACCGGTAGTCCTCGACCTGCACCACGGCCTCGGCCGCGTCGACCACCTTGAAGTAGATGACGGCGTCCACCCGCACCGTGACGTTGTCCCGGGTGATGCCGTCCTGCGCGGGCACCGGCATCGTCACGATCTGCATGTTGACCTTACGGAGCCGGTCCACGCCCGGCACGATCATCGTGAGCCCGGGTCCGCGCACCGACGACGTCAGCCTGCCGAGGCGGAACACCACCCCGCGCTCGTACTGTTTGACGACGCGGGCCGCCGCCATCGCGTAGACCGCTCCGGCACAGACGACGGCCGCCGCGGCGGTCACCAGTTCCTCGACCATCTCACGGCCCCCCAGGGTCCGAAGTGGGCGCATCAGGCGCGTGGTTCAGGCGCGTCCTTCGACGGTAACTCCGTGCGGGGCGGTACGGGAGAGCCCCCGCCCGGTGCGCTACCGGACAGGGGCTTCCGCTGATGGCTGCGGTGCTGCACAGACATACGGTCGGTGCATGTGGTGCGTGTGGTGCGGGCGGTGCGATCAGAACACGTGGACCCCGTAGACGCTGAGCGCTTCGGTGACCGGCTGGAAGAACGTCGTGCCGCCGGACGTGCAGTTGCCGCTGCCGCCCGAGGTCAGACCGTAGGCCACGCCGCCCGTGGAGTAGAGGGCGCCACCGGAGTCGCCGCCCTCGGCGCACACGGTGGTCTGGATCATGCCGTAGACGATGTCGCCGCTGCCGTAGTTCACGGTGGCGTTGAGCGCGGTGACCTTGCCGCTGTGGATGCCGGTGGTGGAGCCGTCACGGGTGACCGTGGCGCCCACGCTCGGCGTGCCCGAGCTCTTGATGTCCGTGTTGCCCGCGGTGCCGGACTTGGCGACCGAGCTGTTGCTGTACTTCACCAGCGCGTAGTCGTTGGTGGGGAAGCTGTAGCTCACGTTCGAACCCAGCACCGTGGTCTTCGCGGAGTTCGAGTACCAGGTGGAGGCGACCTCACCGCAGTGGCCCGCGGTCAGGAAGTAGTAATTGCCGCTGTTGTCCTGGACGTTGAAGCCGAGGGAACAGCGGTAGGCGCCGCCGTAGATGGCGTCTCCGCCGGCGATCAGCTTCTTGAAGGTGCCGTTCGTACGCTTGATGCTGAGCGCGCCCGCATTGCTGCCGGCCTCTGCCTTGATCTGGTTGATCTCGGCCTGCGACACGGTGCTGTCGACGGTGACCAGCACCTTGCCGGTCTTGGCGTCGACCGACCAGGCCGTACCGCCGATGTCGGCGGACTGGACGGCGTCGCTGGCGCGAGAGAGTTGAGCCGCACTGAACGTCGGGGATTCCGCGGCCTGCGCGGAGGGGACGGTGAACGCTGCCACGGCCAGCAGTCCGGTGCCCGCGGCGATCAGCCCGGTCCGTCTCGCCATGCCGTTACGGGGGGTGGTGCGCTTGATCCTCACTGGTCGTTCCTCCCGAGGGAAGTCTGGGGCCCGCGTGGGGTCGGGGCCCGTGAGGCGCGGTCAGGGACGGCGGAGGTCCGGATAGCGAACACGCCGTGACCCTGACAAGCGCTGTTCGGGAGTATTCGGGCTCTCAACTACCCCGCACAAGAGCGGCTTTCGGCCTTCCACCGGATCTCCGCACACACGACGGAATGCCCCGGCGGCTTCGGCTCGTACGGTCCGTACGGCGCCCGCCGGGGCTCGGTTCGACCTGTCAGACGGCCCTGGGCGCCGCCAGGTTCCGCTCGCCCGCCGCGACATCCGCGGTGAGGGTGTTGCCCGGGGGCGGGAAGGGGCAGATGAAGTGGTCGGCGAAGGCGCACGGCGGCAGCGTCGCCCGGTTGAGGTCCACGGTCGTACGGCCGTCGGCGTCGGGCGCCGCCGGGTACAGGAAGCGGAACCGGTAGCTGCCGCGGCCGCTGGTGGCGTCGGCGAACACGGCCCACAGCCGGCCGTCCGCCTGCCGTGCGACCTGCAGCGTGTGCTCCTGCCCGGCGAGGGTGAAGGTCAGCTCGCCCGCGAGTCCGAGCGCGCGCTTCCTGCCGTCGGCGTTCTCGACACGGACGTCCGTACTGCCGTCCGGGTACGGGGTGAAGCGGCCCTCGACCGCCCAGCGCGGGTCGTACGGTGTCGCGTCGATGCCCGGCGACTCCAGGAACGCCGTCCGGGCGGGCGCGGCCGGGTCGAAGTCCCGTACGCCCCACAGTCCTTCACGCACGATGACGACGAGCCGCCGCTCGCCGAGCGCGACGGTCGCGTCGGCGCCGAGCCGGGTCCGCTCCCCGTCCAGGGTGCGCACGACGCCGTCACCGTCCACCCGCCATTGCCCGGGGATGGCCGGAAGTTTGCCGTCCGTATAGTCGTCGAGCCAATAGGTACCCGTGAGCGAGAGGGGCCCGTGGGGCGCGGAGACGGACGCGGTCCGCTCCTCGTGCCACTGCTTCCAGGCGTCGGCGGGGCTCGCGTCGGTCATGCGGTGAGGATCCTCTCGGTGGTGCCCGGTCCCGGAGCAAGCCGTTCGCGGGTGTGCGGTTCGGGGGTGCGCAGTCCCAGATGGGAGCGCAGGGTGGAGCCCGCGTATTCCGTGCGGAAGGCGCCGCGCTCCTGGAGCAGCGGGACGACCCGGTCCACGAACTCGTCGAGGCCGCCGGGGGTCAGATGCGGGACGAGGATGAACCCGTCGGCGGCGCGGCCCCGCACAAATGCGTCGATCTCGGCGGCGACCGTGTCCGGGGTCCCGACGAACGACTGCCGGCCGGTCGTCTCGATCACGGTCTGCCGGATGGACAGGCCCTTGGCGCGGGACACCGCCCGCCACTTCTCGGCGATCTCGAAGACGTCGCCGCGCCGGGTGCGCCCCTGAGAGAGAGCGGAGTCGGGGACCGGGTCGATGTCGGGCAGTGGCCCGTCGGGGTCGTAGGAGGAGAGGTCCACGCCCCACACCTGCTCCAGGGCGAGGATCGCGGTCTGCGGGGAGACCTGCTGCCGCCGGATCTCGGCCGCCTTCTCCTGCGCCTCGGCCGCGGTGTCGCCGAGGACGAAGGTGACCCCCGGCATTATCTTGAGGTCGTCGGGCTCGCGTCCGTACGCCGCGAGCCGCGCCTTCACATCGGCGTAGAAGGCCTGCCCGGCCTCCAGGGTGCCGTGCCGGGTGAAGATCACGTCGGCTGCGGACGCGGCGAACTCGCGGCCTTCGGCGGAGTCCCCGGCCTGGATGACGACGGGGTGTCCCTGGGGCGGCCGGGGCACGGTGAAGTCGCCCTCGACGGTGAAGTGCCGCCCCTGGTGACGGAACGGATACTCGGTGCCCGCGTCCCACAACTCCCGCGCCACTTCGACGAATTCGGCGGCGCGGGTGTAGCGGTCGGCGCGGTCGAGGTAGCCGCCGCGGCGGAAGTTCTCACCGGTGAACGCGTCGGAGGAGGTGACCACGTTCCAGGCGGCGCGGCCGCCGCTGAGGTGGTCGAGGGTGGCGAAGCGGCGGGCGGTGTCGAACGGCTCGTTGAAGGTGGCGTTGACGGTGGCGGCGAGACCCAGCTTCTCGGTCACCGCGGCGAGCGCGTTGAGCACGGTGATCGACTCGGGGCGGCCGACGACGTCCAGGTCGTGGATGCGCCCGCGCTGTTCGCGCAGACGCAGCCCTTCGGCGAGGAAGAAGAAGTCGAACAGGCCGCGTTCGGCCGTGCGGGCCAGATGCTCGAAGGAGGCGAAGTCGATCTGCGACTTCGAGCGGGGGTCGGCCCACACGGTGGTGTTGTTGACGCCCGGGAAGTGCGCGGCGAGATGGATCTGCCGCGCGCCTTCCGTACTGGTGGTGTGCCTGGTCATGAGGGGACCCCCGGGGCGGTTGCGTACTGGCTGGCGGGCCGGGCGAGTCCCAGGTGTTCGCGCAGGGTGGCGCCCGGATAGAAGGTGCGGAACAGGCCGCGGTGCTGGAGCAGCGGCACGGTGCCGTTGACGAGGCGTTCCAGGTCGCGGCGCGCGTCGAGCGGGGTGAGGTGGAAGCCGTCGGCGGCGCCCGCCCGGTACCAGGCGGCGATCAGGTCGGCCAGGTCGACGGGCCCGCCGCGGTACAGCGGCCCCTCCTCGCTGGGCAGCGGCCCGCCGCCGTGTCCCGGCTGGGCGGCGTGCTCGCCACCGCCGAGGTCGATGCGGAGCGCGGCGAGCACCCGCAGCCCGTCCGGGTCGCGGCCGTGCTCGGCGGCGCGGCGGCGCAACCCGTTGCGGGCCGCGGCGAGTTGGGCCGGGTCGGAGACGCCGACGAGCGCCACGTCGGCGTGCCGGGCCGCGACGTCGTACGCGTACGGCTGGGTGGCGTCCACGACGACGACGGGCCGGCCCTGCGGCGGCCGCGGCACGATCGACGGGCCGCGCACGGAGAACGTCCGCCCCTCGAAGTCGACGTAGTGCAGCTTGTCGCGGTCGACGAAGCGGCCGGTGGCGACGTCCCTGATCTCGGCGTCGTCCTCCCAGCTGTCCCACAACCTCCCCGCCACGTCGGCGACTTCACCGGCCTCGTGCCACAGGTCGGCGGGCGGGGCCACCGATGCCCCGACGTATCGCCGCCCGAAGAGCCGTGCCTCGTCGTCGCTCGGCGACACGTCGGGCCGCCAGCCGGCCCGCCCCCGGCTCACCCAGTCGAGGGTGGCGACGGCGGCCTGCACGTGGAACGGCTCGGTGTGGGTGGTGGTGACGGTGGGCACGAGCCCGATCCGGGAGGTCTCCGGGGCGATCCGCGACAACACGGCGAGCGCGTCGGGCCCGGGCGCGCCGAAGGTGTCGTGCAACGTCACGAAGTCCAGCGCCCCGTGCTCGGCGAGCCGGGTGAGCTCCAGATAGGGCGCGGAATCATAGGTGTCCGCGAGATCGACGGCGGCAGCAAGATGAAGCACGGCGGGGAACCTCTCAACACGGCGGTCATGGGGCGCCCCTTCAGGGGCGCGGGGAACTGCGCGACCAGCCGCGACGGACCGGCAGACGAAAACCAGCCCGCCGCGGCACCCGCCTAAGACGTCTTCGGCAACCCTTCAGGGTTGACCTCAGACTTGGGCACGGCCTCACTGGACAACCCCCACCGCTTCAGCACCCGCGCATAGGACCCGTCAGCGATGACATGGTTCAGCGCGGCAGCGTAGGCGTCGACAAGCCCGCTCCCCTTCTTCGTCGTCGCGGCGATCTCCCCCTGGATCTCGTCACCGCCACCGGAGATGGTCCCGATGATCTGCGACTGCCCGGCGGACGCCACGTGGTAGGCGGCGGACGGGTTCGGGCCGAGGTAGGCGTCGATGCGCCCGGACTGGAGCGCCAGGTAGTAGTCCGTGTCCTTCTGGAAGTACTTGATGGTGACGGGCTTGAGGCCGGCCTTCTCGTCCTGCTTGCTCCAATCGACGAGGATCTTCTCCTGGTTGGTGCCGGAGGAGACGGCGATGGTCTTGCCAGCGACGTCCTTGGGCTCCTTGACCCGCCAGCTCGTGCCCTTCTTCGCCTCGAAGGCGATGTTGTCGAGCCGGTAGGTGGCGAAGTCGTACTTCTCCTTGCGCTCCTCGGTGACGGTGACGTTGGAGAACACCGCGTCGAACTTCCCGCTGTCGAGCCCGACGAACAGGTTCTCCCAGCTCACCAGCTCCTGCTTGACCTTGAGTCCGAGGGTGTCGGCGACGAGGGTGGCGATGTCGACCTCGGAGCCGATCCGGGTCTTGTCGTCGGTGGCGAAGAAGCCGAGCGGTGGCGAGGCGTCGGCGCTGCCGCCGAGCCGCAGCGTGCCGCGCTCGCGCACGGCGGCCGGCAGCAGCGCGGCGATCTTGTCGACCTTCTTGCCGCGGATGCGGTTCTGGTCGGGGCCGATGTTGATGTTCCCGACCTTCTTCGTGCCGGCGGCGCCGGTCGTGGCGGCGTCGCTGTCACCTCCGCAGGCGGTGAGCAGGGGGGCCAGGGCGAGCGCGGCGACGGAGGCGGTCAGGGTGCGGCGGGACAGCATGTGCGTACTCCTCAAAGTGGTGACAGATAAAGAAGGTCGACAGGTCAGAGGACCTTGGAAAGGAACGCCCGGGTCCGTTCCTCGCGCGGCGCGTCCAGTACGTCGCCGGGGGCGCCCCGCTCGACGATGCGGCCCTCGTCCATGAACACGACGGTGTCGGCGACCTCGCGGGCGAAGCCGATCTCGTGCGTGACGACGATCATCGTGGTGCCCTGGTGGGCGAGGTCGCGGATGACGTCGAGGACCTCGCCGACCAGCTCGGGGTCGAGCGCGGACGTCGGCTCGTCGAACAGCAGCAGCTTGGGTTCCAGGGCGAGGGCCCGGGCGATGGCGACGCGCTGCTGCTGGCCGCCGGAGAGCTGGCGGGGATAGGCGTCGGCCTTCTCGGCGAGCCCGACCCGGTCGAGCAGCTTGCGTGCGCTCTCCACCACCTCGGCGCGGGGCCGCTTGAGCGCGGAGACCGGGGCCTCGACGATGTTCTCCAGAACCGTCAGGTGCGGGAAGAGATGGAAGTTCTGGAAGACGAAGCCGATGTGCGTGCGCTGCTTGAGGATCTCGCGCTCGCGCAGCTCGTACAGCTTGTCTCCCGAGCGGCGGTAGCCGACGAGCTGCCCGTCGACGCTGATCCAGCCGCTGTCGACCTTCTCCAGGTGGTTGATGGTGCGCAGCAGCGTCGACTTGCCGGATCCGGAGGGGCCGAGGACGACGGTGACCTCGCCGGCCCGCACCTCCAGGTCGATGCCGCGCAGCACCTCGACGGAGCCGAAGCTCTTGTGCACGGACTTGATGTCCACCATGGCGCTCATCGGGTGGAACCTTTCGCGAAGTGGCGCTCCACGTAGTGCTGGAGTACGGAGAGTGCGCTGGTCAGGAGGATGTACCAGGCGGTGGCGACCATCAGCAGGGGCACCACGCGGCCGTTGCGGCCGTAGATGACCTGCACCTGGTAGAAGAGTTCGCCGATCGCCATGACGGAGACGATCGAGGTGCCCTTGAAGAGGGAGATGACCTCGTTGGCGGCGTTCGGCAGGATCGAGCGCATCGCCTGCGGCAGCACGATGCGGCGGATCTGCCGCAGGCGCGGGATGCCGAGCGCGGCCGCGGCCTCCAACTGGCCGCCGTCGACGGCGAGTACACCGCCGCGCACGATCTCGGCGGCGTACGCGGCCTGGTGCAGGGCGAGGCCGAGGACGGCGGCGCTCATCGCGCCGACGAGCCCCATCGTGTCGAAGGAGAAGAAGCCGGGCCCGAAGGGGATCCCGAACGTCAGCTCCTTGTACAGATAGGCCAGGTTGAACCAGAACAGCAGCTGCACGATCAGCGGGATCGAGCGGAACGCCCAGATGTAGCCGAACGCCACCGTGCGCAGGAACCGGCTGCTCGACAGGCGCATGAAGGCGATCACGATGCCGAGCGCGAAGCCGAGCGCCGTGCCGTACGCGGTGAGCTGGAGCGTCGTCCAGACGGCCTTGAGGATGACGTCCGCGGTGAAGAACTCCGCGAACACCTCCCACTCCCAGCCGGAGTTGGTGGCCAGGCCGTGTGCGAACTGGGCGAGCAGCACGGCGGTCACGACGATGGCCACCCACCGCAGGGGGTGGCGTACGGGGACGACCTTGAGGTGCGCGTAGGCGTCCTTCGGTGCCTCGGCGGCGGTCGTGGCGGCGGCGTCCAGGGGTGGATCGCTGGTCAGAGACATGGGTGTCCTCGGAGACGGACGAGCGGAGACGGAACGAGCGGAGACGGAGGAGCGGGAGGGGCCGAGCCGAGCCGGGCCGGGCGGCCGGGCGGCCGGGCGGGCGGGCGGGCCGGTCTCAGGCGGCGGTGGCGCGACAGGAGAGGTCGCGCAGCAGCGCGAGGACGGCGCGGGCCGTCGCGTCGTTCTGCCGGAACGACGGGCCGTTGGTGCGCGGCCGGGTGAAGGCGCCCGCGCCGCGCGCGTCGGTGTGCGGGCCGAGGGCGAAGCGGCGCGGGTGGGCGGCGCCGTCCCGGGACAGGACGCGCCCGTCGGCCGGGTCGACGGCGAGCAGTCCGGCGTCGGTCGACCGCGCGCCCTCCTCGTACAGGGTGCGCAGCAGCCGGTCCCGGGTGCGGGCGAGGGTCGGCTGCGGCAGGCGGGCCTCGACGAGCGCGCGGGCCTCGACCCGGACTCCGGGTGCCGAGGCGCTCGTGGCCGTGAAGACGCCGTCCCGCGCCTCGACCCGCATGTCGGCGCCGACGAACTTCACGACGCCCGCGCGGGACAGTGCGAGCAGCTGGCGCAGGCGCGGTCCCGGCGGCCCGGACGCCAGGTAGCTGAAGAAGCCGTGCCACCAGGGGCCGACGTCGCCGAGCCGGACGAGCTGCCCGTACACGGAGAGCAGGCCGAGGAAGACGGCGAGGTCGGGGCTGTGCGCCGGGTCGTGGCGGCGCTCCAGGTCGTCGGTGATGTGGCCGCGCAGGCCCGCCTGGAGTTCCTCGTACGAGCCGTAGCGGACGCCGTCGAGCGGGCGGTCCAGGGCGGCGAGGTCGAGCCGGTCGGCGGGGTCGGGCACGGTGGCGGCGACGAGGGCCTGCATCTCGGCGCTGAGCGGCGCCGCGGCGGCGTACTTCTCCTCGAAGACCTCCCAGGCGACGCCGGTGCGCTCGGGGTGGGCGGTGAACAGCCGGTGGTAGTGCGCGTACCCGAGTTCCTTGTCGACGAGCGGCCACACGTCGCGCCGGAAGCCGTCGGACCCGAACTCATCTCCCTTCGCGAGGAGTTCGTCGATCTGCGTCGGTCCGAGGAAGCGCGGCAGCGGCGGCCGCTCCCCCGCGTCCCAGTCGTAGCCGAGCTTGGCGTGGTAGGGCACCCCGCGCCGCGATCCGACGTGCAGCACCGGCTCCCGCCCCGAGGGCACATAGGTGTCCCCTTCGAAGCGTCCGCCGCGCCCTTCCGTCAGCAGCACCATCAGGTCGACGAAGGCGAGCCCGAAGCCGCGGACGAGCACGTCCTGACCGGGCACGAGGGCGCTCAGGTCGGAGTCGGCGGTGAAGTCGGGCGGCAGATGCACGAGCCCGTGCCGCTCGGCGTACGCGCGCAACTCCTTCTGCTCGTCGTTGAGTTCGGCGTCCAGATGCCCCTGGGTGAGAACGACGGCGTCGGCGAACAGCGGCCGCGTCTCCCCCTCCAGCCACACCTGCTGGCGGCCGTGGGGAGCGCCGGACACGCGCAGGGCGCGCCGGGCGTGATGGTGGACGGTGACCCCGTCGGGCAGCGCGGCGACGGCCCTCTCGTACACCCACCGCAGATAGCCGCCCTGCCGGCGCCGGTCGGCGAAGGTCCGGCCGTCGATCCCGGCCCACTCGTGCAGCACGGGTCCCGGCACCACGGGCCCGGCCAGCTCCACCGTCTCGTCGGTGAACATGGTGACGTCCTGGGCCTGCGAGTTCATCCACAGCAGCGGCGACTGCTCGCGCCGCCAGATGCGCCCGCCGCCCGGCGGATAGGGATCGACGAGATGCACGTCCAGCGCCAACTGGTCCTTGCCGTCACGCGAGTTGGCGGCGAGGCGCTCCAGGACTCCGGTCCCCCGCGGCCCGGCTCCCACGATCACCAGGGACTGCCGTACGGGACTCATCGCTGCGTCCCGCGCGCATAGTGCCGCTCGACGTAGTACTGGCCGACGCTGAGCAGCGAGGTCACCACGACGTACCAGATGGTGGCGACGAGCAGCAGCGGGATGACCTGGTAGGTGCGGTGGTAGACGAGCTGCACGGAGTAGAGCAGGTCCTGCACGGCGATGATGCTGACGATGGAGGTGCCCTTGAGGGTGCCGATCAGCATGTTCCCGGCCGGCGGCACGATGGCCCGCATGGCCTGCGGCAGGACGATCCGGCGCCAGCGCCGGTACCGGCCGAGGCCCAGGGCCTGGGCGGCCTCGACCTGCCCCCGCTCCACCGAGAGGATGCCGCCGCGCACCACCTCGGCGGCGTACGCGGCCTCGTGCAGGGTCAGTCCGATGATGGCGACGGTGACGGGCCCGAAGAGGTCGACGGTCTTCACTCCGAGGACGCGCGGGTACAGGGCGCCGATGTTGAACCAGAACAGCAGCTGCACGAGGATCGGCACCGACCTGAACAGCCAGACGTATCCCCAACTGACCGCTCGCAGAACGGGGTTGGCGGACAGTCGCATGACGGCCAGCAGGGTGCCGAACGCGAAGCCGAGCGTCATGACGAGCGCGGTCAGCCACAGGGTGAGCCAGAGTCCGCGCAGCACGGAGTCGGTGGTGAAGTAGTCGGCGACGACGTCCCACTGGAACGCCTCGTTGCGCAGTACCGAGTTCATGGCCAGGCCGAGCAGGACGAGCACGACGGCCGCGGCGGTCCACTGTCCGGTGCGACGGCGCGGGACGATGCGGGGGACGGCGGGGGCGGCCGGGGCGGGCTCGGCGGGCGGTGCCTTGGCAAGGGTTTCCGAGGACATGGGAGGGCTCCGTGGGCTGGAATCCGGCCCGTACGGTCGTGCCTTCACGCCTGTCGGGCCGAGCCCCTCAGCAGCGGTCCCGCACCGAGAGTACGGGGCCTGTCACGCGGTCTGTCAAGGCTGTCCAGACTGTGAGCCGGGCGTCTCAAGTGAGTTGACGCGGAACCGGATGCCTGTTCCACTAATGCCCATGCATCCGCAGCAGTGGCTGGTCACGCGCTCCCACATCGACTTCGGTCGAGTGTGGTCCGCGTCCTGTTGATGCCCTTCAGACGCCTCTGAGCGCGTCGCACTTCTCTCTTCCTCTTTTTCTCAGGTCGCCGGCGTTCTCGCCGTACCTCAACGCATTCCCGCGTCCCCGTACGCGCCTTCACCCTGCTGCACCCTCCCCTCGTTCAGCGGTTTCCCCTGCGTCGCCCTGTGTCGTCATTCGCGTTGCCACCGAAGGGCAGAACTCCTCGCCATGCGCTCCTCCACCCATGCCTCCACGTTCGCGCTGATCACCGTCGCCGCCCTCGGCCTGACCGCCTGCGGCTCCGGTGACGCGGCGGACGACGCGGCGCCCGCGGCCGCCACCGACAAGATCCCGACGAAGGACGTGGTGTCGTCCGTCGCGAAGGATCCCGCGTCGGCGAAGCTCCTCCCGGCGTCCGTCCGCAAGAGCGGCAGCCTCAAGATCGCCGTGAGCGTGGGCGGCACTCCCCCCAACTCCACCTATCTGCCCGACGGGAAGACCATCGTCGGGCAGGACGTCGACTTCGCGAACGCGGTCGCCAAGGTCCTCGGCATCAAGCTCGACCAGCAGGTCGCGAGCTTCGAGGCGATCCTCCCGGCCCTCGACAGCGGCAAGTACGACCTCGGCACCGGGAACTTCGGCGTCACCGACGAACGCCGGAAGACCATCGACTTCGTCACGTACATCAACGACGGCCAGGGCTTCGCCGTCCGCAAGGACAGCGACCTGAAGAAGGTCACCGACCTGACCCAGCTGTGCGGCCTGAACGTGGCGACCGGCGCCGGCACCACCTTCGAGACGACGCTGGAGGAGAACAAGGGCCTGTGCGAGAAGGCCGGCAAGAAGCCGTACGACGTGAAGACGTACGCGGAGCCGAGTGCGGTCTGGTCCTCGCTCCAGCAGGGGCGCAGCGATGTGGTGATGAGCACCATCAACGGGCTGCGGTACGGGGTGGCGCATCAGGAGGGGCTGCGCTTCCTGAACGAGTTCCACCGGCTGGACGTCGGTTTCGCCTTCAAGAAGGGCACGGCACTGGCCCCCGCGTTCCGCTCCGCGGTGAACCGGTTGATCGCGGACGGGACTTACCGGAAGATCCTGGCCAAGTGGGGTACGTCGGAGTCGTCGATCAGCAAGTCCCAGATCTCCCCGCCGGAGATCAAGGACTGACCGGTCTCGTACCCGTCTGCGGCCCGGTGGGGGCTGGTCGCGCAGTTCCCCGCGCCCCTGAAGGCTGCGCTACGCGCGCCTCCCCCTGCCCCTGGGCGAGCGAAGCTCGCACCCAGGGGCGCGGGGAACTGCGCGAGAAGCGGCCACCGGCCGTCAGCCGACAACGGCCCCAGGGGCGCGGGGAACTGCGCGAGAAGCGGCCACCGGCCGTCAGCCGACAACGGCCCCAGGGGCGCGGGGAACTGCGCGACCAGCCACGACGCGACCGGCACCCGACAACGGACCTCAGATCACCGGGCCGCCAAAACCCCCCGTCGCCCCCGCACCCGAACCCCGATGACCTGGTCCATCAGCGCCCCGAGAACGTCCCGTACAGACCCGCGCGCCCGCGCATCGCACTCGACGACCGGGACACCGTCACCGACCCCCAACGCCTCCCGGATCTCCCCGAGTTCGAACCGGTCCGACCCCTCGAACCGGTTCACGGCGAGAACGAACGGCGCCCCGTGCGCCTCGAAGTAGTCCAGCGCGGGGAAACAGTCCTCGATGCGCCGCGTGTCGACGAGCACGACCGTACCGAGCGCGCCCTCCACCAGGTCGTCCCAGAGGAACGAGAACCGGTCCTGCCCGGGCGTGCCGAACAGATACAGCGCGAGCGTCGGATCGAGCGTGATACGCCCGAAGTCGAGGGCGACCGTCGTGGTCGTCTTGCCCTCGACACCGGCCAACGAGTCGACACCCACCGAGACTTGGGTGATCGCCGCCTCGGTGTCGAGCGGCTCGATCTCCGAGACGGCCCCGATGAAGGTCGTCTTGCCGACCCCGAGCCCACCACTGACCACGATCTTCACGGCCAGCGGGGCGATGCGTTCAGAGCGCCCTGACATGGTCCCTGATCCTTTCGAGGGTGTGGAGCGGCAGCTCCGCGGGTTGCGAACACGACAGCCTGCCGCCCACGACGAGGTCGGCGATGAGCACCTTGGCGACTCCGAGCGGCACCCCGATGGCCTCGGCCACATGGGCGACGGTGGTCGGCTCCTGACAGATCGCCACGATCCGCTGGTGCTCGAAGGCGAGCGGCGCGGCGCCGCCGTCCGGGGCGCCCACCGCGACCACGAGGGTCTCGAGGCGCAGGTCGGCCTGGGCGGGCCGCACCCGTCCGCCGGTGATGATGAAGGGACGCACGAAGGCTTCCGACGAGTCGCCGGGTTCGCTGGGCTCGCTCATCGCGGCAGCGTCTCCCGCAGATCGGCGATGAGCGTCGGGTTGAGCAGGTCTCCGGCGCGCTCGGCGAGCACCGCCATCTCGTACCCCACGAGCCCGAGTTCACCACTGCTGTCGGCGAGCACCCCGAGGCAGCTGCCGTCCCTGATCGCGGAGACCAGCAGGAAGCCGCGCCCCATCTCGATCATGATGAGTTTCACGCCGTCGAAGCTGTACCGCTTGGAGGCGCTGCGCGCGAGGCTGGAGAGCCCGGAGACGATGGCGGCCAGATGGTCGGCCTCGGTCCGGCCGAGCCCCTCGGACACGGCGATGAGCAGCCCGTCCGACGAGACCGCGACGGCGTCGCGCACGCCGTCGGTGTTGCGGACGAAGTTGGCCAGCAGCCAGTTGAACGTCTGCGAGTCGCCCCGCGTGTCGACGGTGGTCACTTGTCGCCCTGCCCTTCGCTGGTGTCCTGCCGGGTGCTCTCCAGGGCGGCTTCCTGGGCGGCCCGTTCCCGCTCCACGCTGATGGAGCCGCGCATATGGGCGCTGCGCAGCCCGGACAGCATTCCGGAGACGTCCTCGGGGCCGCGCTCGACGGCGGGCCCCTCGGGTGCGGGCCTGGTGGGCGCGTCCGCCTCGTTCACGGCCCGCGCGATGGCGCTGCGCTGGGGGCGCTTGACGAGCCCGTTGCGGGTGCGGGCCGCCGAGGAGGCGGCGGAGGAGGAGGGCCTCGGCGACGCGGCCGCGGCCACGACCTGTTCGCGGCGCGGGGCGGGCAGCACGGCCTCGCCGCGGCCGGTCCCGGCGGCCGTGACCGGCTTGGCCGCGGCGGCCTTCACCAGCCGCTCCTTCGGGGTCTCCCCCTGGCCCGTCAGGCCCTTGGCGGCGGTCGGCTCCGCCTCGGTGAGCAGCGCGGAGGGGATCAGGACCCGGGCCACGACACCGGCGGCGGGCGCCTCCCCGAGCCGGACCTCGATGCCGCACTTGCGGGCGAGGGCGCCGACCACGAAGTGGCCGAGGAACCGGGTGGGTTCGGCCATGAAGCTGGCGGTACCGGAGAGCCGTACGTTGGCCTCGGCGAGCGCCTGGGTGTCCATGCCGAGCCCGTGGTCGACGATCGCGATGAGGTACCCGGCGCTGGTGCGCCGCCCCTCGATCTCCACGTCGGAGTCCGGCGGCGAGAAGCTCAGCGCGTTCTCCACCAGCTCGGCGAGCAGGTGGGCGAGTTCGGCGACGACGGAGCCGGACACCTGCGCGGGCTCGACCCGGCGCAGGGTGACGCGGCGGTACTCCTCCACCTCGGAGAGCGAGGCACGCAGGACGTCGTTGACGGACAGCGGGGTCGCCCAGGTCCGGGGGCTCGACTCGCCCGCGAGCACGAGCAGGGATTCGGCGTTGCGGCGCATACGGGTGGCCAGATGGTCGAGTTCGAAGAGGTTGGCGAGGGTGTCGGGGTCGGCGTCCTCGTGCTCCAGCTTGTTGATGAAGCCGATCTGCCGGCGCACCAGGTTCTGGTTGCGGCGGCCGAGGCTGACCAGCGACTCGGTGGCGTTCCTGCGCAGCACGGCCTGCTCGGTGGCGAGGTCGAAGGCGGCGCGCTGCACCCGGTCGAACGCGTCGGCCACCTCGCGCACCTCGGCCCCGGCGCGGGCGTCGAGCCCGAGCGGCGCGGGCGGCGCGGGAGCCTCGCCCCCGGCGGCGGACTGCACATCGGCGACGGCCCGCGGCAGTCGCACCCCGGCGACCTCGCGGGCCTCCTGGGCGAGTCCGCTGAGCGGCGCGGACACGGATCGTACGCAGTCGCGGGCGAGCGCGGCCAGGGCGCCCATGACGGCGAGCGCCAGCAGTACGAAGAGCAGCAGATCGCGCTGGGCGGAGCTCTCCAGATCGGCGGCGCGCGACTCGACGTCGCTGCCGATGGAGATCTGGACGTCCCGCAGGCCGTTGATGGTCGACGTCATCGTGTCCCACCAGGTCATGGGCGGGATGTCGGCGGCGGCGAGCCGTCCCGCGCCGTGCACGGCCACCGACTCGTACCCGAGGGCACGCTCGGCGTCGGGCGTCGCGAGGGCGGTGTCGAGGCGTCGCTGCTGCGCCGCGGTCGCGGTGCGCGGGAAGGAGGTCAGCGCGGCCAGCCGGCCCGACCTGATCTCCATGAAGCGGCTGAAGTCGTCCCCGCGGAAGCGGCCGCCGGCCCGGACGGAGCCGAGCACGATGGCACGCTCCTGCCCCAGGTACTCCTTGGCGGTGCCGAGGACCTGGAGCGACTGGTAGGCGTCGCGCAGCCGCGCGTCGTCGACGTCGCCGAAGCCGCGGCCGGCCTTGGCGAACTGGGCGATGGTGCCGGTGAAGTAGTCGAAGGTCGCCTTCACCTGCCCGGAGCCGTCGTCCGCGGCGGTGCGGATCCCGGCGAGTCCGCCGAGCCGCCCGAGCGCGTCGCGTGCCGCGCCGGATCCCTCGCGGTGCGCGAGGGCGTCCTCCAGCGCGGTGCGGGCGGTGTCGGTGGCCTTGCGCTGGGCGGGCAGCTTGGCGGCGAACTGCTTGACGCCGCCGACGTATCCGGTGGTGAGCCCGCGCTCCTTCTGGAGCTCGTGGACGAGCCCCTGGAGGGTGACCTCCAGGCGCGCGTTGTCGGCGGTGGCGGAGGCTCCGCGGTAGCCGGAGATCTGCTCGGCGGCGAAGACGCCGAGGAGGGCGAGGAGCACGGCGAGCGCGAGTCCGAGGATGCGCAACAGCCGGGTACGGATGGTCGTGCTCGTTCTGGATCGGGAGAAAGCCTTCTTGAACTGAACGGTCGACAGGAGGTCCACTGAAGTGCCTTATGGAGAGGGCGAGTTGACGGGGCAGAAACGCTGCTTCTGCGCCCGGCCAACGACCCCTCTCAGACAACGGTCACCGGATCATCTGCTTGTTTTACGCCGTGGTAACAGGACCGTCGAAGGCGCGCAGGTGAACCCGCCGCGGCGGTCCGGCCCCCGCGCCTCCGTATACAGGGCCAGCACTTCACTAACCGCAGTCACAGCACGAGCAGCATTCGCAGCACTCACAGGCCTCGCAGCAGGAGCAGTCGGGACAGTCGCAGTTGCTGCAACAGCCCTCCCGCTTCTTGCGCGACCACGGGCCCTCGAACTCGTCGGCGCAGCACACCTTGCAGGTGCAGCAGAGCCCGATCGCCACCGCGCACCCCGCGACGAGCCCGCGCTTGCCGGGCTTGGGCGGCGGGAACGACGGCCCCCCGCCGAAGCCACCGGGCCCGCCCGGGCCACCGGGGCCACCAGGGTTCCCGCCTCCGTAAGGATTGTTGGACCCATAGGGGCTGCCGGGCTCGTACGCGCCCGATCCCGTCGGCGCGTACGGACTGCCGGGCGCCCCGGTCGGCACCCAGCCGCCCTGCCCGTCCCGGCCTCCCGACGCGGACGCGGACGCGGACCCGGTGTGCGTGCAGGTCCCCGTCACCCCGAACACCCGGTCCACCGAGCGCCCCACCTCGTGTGCGAGGAGCAGGTGCGCCAGCTTGCCGTCCACGAAGTCGACCTCGCGCAGGGCGAGCCGGATCCCGTGCACGGCGTCGTCGGCGAGCCGGCGGGCCTCGGCCAGGCCGGTGCCGGTCGCGGCCAGGGGGTTCCACGCGCCGGTCGCGGCGTCCTCGGCCAGGTCCTCCACGGCGTCCAGGAGATGCGCGAGCCGTCCGAAGAGCCGGCCCGCCTCGGCGAGCGGTTCGGCGTTGTGCGGCCGTCCGGCGAGCCGGGCGGTGTGGGCGAACGCGGCGGCGGTCGCGGTCTCGGTCGGTTCGGTGACCGTCAGCAGGGCGGTGCCGGGCCCGGCCAGCGCCTCGATGCCGACCTGCCGCTCGACCGCGTCGAGCAGCACCGCGGTGTCGAACCCGACGTCGGACCCGGTGCGTGCGCCGGCCCGGCCCCAGCTCGCCGCGACCCTGCGGGCGGCGAGGGCGACCGGCCGGCGGGCGAAGACCCCGTCCCGGTCGTCGACGTGGTCGCGCACCTTCGCCGCGGCCAGCACCAGGGAGACGGCGGCGGCGAGCCGGGCCCCCTCGCCCTGGGCGACGGACGCGGTCCGCATCCCGCGCAGCGGACAGGGCCCGGCCTGGCGCCGCCAGGCTCCGGCGCCGCCGGGCCGCTCGGCCTGAGCCTCCGTCAGAACCGATATCAGCAAACCGTCATAGTTCGTGACGACCCGGGCGAACTGCCCGTGATCGCCGCGCAGTGCCAGACAGAGGCCGCACAGATGGGCCATCCACTGGGTCTTGAGATGCTCCCCGAGCCGATGACTGCAGGGCCTGACGATCCCGAACAAGGCGACTCCCCCGTGCGCCGGATGACGAAGCGTCAACTGGGGCCGTCAACTCCGTCCGCACGACGCGCCGCAGCCCAAGTGACCGTGAACGACGGCATCGTATCGAGCCCCCGTGCGGCTTCTCGTTCACCCGTACGCACCTCTGATCACCCAAACGCCGCGAAGAATCATATTTCACTCACCGTCAGCAGCTCGGGCCCGTACAGCCCTTGGGAACGCCGGGGCAACACCGTGTTGACTCTGCACCAGTACCGTCACGAAAACCCCGCGCGGCGACTATCCACTTGGCGCGGCATCCGCATCATGGATGAACATGGGGATGCAGGACATGCGGAACGCAGAGGAACCGCGGTGAGAGGAGGCGTCCATGGGATCGGTGCGCAAGGCGAGTGCCTGGCTTGGCCTCGTCGACGACAACGATGACGAGCGTTACTACGACGACGACTACGACGAGGGGCCGGAGCCCCCTGCGGCCGGCGCCGCCTGGGTCACCGACCCGCGCGTGAAGGTCGCCGAGGATCAGGCCGAGGAAGAGGGCCGGCGGATCGGCACCGTGACCCCGGACAGCTTCCGCGACGCGCGCCGGATCGGGGAGATGTTCCGGGACGGGGTCCCGGTCATCATGAACCTCACGGCCATGGAGCCCGCCGACGCCAAGCGCGTCGTCGACTTCGCGGCGGGGCTCATCTTCGGTCTGCGCGGCTCGATCGACCGGGTCGCGACCCGGGTGTTCCTGCTGACCCCCGCGGACACGCAGATCGTGTCGGGACGGGAGGCCAAGGTTCAGCAGGACGGTTTCTTCAACCAGAGCTGACCGTCGGGTGGGCGGTGCCGCAGCCCCGCCCACCCACGGTCAGACGGCCTCGGACGACCGGTCGGCCACAGCAGTCGCTCTCAGACGACCGGTGACTCGGCGCGGGACGGCCTGCGCGGGGCGGCGACCTCGGACGCCGGTGCCTCCTCGCACTCCATCCGGCGCGGCAGCCACAGGGCGGCGAGCGCGCCGAGGAACAGCAGCACGGCGCTGACGATCAGGGTCACGTGCAGCCCGTGCACGAAGGCGGCCCGCGCGGCGCCGCGCAGTGCCGCGCCCGCCGTGCCGCCCAGATCGCCGGCGATCTGGTACGCCTCCCCCAGCGAGTGCCCCGCGGCCCCGCTCGTCGCCGCGGACACGCCGGTGACATGGCCGAGGCCGGGCGCGTACGCGGCGTTCATCACCGAGCCGAGCAGTGCGATGCCCATCCCCGCGCCCAGTTGGTACGAGGTCTCGCCGATGGCGGCGGCGCCTCCGGCGTCGTCGGCCGGTGCCTCGGTGAGCATCGACTCGTAGGCCCCGAACAGCGTGCTCTGGAAGCCGAAGCCGAGCAGTATGAAGCCGAAGCTGAGCAGCCAGGGCCGGTCCTCCTGGCCCATCAGGCAGAGCAGCAGTACCGCGCAGGCGGTCAGCGCGAAGCCGGACGCCACCATGCCGCGCGGCCCGAACCGGCGCAGATTGGCCGAGCCGAGCACCCCCGCGGCCATCGCGGCGAAGGTCAGCGGCAGCATCCGCAGGCCGGTCTCCAGCGGGCTGAGCTCAAGCACCAGCTGGAGGTACTGGACGGCGATCAGTTCCAGGCCGACCAGCGCCAGCATGGCGATGACGATGCAGCCGACGGACGTCGAGAACGCGGCCCGCGCGAACAGCCGCATGTCGATGAGCGGATGCTCGCGGCGCCGCTGGCGCCGCACGAACAGCACCAGGAGCACGACTCCGGCCAGGAACGGCAGCGCCGCCTCCGGGGCGAGCAGATCCCGCTCGGTGCCCCATTCCTTGATGCCGTACACGACACCGAGGACGCCGAGCGCCGCGAGCAGCGCCCCGGCCAGGTCCCACGGCCCGTCCGAGCGCCCCTTGGACTCGGGCACCAGGACCCGGCACAGCGGCAGCATGACGGCCATCAGCGGGATGTTGATGAGGAAGACGGAGCCCCACCAGTAGTGCTCGACGAGGAAGCCGCCGAGCACCGGTCCGGTGGCGGCGCCGACGGCGGCGACCGCGGTCCACACGCCGATGGCGACGGCCCGCTCGTGCCGGTCGGGGAAGACGTCCCGCAGGATCGACAGCGTCGCGGGCATGATCATCGCGCCGCCGATGCCGAGCAGGGCGCGGGCCGCGATGAGCACCTGGGCGGTGTCGGAGAAGACGGCGAGCGCGGAGGCCGCGCCGAACAGCGCGTACCCGAGCAGCAGGATCTTCCGGCGGCCGACCCTGTCGCCCAGCGTGCCGAAGAGGATCAGCAGGGAGGCGCAGACCAGGGGGTAGGCGTCGCCGATCCACAGCAGCTCGACCGAGGTGGGCCTGAGGTCCTCGGTGACCGAGGGCAGGGCGACGTAGAGGATGGTCGAGTCGAGTGCGACCAGGAGCAGGCTCGTGCACAGGACGACGAGGACGACCCAGCGATTGGTGCGGGCGCGCGTCGCGGCGAGCAGTCCGCGCAGCCGCCCGGTGGCCGTGCTCGTCCCGGACATGTGCGTACCTCCCAGTGGTCCTCGCGCTCGGCGGATCCGGGGGCTGGGGATGTCCCTCGGTCTTCGGTCGGGAGAAGTCAGCTCCCGACCCCGCGGCGATGGGCGAGTGAGCCGTCAGAGTACGCGAGTTCGAGCCGGTCAGAGGTGGCGGGTCTCTCACGTAACGGGCTCACGCGTGTGGCGTGCGCCACTCGCGCGGGACGGGTGTCGTCCGGAGCACGGGAGGCGACCGCCGATAATCGGGGCCGTGACGGACGATGATCGACAAGACCGGCCCGTGCTGCGGCGGGCGGCCCCCGCCCTCCTGGGGTACGCGGCCGTGCGCGCCCTCGGTGTGCTCGCGCTGGCGCTGTGGAGCGCCGCCGAGGGCAAGAGCTGGGTGACGCTGCTGACCGCCCGCTGGGACTCGCTCTGGTACACGCGGGTCGCCGAGCACGGCTACGGCTGGTCGGTGACGCTGCCCGACGGGAGCGTCCACTCGAACCTCGCCTTCTTCCCGCTGCTGCCGTGGCTGGAACGGCTGGTCTCGGCGCTCACCCCGCTCTCGTACGGCGCGGCGGGCATGGTCGTGAGCTGGCTCGCCTCGCTGGCGGCGGCGTGGGGGATCTACGCGGTCGGGGCCCGGGTCTCCGGTCATCGGGCCGGGGTCTGCCTCGCGGTGCTCTGGGGCGCGCTGCCGATCGGGATCGTGGCGTCGATGGCGTACAGCGAGGCCCTTTTCACGGCGCTCGCGGCGTGGGGACTGTACGCGGTCCTGCGGCGCCACTGGGTGACCGCCGGGCTGCTCGCCTCGCTGGCCGGGCTGACCCGGCCGATCGGCGCGGCCGTCGTGGCGGCGGTCTGGGTGGCGGCCGCGCTGTGGGTGCGGCGGGAGCGGCGGGCGCCGTGGCGGCTCGTGGCCGGGGTGCTGCTCGCGCCGGTGGGCGCGGCCTCGTACGTGCTGTGGGTCGGGCACCGCACCGGCGGCGGGCTCTTCGGCTATCTCGACGTCCAGGGGCAGTGGGGCAACGGCTTCGACGGCGGTCTCGCCTTCGCCCGGTTCGTCGGCGACAAGTTCACCTCGCTGCCCGGGGCGCTCGCGGGGGCCGGGCTGATCGTCGGGGTCGCGCTCGTCCTGTGGCTGTACGTGACCGGGGTGCGACAGGGGCAGCCTGTGCCGCTGCTCGTCTACACGGGGATCGTGCTCGCGCTTGCCCTGTGTTCCTCGGGGTACTTCGGATCCAAGCCTCGACTGATGCTGCCCGCGTTCCCGCTGCTGCTGCCGGCGGCGGTGGCCCTGGCCCGGTGGCGCACCCGCCGAGCCGCGGCGGTGTGGGTACTGGGCGGGCTCGCGCTGATCTCGGCCGGGTACGGGGCGTTCTGGCTGAACGGCTCGGGGCCGCCGTGACCGGCCCCGCCCGCCTCTGACCGGACGGAGAATTCCGTGCCAGCACGCGGTGAACGTATTCAAAAGCGAACTAAAACGGGCTCGATTGAACGATCACCGAATTCGCGGGAACAGCGCTCTCCGGTAATCGGATTCGCGGGAATAAACCCCGTGCTGAGATCAATCCCACATCACATCGTCATCACAAAGCCCCTGTTTCGAGCCGGTCGCCCGCGCACCCGCTGTAGCGTCGATTGGGTGCGTACCGAACCAAACCTGACCCGCCGGGTCGAGCGGGTCTTCGCCCGGCTCGACCGCGAGCCCGAACGGCCGGCGCATGTGGGCATGCCCCGCATGAGCCGGCACCGTGTCGTGCTCTTCGGGCTGACCCTGTCCTTCTACCTCGCGATCGTGGTGGCCGTGCTGGTCACGTCCTGGCTGGTCGCGTTCGACTGGCAGGTCATGTTCTTCCGGCCCTACCAGCAGTGGCCGGAGATCCACGCGTTCCTCGACTACTGGGTCGTGCTCGGCCAGCGCGGCCCGACGGCCGTGATGGTGACGGCCTGGCTGGGCTGGCGCTCGTGGCGCCAGCACACGCTGCGCCCCCTGCTGATGTTCGGCACCGCCCTGCTGCTGCTCAACGCGACGGTGGGCGCCGCCAAGTACGGCATGGGCCGCGCGGGCCCGCACTACGCCACCATGATCGGCTCGAACGAGATGTGGCAGGGCGGCGACATATTCCCCTCGGGCCACACCGCGAACGCGGTGGTGACGTGGGGCATCCTCGCCTACCTCGCCTCCACCCCGCGGGCCCGCCGCTGGCTGTCCGCGGTCTCCGCGGTGATCTCCCTCAGCGTCGGCCTGACCACCGTCTACCTCGGTACGCACTGGCTGAGCGACGTGCTCCTGGGCTGGGCCGCGGGCCTGCTGATCCTGCTCGCGCTGCCCTGGTGCGAGCCGCTGGTCGCCAAGGCCGAGGCCCGGATCCTCGCGGTGCGCGACCGCTTGCGGCCCGGCCGCCGCAGCGCCGAGCCGCTTCCGGCCCCCGTCCCGGCCCGCACCCGCGAGCCGGTCGGCACGCCGAACCGGCCGGGGAGCCGCCCCTCGGCGCTGCTCCCCCAGGGCCCGCACACGCCACGCGGCGAGCGCACTCCGACCACCCCGGCGGGCAGCAGACGCCCCGCGGGCGCACGCGGATCGGCGCGGGCCGGCACAGCGGACCCGCAGCGGGCCTAGCCCCGCCCGGCGGGTCACCCAGAACAGCGGGGCCGGTACGCACAACCACCCCGCACGACGAAGGGCCCCGGAGCCGTCTGGCTCCGGGGCCCTTCGCGCACGCGCGGCCCGTCGGGGATCACCCCTTCCAGCAGCGCGTCACCGTGCCGTCCCTGACCTCGAAGTTCAGCCGGCCCGCGCGGTACTCCATGGTGACGATCGCGCCCGGCGGCAACTGCCGCACGGTCGACCAGCCCCGGTCGTGGGCCTGCCGCTCGGCGTGCTCGGCGTCCAGACCGACGTAGCCGTCGGGGGTGTCCTGGGAGTCCGGGGGTGGGGGCTGAGATCCCTGCGTGGCTGCCATACCGCCACCGTAGGCCGTGTGAACGGGCGACGCCAGGCCCGCCCGAATGCCCCCGTCGGACTGTCCTACTGTCACGCTTCCGTCACAAGATCACGACGAATCGCGACGCCGAGTTTCCGTCGGACTTCCTCACACGTTCGAGGGGTTCCTTAGTTCTTACGCACTTCTTACGCGCCCTCGCCACGGGCCGGGAAGCGCCCCCGGTACACGGAATTCCGGATCCCCGCACAATGGGCGCGGCGCCCGCCCGGAGGTAATTGTCACGAGGCCCCCGCGGCCATTCCTTCCGTATTCCGAATCCCGTGGCGACACGGGCGAGTTGAGGCTGTCCGACAATTGCCTGTCCATGCCAGAAACCGGGGCACGCCCTCTGTCGCGGGGGTGGCGGCGCGAGCATCATGGCGTGCGTTCGAAGCAAGCCCGGGCGCGCGCGGCGAGGGGGCAGGCGATGGGAACGACCGGGGTCGGTGCCGGACCGTACACGGCGCGGCGGGACGGCGAGCGGCAGCCGGGCCGCATCGTCGTGGACTGGCTGACGACGACCGACCACAAGAAGATCGGCCACCTCTACCTGATCACGGCCTTCGGATTCTTCCTGGTCGGCGGCGTCATGGCGCTGCTGATGCGTGCCGAGCTGGCCCGCCCCGGGCTGCAGCTGCTCTCCGAGGAGGAGTACAACCAGCTCTTCACGATGCACGGCACGATCATGCTGCTGCTCTTCGCGACCCCGACGTTCGCCGGGTTCGCCAACGAGATCATGCCGCTGCAGATCGGCTCCCCCGACGTCGCGTTCCCCCGCCTGAACATGCTCTCGTACTGGCTGTTCCTCTTCGGCGGCCTGATCGTGCTGGGCTCGCTGGTGGTGCCGGGCGGGGCCGCCGACTTCGGCTGGTTCGCGTACGCGCCGCTCAACAGCCTGGAGCGGTCCCCCGGCATCGGCGCCGACATGTGGATCATGGGGCTCGCGCTCGCCGGGTTCGGCACGATCCTGGGCTCGGTGAACTTCCTGACGACGATCATCGGGATGCGGGCGCCCGGCATGACGATGTTCCGGATGCCGATCTTCACGTGGAACACGCTGTTCACGTCGATCCTCGTGCTGCTCGCCTTCCCGGTCCTGGCCGCCGCCCTGCTCGTGCTGGAGGCGGACCGGCGGTTCGGCTCGGTGGTCTTCGAGTCGCAGAACGGGGGCGCGCTGTTGTGGCAGCACCTGTTCTGGTTCTTCGGCCATCCCGAGGTCTACATCATCGCGCTGCCCTTCTTCGGCATCGTCAGCGAGATCATCCCGGTCTTCAGCCGCAAGCCGATCTTCGGCTACACGATGCTGGTCGGCGCGACGATGGCGATCACCGGCCTGTCGGTGGTCGTGTGGGCGCACCACATGTTCGTGACGGGCGGTGTCCTGCTGCCCTTCTTCTCCTTCATGTCGTTCCTCATCGCGGTCCCGACGGGCGTGAAGTTCTTCAACTGGACCGGCACCATGCTCAGGGGTTCGCTCTCCTTCGAGACACCGATGCTGTGGTCGGTCGGCTTCCTGGTGACGTTCCTGTTCGGCGGGCTGACCGGCGTCATCCTGGCCTCGCCGCCGCTGGACTTCCACGTCTCGGACACGTACTTCGTCGTCGCGCACTTCCACTACGTCGTCTTCGGCACCGTCGTCTTCGCGACGTACGGCGGCTTCTACTTCTGGTGGCCGAAGCTGACGGGCAAGCTGCTGGACGAACGGCTCGGGAAGATTCATTTCTGGACGCTGTTCGTCGGCTTCCACACCACGTTCCTGGTGCAGCACTGGCTGGGCGCGGAGGGCATGCCGCGCCGGTACGCGGACTATCTGGCGGCGGACGGCTTCACGGCGCTCAACACGGTCTCGTCCCTCGGCGCGTTCCTGCTCGGTCTCTCCACGCTGCCGTTCCTCTACAACATCTGGAAGACGGCCAGGTACGGCACCAAGGTCGAGGTCGACGACCCGTGGGGCTACGGACGCTCGCTGGAGTGGGCGACGGCGTGCCCGCCGCCCCGGCACAACTTCGTCACGCTGCCCCGGATCCGCTCGGAGTCGCCCGCGTTCGATCTGCACCATCCGGAGTTCGCCGCGTTGGAGGAGTATCCCCGGCAGTCGACGACCGGAGCAGGGCACGGTCCAGACGGTCCCGTACGGAGCTGATCGTGTCGGTGAGCGCGGCCGGCTCGACGACCTCGAACTCGAAGCCGGTCGAGGCGATGTGCCAGACCATCACATCGAGGCTGACGGCCCCCGTGCGCAGCAGGCAGGTCTCCTCGGTCTCGGCCTCGATCGTCCCGGCCGTCGGCGAGATCCGCTGCCGTGCCTCGTCCACCGGCACGAGGAGGCGCACCACGGCCTCGGTCGCGTACGCGCGGGTGGAGACGCCCCGGGAGACATAGGCGGCGAGGTCGTCGGCGGGCGGAGTGCGCGGCTGGAAGCGCGGCCCGTGCGGCGGGGTCGGCGTGACGCGGTCGACGCGGAACGTCCGCCAGTCGTCCCGCTCCACGTCCCAGGCCACGAGGTACCAGCGCCGCTCGCTGCACACGAGACGCAGCGGTTCCACGGTCCGCCGGCTGGGTTCGCCGCCGTGCCCCACGTACGCGAACCGCAGCCGCTCCGAGTCCCGGCAGGCGGCGGCGAGTTCGCTCAGCACCGCCGGGTCGGCGGCCTCGGCCCCGGCGCCGCGCAGCATCGGCACGGTGTAGGCGTTGAGGGCACCGACCCGCCGCCGCAGCCGGTGCGGCAGCACCTGCTCCAGCTTGGCCAGCGCCCGCACCGAGGTCTCGCCGATCCCGGCGATCCCCTGCCCCGCCGCCGTCCGCAGCCCCACCGCGACGGCGACGGCCTCGTCGTCGTCGAGCAGCAGCGGCGGCAGTTCGGCGCCCACGCCCAGCTGGTACCCGCCCCCGCTGCCCGGGCTCGCGTGCACCGGGTATCCGAGCTCCCGCAGCCGGTCGACGTCCCGCCGCACGGTCCGCGCGCTGACGCCGAGCCGCTCGGACAGCTCGGGCCCCGACCACTCGCGGTGGGCCTGGAGCAGGGAGAGCAGCCGCAGCAGCCGGGCAGAAGTCTCAAGCATGCACCCGATTGTGCCCCCTGCCGCCGGGCACGAGGGACTAGGCGGTGACGGCGCGCACCACCACGGCCAGGTCGTTGTCCCCGGTGTAGTAGGGCTCGGCGGTCACGTCCCGTCCGGCGACGACGACCGGGGTCTGCGGGTAGGCGAAGATCGGCTTCTTGTCGGCGATGTCGTCGAGCAGCCGGGCCACCCGCACCTCGGGCCCGTCCTCGCCGCCGGGCCGCACCCACAGGTCCCAACGCCCCTCGGACAGCTCGTCGTACGTGATCCGCAGGGTGAACTCGGCGCCGTCCACGTCCACTTGCCCCCGAAGGACCGGCCCGCCCTCGGCGCGAGCCCGCACCTCCGCGCTGGCCTTGGCCGTGACGGGCGTGCCGTAGACGCGGCCGCGCACGCTCAACTCCGTACCGGTGATGAGGAGTTCACCGGCCTCCGCGTGCGGTGCGCGCCGCCAGCTGCGCACCGAGAGGTTGCCGTTCTTCGTGGCGTACGGGATGCGGACGGCGACGTGGCCGCGCGATCCGCTGGGCGCGCGGTCCACCAGCGACCGCAGGTCGTTCACGCCCGGCACGAGCCGGACCGGCTCGTCCCCGGCGACCTGGGCGAACGCGTCCCAGCGCCCCTCGGCCAGCTCCACCCCTATGGGCAGCGAGGCACGCAGCCGGCCGTCGCCGACCGGGGCGAGCGGCAGGCGCACCTCCTGGCCGCCGGCGCGCTCGACCAGTACGAGGTACGCGGAGCCGGCCGCCCCGTGGTCGATGACGTCGAAGGTGAGGCCGCCGGCGGAGTCGGCGATGCAGTCGGCGCGGGGTGCCATGAAGACGGTCCTGTCGTCAGACCCGAATATCGGTGCGGGCGTGGCCAGCGGTGTCATGCGGTGCGCCCCTTCCCCTGCGGCCTGAACAGGGAACGGCTCGCGTCCCGGACGGCGTAGGCGCCGCCGAGCAGGGAACCGCGGGTCCGGTGCAGCAGGCTCACGGAGCCGCCGCGGCCGGTCAGCGAGCCGAAGAGCGTCTCGTAGCGCTCGGCGATCCGGGCCGGGTCGAAACGCTCGGAGCTGGTGAGGGCGCGCGCCGCCATCTCCTGGCGGCGCTTGTCGTCGTTGATGAGTTCCAGCAGGCCGCCGGCGATCGCGTCGACGTTGCCGACCTCGACGAGGCGGCCGTCGATCCCGTCGTGGATGATCTCGCCGGGCCCGTGCGGGCAGTCGGTGGCGACCACCGGGAGGCCGCACCGCATGGCCTCGACGATGGTCATGCCGAACGACTCGAAGGTCGAGGTCACCGCCGCGACGGAACCTTTCGCCCACTCCGGCTCGATCGGATTGGCCGGACCCATGAGGAAGACGTGGTTGTAGAGCCCGAGCTGGTCGATGAGGGTGCGCAGCTTGTCCTTCTGGCGCCCCGCGCCGTAGATCCGCAGCCGCCAGTCGGGGCGCTCGGCGCGCACCTTGTCGAAGGCCTTGATCAGCAGGTCGTACCGCTTGACCGGGGCGAGCCGCCCGGCGGCCACCACCCACTTGGCGTCGCCGTCGGCGGGCGTGATGCCCGGGGCGGGCACCGGGTTGGACATGGCCTCGATCCGGACACCGGGCAGCCGCATCCGGTCGCGGTAGGCGCGGGCGTCGGCCTCCGTGGTGGTGGTGAGGGCGTCGAGGCGCGGGTACACCTTGCGCAGCTGCCGCAGCAGGCCCGGCGTGTGCGTGTCGAGCGTGAGGTGCTCCTGGCCGATGCGCAGCGGGCCGCGCCGGGTCTCCTTGGCGAGGTGCACATTGAGCCCCGGCCGGGTGCCGACGACGACGTCCGCCTCGACGCTCCCGAGGTACTCGGCGATGCGCCGGTCGGTGAGCGCGCTGTACTGCTCGTAGCGGCCCTCGTGGCGCGGGAAGACCGTGGCGGGCTCCTTGAGCGCCGGGTCGCCGCCGTCGTATCCCGGCGAGTCCTTGCGGATGTCCACCAGGTGACGCAGCCGGACGCGCTGGTCAGGCGCGAACACCGGCTCGTCGCGATGCCGGAAGACCGAGACGACCTCCACGTCATGCTGCTCCGCCAGGGTGTTGGCGAGGTTGTACGTGGTGCGGATCGTCCCTCCGATCCCATACGCATTGTTGATCAGGAAAGAAATCTGCATGCGTCCCCGTATCCCACCATTCCGCGCGGACAGTCCGGATCATCACTTCGGTCGGTTCAATCCGTGTTCTCCGCCTACCAGATGGTTAGACAGAGATGCCCGGGCGAGGGTTGTTCATCATCATCATCTTGTTCCAGAACAGTTGCCTTATTGGTAGGCAATATGAGGAACCAATTGGCCACTTTGTCCATCAGGATCACGTCATGGCTGGTAGGCGGGTTGCGGACCGTCAAAGCGCGTGCGGTTCATGTCACCGCCCCGGGTGACCCCGCGGCCGCCGATGGGCCGCCCACGACAGGGGCGGCCCGCGACGAGCGCCTCAGCAGCCCGGGCTCGGTGACGCGTTTCCGCTCAGGCGCACCAGCCCGCACAGCGTCCTGACGGACACCTTCCAGACTCCGTCCTGCTCCACGGAGCTGCCCCTGGCGTCGGGGAGCACCGTGGCGCCCTTGAGAGCGAGCGCGTACGTCACGTGGGCGCCGGTCGGCGAGGCGAAGGTGACCTTGGTGACCTCCGCCTGCACCTGGCCGCCGCGCTTGTCCCCGTTGAACCTCTCCAGGACCTTCTTCATCGCCGACCCGTTCTCCAGGAGGGCGGTCTTCTGGTCGATCGGCACGGCGGGGTCGAAGAACTTCTTCCAGTTGGCCTTGATCTCCTTCTCGGCGGCCGCCGGGTCCGCCGGCGCCGTCGCGTACGGAGTCGACTGGTGCGCCGTCGGCGTCGACGAGGTGCCGCTCGAGCCGCCCGAGCCGCCGCACGCCACCAGGGCGGACCCGAGGGCGAGTACCGCGGCGAGGGCTGCGCCCCGCCCGCGACGGACCACCACGATCCTGTTCCCGAACATCAACTGGCTCACCACCGGATGTCGGTCCGGGCGTCAACCACGCCCGGAGCTTTCAGGGTTGGCCTCCAGAAGGCATAGTGCAAGCGATCGGCCGACAAAGCCATACACAGCCGGACACCTACGGATACGACCGAAAACAGGCAGTCCGGCACGACGACGGTGGGGAGCCCTCCATGCGGACAGTCCGGCCCCGGACATCTGACCTGCACCCCGTGTTGTGGACGGGCCTCGCCGCACTGGCCGCCGGCGCGGTGCTGTGCGTCATCGGCTGGTACGGGATGTCGGGCGAGCGCCACGCCGCGCGCCAACTGCCGTATCTGGCCTCGTGCACGGTGCCGGGCTCGGCCCTGATCATCGCGGGTGCCGTCCTCCTCACGTACGGCAGGAGCACTCTGGCGACCGCCCGGCTGGCGGAGCTGTACGAGCTGCTCGTCGCGGTCGAGACACCGCCACGGACACGGCCCGCCGGGAACCTGCTGATGGTCCCCGGCGGAACGCTGTGGCACCGCGCCGACTGCCCGCTCGTCGAGAGCGAGCCGGAGGCCGTCCGGGCCGACGTCCGGGCCATCACCGCCGCCGGGCTCGGCCCGTGCCCCATATGCGAGCCTCAGGAGGGGAGTTGAGGCAGCCGGGCCGCCTTCGCAGGGGTCTTCTTCGCAGAGGGCTTCTTCGCGGGCTTCTTCGGGGGCTTCTTCGGGGACGGTTTCCGGCCCTCGGGGATGACCAGCGACGCCCCCACGGTCAGCCGGTCCGGGTGCGACCCCACCACGTCCCGGTTCGCCTCGTAGAGCGCCTGCCAGCCGCCCTTCACCTTGAGGCGCCGGGCGATTGACGTCAGCGTCTCCCCGCTCTTCACCACGTGCACGCGCCCCTGGAGCCGGTACTTCTTCGCGCACGCGGGCCAGGCCTGCCAGCCCTGCGTGCGCAGCACCTCCTCGGCGACCTCGATCTGTTCGGCGCGGGTGGCGAGGTCGGCGCGCGGCGCGTACGCGAGGCCGCCGTGCTCCTCCCAGGTCGGCTGCCAGAACTGGAGCCCGCCGTAGTAGGAATTGCCGGTGTTCGCGTCCCAGCGGCCGCCGCTCTCGCACTGGGCGAGACAGTCCCACGGCCATTCGCCCTTGGCGCAGTCGGAGGGCTTGTCGGACCTGTGGGGCTTCAGGGCGGCGTGCGGCCGGTGTGCGGCGCCCAGGGCGGGCGCCGGCGCGGCGGCCACGGCGAGCAGCGAGGCGAGCAGGGCGCAGGACGCCGGGAGCAGCGAGGACAGCGGACGCATCGCGTCACGCTAAGCAGCGGGCCCGGGGCGGCCCGCCGTGCCGCGCCGCGCGGACCGTGGCCCCACCCGGTCGGCGGACCGAGCGGGCGGGGCCACGGGGCACCACCCTCTGCGCCTACCGGATCAGCAAGTGCTGGCCCGGCAGGATCAGGTCCGGATCGCCACCGACGACCGTCCGGTTGACGGTGTACAGGCGCTGCCAGGTGGTGCCGTGGGCGGCCGCGATCCGGCCGAGGGTGTCGCCGTCGCGGACGACGTACCCGCCGGCGCGGGTCGCACCGCGGTCGGCGCGCTGCGAGCCGTGCCCGGGGGGTGCGGACTTCGGTGCCGATTCCGTCGTCACGGCCGGGGCCGACGCGGCCGACGGCGCGCCGCCGTAGGCGTTCGCGCGGATCGAGCAGACGGGCCAGGCGCCCCAGCCCTGCGCGCGCTGCACCTTGGCGGCGATGGTGATCTGCTGGGACTTCGATGCCCGGTCGGCCGTCGACGCGTAGGCCCCGCCGCCGTACCCCTGCCAGGTCCCGGCGGAGAACTGGAGCCCGCCGTAGTAGCCGTTACCGGTGTTGATGTGCCAGTTGCCGCCGCTCTCGCAGCGGGCGATGCGGTCCCAGACGCCGGAGTCGGCCGCGTGGGCCGAGCCGGCCGCCGCCAGGAGACCGAGCGGGGCGAGCAGGGCCGCCCCGGCGAGAACCGCTGTCGTTCGAGCCGTACGAATCGGCACGGACATGAGAAATCCCTCTCGTGGACTGCTCGTTGCAGACGGCGGTGGAATCTAGGCAGCGCACGGCGGTGACATCAACCAACGGTTCGTCACTCCAGGCCAGCGGACCGTTACCTGAAGTAGCGACGCATTCAGGCCACCCACTTCATTAGCTGATTTCAGGATTTGTCGACCCGTCCCCTCGTGGATGTGTGACCCACTTCACTCACTCAACTTGCTTGGAGTACCTACAAGTTGGCATGGAGTGACAGATTCCGGTGCGGCTCTCACGGTGCGCGTCGGATGGGTGAATTCCGTTCGGTTCCGGGCGTGACTCCGGCCACAGATCACCCGTTGTCCCTTCATCAGCACTCTCTGTCTCCGCGACGGCACTCGTCCGCGGGACCGACCGACCCTGAGGAGCCACCCGTGCCGCGCTTGCTCGACCTCAGCGACGACGTACGCGCCGAGATCGGCGACGAAGAAGCCGACCGGCTGCTGGCCGGGGACAACGCCCCGGGCAGCTACGACTGCACGTCCTGCCGCACCGCGGGGGACTCGGAACAGGAGCGCACCAGCACCGTCCTGTTCGTCGGTGACGAGACCGCCGTGCTCGCCTTCGCCCATGCCGTCTGCCTGCCCTCGCAGGTCGTCCGGGTCGCCGAGGACCAGTTGCAGGGTGCCGTGCGTTCCGTCGCCGGTGCCGCCGACCAGGTCCCCGGTGCCGCCCCGTCCCAGGCCGTGCTCGGCGTGACCAGCGGTCTCGTCCTGATCGCCGGCGAACTGCACCCCGCGCTCGTCGTGGAGCCCACCGGGCCCATCGCCCGGCCGGGCGCCGACTCCGGCGACGACTTCCTGCCGCTCCTGATCGAGCAGGGCTACATGCCGGTGACCGGCCTGGAAGAGGCCCCGCGCGGCCTCGACGGCTGGTCGGTGCTGCTCGCCATGGGCCAGCTGCACGCCGTACTGCAGCCCGGCAGCGGCGGCGCGCCCTCGCAGGTCGCCTGGTGGCAGGCGCACCAGCCGCTCCAGGTCACCGAGGGCTGGCGGGCCGCCGCCAACAAGACGCAGAAGGTGCTCGTCTTCGCCACGCCGGCGGGCTCGATCGGCCGCCAGCCGCGCGAGGACCTGCTCCGCGACGCCCTCGACAAGGCGGCGGCGAACGGCCGGCTGGTCGCCGCCGCGCTGCCGCTGGCGGGCACCTGAGCCCATCCGCACCCCGTAGGGCCATAGAGCCTCAGCCGACGACCCGGACCCTCGCGAACGCGCCGCTCACCCTCCTTACGCCCCGGAAAACCCGAGGCCAAGGGCGCATCCGTAGAGGATCCGGGTCGTTGGCACTCACGTGCACCCATACGACCCCACCATGTCCGGGCGGCGTCAGCCGTACCCGAGCCAGATCCCGTCGATGCGCCCCGCGGAGGACCACCAGGGCAGCCCCTCGAACGGGCACGCGAGCGGCCAGACAGGCGGCCACTCGACCGGTTACCAGGGCAGTTACTCGGCGACGCCCATCTACGACGCCCTCTACGCGGAGTACCGCAGGTCCTTCCGGGCGCTGCCCGGCGACCGCAGCGGCGAAGAGGATCTCGGGTTCACCGGATTCGGCACCGGTCCCTACGGCGCACGCCATCACACCCCGCACTACCCGTCGGCCCACCAGCACCCACAGTGGCAGCCACAGACGAACGGGCGGCAGCACGGCCACGGAAGTCACTTCCCGGCCGCACTGCCGCCCGCTCCGCGCCGCGAGCACTGAGCCCCGGCGCGATCGATCCGCTTCCGCTACTTCTTGCGGCCGCGCTTCTCGCGCACGCGCACCGAGATATGGATCGGCGTTCCGTCGAAGCCGAACTCCTCGCGCAGCCGGCGCTCCACGAAGCGGCGGTAGCCGGCCTCGATGAACCCGGAGGCGAACAGCACGAACCGCGGCGGCTTCGTACCGGCCTGCGTCCCGAACAGGATGCGGGGCTGCTTGCCGCCGCGGACCGGGTGCGGGTGCGCGGCGACCAGCTCGCCGAGGAAGGCGTTCAGCCGGCCGGTCGGAACGCGGGTCTCCCACCCGGCCAGCGCCGTCTCGATCGCCGGGACCAGCTTCTCCATGTGGCGGCCGGTCTGCGCCGACACGTTCACCCGGGGCGCCCACGCGATCTGGGCGAGCTCGGTCTCGATCTCGCGCTCCAGGTAGTAGCGGCGCTCCTCGTCGAGGGTGTCCCACTTGTTGTACGCGACGACGATCGCGCGGCCCGCCTCGACGGCCATCGTCACGATCCGCTGGTCCTGGATGGAGATGGACTCGGAGGAGTCGATCAGGATGACCGCCACCTCCGCCTTCTCGACGGCGGCGGCGGTGCGCAGCGAGGCGTAGTAGTCGGCGCCCTGCTGGAGGTGGACGCGCTTGCGGATGCCCGCGGTGTCGACGAACTTCCAGACGACGCCGCCCAGCTCGATCAGCTCGTCGACCGGGTCGCGGGTGGTGCCCGCCAGCTCGTTGACGACGACGCGGTCCTCGTTCGCCACCTTGTTGAGCAGCGACGACTTGCCGACGTTCGGGCGGCCGATCAGGGCGATGCGGCGCGGGCCGCCGACGCCGGCGGCGCCGAACGTCTGCTGCGGCGCGTCGGGCAGCGCCTCGATGACGGCGTCCAGCATGTCGCCGGTGCCGCGGCCGTGCAGCGAGGAGACCGGGTGCGGCTCGCCGATGCCGAGCGCCCACAGAGCGGTGGCGTCGGCCTCGCCGGACGGGCCGTCGACCTTGTTGGCGCAGAGCACCACGGGCTTCTTGGCCTTGCGCAGCAGCCGGACGACGGCCTCGTCGGTGTCGGTGACGCCGACCGTGGAGTCGACCACGAAGACCACGGCGTCGGCGGTCTCGATCGCGTACTCGGCCTGCGCGGCCACCGACGCGTCGATGCCGAGCACGTCCTGCTCCCAGCCGCCGGTGTCGACGAGCTTGAAGCGGCGGCCCGCCCATTCGGCCTCGTAGGTGACGCGGTCGCGGGTGACGCCCGGCTTGTCCTCCACGACGGCCTCGCGGCGGCCGATGATGCGGTTCACCAGGGTCGACTTGCCGACGTTCGGCCGGCCGACGACGGCGAGCACGGGCAGCGGGCCCTGGGCGGCCTCCTCGATGGCGCCCTCGACGTCGTCGACGTCGAAGCCCTCTTCGGCGGCGAGCTCCATGAACTCCGCGTACTCGGCGTCGCCGAGCGCCCCGTGCTCATGCTCCCCGGAGCCCTCGGGCTGGATCTGGTCGTTCATGAAGTCCGTACCTCGTCGTTCATTCGTGGTGATCGGTGCGCCGTCTCGGTCGGAGGCCGGTGCACTACTGAAAGTCTCGCTCAGCGCCCGGTCAGGCGCCTGGCGTCCGCCAGGTGGCCGGTGAGCCGCTCCTGGATGCGCACGGTCGCCTCGTCGAGCGCCTTGCGCGTACGCCGTCCGCTGCCGTCGCCCGCCTCGAAGGGGTCGCCGAAGACGACGTCGACCCTGCTGCGCAGCGGGGGCAGCCCCTTTATCAACCGTCCGGGCTTGTCGGTGCTTCCCAGGACGGCGACCGGGACGATCGGCGCCCCGCTGCGCACGGCGAAGTACGACAGTCCGGCGCGCAGCGACGCGAAGTCGCCGTCGCCGCGGGTGCCCTCGGGGAAGATGCCGAGCACTCCCCCGTCCTTCAGCACGTCGAGGGCGCGCGTGATGGCGGTCCGGTCGGCGCTGGTGCGGTCGACCTTCAGCTGCCCGATGCCTTCGAGGAAGGTGCCGAGCGGCCCGATGAACGCCTCCTGCTTGATCAGGAAGTGCGTCGGGCGCGGGGCGACGCCCATGACCATGGGGCCGTCCACGTTGTGCGAGTGGTTCACGGCGAAGATCACCGGGCCGGTGGCCGGGACCCGCCACGACCCGAGTACGCGCGGCTTCCACAGCCCGTACATCAGGCCGACGCCGATCCGCCGCCCGACCTCGGCACCCCGTACCGAAGGCGCGTTGGTCACTTCGCGGCCCGCTTCTCCTCGACCAGAGTCACGACGCACTCGATGACCTGCTGGAGCGTGAGCTCGGTGGTGTCCACCTCGACGGCGTCGCCGGCCTTGGCCAGCGGCGACGTCTTGCGGCTGGAGTCCGCCTTGTCGCGGGCGACCAGGGCCTCCTGGGTCGCCTTGACGTCGGAGCCCTTCACCTCGCCGGAGCGGCGGGCGGCGCGGGCCTCGGGCGAGGCGGTGAGGAAGACCTTGAGGTCGGCGTCGGGCAGCACGGTCGTACCGATGTCCCGGCCCTCGACGACGATGCCGACCTCGGCGCCCTTGGCGATCGAGCGCTGCAGGTCGGTGATGCGGGCGCGCACCTCGGGCACCGCGCTGACGGCGCTGACCTTCGAGGTGACCTCGGTGGTGCGGATGGGACCCGCGACGTCCGTGCCGTCCACCGTTATGGTGGGCGCGGACGGGTCGGTGCCGGAGACGATGTCGGCCTTGCCCGCGACGGCGGCGATCGCGGTCGGGTCGGTCAGGTCGATGCCGTTGTTCACCATCCACCAGGTGATGGCCCGGTACTGGGCGCCGGTGTCCAGGTAGCTCAGACCGAGCTGCGCGGCGACGGCCTTCGAGGTGCTGGACTTTCCCGTGCCGGAGGGTCCGTCGATCGCGACGATGACAGCTGCCGGGGTTTCCATGGGTGACGGACACCTTTCTCAGTGCACGGGGGCATGCGTACGGGGCGCGGACACGCCCCGCACAAGGTTACTGGGTCTGGCAGGCGCCTTTTACTGGCGCATGGCCCAGCCCCGCTCGCGCAGGGACGCGGCCAGTTTCGGGGCGGCGGCGGGCTGCACCATGAGCTGCACGAAACCGGCCTGCTGCCCGGTCGCGTGCTCGATGCGGACGTCCTCGACGTTGACCCCGGCCGCGCCGGCGTCGGCGAAGATGCGGGCCAGCTCGCCGGGCTGGTCGGAGATGAGCACGGCGACGATCTCGTAGGCGGCCGGGGCGGCGCCGTGCTTGCCGGGCACCCGGGCCTGTCCGGCGTTGCCGCGCCGGAGCATGGTCTCGACGCCCTCGGCGCCCTCGTGGCGCTTGGCGTCGTCGGCGGACTGCAGGGAGCGCAGGGACTGCACGGTCTCCTCCAGGTCGCCGGCGACTGCGGAGAGCAGGTCGGCGACCGGTCCGGGGTTCGCGGAGAGGATGTCGATCCACATCTGGGGGTCGGACCCGGCGATCCGGGTCACGTCGCGGATGCCCTGCCCGCAGAGCCGGACGGCGCTCTCCTCGGCGTTCTCCAGGCGGGCCGCGACCATGGTGGAGACCAGGTGCGGCATGTGGGAGACGAGGGCGACGGCCCGGTCGTGGGCGTCGGCGTCCATGACCACGGGGACGGCGCGGCACAGGGCGACCAGTTCGAGCGCGAGGTTGAGGACCTCGGTGTCGGTGTCCCGGGTCGGGGTGAGCACCCAGGGGCGGCCCTCGAAGAGGTCGGCGGTCGCGGCGAGCGGTCCGCTGCGCTCGCGGCCGCTCATCGGGTGCGTACCGATGTACGGGGTCAGGTCGAGCCCGAGGGCCTCCAGCTCGCGGCGCGGGCCGCCCTTCACGCTGGCGACGTCCAGGTAGGCGCGGGCCGCACCGGCGCGCATCGCGTCGGCGAGCTGGGCGGCGACGTGCGCGGGCGGCACCGCGACCACGCACAGGTCGACGGCGCCCTCGGGCGGCTCGTCGGTGCCGGCGCCGAGCGCGGCGGCCGTGCGGGCCTGCGCCTGGTCGTGGTCGGCGAGGTGCACGGTGACCCCGCGCGAAACCAGGGCGAGGGCGGCGGAGGTGCCGATCAGGCCGGTGCCGATGACGAGTGCGGTTCTCACTGGGCGATGTCCTTGCGGAGGGCGGCCGCGGCACCGAGGTAGACGTGCGCGATCTCGGACTTGGGCAGGTCGGTCTCGATGTGCGCGAGGAGCCGGACGACGCGCGGCATGGCGCCCGCTATCTCCAGCTCCTGGGCGCAGATCAGCGGCACGTCGGCCAGTCCTTCGACGTCGAGCTTCCGGGCGGCGGCCGCCGGGAAGTCGGAGTGCAGATCGGGCGTGGCCGTGAACCAGATGGAGATCAGGTCGTCCGCGATCAGGCCGTTGCGTCCCAGGACCGCGGTGAGCAGCTCACCGACCTGCTCGTCCATGTGGTCGGCCGCGTCCCGCTCCAGCTGGACGGCGCCCCGGACCGCTCGTACCGCCACGACGGTGCTCCTTGCTTCTTGCGTACGTACGTCTGTCCGCTCCAGCGTAATTGGGCCCGCACGCACGGGTGCGCGGCGCCCGTCTGCCGAGACGGGGCCGCGCGCCGCGGTGGGACCGGTTTCAGAGGTTCTGCTGCTTGGCCAGCTCCTCCAGGGAGACGGCCGGTACCTGTCCGTCGGGAGTGATCTTGTCGACGAGCTGGGGCAGCTGCTGCGCCACCTGGTCGGCGACCTGGTCCCGGCTGATTCCGGCGTCGGCCGCGGCCCGGTCGAGGGCCTCGTCGGGCACGGCCTGCTTGACCTGGTCGGCGTCGAGCGGCTGATTGCTGCCCGTGCCGACCCACGAGTCGAGCTGCTCCTGGCTGACCAGGCCGGATTTCGTGATCATGTCCATCAGCCCGCCGAGCGGGTTGGACCCGCCGCCGGCGCCGCCGCCCCCGCCCGTCTTGCTGCTCAGCACGGAGCTCAGGACCTGGCCGAGGATGTTGCCTGTGCCGGACGAGCCGCCCTGGCCGCCTCCGCCGAGGAGACCGCCGAGCAGACTTCCGAGATCGTTGCCCGCCATGGGGGTGCCTTTCGGGCTCGGGGAAACGCGAACCACCTCAATGTCACCCGAAGCACATCAAGGCGCCACTCGGCCGGAGGAGGGCCGGTCGTCCCCTGGACGCGGCGCCGCGCGTCCGCTGTCATGAGAGACGGCCGCACGCCGCGCCTCGGGGGAGGCTCGCAGATGAAGCGCTCAGGACCTCTCTTCACGCTGTTCGCCGGTCTGGCGCTCGGCCTGATCATGCTGTCGCTGAACGCGACGACGGGCGAGGCCGGCGCACCGTACGGAGGCGCGCCCACCGCGTCCCCCGCCTCCACGAGCCCGTCCGTGCTCCCGAGCCCCTCGAAGACGGCGCGCGGGAAGTCCGCCTACGCGGGCCGCACGGACGACGACACCGCCGCCGTCTCGGTCTCCGTGCGGGGCGACAGGGCCGTCGCGTACTACTGCGACGGCCGCACGAAGGAGTCGTGGCTGAAGGGGCCCGTAGGGGCCGACGGCTCCATGAAGCTCAGCGGCGCGCACGGCGCCCGGCTGACGGGCTCGCTCAGGAACGACCGGATCCGCGGCACCGTCGAGGCCGGTGGCCGGCCCGCCGCCTTCACGGCGAAGAAGGCCGTCAAGCCGTCCGGCCTGTACCGGGCGACCACCGAGGTGCGCGGCGCGACGATCGACGGCGGCTGGATCGTGCTGCCCGACGGCCGGCAGGTCGGCATCGTGACCCGCGACGCCGTGCCGACCGCCGCACCGCGTATCGACCCGGAGACCGGCGCCGTCACCGTCGACGGCGAGCGGCTGACCGCGCGTCCCGTCGTCCCCTGACCTCTCCCGGAGGGGTGAGTCATGCCCGTCGACCCGAACGCTCCCACGCAGAGCTTCCCGAGCCCGGTGCCCGGCCACCGCGCCCCGCACCCGGCCCGCTTCCTGGTGCCCGCCGTCGTGGCGGCCGCGGTGGCGGTGGCCCTCGGCGCGTACGGGAAGGTGCACGATCCGTCGGGCACGGCGTTCAACCTCGCCGGGTTCTCCAGTACGAGCGCGGTGAAGTCCTGGCTCGCGACGGTGGCGTTCGCCTTCGCGCTCGTCCAGGTCGTCTCCGCCTTCATGGTGTACGGGAAGCTGCCCGGCCCGTCCTGGGCACCGGCCCTGCACCGCTGGTCGGGCCGGATCGCGTTCCTGGTGGCCGTCCCGGTGGCGGTGCACTGCCTGTACGCGCTCGGCTTCCAGACGTACTCGCCCCGGGTCATGTGGCACTCGCTGCTCGGCTGCTCCTTCTTCGGGGCGTTCAGCGCCAAGATGCTGCTGCTCCGGGCGGAGCGGCTGCCGGGCTGGCTGCTGCCGGTCGTCGGCGGCCTGGTCTTCACGGCCCTCACGCTGCTGTGGCTGACGTCGGCGCTGTGGTTCTTCCGCACGGTGGGGGTGACGACATGAGCCGACGGCAGGCCTCGCGCAGGAGCGTGCTCGTCGCGGGCGCGGCGGCGCTCGCGGCCGGGTGCACCAAGTACGGCGACGAGAGCGGGGACGGAGCGGGCGAGTCGCGGACGTCACCGGCCCCGCCGTCGGGGCCAGGACCGTCCTCGGCGGCGCCCGGCCTGGCGAGGACCTCGGACATCCCGGTCGGCGGCGGCAAGATCTTCGCCGCCGAGAAGGTCGTGGTCACCCAGCCTGCCCGGGGCGAGTTCAAGGCGTTCTCGGCGGTCTGCACGCACGAGGGCTGCCTGGTGAACAGCGTCGCGGGCGGCACCATCAACTGCCCCTGCCACGGCTCCAGGTACCGGATCGCGGACGCCTCGGTGGCGGGCGGACCGGCACCGCGCCCGCTGCCGCCCCGACGGATCGAGGTCAGCGGAAATTCGATCACGCTCGGCTGATCAGCGGCCTACGCTCACGGCATGGACCCGCACGACCTGGTACGCGACCACACCGTCTACGCCTGCGTGATGGGCTCGCGCGCGTTCGGCCTGGCCACCGAGGACAGCGACACGGACCGCCGTGGCGTGTACCTCGCGCCGACGCCGCTGTTCTGGCACTTCGACAAGCCGCCGACGCACGTCGACGGGCCGGCCGACGAGCAGTTCTCCTGGGAGCTGGAGCGCTTCTGCGAACTGGCCCTGCGCGCCAACCCCAACATCCTGGAGTGCCTGCACTCCCCCTTGGTCGAGGAGCTGACCCCGGTGGGCGAGGAGCTGCTCGCCCTGCGCGGGGCGTTCCTCTCCCGCCGGGTGCACGAGACGTTCGCCCGGTACGCGGTCGGCCAGCGCAAGAAGCTGGAGGCCGACGTCCGCGTCCACGGCGCCCCGCGCTGGAAGCACGCGATGCACCTGCTGCGGCTGCTGAAGTCCAGCCGCGACCTGCTGCGCACCGGCGAGCTGCGGATCGACGTGGGCGAGGACCGCGAGGCGCTGCTCGCGGTGAAGCGCGGCGAGGTGCCGTGGTCCGAGGTGGACCGCCGGATGACAAGACTGACCGAGGAAACAGACAGGGCGGCAACCCGCACCCCTCTCCTCCAGGAACCGGACCGCCCGCGGATCGAGAACTTCTTGTTCCACACCCGCCGCACCTCAGCCACCTAGCCTTGGGCAATCTGCCGTCCCCCAGACTCCGTCCGGGGGGACCCCCGGGGGCGGCAGGGTGGGCAAGGCGGCACCCCGACGCGGGGCGAGCGCTGAACCAGCCCCCGCCGCAGCCCCGCCCCGCTGCTCACCTCACCCCGAGTCCCACCGCTTCCCGAACCCCACCAACTCGTCCCGGTGCTCGACCCGCTCGACCCACGCCCGAGGCCAGGCATCCCCACCGAGATACGCCCCGGCGAACGCCCCGCCCAGCGCCGCGATCGAGTCCGAGTCACCCGACGTACAGGCACCCCGGCGCAGCACGAGCGCGGGCTCGTCGACGAACAGCAGGAAGCACAGCAGCCCGGTGGCGAGCGCCTCCTCGGCGATCCATCCCGCGCCGGTGGCGAGGCAGGGATCCACCTCCGGATTGGCGTCGCGCAGGGCGGCCTCCAGCCGCTCCAGGACCCCCAGGCACTCGTCCCAGCCGCGCGCGATGAACTCCTCGGGACCCGCGTCCTGCGCGCGCCGCCACAGATCGCCGAGCCAGCGCTCGTGGTACCGGGTGCGGTTCTCGAGCGCGTACGACCGCAGCCGGCCGACAAGGCCGGTGGGCTCGGTGCCCTGCGCGAGGAGGTGCACGGCCCGCGCGGTCAGATCGCTCGCGGCGAGCCCGGTCGGATGCCCGTGCGTGAGCGCGGCCTGCAACTGGGCGGCCCCGGCACGCTGTTCGTGGTCGAGGCCCGGTACGAGACCGAGCGGCGCGACCCGCATGTTGGCGCCGCAGCCCTTGGAGTGGATCTGGCTGGCGTCGCGCCAGTCGCGCCGCGGGTCCTCCAGGAGGTCGCAGGCCCGCAGGCAGGTGTTGCCGGGCGCGCGGTTGTTCTCGGGCGACCGGTTCCAGGCGATGAACTCGCGGCGCAGCGCGTCGGCGTACCGCTCCGGGGACTCGGGAACCCCGGCCCGCGCCACGGCGAGCGTCATCTGCGTGTCGTCGGTGATCCAGGCGACGGGCCCGGGCAGCTCCATCTCCCGCCACGGCCCGCACTTCGCCAAGATCGACGGTACGTCGTTGAACTCGGTCGGGAATCCGAGCGCGTCCCCGAGCGCCAGCCCGAGCAGCGATCCGGTCGCGGCACCCTTGATCATGAGGAAACACCCTTCTTCGTCTCGGGCTTCTTCGTGTCCGGCACCGGCTCGGGCGCGGGCCGCAGCAGCGGCGGGTGGAGCGATCCGGCGCCGCCGGACCGGTACAGCGCCGCGGGCTTGCCGCGGCCTCCGGTGAGCCGGGACGCGCCGGGGATCTGCTCGACGAAGCCGGGGGTCGCGAGCACCTTGCGGCGGAAGTTCGCCGGATCGAGCTCGGTCCCCCACACCACCTCGTAGACCTGGCGCAGCTCGCCGAGCGTGAACTCGGGCGGGCAGAACGCGGTGGCCAGGCAGGTGTACTCGAGCTTGCCGCCGATCCGGTCGTGGGCGTCGGCGAGGATCCGGTCGTGGTCGAAGGCGAGCGGGCCGTACGCGCCGCCGGCCCCCTCCTCGTACGGCAGCCAGGCGGCCCGCGCCGCGTCGCCGCCGCCCTGCGCCTGCGGCGCGTCCGGCACCAGGGCGGCGAAAGCGACCGAGACGACCCGCATCCGGGGGTCTCGGCCCGGCTCGCTGTAGGTGCGCAGCTGTTCCAGGTGGAGCCCGGCGACGTCGTCCAGACCGGTCTCCTCGGCGAGCTCGCGCCGCGCCGCCCCCTCCGCGGCCTCGTCGGGCTCCAGGAAACCGCCGGGCAGCGCCCAGCGCCCCGCGTACGGCTCCTGGCCGCGCTCGACGAGCAGAATGTGCAGCCGCCCGGACCTCAGCGTGAAGACGGCCAGGTCGACGGTGACGGCGAACGGTTCGTAGGCGTACTTGTCGTAGCCCTGCACGGACATGCGGCGACCCCCTCCCTTATTGGTCCATGAGACTTTAAAGGAGGGGGTCGCCCACGACAACCCTTTGCGGGAGATCGGCCTGCGGAGCTACGGAGCGCTCTAGAGGTCGACTTCCTTCATCAGCATGCCGACCTCGGTGTTCGACAGGCGTCGCAGCCAGCCGGACTTCTGGTCGCCCAGCGTGATCGGCCCGAAGGCGACCCGCACGAGCTTGTCGACCGGGAAGCCGGCCTCGGCGAGCATCCGCCGCACGATGTGCTTGCGGCCCTCGTGCAGGGTGACCTCGACCAGGTAGTTCTTGCCGGTCTGCTCGACGACGCGGAAGTGGTCCGCCTTCGCGTACCCGTCCTCCAGCTGGATGCCGTCCTTGAGCTGCTTGCCCAGGTCACGCGGGATCGGACCCACGATGTGCGCGAGGTAGACCTTCTTCACGCCGTACTTCGGGTGCGTGAGGCGGTGGGCCAGCTCACCGTGGTTGGTGAGGAGGATGACGCCCTCGGTCTCCGTGTCGAGCCGCCCGACGTGGAACAGCCGCGTCTCGCGGTTGTTCGTGTAGTCGCCGAGGTTCTGCCGGCCCTCGTTGTCCTCCATGGTGGAGACGACGCCGGCCGGCTTGTTCAGGACGAAGAACTGGTACGACTGCGTGGCCACGGTCAGGCCGTCGACCTTGATGACGTCCTTCTCCGTGTCGACGCGCAGGCCCTGCTCCAGGACGATCTCGCCGTTGACCTCGACGCGGGCCTCCTCGACCAGCTCCTCGCAGGCACGGCGCGAGCCGTAACCGGCACGGGCCAGCACCTTCTGCAGCCGCTCGCCCTCCTGCTCGGCGCCGGGGAAGGTCTTGGGGAGGTTCACCTTCGGCTTGCCCGCGTACCGCTCGCGGTTGCGCTCCTCGGCCCGCGCCTCGTACTCGCGCGAGGTCGCCGGGACCCAGCGCCCGCGGCCCGGCACGGACTGCTGCCCGCGCTTGGGGCCGCCCTTGGCACCGCCGCGCGCCGAGGCGCCGCGGCCCGTCTTCGGGCCTTCCTGGGTGCCGCCGGGGCCGACGTCGTAGCGCCGCTCCTCCGGGCGCGGGTTCTTCGGGCGGCCGCTGCCGCTGCCGCCCTGCTTGTCATCGCGGTTGTTGCCGGCGCCGCGCTGGTTACCGCGGCCCCCGCTGCTCCCGCCGCGGCCGCCGCTGTTGCCACCACGGCTCCCGCCGTTGTTTCCGCTGCTGTTCCTGCCGCTGCTGCTTCGCATCAAATTTCCGTTAGTCGGCTGTGTGCTCGGTACCCGGCGCATCGGGTGCGTCCGGGTCGAACGACGGGACCCCTTCCAGCGTGTCCGCCTCGATCGCGTCCGCCTCGGGGAGGAAGGGCGCGAGTTCCGGCAGCTCGTCCAGGCCGCGCAGGCCCATCCGCTCCAGAAAGTAGTTCGTCGTCCTGTACAGGATCGCACCTGTTTCGGGTTCCGCGCCCGCCTCCTCCACCAGACCCCTCTGCAACAGGGTCCGCATGACCCCGTCACAGTTCACTCCGCGCACGGCGGAGACCCGGGAACGGCTGACCGGCTGGCGGTACGCGACCACGGCCAGGGTCTCGAGGGCGGCCTGGGTCAGCCGGGCGATCTGCCCGTCCAGGACGAAGCCCTCCACGGCTGCGGCGTACTCGGGCCGGGTGTAGTACCGCCACCCGCCGGCGACGAGCCGCAGCTCGAAGCCGCGCCCCTGCACCGTGTACTCGTCGGCGAGGGCCCGCAGGGCGTCGGCGACGGCCCGCCGGGGCCGCTGGAGGATCTTCGCGAGGTGCTCCTCGGTGGCCGGCTCGTCGACGACCATGAGGACGGCCTCCAGCGCGGGCCTCAGATCGAGCCCGCCGACGTCGCTCGCGCCGTCCACGCTCATCGCGCACTCTCCTTGTCGTCGCCCACGGGCTCGGGGGCCCGGTCGAACTCGTCGGTCACCACGGGCTCGCTCCCGCTCTCCGCGCCGGTCCACCGCACGATCAGCTCGCCCAGCGCGGTCTCCTGGTCCAGCGCGACGGCCTTCTCGCGGTACAGCTCCAGGAGCGCCAGGAACCGCGCGACGACGGTGAGGGTGTCGTCGGTGTCGGCCACGAGATCGCGGAAACTGGCCTCGCCCAGGTCCCGCAGCCGCGCCATGACCACGCCCGCCTGCTCCTGCACGCTCACCAGCGGCGCGTGGATGTGCTCGATGTACACCTGCGGCTTGGCCTTGGGCTGCATCGCCTTCACGGCCAGCTTGGCGAATCCTTCCGCCCCGATGCTGATGACGACGTCGGGCAGCAGCTCGGCATGGTGCGGCTCCAGGCCCACGGTCCGCGGGTACCGGCGTGCCTCGTCGTCCATGCGCCGGGTGAAGATGTCGGCGATCTGCTTGTACGCGCGGTACTGGAGCAGCCGGGCGAACAGCAGGTCCCGGGCCTCAAGGAGCGCGAGGTCGGCCTCGTCCTCGACCTCGGCGGCGGGCAGCAGCCGGGCGGCTTTCAGATCCAGGAGTGTGGCGGCGACGACGAGGAACTCCGTCGTCTGGTCCAGGTCCCAGTCGGGCCCCATGGCGCGGATGTGCGCCATGAACTCGTCGGTGACCTTGGACAGCGCGACCTCGGTGACGTCGAGCTTGTGCTTCGAGATCAGCTGCAGGAGCAGATCGAAGGGCCCCTCGAAGTTGGCGAGCCGAACCTTGAAGCGACCGTCGTCCTGAACCTCTTCGGCGGGCTTGGTGGGCTCGGCGGGCTCGGCGGCCCCGGCAGGCTCGGCGGCCCCAGCGGGCTCGGGAGCCCCGGCGGCTTCAGAGGAAGCAGCGAGCTCAGCGGGCTCGGGGACTTCGGCGGGCCCAGGGCCTTCAGCGGGCTCGACGGCATCGGGTCCGCTGGTCTCCGGCTCCGCAGCCTCCTCCTCCGGCGCGGCCAGCGCCCCCCGCCCCAAGGCGCGCCGCCGCGCACCCCGGTCAGGCGAAAGGGAGGAGGAATCGTTCACAGGCACAATGCCGGAGGCTACCGCCCGCGCAGCCTGCGTACGAGAATGCTGGCGTCGCCACGCGACTCCAGGTCGGCCAGGACGACGGCGACGGCCTCGCGCACGATCCGGCCCCGGTCCACCGCGAGCCCGTGCTCCCCGCGGAGCACCAGACGCGCGTGCTCCAGATCCATCAGTTCCTCGGCGGAGACGTACACGGTGATCTTCTCGTCGTGCCGCTCACGGCCACTGGGCCGCCGGTTCGCGGCGCGGGCGCGGCGACGGGCCTGGCCCGTGCCCCGGCCACCGCCGGCCGAACCTTCCTGCGCGCCGCCGGACGAGCGCCGTGCGGGCTTCTCGGCCGCCTCCGCGGGGGCGGCGGACCGGCCGCGCGACCCGGAGTCGGACTCCGCGTCCGCGGCGGCGTGTTCGGCGGACGGTGCGGACTCGCCCTCGCCCTCCTCCGACGCGGACGACGCGGCGGCAGCCTCGTCGCTCTCCCCCGCCGGCGCGGGCACCCGTGCCTCACCGTTCGCCGTGCGTCTCGGTGACGACGCCTGCAGTGCCATGCCCCCGGTCGTACGGAACAGTTCGTCGGCCCCCGGCAGACTCACTCGGCGTGACACCGGGCGAGCACCTCCCTGGCGAGCTGGCGATAGGCGGCGGCACCGACGGAGTTGGACGCGTACGTGGTGATCGGCTCACCGGCGACGGTGGTCTCCGGGAAGCGCACGGTCCGGCCGATGACCGTGTGGTACACGTGATCGTCGAAGGCCTCGACGACGCGTGCGAGCACCTCACGGCTGTGCACGGTCCGCGAGTCGTACATCGTGGCGAGGATGCCGTCGAGTTCGAGCTCGGGGTTGAGCCGCTCCTGGACCTTCTCGATGGTCTCGGTCAGCAGCGCGACACCGCGCAGCGCGAAGAACTCGCACTCCAGCGGGACGATGACCTTGTGAGCGGCCGTCAGGGCGTTCACGGTCAGCAGGCCGAGCGAGGGCTGACAGTCGATCACGATGTAGTCGTAGTCGTCCATCAGCGGCTTCAGCGCACGCTGCAGCGTGGACTCGCGCGCGACCTCACTGACCAACTGCACTTCGGCGGCGGACAGGTCGATGTTGCTGGGCAGCAGGTCCATGTTCGGAACGGCCGTCTTCAGCAGCACCTCGTCGGCGGACATCCCCCGCTCCATGAGCAGGTTGTAGACCGTGAGGTCGAGTTCCATCGGGTTCACGCCGAGCCCGACCGACAGGGCACCCTGCGGGTCGAAGTCGACGAGCAGGACCCGGCGGCCGTACTCGGCAAGTGCCGCACCCAGATTGATGGTCGACGTGGTCTTGCCGACGCCGCCCTTCTGGTTGCACATCGCGATGATCTTCGCGGGGCCGTGATCGGTCAGCGGTCCTGGAATCGGGAAGTACGGGAGCGGCCGCCCGGTCGGGCCGACGCGCTCGCGGCGCTGCCGGGCAGCGTCGGGCGCGAGCGTGGCCGCGTACTCCGGATCGGGCTCGTACTCGGCGTCTGGGTCGTAGAAGTGCCCCTCGGGGGACAGTTCCTCGTAGTCGGCGAAGTGGCTGTGTGTGTCGCCACTTCGGTCGCCGGCCATGGCGTTCACGTGATGGCCATCCATGCTCTGGTGTGCTGTCTGCGTCGGCGTCTGCTGGGGGCCCTGGGATGAGGTGCCCCGATGGCCACTCTGGCGGGCGGCGAAGGTACGTACAGCGACGGAGCCGACAGCCTGAAGCCCCGCGGGTCCTTGTCCGCCTGGCCGGCCACCTCCGGGAGTAAATGTCGACTCATTCACAAGTCGTCTTACCTCCTTGGATGTGACCAGGAAAATTTATCGATAGGTCAGCGTGGCACCATGCCGACGGTTTGCGACTCTATGGCGTGTCACCACTCCGCAGCAACACAATCCGCCGGACCCGGCACGATGTGTCGGCACTTCAGCGACCGAAGAACACCCTCATGTCAAGGGCGTATGACGGTTCTTCGGCGGGTTTTGCAGGGGCGCGAATCGGTTAAAGGGTTACGTTCAAGGCGAGTTGACCGGGCCTGTGCGCCCGCCGTGCCCCCAAAAGTACGGCCGGACCCCTCGCAAGGTCCGGCCGTAGGCGTGAGATTGACGACTCCCGTTGACGCTCACCTGGTCCGGGAGGTCCGTCGGGGATCGGTCGGGGCGTCAGCCCAGGAGGGTCTCCAGCTCCACGTGCTCCAGGCCGTGGGCCTCGGCGACCTCCTTGTAAACGACCTTGCCGTCATGAGTGTTGAGGCCCAGGGCCAGGGCCGCGTCGCGGCGCAGGGCCTCGGCCCAGCCGCGGTTGGCGAGCTCGACGATGTACGGCAGCGTCGCGTTGGTCAGCGCGTACGTCGACGTGTTGGGCACCGCGCCCGGCATGTTGGCGACGCAGTAGAAGACCGAGTTGTGGACCGGGAAGGTCGGCTCGGCGTGCGTGGTCGGGTGCGAGTCCTCGAAGCAGCCGCCCTGGTCGATCGCGATGTCGACAAGGACACTTCCGGGCTTCATACGCGACACGAGCTCGTTGGTGACCAGCTTCGGCGCCTTGGCGCCGGGGATCAGAACGGCGCCGATGACGAGGTCGGCGTCGAGGCACGCCTTCTCCAGCTCGAAGGCGTTGGAGACGACGGTCTGGATCTTCGTGCCGAAGACCTTGTCGGCTTCCTTGAGCTTGTTGATGTCCTTGTCGAGCAGGGTCACGTGGAAGCCCATGCCGATGGCGATCTGCGCGGCGTTCCAGCCGGAGACGCCGCCGCCGATGACGACGGCCTTGCCGGCCGCGACGCCCGGGACACCGCCGGGCAGCACACCGCGGCCGCCGTTGGCGGCCATCAGGTGGTAGGCGCCGACCTGCGGGGCGAGGCGGCCCGCGACCTCGGACATCGGGGCGAGCAGCGGGAGCGCGCGGTTGGCGGTCTCGACCGTCTCGTACGCGATGGCGGTCGTGCCGGACTCCAGGAGCGCGTCGGTGCACTCCTTGGAGGCCGCGAGGTGCAGGTACGTGAAGAGCGTCTGGTCCTTGCGCAGGCGGTGGTACTCCTCCGCGATCGGCTCCTTGACCTTCAGCAGCAGGTCGGCGGTGGCCCAGACCTCGTCGGCGGTGGGGAGGATCCGCGCACCCGCGCCGACGTACTCCGCGTCCGTGATCGACGAACCCACACCGGCGTTCTGCTCGACGAACACCTGGTGGCCGTGGCGCACGAGCTCGTGCACACCGGCGGGGGTGATGGCCACCCGGAACTCGTTGTTCTTGACCTCGCGGGGGATGCCGACCTTCATCGTCGATCACGGTCCTTGGCTCAGGGGATTTTTCGGGCAACGCACTACATACCAGTGCCACAAGGGGCGCACCGGGAGACACCGCGGAAGGACGCGGCGGAGCCAGTCTAATGAAGGTTTTCCGGCTGTCTAGCCTTTCGATGCATCAATCTTCAGTGGATGGACTACGGATTTCGTAGGTGTTAGTGGCTTGTTCCGAAGGGTTTACCGCCGGAGTGCCCTTCACGCCTTCGGCGTCCCTGGAAGGTGCCGGTGCGAGCTCCTCTCCCAGCATGCGCTCGGCGGCACTGCGGTGCAGCTTGGCCGCGGCCGGGTCACCGAGCCGTTCGAGGGTGTCCGCGAGCCGCACCTGGAGCGCCGCCTGCAGCCGTACGTCCTTGGCCTGCCGGGCCCACTCCACCGCCTCCTGGCAGGTGTGGAGCGAGTCCTCGGGGCGCCCGGCGTACTCCTGCACGCGCGCCAGTTCGCTCAACGCCCGCGCCTGGGCGGGGACATCGCCCTCCTTGCGGTATCCGGCGACGGCCGAGCGCCAGCCGCGCAGCGCGTCGCCGTAGCGCCCCGCGTAGGTGTGCACGGCCGCGATCCGGCCGTGCAGCCGCGCGGCGTCCGCCCGCTCGCCCCGGGTGAGCCGCTGGGAGAGGGCGCGGCCGTACCAGTCGGCGGCCCGGTGCCAGTCCCCCAGCTCCTGGTAGGTGCCGCCTACGGATTCCATCGCGCGGCCGGTCGCGTACGGGTCGCCGGCCGCCCGTCCGGCGTCCAGCGCGGCCCGGTAGCGGGCCAGGGCCTCCTGGGTGCGGCCGGTCCGCGCGTCGAGATCGGCGAGGTTGAGCAGGGCCGCGGCCTTCTCGCGCGGCAGGTCGCGCCGCTCGGCGACGTCGAGGACCAGCCGGTGGATGCCGTACAGATCCGCGGCGGCGTCCTCGGGCCCGCCGTGCGCGACCAGGGCACGCGTCAGGGCCGCCATCAGCCGCCGCGCCAGGGTGTCCAGCTCGCCGTCCGCCACGGCGAGGCGGGCCGCCGCGAGCAGGGTGGGCCGGCGCACCCGCAGCCATTCCGCGGCCGCCCCGGGATCCGCGAACCGCAGCGCGCTGGGCAGTCCCGCGAGCTTCTTGCGGGCCGGTGAACCGTCCGGCTCGGTGACCGCGCGGCAGGACGTGAGCAGCCGCACGGTGCGCTCCAGCATCCGGGCGCGGGCCAGCTGCACCTCGCCGGGCCGGTCCAGGGTCTCGGTGAGCCCGCGCAGCAGCGGCAGCAGGCAGCCCGGCACCTCGTACTGCGGCAGCTCGGAGGCGACGCCGCGGACCAGCCCGAGCGTCACGAAGTCGTCGAGGGTGGTGCGGGCGGCGGACACGGAGCAGCCGGCGAGCGCGGAGGCGGTGTGCGGGTCGACATATCCCTCGGGCGCGAGGGACAGGTAACGCAGTATCCGGGCGGCGGGCCCCGGCAGGGACGCGTACGCGTGGCGGAACACGCGGGCGAGGGCCGGTCCGTCGCCCTCCAGCGCGTGCAGCTGCTTGGCCAGGTCGGCGACGGACTCCTTGGGGCGTACGGCGAGCCAGCCGCCGGCGATCTCCAGGGCCGCGGGCTCCGATCCGCAGACCTCGGCCAGGGACTCGGCGGAGCGCGGGTCGCAGGTGATCCGCACGGAGCCGGTGTGCCGGGTGAGCAGCTCGACCGCGGATTTCGTGTCGAGGCCGCCGATCGTGCAGGGCCGGACGTCCGGAATTCCGGTGAGGGGGCCCTCGGCGACGGCCACCACCAGGCAGTCGGGGGTCTCCGGCAGCAGGTCGTCCACCTGCTCGGCGCTGCCCGCGTCGTCGAGCAGCAGAACGACCCGGCGCACGGAGAGGCCCTCGCGCAGCCGCTCCGTCAGCTCGTCGGCGGACTCGCCCGGCGGTGCCGGCAGGTCGAGCTCGTTGAGCAGATCGCGGGCGACGCGCTCGGTGGGCACCGGGGTGCCGTCGGGCGCGGTGAGCCGGGTGCGCAGGGCGCCGTCCGGGTAGCGGTCGGCGATCTGGCGCAGCAGTTCCTCGGCGAGTGCGGTGCGGCCGGTGCCGGGGCGGCCCGCGATGAGCAGGACCCGGGCCCTGGGTGCCTTGCGGCCCGACAGGGTGTCCAGGCCCGCGCGCTCGATGTCGGCCCGCAGCTCTTTCAACTCACGTCCGCGCCCGAGGAACTGAGGGCCCGTCATGTCCAGGCCCCGGCGGGTGCGGCGCCGCTTACGGGCTCGCCCCGAGGGCTCCTCGACCGCCTGATTCGTCACGGGCCACGCTCCGTCTCACGCCAGCCCCTCCGGGGGTCGGCCGGGGCGATCCCGAGCCTAGTTCAGGGGTTGCCGCCACCCCGGCCGAGCATCGCGGACGGGTCCCCCGATCGGATCAGCGCATGGTCTGACCGGCGGTGCGCTTCCGTCCCCGGGTGCGGCTTGCGTCGTGGCTGATCGCGCAGTTCCCCGCGCCCCTGAGATGCGCACTTCGTGCGCCATCTCATCGGGAGGCCGCGCGAAGCGCATGCCTCAGGGGCGCGGGGAACTGCGCGAGAAGCGGCCACCGGCCCGCACCCGACCGACAACCCGACAGGGGCGCGGGGAACTGCGCGACCAGCCACGACGAGAGCCGCACCCGGACGACCAACCGGATCCCGCAACGGCGCCTACGCCTCGAACGGCCGCGCCGGCCACTCCGCATCGGCAGCCCGAAGCCCTTCGACCCCGCCCCCCGCCAACGCGGCGCTCAACGACAGCACCCCCACCACCAGGCAGTTGTTGTGCAGCTCACCAGCAAGCACCCCCCGCACCAGCTCCGCCAGAGGCACCCGCGCGAACTCCATGTCCGCCTCTTCGTCCTCCACCTCGAACCGCGCGCCGTCCGCCTCGGACAACCCCTGAGCGAGAAAGATCCGTACGGCCTCCGAGCACCCGCCCGGCGTCGTGTACACATCGCTCAGGACCCGCCAGTCCTCGGCCTTGACGTGCGCCTCCTCGTACAGCTCCCGCTGCGCCGCGTGCAGCGGATTCTCGCCGGGGACGTCGAGCAGCCCGGCCGGGATCTCCCAGAGCTTCATGCCGACGGGGTGCCGGTACTGCTTCAGGAGCAGCACCCGCCCCTGGTCGTCGAGGGCGACCACGGCCACCGAGCCCGGGTGGACCTGGTAGTCGCGCCGCGCCACGGTCCCGTCCGGCATGACGACATCGTCCGTGCGCACCGAGGTCTTGTTCCCGACGAAGGGGGTCTCGGTCGCCCGGACCTCCCACTGCTCGGCGCTGTCCTTGATCGTCGTCATGCCGGAACGTCCTCCCACGTGCGCAAAAGAAACCGGGGCACGTGCCGCATTTGGCACGTACCCCGGTAACCGTACATCGCTGGTACGACAGGCCTTACTTGGCCTTCTTCGCTCCCGCGGCGGCCTTCACCTTGCGCTCCACGGCGGCCTTGACCAGGCCGGCGAACAGCGGGTGCGGACGCGTCGGACGCGAGCGCAGCTCCGGGTGGGCCTGGGTGGCGACCAGGTAGGGGTGGACGTCGCGCGAGTACTCGACGTACTCGACGAGCTTGCCGTCCGGGGAGACGCCGGAGAACTGCAGACCGGCCTTCTTCTCGAGCTCGGCGCGGTACGCGTTGTTCACCTCGTAGCGGTGACGGTGGCGCTCCTCGACGTACTCCTTGCCGTCGTACACCTCGCGCACGATGGAGCCCTCGGCGAGCTTGGCCGGGTACATGCCGAGCCGCATGGTGCCGCCCATGTCGCCCTCACCGGCGACGATGTCGAGCTGCTCGGCCATGGTGGAGATGACCGGGTGGGCGGTCGCCGCGTCGAACTCGGTCGAGTTCGCGTCGGGGATGTCGGCCAGGTTCCGGGCCGCCTCGATGACGGTGCACTGGAGCCCCAGGCACAGACCGAGCAGCGGGATCTTGTTCTCGCGGGCGAACTGGATCGCGCCGACCTTGCCGGACACACCACGGTCGCCGAAGCCACCGGGGATGCAGATCGCGTCGGCGTCGCCGAGCTGCTTCTTGGCGCCGGCCGGCGTCTTGCAGTCGTCCGAGGTGACCCACTTGATCTTGACGCGGGCCTTGTTGGCGAAACCGCCGGCGCGCAGCGCCTCGGTCACCGACAGGTAGGCGTCGGGCAGGTCGATGTACTTGCCGACCAGGGCCATGACGATCTCGTGGTCGGGGTTGTGGACGCGGTCGAGCAGGTCGTCCCAGGTCGTCCAGTCAACGTCGCGGAACGGCAGGTCCAGCTTGCGGACGACGTACGCGTCGAGGCCCTCGGTGTGCACGACCTTCGGGATGTCGTAGATCGAGCGGGCGTCGGGGCAGGCCACGACGGCGTCCTCGTCCACGTCGCACATCAGCGAGATCTTGCGCTTGATGGCGGTGGGGACCTCGCGGTCGCAGCGCAGCACGATGGCGTCCGGCTGGATGCCGATGTTGCGCAGGGCGGCCACCGAGTGCTGGGTGGGCTTGGTCTTCAGCTCGCCGGAGGGGCCGATGTAGGGCAGCAGCGAGATGTGGACCACGAACACGTTGTCCCGGCCGACCTCGTGGCGGACCTGGCGGACGGTCTCCAGGAACGGCAGCGACTCGATGTCGCCGACCGTGCCGCCGACCTCCGTGATCACGACGTCCACCTCGTCCGTCGCCATGCGGCGGATGCGGTGCTTGATCTCGTTCGTGATGTGCGGGATGACCTGGACGGTGTCGCCGAGGTACTCGCCGCGCCGCTCCTTGGCGATGACCTGCGAGTAGACCTGGCCGGTGGTGACGTTGGCCGAGCCGTCGAGGTCGACGTCGAGGAAGCGCTCGTAGTGGCCGATGTCCAGGTCGGTCTCGGCGCCGTCGTTGGTGACGAACACCTCACCGTGCTGGAACGGGTTCATCGTGCCCGGGTCGACGTTCAGGTACGGGTCGAGCTTCTGCATGACGACGCGGAGGCCCCGTGCCTTGAGCAGCATCCCGAGGCTGGAGGCGGTGAGGCCCTTGCCGAGGGAGGAAGCGACACCCCCGGTGACGAAGATGTGCTTGGTCGTCGTGGATTTGGGCGTCATGGCCAAGAGGGGGCTCCCGTGGTCGCGGTCTGGGGTGCGTACCGGCGTGCTCTCCCGGTTGTTCGAAGTCTTCCGGGGGGAGGCGCCGTCGCTGCGGTTCGGGGGTTCTAGGACCACCGGCTCACGGGCTACCAGGGTATCAGCGCATCGGCGAGACTGCTTCCGGCCACGCTCCGCACACGCGCCACCACAAGGGTGCACCGATATACCGCCGTCACTGCACTATCACCCTTCACTCACCCGTTCAGCCCCGACGCGTTGCCGTGAGCGGCACGCGGATCACTTGAGCGCGTCGTATCCTGCTCGGACACTCGGCTGGCGAGTCACATCAGGAAAACGGCACCACAACGGCAACACCCCCGCCCGTTCCCGCCCGTTCACCGGAACACGAAGTCCGATCGCATCCGATCGCCGGTGCCCCCTTCCGGAACAACCGGCTCGTCAGTTCGTTTGACAACGACGTATCAGGACGACGTATCAAGACGATTCGTTGACCGTTTCTTTGACGTAGTTGACGATCGTTAGTTGACCGTGAAGACCGCAGAGCGCATGCCCCTCGCAGCACTTTCGCCTCGCAGGGGTGTACGTGGCCGTTCGACTGGAGATGCACGTGGCCGGGCGCATCGAGGATTACGCACTCATCGGGGACATGCAGACCGCCGCCCTGGTCTGCCGGGACGGCACAGTGGACTGGCTGTGCCTTCCCCGCTTCGACTCGCATGCCATTTTCGCCGGGCTGCTCGGCACCGAGGATCATGGCTTCTGGCGCCTGGGCCCGGCCCATGCCGCCGACGCCGAGCCGCCGACGGCGACCCGGCGCACGTACCGGGGTGACTCACTGATCCTCGAATCGGAGTGGGAGACCCCGCGCGGCACGGTCCGCGTCACCGACTTCATGCCGCCGCGCGACGGCGCGCCGCAGCTGACCCGGATCGTGGAAGGGGTCAGCGGGCGGGTGCCGATGCGTTCGGCGCTGCGCATGCGGTTCTCCTACGGCCGGATCACGCCGTGGGTGCACAAGGTGGACGGGCGGACGGTCGCGGTGGCCGGGCCCGACTCCGTGTGGCTGGATTCCGACGCCGAGACGTACGGCAAGGACCTCACCACGTACTCGGACTTCACGGTGGCCCCGGGCGACCGCATCGCCTTCACCATCCAGTGGCAGCCCTCGCACAAGGACCAGCCGCCGCTGCCGGATCCCGAGGGATCGCTGGAGGCGACGGAGCAGTTCTGGCGCGAGTGGGTGGAGCACTGTACGTACCACGGGCCCTACCGGGAGGCCGTGGTCCGCTCCCTCATCACGCTCAAGGCACTCACCTACGCGCCGACCGGCGGGATCGTCGCCGCGCCCACGACCTCGCTGCCGGAGGAGATCGGCGGCGTACGGAACTGGGACTACCGGTACACCTGGCTGCGGGACGCGGCCATCACCCTGTCGTCGCTGCTGCGCACCGGGTACCGGGAAGAGGCGCGGGCCTGGCGCGAGTGGCTGCTGCGGGCCGTGGCCGGAGACCCGGAGAACCTGCAGATCATGTACGGCATCGCGGGCGAGCGGGAGCTCGGCGAGGCGGAGCTGGACTGGCTGCCCGGCTATGAGAACTCGGCGCCGGTCCGGGTCGGGAACGGGGCGGCGCACCAGCTCCAGCTCGACGTGTACGGCGAGGTGACGGAGGCCCTGCACCTCGCGCACATGACGGGTCTGGCCCGCAACGACTACGCGTCGCTGCTCCAGCTCAAGCTCATCCAGTACCTGGAGGGCCACTGGGACGAGCCGGACGAGGGCATCTGGGAGGTGCGCGGCCCGCGCCGGCACTTCGTGCACTCGAAGGTCATGGCGTGGGTGGCGGTCGACCGCACCATCAAGCTGATCGAGTCCGGTGACGCCGACGGACCGCTGGAGAAGTGGCGCGAGCTGCGCGACGACATCCACCGGGACGTGTGCGAGAAGGGGTACGACAAGGAGCGCAACACCTTCACGCAGTCGTACGGCAGCCGGGAGCTGGACGCCTCGCTGCTGCTGATCCCGCAGATGGGCTTCCTGCCGCCCGACGACAAGCGCGTCATCGGCACCATCGAGGCGATCCAGCGGGAGCTGTCGACGTCCGACGGGTTCATCCTCAGGTACCCGACCGACGGCGACAACGCGGGCGTCGACGGGCTGCCCGGTGACGAAGGCGCCTTCCTCGCCTGCTCGTTCTGGATGGCGGACGACCTCGCGATGATCGGCCGGGTCGACGAGGCCCGCAAGCTCTTCGAGAAGCTGCTGGCCCTGCGCAACGACCTGGGCCTGCTGGCCGAGGAGTGGGACCCGGTGCTGCAACGCCAGGTCGGCAACTTCCCGCAGGCTTTCAGCCACGTACCGCTGATCGACACGGCGCTGCGGCTGACCGCTTCCGGGGCGTACGGGGGCTGACCGGCGCCGCCCTTCGCCCCGCCGGAAGGCAGTCCGTGACGTACGCCACACGGACTACTCCACCCGGCAATATCGGCCCCGATGCCACGAGTTGTCGTGACATCGGGGCCGTTGATCGTCTCCGTGACCGGGCGGCTGTGTTCCGGGAGCGCGTGCGCCGGTACCGTCCGCATCATGGACAGCGCCTCCCCCGAGTACTCCCCGTACTCCCCTCCGCCCGCGCCCGCCGGGATCACCGTGCAGCGGGCCCTGGAGCTGCCCGGGCTGCGCAGTGGGCTGCCCGAGGTGCTCGCGGGCGGGGACCGGCTGCAGCGGACGGTGCGCTGGGTGCACGCGGGTGAGGTGCCGAACATCGCGTCGCTGCTCAAGGGCGGCGAACTGCTGCTGACCACCGGGTTCGGGCTCGGCACCCGCCCGGCCGAGCAGCGGGCCTTCGTGCGCAAGCTGGCCGAGCGGGGCATCGCCGCGCTGGTGATCGAGCTGGGGCAGCGGTTCGCGCGGCTGCCCGCGGCGCTGGTGGAGACGGCGCGGACGGCGGGTCTGCCGCTGGTGCAGCTGCACCGCGAGGTCCCCTTCGTGACGGTCACCGAGGAGATCCACACCGAGATCGTCAACGGCCACTACGCGCTGCTCCAGCGCGCCGAGGAGGTCCACCGGCGCTGCACGAACGCGCTGCTCGACGGTGGCGGGGTGCCGCAGGTCCTGCGCATCCTCGCCGAGTTCAGCGGCAACCCGGTGTTCCTGGAGACCGCCGACGGACAGCTGCTGTACGCGGCCGGCGCCGACGGCGACATCACCGATCCGCTCCAGGTGTGGGAGGGCATGCGCGGCACGCACCAGGACGAGCCGCCGAGCGGGGCGCTGCTCGTGGACGTGCCGGGCGGCGGCCCTGGGACGGGTTCGGTGCGGGCCCGCCTGGTCGTGCTCCCCGTGTCGTCGGCGCCTGCGCCCGTGCACCGGATCGCGGCGGAGCGGGCCGCCGGGTCGCTGGCCGTCGTGCTGATGCAGGCGCGGCAGGAGGAGGAGCTGGCGGCGCGCGGGCGCGGCGACTTCCTCACCGATCTCGCGGAGGGCCGGATCACGCCGGAGGACGCCCCGGCGCAGGCCCGCGTCCTGGGCTTCAGGCCGACCGGGCAGGGGCCGCTGCTGCCGGTGGTGATGCGGATGCCGGGAACGCCGGACACCGCGCTGAGCCTGTCGCCGGGCGGCGGCTGGGCGGTGCTCGCGCGGGCCGTGTCGGAGGAGCTGGCGTCGGTCGGCGTCCCCGTGCTGCTCGGCGTACGGCCCGTCGAGGGGCGGGTGCCGCTGCTGCTCGGCCTGCGCTCGGAGTCGGAGCGCACGGCGGTCGCCGACCGGGTGGCGGCGGCGCTGCGGGCGGGCGTGGAGCGGGCCGGGATGCAGCGGGCGGGGGCCCAGCCGCCGGCGGTCGTGGTCGGCGGGGCGGGCGGCTGGGCGGCGGCCGCCGCGGGGCTGCGGCACGCGGCGGAGACGGCGACGGCCGCGCAGGGCCTCACCGACCGCCCCTGGTTCGACGCGCGGCGCCTCGACATCGACCTGCTGCTGTGGCGGCTGCGCGACCACCCTGATCTGGCGGCGTTCGTGGAGCGCGCGATCGGCCCGCTCCAGGACCACGACAAACGCTCCAAGCCGCCCCTGCTGCCCACGCTCCAGACCTACCTGGCCCACGCGGGCCGCAAGGCGGAGACGGCCCGGGAACTGCACCTGAACCGGCAAACGCTGTACAACCGCCTCGCCCGCATAGGGGAGTTGCTGGGGACGGACCTCGACGACCCGCAGACGGTCCTGGCGCTGAGCCTCGCGCTGCGGGCGCGGCGGCACGTGGGCTAGGGCCTGTCTCCCAGATCCCTCCGTCCGCCCGAAGGGCGGGCCCTGCGGCGTCTGGTGCGTGCTCTCGGTGCGCCGGGCGCACGGCCTCGTACTGGACGTACTTGGGCGTGTGCCCGGTGCGGCGAGAGCGCGTGCCAGGCGTCGCAGGGCAGGAGGGATCTGGGAGACAGGCCCTAGGTGGCGGACCTTTTGGAGGGCCCCTTAAAAGGTCCCCGTCAACTCGTCGTACACGCTCAGGACTTGAGTGACCGTCGCGTCCTCGCTCGGCCAGGAGGACGCCTGTGCGGTGCCCGCCTCGCGGAGTTCGCCGCACCGCTCCGGGTCGGTGAGCAGTCGTTCGATCGCGCGGGCGAGGGCGGGCGCGTCCCCGTAGGGCACCAATTCGGCCGCGTCCCCGACGAGTTCGGGGATGCCGCCGACGTCCGTGGCGACGAGAGGTACGCGTGCGTGCAGGGCCTCCTGGGCGAGCAGTGAGCGCGATTCCCAGCTGCTGGGCAGTACGGCGATGTCGGCGGCCTGCAACAGATCGGCGACGTCGTCCCGGCGGCCGACGAGGCGTACCGGCAGGCCCTCGCTCTCGATCCGCCGCTGGAGGACACCCCGCTGCGGCCCCTCCCCCGCGATGACGAGCAGCGGCGCCGGGTCCAGGCCGAGCCAGGCGTGGGCGGCGTCGAGCAGCACCTCGTAGCCGCGGTGCCGCTCCAGGGTGCCGACCGACATCAGCAACGGGCGCCCCACGGCGCCCAGTTCGGCCCGTGTCTTGTGGCGGGCGCGCTCGGCGTCGTCCTCCTGGGACGGTTCGGGGCGGCGCGGCGGCGGGAAGGAGACCGCGGCGAGGCGGGCGTCCCGGGCGCCGCGGCTGCGGGCCCGGTCGACCAGGTCGGACGAGGTGCCGAGCACCACCGACGCGGCCTTGGCGACGCGCCGCTCCAGCATCCGCAGCAGATGGGCGCGGGCCCCTTCGGCGTAGGACCGGGTGTGCCAGGTGACGACGAGCGGGATGCGGCGGCCGCTGAGCGCGAGGGAGGCGCGCAGCGCTGCGTGCAGTCCGTGGGCGTGCACCAGGTCGGCGTCGGCGCAGGCCACGCGGAGCGCGGCGACGGACGCCGGGTCGCTGCTGCGCGGCACCGGCAGATGGTGGGCGCCGACGTCGCTGAACCCGTACGCGCGCTCGGCCTCGGACGGCGCGCAGACCGTGACGCGCACCCCGCGGGCCACCAACCCGGCCGTCAGGGAACGGACATGGGCACTGCTGCCCGCGCTGCCGCCGCCCAGCACTTGCACGGTGCGCAGCGGCGTCTGTCCGTGCGCTGCGTGGCTGCTCACGTGACTCACGTGACCGGGCTCCTGGTCGATAGGTACGGGGGGTGCGGGGGATGCTTGTGTTCGAGGTGCCAAGGATGCCAGTCCGTACGGGCGTTCCGGCACCGCTCACCGTCTCTCACCGCACGAAGCCGGGCAACACGGCACACCGGACCACTCACATGGGTGAGTCCCTTGTACACATAGGTGCGGCTTTCGTCGTGGCTGGTCGCGCAGCCTCCCCGATGAGATGCCGCACGAAGTGCGCATCTCAGGGGCGCGGGGAACTGCGCGCCCAGCCACACTCAACCGTCAGCCGCCGGACGGCGCTCACGCATCGGCTCGCGCCGCCGCCAACAACTCCTCGGCATGCGCCCGCGCCGTCTCGGAGTCCTCCTGCCCGGCGAGCATCCGCGACAACTCCCGTACGCGGTCCTCCCCTTCGAGCACGGTGACGCCGGACCGGGTGACCGACCCGTCGTTCGTCTTCTCGACCAGCAACTGCCGGTCGGCGAACGCCGCGACCTGCGGCAGGTGCGTGACGACCACGACCTGCGCCGACTTGGCGAGCTTGGCGAGGCGCCGGCCGATCTCGACGGCGGCCTTGCCGCCGACACCGGCGTCGACCTCGTCGAAGAGATAGGTGGGCACGGGGTCGGTGCCGGCGAAGACGACCTCGACCGCGAGCATCACGCGGGAGAGTTCACCACCGGACGCGCCCTTGGCGATGGGCCGCGGCGGGGCGCCGGGGTGCGGCGCGAGCAGCAGCTCCACCTCGTCGGCGCCGCTCGGCCCGCACGTCACGGTCCGTCCGTCGACCTCCACGCCGTCACCGGCGTCGGTCTCGGTCTGCCGGATGTCGAAGGAGATCCGGGCGTGCGGCATGGCGAGCGAGGCCAGCTCCTCGGTGACGGCGGCGGCGAACCGCGCGGCCGCCTCCACCCGGGCGTGCGTCAACTCCTGGGCGTACTGTCCGAGTTCGCCGCGCAGCGCGTCGCGCTCCGCCGTCAGTTCGTCGATCCGCTCGTCGTCGCCGTCGAGTTCGAGCAGGCGCGCGGAGCTCTGCTCGGCCCAGGCCAGTACGGCCGCCGCGCCGCCACCGTCCTCGCCGTACTTGCGGGTGAGCGCGGTCAGCGCGGCGCGGCGCTCCTCGACGGCCGAGAGCCGGAGCGGGTCGGCGTCCAAGTCGTCCGCGTATCCGGCGAGTTCGGCGGCGACGTCGGTGAGCAGGATCTGCACCTCGCCGATCCGCTCGGCGAGCGTACCGAGGGCGGAGTCGTGCGAGCGGACCGCTTCCAGGGCCCGGTGGGCGCCGCCGACCAGCGTCTGCGCGTCCACGCCCTCCGGATCCTCCGGGTTCCCGGCGAGCGCGCCGTGGGCGACCGCGGCGGCGGACGCCAGTGCTTCGGCGTGGCCGAGCCGCGAGGCCTCCTCGGCCAGCTCGACGTCCTCCCCGGCGCGGGGTTCCACGGCGGCGATCTCGTCGAGCCCGAACCGCAGCAGATCGGCCTCCTGCGCCCGCTCGCGGGCGCGCGTGGTGATCTCTTCCAGCTCGCCGCCGACGGCCCTCAGCCGCTTGTACACGCCCGCGTACTTCGCGAGCGGCTTGGCCACGGCGTCCCCGGCGTACCGGTCGAGCGCCTGCCGCTGCCGCCCCTGCTTGAGCAGCCCCTGCTGGTCGGTCTGGCCGTGCACGGCGACGAGTTCGTCGGCGAGTTCGGCGAGCACGCCGACCGGCACCGACCGGCCGCCCAGATGGGCCCGCGAGCGCCCCACGGCGGAAACGGTACGGCTGACGAGCAGCACACCGTCCTCCAGCTCGGCCCCGGCCTCCTCGGCCCGTGCGGCCGCGCCGGAGCCGGCGGGCACCGTGACGCTCCCCTCGACCACCGCGTGCTTCGCGCCGATCCGTACGAGCGCGGGGTCGGCCCGCCCGCCCAGCAACAGCCCGAGGCTCGTGACGACCATGGTCTTGCCCGCGCCGGTCTCGCCGGTCACCGCCGTGAAACCGGGTGACAGCTCGACCACCGCGTCGTCGATGACTCCGAGCGACCGTATCCGCATCTCCTCCAACACGGACACGACCTTACGAGGTCGGGGGCCACCTGTGCGACGGGCCCCGGCCCCCGGCCCCGAACCAGCAGGTGGTGCGAGGCCCCTGTCACCCGTGCGTGTGCCCCGGGAGCGGCCTGTCGGCGAGGCGGTCAAGGGGCTGTCGGTGGGGCTGTCCCCCGTACCGTCCGGCGGGGCCGCACCATGGCCCTGCCCGGCTCCGACCGCGCACGCTGGCCCTATGAGTACGGGACTGGCACGGGCGGCCCTCAGAGCCCATCCGGCGGCGTTCGCGGGGACGGCCGTGGTGGCGTTGTTCGCCGCGACGGTGGTGAGCGCCTCGACGACGGTTCTCACGGCGACGAGTTCCGGCGACATATCTCCATCGGCCCGTCACACCCTCACGACAAACGGAGTCGGCGACATCGCGGCGGTGCTGCTGATCGGGTCGGTCTATATGTCGATCTTCGTGGTCGTCGCCACGATGGGGACCGCCGTCGCGCAGCAGCATCGCGAGCTGGCCCTGGTGCGCGCGATCGGTGCCCGGCCCCGCCAGGTGCGCCGCGCGGTCGTGCTCCAGGCGCTCACGGCCTCGGTTCCCGCAGCCCTGATCGGCTGCGCGCTGGGCGGCGCTCTGCTGGCCCCCTTCTGGTTCCGGGGCATGACCGACCACGGTCTGATCCCGGCGTCGGTCCCCTGCCGCTTCTCCTGGCTCGCGCTGCCGGTCTGTCTCGGGGTGGCGGTGGTGACCTCCGCCCTGGCCGCGCTCCTCACCTCGGTCCGCTTCTCGCTGCTGCGCCCGGCGCGCGCCCTCGCGGAGGCGGCCGCGGGCCGGCGCCGCCTCGGGGTGCTGCGCGCGCCGCTGGGGGTGCTGGCGATCGCGGGCGCGTCCTTCCTCGCCGTCCTGCTGTCGCGTCAGGCGCCGGACGAGGCGAACTCCGGGGCCTTCCTGGTCCTACTGCTGTTCTGCGCGGGGGCCGGTCTGCTCGGGCCGCGGCTGGTCGGGCCTGCGGCGGCCCTGGTCTCGGTGCCGCTCGGCCTTCTGGGTCCGGGCGCACGGCTCGCGACCCGCAACGTCCGCTCGCAGCCGCGCCGCTTCGCCGCCGCGGTGCTGCCCCTCGTCCTCGTCGTCGGCTTCGGCCTCACGAAGATCGCACTGCGCACCACGGCGCAGCACGTGACGGGGTCGGCGGGCAGCCCCGGCGACGTATGGCTGGACTACCTCGGAACGGGCCTGTACGCGGGCTTCGCCGCCATCGCCTCCGCCAACACGCTCGTCATGATCTCGCTGGAGCGCCGCCGTGACCTGGCCCTGCTCCGGGTGGTCGGCTCGCAGCGCCGTCAGATCCGGGCGATGGCGTTCTGGGAGGCCGTGGTGGTGGCGGGCACGGCACTGCTCATCGGCACCGTGATCGCCCTGGCGACGCTGGCCCCGATCCTGAACACGGCCTTCGGCTCACCACTGCCGTACGTCCCGTGGGCGGTGGCGGCGTCGATCGCGCTCGGCACGGTGGCACTGACGGCGACCTCCACGGGGGTGCCGGTGCAGGTGGGGATGCGGGGGCGGGCGATCGCGGTGGTCCAGGGGTAGCCGGCCGCCGCGCAGCGCTACGCCCCTGGACCCCCTAGGCGCCTCCCCCGTCGAGCAGCCCGGCCACCGTGCACATCGCCTCCGCCCGCGGATCGCGCCCGGTCAGCCGCTCGGCGACGCGCGTCCATGCCGTCCGGTCCGTGCCGAGCCGGGCGCGCACCAGCGTGGCGAGTTCGGCGCGGGCGGCGGCGGCCCCGGCCGGTGCGTCCGTGCGGCGGGCCGTGCCGCTCAGGTAGGCGAGGAGGCGGCCGGCCGGTGCCGCCAGATGCAGGAGGTCGGTGCCGGTCAGCAGACCCGCGTCGAGCAGTCCGTCCAATTGGGTGGCGGGCGGGGCCGTGAAGAGACCGCCCAGCCCGTGCCGGGCCCGCTCCCGGGTGAGCCGCGCCCCCGTGGGCAGGCCGTGCGGCCCGGGCTCCGCGAGGAGCGCCGCGTGCCGCAGCTGTACGTCCTCGGGGACTCCGGCCGACCCGACCAGGTCGGCCCAGTACGGGATCGGCTCGGCGGCGTGGGCCGCTTCGAGGGCCGCCCAGTCGACGGCCTGCCCCGGCGGCAGTGTCTCGACCACGTCGCGTGCCTGTGCGGCGTGCCGGGCCCGCCGCAGCTTCCCGACGAGCTTGTCCGGCGCGAGCTCACGGTCGAGGCGGGCCCGGATGACCGCGGCGGGGTCGCTGGACGCGAGGGCCTTCGCGCAGACGGTGGTGGCGGTGCGGGCCAGCAGCTCCCGGCCTGCGAGCCGGGCGAGCCGGTCGGCGCCGCCGTGCTCCAGCAGCCGCAGACAGCCGAGGAGTTGATGGCCGAGGCCCAGGCGTGCCCCTTCCCCGACGAGGATCTCCTCGACGAGGTCGGGCGCGGCGGAGTCCAGCCACGCCAGGCCCCCGGCCGGCCGGTCACCGCCGTCGGCGCGCCACGCGGCCAGCACGCGGGCCGCCAGGCGCGGACGGGAGCGGTGCACGATCCGCAGCACGGTGGACCGGGGGTTCCAGTGCCGCAGCAGGGCAAGGTCGACATCGGGGTCGTCCAGGTCGACAAGTCGCTCCAGCGAGTCGCCGTCGAGCCAGCGGGACTGCGCGGCGAGGACGCGCAGCGCGTCCGGGTCGCGGGTGGCGAGCAGCCGGTCGAGGAGCGGCCGAGGCGTGCGGTCGTGGCGCAGGAGATGGGCGGCGAGGCGCCAGGGCCCGTCGGGTCCGAGCCGGGGCAGCACGGCGTCCACGGCCTCGGCGTCGGCCAGACTCAGCAGGGTGCCGATCGGCCATGCCCACAGGTGGTCGCCCCGCTCCAGGAGCTTGATCGCCTCGTCGGGGGTGCTCGGCCCGGGCCGCTCCACGGGCTCGGACGTGGCGCCCCGAGCAGGAGCACGGCTCAGCAGCTCCTCCCAGGTCGGCCCCTCCGCGTTGGCGCCGGAGGCGAGCGCGGCCAGGGCGAGCCACGCGTCGGGGTCCGTGCCCGGCCCGGTCCGCAGCCGCCGGGCGAGCGCGGCCCGCCAGGCGTGGGCGAACGCGAGCCGCCGCCAGTCGTGGGGCAGCAGAAGGAGCCGGTGCGCGGGCAGCAGGGCGAGCAGCGCTTCGGCACTCAACACGCCTTGCGCATAGGCATGTTCGAAGACCTGCGCCCCGGATCCGTAGGTCTGCGGCAGCTCCGCGCACACCTCCGCGAGGCCAGGCGTCCGGTAGGCGGCCCCGTCCTCGGACACCGGGATCCCGTGCGGCGCACAGGCCTCGACGAACCAGCGCGGAGTGGCGAGCCCGGGAGCGTCGCCCCAGTCGTACGCGGCCAACGCGCTGAGCACATCGGGGTCTTCGGGGTACGGCGCGCCGGCGGGGGCGACGGAGTACAGCAGGTCGAGCGCCGCCAGGGCGACGGACCGGTCGCGGTGGTTCAGCGGGGCGCGCGGCGCCGGAACCACGGACGGCCGCTGCACTTCCTGAGGCGCGCTCACCTCCGTCTTGCCCGCGCGAGCGATCAACTCGGCGAGGTCTCCGCGGTGTTCGGTGAGCAGGGAGTCGAACGCCGCCCAGCCCTCCGCCCGCTCCCGGAGGTGGGTCCCGGTCAGGGCGCGCAGTTCGGCGACGGTCGCCCCGTCCAGAAGGCCGCGCTCGGCGAGGCGGGCGAGCGCGTCCAGTGCGTGCGTGGCGGGCCGCGCGACGCGGATCAGGTCCGTCGGGTCGAGCAGTCCGGCACCGGCCATGCCCTCGGCCCAGCGGACGGCGCTGTCGTCGAGCTGTTCCTCGGCGAGGCGCCGCGCGGGCGGGGTGGTGTTCCCGGCGCGACGGCCGCCGGCCCGCCAGGGCTCGTTGAGCACGCTCAGCCGGAACGCCGTGCGCTGCGCGTCGCTCGCCGCCTCGTGCCGGGCCAGCTCCTCGCAGGCCGTGGGCATGAACGGGCTCTCGGCGTGCGCCCGGGCGAGGGCGTCGATGTCCTGGGCGTACGGCTCGGACAGCAGGTCGCGCAGGGTGCTGGTGCCACGGGCCGTGGCCAGCAGCGCGGGCAGCCGCGCCGGATCCTCGTAGGGCTCGCCCTGTGCGCGCAAGGTGCGCGGGCCGTCGCCGCCCGCGTCCGCGAGGGCCTCGGTGACCGCGTCGACGACGGGCTTGCCCAGCATTCCGGCGACGCCGGGGTCGTCGAGCAGCGCGCGCACCGCGTCCGGGCCGCTCCGCTCCCAGACCCGCACCAGGGCGTACTGCTGAGCGACCTGGCGCACGCCCCGGCGCAGCGCGGCGGCGACGAGCTGCGGGTCGCCGGAGCCGAGCAGCGGCGCGAGCCAGGCACGCGTGACCGCGCCGCGCGCCGCCGTCAGCTCGGCGCGGAGCGTGGCGTCCAGCGGGGTGGTGTCGAAGCGGTGCGCGATGGTGCGGCGCAGGGAGGCGGTGGCCCGCGGGGTGCGGTAGACGGCGGCGGCGACCTGCGCGTCCCCGACCGCGACCAGCCGGGCCAGCACCCGTGGGTCGAGGCGGGCATGGCGGGCGAGGGCGGCGCGGCAGCGGCTGTCGCCGTGGTCGACGACGGCGCCGACGAGGGCGGGCGCGGGCAGCGCGCCTCCGGAGAGCAGGTCTGCCGTGGCCCGCTCGGGCAGGGCGGCCAGCACGGCCGCCGCGTCCCGCGGCTCGGCGTGTTCGAGAAGCAGTCCGAGCGTGGCGTGCGCGCTCCGGGGCGCGGGTGGCCGCAGCGCACCGTCCGCCACGGCGGGCGGCAGCGGCCCGTCGGCGAGCAGCTCGGGCAGCGTGCCCCGGTAACCGCCGAGCACGTCGTACAGAGCACGCCAGCGGTCGAGATCACCCCCGAGATGACGCTCGGTCAACTCCCGTAGGAAAGCGCCCGCTTCCGCGTCCACTCCCCCGGCGGCGGCCACCTTCGCCGCCACCGAGCGCGCGGGCCGCGTCCCCCGCACAGCGCCGAGTGCGGTGCCGCTCGTACCGGTCGTCTCCGAGGCGGAGTCCAGTATCCCGAGCAGCACCCGCCCGGCCGCCCCCACCTGCGTATCTGCCATGACGACCATGCTAGGCAGCCCCACTGACAACAGGGCGCCCCAGAACGAAGGGGCCGGCCGATACGGACGGTCGCGCTAGTGCGGCGCCCCGCGCCAACCAGCGACCGGCAGTGCGAACTTGGCCACGAGCCGGTCCGTGAAGACGGCGTGGTGCAGTCGGGCGAGCCGCACCGGGACCGCCCCGCGCCGCACCTCCACGCGCGCGCCCGCGGGCAGTTCGACGGTCCGCCGCCCGTCGCACCACAGCACCCCGTGCGGGGTGTGCGGCTGCACCTCGACGGCCAGGACCGAATCCGGCGACGTGACCAGCGGCTTGGCGAACAGCGCGTGCGCGCTGATCGGCACCATCAGCAGCGCCTCGACCTCGGGCCACACCACGGGTCCGCCCGCCGAGAAGGCGTAGGCGGTCGACCCGGTGGGCGTGGCGCACACGATCCCGTCGCACCCGAAGCCGGTGACGGGCCGCCCGTCGATCTCCAGGACGACCTCCAGCATCCGCTCGGGCTCGGTCTTCTGCACGGCGGCCTCGTTGAGCGCCCAGTCCTCGTGCACGATGTCGCCGTTGCGGTGCACGACGACGTCGATCGTCATGCGCTCCTCGACCTCGTACTCCTTGGTGACGACCCGGTCGACGACCTTGTCGAGGTCGTCGCGCTCGGCCTCCGCAAGGAATCCCACGCGCCCCAGGTTCACGCCGAGCATCGGCACCCCGGAGGCGCGGGCGAACTCGGCGCCGCGCAGCAGCGTCCCGTCCCCGCCGAGCACGATGAGCAGCTCGCATCCGTCCAGGCAGGCCGGGGTCGCCTCCTTCACCAGTTGGACGGAGTCCGGCAGCGGCAGATCGGATGCCTCCGACTCGAGGACCCGTACTCCGAGGCCGCTCCTCAGCAGGCCCTCGACGACGAGTTCGGCGCTGCGGATGGCCGCGGGCCGTCCGGTGTGCGCGAGCAGGAAGACAGTACGATCTCGGGTCTGGGTCAACGCGGCCCCTCCGCCACTGCACGGTCGACGTCGGCCGGGTCCAGTTCGGGCGCCCCGGCACGCAGCCACAGAAAGTATTCGACGTTCCCCGACGGCCCGGGCAGCGGGCTCGCGGTCACGCCCCGCACGCCGAGGCCGAGCCGATACGCCTGCGCGGCGACTCCGCGCACGGCCTCGGCCCGCAGCTCGGAACTGCGCACGACACCGCCGCTGCCGAGGCGCTCCTTGCCCACCTCGAACTGCGGCTTCACCATCAGCACCAGATCGGCGTCGGGCGCCGCGCACCGCACCAGCGCGGGCAGCACCAGGCCGAGCGGGATGAAGGACAGGTCTCCGACCACCACGTCCACCGGCACCTCGTCGATCGCCTCCAGCGTCAGTTCGCGTACGTTCGTACGGTCCTTGACGGTGACGCGTTCATCGCTCTGCAGCGACCAGGCGAGTTGCCCGTACCCGACGTCGACGGCGACCACGTGCGCGACGCCGGAGCGCAGCAGCACATCGGTGAAGCCACCGGTGGAGGCCCCGGCGTCCAGGGCCCGCCGGCCCTCTACCACGAGCCCCTGCGGAAGGAACGCCGCCAGGGCTCCCGCCAGCTTGTGCCCGCCGCGCGAGACGTACTCGGGATCGCCGTCGTCCTGCTGCACGACGATGGCCGCGGCGGTCTCCACCTGGGTCGCGGGCTTGGTCGCGACGGTCTTGCCGACGCTGACCCGGCCCGCGGCGATCAGCTGGCTGGCGTGCTCGCGCGAGCGGGCCAGTTTGCGGCGGACGAGTTCGGCGTCGAGGCGGCGACGTGCCACACCTGCCACGGTCGGTTCAGCTCCTGTACTCATACGGGGACGTGGGCTGGGGCCGCGCGTCCAGCGCCGTCAGCGCCGATCGCAGCCCCTGGTGTACATCCTCGTACACCTCGACGTGTCCGTCTGCCGCGAGGTGGTCCACATCGGCAAGACGCTCCAGCTGCGCGTCCACCTCGGCGTTGCCGGTGACGGTGCGCTCGATGCCGAGGGGGGCGGGTGCCGCGGGGTCGTACGACGGTTCCGCCGGAACCGGGGCCTCGGCGGCGGGAGTCTCGCTCATGCCCAGACGCTACCTCGTCGCGCCGGTGTACCGTCGATCACGATGGCGACGATTCTGGAGTGCCGGGAGGCACTCGGCAGGCTCTCGGACTCCATGGCGGGCGCGGACGGCGACGTACGTGCCGCGGTCGCCCTGGACCGCTCGCTGAGCTGCCACATCAGAGACCTGGACACGACGTTCTCCGGCCGCCTCGAAGGCGGTCGGATCACGGTCCTTGACACCCGCCCGGGGACACCCGCCGAGAAGGCGCAGATCCGTCTGGCGATGACGGGCGACGACCTGGTGGCGATGGTGGACGGGCGGTTGAACTTCGCGAAGGCGTGGGCCTCCGGCCGCGTGAAGCTGGAGGCGTCGTTCCGCGACCTGCTGCGCCTCAGGACGCTGCTTTAGCGACCTCCGGCGGGGCGGCCTCCTCCGCCCGCTTCCCGCGGGCCTTCCGCGCGGCAGGTACCACCAGTGGGGTGCCGGTCTCCGGGTCGTCGATGACCTGGCACTTCATCCCGAAGAGCCGCTCGACGAGATCGGCGGTGACGATGTCCTTCGGCGCGCCCTCGGCGATCACCTGGCCGTCGCGCAGCGCTATCAGGTGCGTCGCGTACCGGGCGGCGTGGTTGAGGTCGTGCAGCACGGCGACGAGCGTGCGCCCCTGCTCCTCGTGCAGGTCGGCGCAGAGGTCGAGGACGTCGATCTGGTGCTGGATGTCGAGGAACGTGGTCGGTTCGTCGAGCAGCAGCAGCGGGGTCTGCTGGGCGAGCGCCATGGCGATCCACACGCGCTGGCGCTGACCGCCGGAGAGCTCGTCGACGTACCGGTCGGCGAGCTCGGCGACGCCGGTGGACTCCATCGACTCGTTGACGACCTTCTCGTCCTCGGGCGACCACTGGCGCAGCAGACCCTGGTGCGGGTAACGGCCGCGGGCGACGAGGTCGGCGACGGTGATGCCGTCGGGCGCGACGGAGGACTGCGGGAGCAGACCGAGCGTCTTGGCGACCTTCTTCGCGGGCATCGACTGGATGACGCTGCCGTCGAGGAGCACCCGGCCCGTGCTGGGCTTGAGCATGCGGGACAGGGCGCGCAGGAGCGTGGATTTGCCGCAGGCGTTCGGGCCGACGATCACCGTGAAGGACTGGTCGGGGATCTCGACGGACAGCTTCTCGGCGATGACGCGCTGGTCGTATCCGAGGGTCACGTCGTCGGCTATCAGCCTGTTCACGGCGGTGCTCCTTTGGCTCGTACGAAGGCTCGTGTCGGGCGTGCGGCGGCTCATATCCGCCCCGCCTTGCGCTCGGTGACGAGCAGCCACAGCAGATAGACGCCGCCGACGACGCCCGTGACGACGCCCACGGGCAGTTTGTCGGCGCCGAACGCGCGCTGCGACGCCAGGTCGGCGACGATCAGCAGGGTGGCGCCGAGGACGGTGGAGGCCAGCAGGTTCGGCCCCGGAGACTTGGTCAGGCGGCGGGCGATCTGCGGGGCGGTGAGCGCCACGAAGGTCACCGGGCCCGCGGCGGCGGTGGCGGCCGCGGTCAGCACCACGGAGGCGGCGAGCAGCAGCAGCCGGGTCCGCTCGACGGGCACACCGAGGGCGCCGGCCGCGTCGTCGCCCATCTCCAGCATCCGCAGCGGCCGCCCGTACCAGGCGACGAGCGGCGCGATGACGACGAACATGAGGAGCAGCGGCCACACCTGGGTCCAGTCGCGTCCGTTGAGCGACCCGGTCATCCAGACGGTGGCGCGGGCGGCGTCGACGAAGTCGGCCTTGGTGAGCAGATAGCCGTTGATGGCGGTCACGAAGGCGGAGACGCCGATGCCGACCAGCACGAGCCGGTAGCCGTGCACGCCCCGCTTCCAGGCGAGTACGTAGATGGCGACGCCGGTGACGAGCCCGCCGACGAGCGCGCCGAGGGCGACCTGGGCCGCGCTGCCGCCGAAGATCACGATCATCACGAGGGCACCGGCGGTGGCGCCCTGTCCGAGCCCGAGCACGTCCGGGCTGCCCAGCGGGTTGCGGGAGATGGACTGGAACAGCGCGCCGGACAGGCCGAGCGCGCCGCCGACCAGCAGCCCGACGAGGACCCGCGGCAGCCGCAGGTCGTTGATGATGAACTCCTGCCCGGCGTTCCCGTGGCCGGCCAGGGTGCGCAGCACGTCCATGGCGGGGATCGGGAAGTCGCCGGTGCCGATGAGCACGACGCCCGCGGCCAGCACGGCGACGACGAGGACGGCCACGACGACGACGGTGCGCGGGTCGAGCCGCACGGAGAGGCCGCCCGGAGTGCGGACCGCCTTGGTGGTCTTCACAGCGGTCTTCACAGCTGGGCCATCCTCCGGCGTCGTACGAGAACGATGAAGACGGGTGCGCCGATGACGGCGGTGACGATGCCGACCTGGAGTTCGGAGGGCCGGGCCACGATCCGGCCGAGCACGTCGGCGCCGAGCAGCAGCACCGGCGACAGCACCGCCGAGTACGGCAGCAGCCAGCGCTGGTCGGGCCCGGTGAAGGAGCGCACCATGTGGGGCACCATCAGGCCGACGAAGGCGATGGGCCCGCAGGCCGCGGTGGCCGCGCCGCACAGCAGGGTGGCGGAGAGCATGCCGAGCGCGCGGGTCCGCCCGAGGTGGGCGCCGAGCGCGCGTGCGGTGTCGTCGCCCATGGCCATGGCGTTCAGCGGCCGTGCGAGGCCGAGCGCGAGCAGCGCCCCGACCGCGATGAACGGCCACACCTGCTGGACCGTGTGCATGGTGGCGGTGGCCAGCGAGCCGACCTGCCAGAACCGCATCCGGTTGAGCGCGACGTCGTCGGTGATCATCACGGCGTAGATGTAGCCGGAGAGCGCGGCGGCGACCGCCGTACCGGCGAGCGCGAGGCGTACGGGCGTGGCGTTCCTGGTCCCCCCGAGCACGTACACGAGGACTCCCACGGCGGCGGCGCCCGCGAAGGCGAACCACACGTATCCGCTGAGCGAGGTCACGCCGAAGAAGCTGATGGCGGTGACGACGGCGGCGGACGCCCCCATGTTGATGCCGAGGATGCCGGGGTCGGCCAGCGGGTTGCGGGTGAGGGCCTGGAGCACGGCGCCGGAGAGCCCCAGCGCGAGCCCGGCGAGCAGCCCGAGCACGGTGCGCGAGATCCGCTCCCCGACGACCACGTCCGCGTAGGTGTTGGTGTCGTGGAACAGCCCGTGCCAGACCTGGTCGAGCGTGAGCGATTTGGCTCCTACGGCGATGCTCGCCAGCACGACGACCACCAGCACGAGGACCGACGCGAGCAGCACGGCGGTACGTATCGCCGTACGACGGCCGGGGGGCGCGGGAGCGGTCTCCGCGCCGGCTTCTGGGGGACTCTCGACCAACACCAGGTTAGGGTAGCCTATCTTCCCTTTCGGCCACCCAGGGAGGCTGCCGGGGGTGGCTGCGCGCAGCGCACGCCCTCAGGGGCGCGGGGAACTGCGCGCCCAGCCACGACGCGACCGGCACCCGCACGTCGACCGCCGCACCCCCTACCTCGGCGCCTCGCCGGCCACGGGCAGAGAGCTAAAGCCCGGCCTCGCCCAATCGCTTCAGAACCTTCACGGAGTCCAGCTCACACACACCGTCACCGCCCGCCGCCCAGGCGACCCCGCACAGAGCGCGCAGCCCATCGATCGGATCCCCGTCACCGGCCAGCTCCAGCGCCCCTTTCCCGGCCGAGGCGGTCCACCCCCCGCACCGCACCTCGCCACCGGCAACCTCGACATCCGGCTGCCCGCGCAGCAGCCCGCGCAGATCGCGGTCCACATACGTCGGCCGGTGCTGCGGCGGCGCGGCCAGCAGCTGCGCCCCGTCGGTCACTCCGGTCAGCACGAGCAGCGAGTCCACCCCGCCGTTGAACGCTCCCTCGATGTCCGTGTCGAGCCGGTCCCCGACGACGAGCGGGGTCTCGGCCCCGGTCCGCAGCACGGTCTCGCGGTGCATGGGGGGCAACGGCTTGCCGGCGACCTGCGGCTCGGCACCCGTCGCGATCCGGACGACCTCGACCGCCGCGCCGTTCCCCGGCGCGATGCCGCGGCCGCTCGGAATGGTCAGGTCGGTGTTGGACGCGAACCACGGCACGCCTCGCGCGATCGCGTAGCAGGCCTCGGCGAACCGGCTCCACGTCATGTCGGGCCCGCCGTACCCCTGGGCCACCGCGGCAGGGTCGTCATCAGCGGATTCGACCGGCACGAGCCCCCGCTCCCGCAGCGCGACCCGCAATCCCTCACCACCGATGACCAGCACCCGCGCCCCTCCGGGCACCTGCTCGCTGATCAGCCGGGCGACGGCCTGGGCGGAAGTGATCACATCCTCCGCCTCGGTCGGGATGCCCAGCTCGCTCAGGTGCTCGGCGACGGTGTCCGGCGTCCGCAGCGCGTTGTTCGTGACGTACGCGAGCGCCATCCCGCCGTCCCGCGCGGTGGCCAGCGAATCCACGGCGTGGTCGATGGCGTGCCCGCCCGCGTAGACGACCCCGTCCAGATCGAGCAGAGCGGTGTCATAGGCCTCGCTCAACGCCCGCGCACTGCCCTCGGGCCGCACTCGCGGCCCGCCGTCGGCCGCCCCGCGTTCACTCTGGCTCATTACGTATCGCTCCTCGTTCGATCCCACTCCCCGATCATCCCTCACGGCACTGACACTCGTACGATGCTCGAATGAACACTGCAGGTCGCACGGCGCAGACGGGAAACCACGGCCTGGACCTGATGCCGTTCAGGGGAGTGCGGTACGTCCCCGAGCGGGTCGGCAGCCTCGCCGCCGTGACCTCACCCCCGTACGACGTCGTCGTACGCCCCGACGGCCTGCTCCATCTGGAGAGCGCGGACCCGTTCAACATCGTCCGGCTGATCCTGCCGCAGGCGACCGATCCCGGCGCCCGCAACGCCCAGGCGGCCGCCACGCTCCGGCACTGGCTCACCGAGGGCGTCCTCGCCCCCGACCCGGAACCCGCGCTGTACATCTACGAGCAGCGGAGCGGCGACATGCTCCAGCGCGGTGTCATCGGTGCCCTGCGCCTGTCGGAAGCGGCGGAGGGCGTCGTGCTGCCGCACGAGGGTGTCATGCCGCATGTCGTCGAGGACCGCGCCGGTGTCATGCGCGCCACGGAGGCGAATCTCGAACCGCTCCTGCTCACCTACCGCGGCAACGGCGACGCGACCGGCGCCACGGCCGCCATCGAGCGCACCGTGCAGAGCCCGCCGCTTCTCTCCACGACCACCGAGGACGGCTACGGCCATCGGCTGTGGGCCATCACCGACCCGGCGGAGCTCGCGCAGATCCACGCCGACCTCGCCACCCATCAGGCCCTGATCGCCGACGGCCACCACCGCTGGGCCACCTATCTGCGTCTGCGCACGGAACACCCCGCGTCCGCGTCCTCCCCCTGGGACTACGGCCTGGTGCTCCTGGTCGACACGGTCCGCTATCCCCTGCGGGTCCGCGCCATCCACCGCCTCCTCAACCGTCTTCCCCTCGCCGAGGCGCTGGCGGGGGTCGACGGCTCGTTCCGCGTACGCGAGGTCGCGGGCCCCCTCCCGCACGCCATGGAGGCCCTGGCGCGGGCGGCCGCGGAGGGCAACGCCTTCCTGCTGGCCGGCGGCACCACCGACAGGTACTACCTGCTGGACCACCCGGATCCGGCCCTTCTCGCCCGCACGATCCGCACGGACCGTCCGGAGCCCTGGCGCACGCTGGACGCGACGGTGCTGCACTCGACGCTCCTCGGCCACGTCTGGGGCATCCCGGAGGACTCGCCCGCCGACATCGCGTACATCCACGACACGCAGGCCACGGTCGACAAGGCGCGCCGCGACGGCGGTACGGCGGTGCTGATGCACCCGGTGCGCGAGGACGTCGTCCGCGAGCTGGCGCAGCAGGGCGTGACGATGCCCCGCAAGTCGACCTCGTTCGGCCCGAAGCCGGCGTCGGGCCTGGTCCTGCGCACCCTCACCGACGACTGACGGGCGGGCCCCCGAAGGGACCCGCCCGCCACTCACCGCACAGAGCCGTCCTTACTGCTCCCGGCCCTGCTCCGGCTCCTGCTCCTGCTCCTGCTCCTGCTCGTCACGCGAATCGTCATCGGCCTGCGCGGCCGGTGCGGCACCGTCCTCGGCCTCCTCGTCGAAGGCGTCGACGAACTCGACCCCGTCCAGCTCGGCCAGCCGGTCGGAGGCGTCCGTGCTGCCGTCCTTGTCGGACTCGACGGCCTTGGCGAACCACTCGCGCGCCTCATCCTCGCGCCCGGCGGCCAGCAGCGCGTCGGCGTACGCGTAGCGCAGTCGCGCGGTCCACGGCTGTACGGAGTTGGAGGCGAGCTCGGGGCTCTGCAGCGTGACGATGGCGGCGTCGAGCTGCTCCATGTCCCGCCGTGCTCCGGCCGCGACGAGCCGCATCTCGACCTGCCCGGCCTTGTCGAGCTTCTGCACCTCGGGCGCCCCGGCCATGTCGAGCGCCTTCTCCGGCCGGCCGAGCCCACGCTCGCAGTCGGCCATGACGGGCCACAGCTCGACATTGCCGGTCATGCGCCGCGCGGCCCGGAACTCGGCCAGCGCCTCGCTGTACTTCTGGTTGGCGTACGCGGCGAAACCGGCGGCCTCGCGCACGGCTGCGACGCGCGAGGCGAGCCGCAGCGCGACCCGCGAGTACCCGTAGGCACCCTCGGGGTCCTCGTCGATCAGCCGCGCCACCATCACCAGGTTCTTGCCGACGTCCTCGGCAAGCCCCTTCGGCAGCGACTGAAGCTCCTGCAGCACGCCCTTGTCCAGCTCGAACCCGGAGACGTCCTCGGGAATCGGCAGCCGCTTGATCGGCTCACGATCCCGCTCACGCTCGTCCCGGAACCGGCCACCACCGCGCCGGTCGTCACGCCGGTCATCCCGGCGGTCGTCACGGCGGAAGGGTGGACGGTCGCCGTCACGACGCGGCCCACGATCCCGATCGCGGTCACCGAACGACGGACGATCGTCCCGCCCACGGTAGCCACCGCCACGGTTGTCATCACGCCGGTCGCCCCGGTATCCGCCACCGCGGTTGTCGTCGCGCCGGTCGCCCCGGTTGTCATCCCGGCGGAAGCCACCGCCGCCACCGCGGTTGTCGTCACGACGGTCGTCGCGCCGATCATCACGGCGGAAGGGCGGACGGTCGCCATCACGACGCGGCCCACGATCCCGATCGCGGTCACCGAACGACGGACGGTCATCCCGCCCACGGTAGCCACCGCCACCACCACGGTTGTCATCACGACGGTTGTCGTCACGACGATCACCGCGGTATCCGCCACCGCCACGGTTGTCATCGCGCCGGAACCCACCGCCGCTGCCACCACCACGATTGTCGTCACGGCGGAAGCCACCGCCGCCACCGCGGTTGTCGTCACGACGGTCATCGCGTCGATCGTCCCGGCGGTCGTCACGACGGAAGGGCGGACGGTCACCGTCACGACGCGGCCCACGATCCCGGTCGCGGTCACCGAACGACGGACGGTCATCCCGCCCACGGTAGCCACCGCCACCACCACGGTTGTCATCACGACGGAACCCACCGCCGCTACCACCGCGGTTGTCGTCGCGCCGGTCACCCCGGTTGTCATCCCGGCGGAAGCCACCGCCACCACCGCGGTTGTCGTCACGACGGTCGTCACGACGGAAGGGCGGACGGTCACCATCACGGCGCGGCCCACGATCCCGATCGCGGTCACCGAACGACGGACGATCGTCCCGTCGGTCGCGACGGGGACCGTCACCACCGCGGTATCCGCCGCGGTCACCACTGTCCCGGCGGCGCTGGTCGCGCTCGGGTCGCTCGTCGGGAGAGTTGGTGGACATCGGTCGACTCCTGTCTTCGGTACCGCAGTCATTCTCGCGCAGCCGGGGTGCCGGCGCGCTTCGAGAAGAGTTCTGGAAAAACAAAAAGGACCTTTGGCCCCAGCATGTGTGCCGGGACCAAAGGTCCTCTCAAAATTAGTTCGGCGGCGTCCTACTCTCCCACAGGGTCCCCCCTGCAGTACCATCGGCGCTGTAAGGCTTAGCTTCCGGGTTCGGAATGTAACCGGGCGTTTCCCTTACGCTATGACCACCGAAACCCTTTCAAACATCCCTCAAGAGGGACGTAAGAACAGGGCGGCGAACTAGCACACTTTTCAATTGATAAGTGAAACTGTTCAGCCAGCACAACTGTTCGTTGTCTGGGAACAACACAGTGGACGCGAGCAACTGAGGACAAGCCCTCGGCCTATTAGTACCGGTCACCTCCACACCTCACGGTGCTTCCAGATCCGGCCTATCAA
>NZ_JBHVIX010000021.1:0-70763 GCF_042799415.1 Streptomyces sp. NPDC057694
GCGTGCGATCGCAAGGCGCCGGAGCGTCCTCATAGCGGAGCTATTAGGGCGTTTCGGCAACGCCGCGAGCGTGCGTGCCAGACGCCGCGGGGCAGGCAGGACTTTCGACACACGCCCTAGGGCGATAACCCCCAGCCCCGAGCCCCTCTCAGAACAGCGGCTCGGGCAGCACCCCTTCCAGCGCGAGCAGCTTCCGCTTCGTCTCCAGCCCGCCCCCGAACCCCCCGATACCCCCATCGCGCTCCACGACCCGATGGCACGGCACCACGACCGGCAGCGGATTCGCCCCCATCGCCGCCCCCACGGCCTGAGCGGCGGCCGGCTGACCGACCCGCCGGGCCAGATCGCCGTACCCCACGACCGCGCCGTACGACACCCCGGCCGCCAGCTCGCGCAGCACCTCCCGGTTGAACCCGGTGATCAGCGACCAGTCGAGCGGCAGCTCGAAGTCGCGGCGCCGCCCGGCGAAGTACTCCGCCAACTGCCGTATCGCCTCGGCGAGCAGCGGAGAGTCCGGTGCCTCGACCGGCTCGGTCCCGAAGCGGGAGCCGATCCGGCCGAGCGCCTTGTCCCGTACCGCGTCGGTGGCGTGGAAGACCACGCTCACCAGACCGTCCCTCGTCGCCGCCAGTAGCAGCGGCCCGATGTCACTGCCCACGACGGCCCACACGACCTGCTGCCCTGCGGCGGCCGTGCCCTGCTCGTTCTGCCCGGTGGCGTCCATGCCGACCACGGTACGGCGGGCCACTGACAACGCCGGGCGAGGCTCAGTCGTCCAGCGCCTCACGCACCACGTCGGGGTTGTTCGTGATGATCCCGTCGACGCCGTACCCGGCCACCCGCTGTGCGGCCGCCGCGTCGTTGACGGTCCACGTGTAGACCTCGAGGGGCTTGCCGTGCGGCCCCTTGAACGCGTGCGCCGCGGCGACGTAGTCCGCGCCGATCGTCGTGTTCGACGGGTTGATCTGATCGGCGAACGTCGCGTACGCGGGCAGCTCGGCCACGGCGGGCGTGCCCAGGAACCCGGTCGTGATGTCCGGCCGCCGCTCGTGCACCGTCCGGACGCTGGCGGCGTCGAAGCTCTGGATGACCAGCCGGTGCTTGACGTGCCCGCGCGTCAGCCAGCCGTCCCTGCCCAGCTGCCGCAGGATCTGGTCCTCGATGCCCGGGTACAGCTCGGGCGACTTGATCTCCATGAGGAGCTTCTGGTGGTTGTGCTCCACCCGCCTCAGGTACTGGTGCAGCGTCGGGATCCGTGCCCCCGTGAACTCGGCGCCCTTCCAGCTGCCCGCGTCCAGCTTGGCGATCTCGGCGGCGGTGAAGTCCTTCACGTTCCACGGAGCGCGGTCGGGATAGAGCTGCTCGACGTCGGTGGTGCGCGACAGGGTGGTGTCGTGCAGGACGACCAGGGCGCCGTCCTTGGTGCGCTGCACGTCGTTCTCGACCCAGTCGAAGCCGAGCCGGTCCGCCTTGTCGATGGCCTCGAGCGTATTTTCGGGGGCGTAGGCGGAGGCACCCCGATGGGCGACGACCACAGGGCCGTCGTGTCGGGCCGAATCGGAGGCGGCCTGGGCCGCCGTGGGCAGGACCAGAACACCGATGACGGCCGAACCGGTGACGGAGGCCAGTGCGACTGCTGTGCGTGCGGACACGTCTGCTCCTCATGGGTCGTGAGATCACGGACGGCACGAGCGTGACAGTCCGGAGCCAACAGAACACAGGCGAAGGATGGTCAGAGGTTGAACGGAGTTATCCAACTGGGACGACCCCCGTGTCGGACGCCAGGACTCTTTGCCGGAAAATCGTTCGGACGTTCCCGCGTGGGCTTTAATCTCAGGCTCAACCGCGGCCACTCCAGTGGTCGCCCAGGGGGCACCGGCAAGGCACCTCACGGCACAACAGGGCGGAAGGGCTGCGACACATGCAGGGCACGGTCGACGGCTTCAGTTATGGACTCGTCACACCGGTGGTGGCCTATCTCATGGCCTGCCTGGGAGGCGCTCTGGGCTTGCGCTGCACGACCAGATCGCTTCTCGTGGCCAGCACCTGGCGGGCCGGCTGGCTCGCGCTCGGCTCGGCCGCGATCGGCTCGGGCATCTGGACGATGCACTTCATCGCGATGATGGGCTTCTCCGTCAAGGGGGTGCCGATCCACTACGACATGGCCACGACGTTCGCGAGTCTCGGAGTCGCCATCGTCATGGTCGGCGTCGGTGTCTTCATCGTCGGCTACAAGGGAGCGACCGGCCCCGCCCTGTTCACCGGGGGCACCATTACCGGACTGGGCGTCGCCACGATGCACTACCTCGGAATGGCCGGAATGCGCCTTCACGGGGCGATTCAGTACAACATCTTCACTGTGGCGGCCTCCGTAGTGATCGCCATGGTGGCCGCCACCCTCGCCCTGTGGGCCGCCGTGCAGGTCCGCGGCATCCTCTGGAGCCTGGGCGCGAGCCTCGTCATGGGACTCGCCGTGTCCGGCATGCACTACATGGCGATGACGGGCGTCAGCGTCCATGTGCAGGGCTCCGTCACCGGCAACCCAGGAGGCGACACGGCCGCCGGCATCATCGCGCCCATGATGATCGGCCCGCTCTGCTTCCTCCTCCTGGCCGGCGTGGTCGTCATGTTCGATCCGCTGATGGTCATGGGCCGCCCCGACTGGCGCGACGCCCAGGAGGCGGCGGACCACCGCGGCGGCGCCTCGGCCACCCGCACCCCGAGCCGGAGCCGGAGCCGCAGTCAGGGCCGTCGCGCGCGTCGGGCCTTCGGCCGACAGGCGCCGCCGCGCACCCCGCAGGACTGGTGACGCCCCCTTCCGAGGGCTGATCCGGCCCGGTTGTCAGTGGTGGGTCGTACGGTTGATTCCATGCGGCCCGTATCCAAGATCGAACGCACGGTGGCACCTTTCGAGGTCGTCAGCCCGTACCAGCCCAGCGGTGACCAGCCCGCGGCCATCGCCGAGCTGGAGAAGCGCGTCACAGCAGGTGAGAAGGACGTCGTCCTGCTCGGCGCGACCGGCACCGGCAAGTCCGCCACCACTGCGTGGATGATCGAGAAGCTCCAGCGCCCCACCCTGGTGATGGCGCCGAACAAGACGCTGGCCGCCCAGCTGGCGAACGAGTTCCGCGAGCTGCTGCCGAACAACGCGGTCGAGTACTTCGTCTCGTACTACGACTACTACCAGCCCGAGGCGTACGTCCCGCAGTCGGACACGTACATCGAAAAGGACTCCTCGATCAACGAGGAGGTGGAGCGCCTGCGCCACTCGGCGACGAACTCGCTGCTGACCCGCCGCGACGTCATCGTGGTCGCCTCCGTCTCCTGCATCTACGGCCTCGGCACGCCGCAGGAGTACGTGGACCGCATGGTCCAGCTGAAGGTCGGCGACGAGATCGACCGTGACGACCTGCTGCGCCGCTTCGTAGACATCCAGTACACGCGCAACGACCTGGCGTTCACGCGCGGCACCTTCCGGGTGCGCGGCGACACCATCGAGATCTTCCCCGTCTACGAGGAGCTCGCGGTCCGCATCGAGATGTTCGGCGACGAGATCGAGTCGCTGTCCACCCTCCACCCGCTCACCGGAGAGGTGATCAGCGACGACGAGTCGCTGTACATCTTCCCGGCGACGCACTACGTGGCGGGCCCCGAGCGCCTGGAGCGCGCGGCGAACGACATCGAGAAGGAACTGGGCGAGCGCCTCACCGAGCTGGAGAAGCAGGGCAAGATGCTCGAGGCCCAGCGGCTGCGCATGCGGACCACGTACGACCTCGAGATGCTCCGCCAGATCGGCTCCTGCTCCGGCGTGGAGAACTACTCGATGCACTTCGACGGCCGCGAGCCCGGCTCCCCGCCGAACACGCTGCTCGACTACTTCCCGGACGACTTCCTGCTCGTCATCGACGAGTCGCACGTCACCGTGCCGCAGATCGGCGCCATGTACGAGGGCGACGCCTCCCGCAAGCGCACCCTGGTGGACCACGGCTTCCGACTGCCGTCCGCGCTCGACAACCGCCCCCTGAAGTGGGAGGAGTTCCAGGAGCGCATCGGCCAGACCGTCTACCTGTCGGCGACGCCGGGCAACTACGAGCTGGCCCGCTCGGACGGCTACGTCGAGCAGATCATCCGCCCCACGGGCCTCATCGACCCCGAGGTCGTCGTCAAGCCCACCGAGGGGCAGATCGACGACCTGGTGCACGAGATCCGTACGCGCACCGAGAAGGACGAGCGCGTCCTCGTCACCACGCTCACCAAGAAGATGGCCGAGGACCTCACGGACTACTTCCTGGAGCTGGGCATCCAGGTGCGCTACCTGCACAGCGACGTGGACACCCTGCGCCGTGTCGAGCTGCTGCGCGAGCTGCGCGCCGGCGAGTACGACGTCCTGGTCGGCATCAACCTGCTGCGTGAGGGCCTCGACCTGCCCGAGGTGTCCCTGGTGGCGATCCTCGACGCCGACAAGGAAGGCTTCCTGCGCTCCGGGACGTCCTTGATCCAGACCATCGGCCGTGCCGCGCGAAACGTGTCGGGGCAGGTCCACATGTACGCCGACAAGATCACCCCGGCGATGGAGAAGGCCATCGACGAGACCAACCGCCGCCGGGAGAAGCAGATCGCGTACAACGAGGCGAACGGCATCGACCCGCAGCCCCTGCGCAAGAAGATCAACGACATCGTGGCGTCCATCGCGCGCGAGGACGTCGACACGGAGGCGCTGCTCGGCACCGGCTACCGCAAGGGCGGCAAGGACGGAAAGGGTGCCAAGGCCCCCGTCCCCTCGCTCGGCAAGGCGGACACGGGCAAGAAGAAGCGCGGCAAGGCGGAGCCGACCGTGCCCACCGACCGTCCCGCCGCCGAACTCTCGGGGCAGATCGAGGAGCTGACCGAGCGGATGCGGGCCGCGGCGGCCGACCTCCAGTTCGAGATCGCGGCACGCCTGCGCGACGAGGTGTCGGAGATGAAGAAGGAGCTCCGGCAGATGAAGGAGGCGGGCCTCGCCTGACCTGCCGCGACGGGCGGAATGGCGTGGCTGTGTTGCAAGACCGACACAATATTCCGCCCGCGGTGGCGGTGCTGTCAGTGTCGCCCTCTAGGGTTTGACCAACCGCGCATGCGCCGCGGCAACAGGGGACAGCACGAGAGGGGACAGCGCGTGGGCATCAGCTTGGACAAGGGGCAGGCCATCAGCCTCGAGAAGCAGGGCGGAGGCACCCTCACCGCCGTGCGGATGGGACTCGGCTGGCAGGCGGCTCCCCGGCGGGGCCTGTTCGGCACCCGCACCCGCGAGATCGACCTCGACGCCTCCGCGGTCCTCTTCGCCGACAAGCAGCCGGTGGACGTGGTCTTCTTCCGCCACCTCGTCAGCGACGACGGCTCGGTCAAGCACACCGGTGACAACCTGGTCGGCGGCGCGGGACAGGGCGGTGACGACGAGTCGATCCTCGTCGACCTCGCGCGCGTCCCCGTTCACATCGACCAGATCGTCTTCACGGTCAACTCGTTCACGGGCCAGACCTTCCAGGAAGTGCAGAACGCGTTCTGCCGTCTGGTCGACGAGACGAACGGCCAGGAGCTGGCCCGCTTCACGCTCGACGGCGGCGGCCAGTACACGGCGCAGATCATGGCCAAGGTGCACCGGGACGGAGCGGGCTGGAAGATGACGGCCCTGGGCACGCCGGCCAACGGCCGCACGTTCCAGGACCTGATGCCCTCCATCCTGCCCGGCCTCTAGCGGGCCGACGATGGCGGCCGAACTGGTGAGGGGCCAGAACCACCCCCTCACCCAGACCCGTCTGGAGATCCGGGTGTCGGCCGGCCACCCGGTCGTCGCGGGCGCCACGCTCGCCGACGATCGGGGCACCGTGCACGGCGTCGCACGCGTCGCTCACCCCGGCGCGCCCGCCCTGCCGGGTCTCGAAGTACCGCGACAGGCGGCGGCCGACCACCGCCTCGCCGTCGACCTGGACGCGATGCCGCAGGACGTGCACCGCGTCACCGTGCTGCTCGCCCTGCCCGTCGGCACCGGCGGGCCGACCCGCTTCGGCGCGGTGGCCGCCCCCTTCGTCGCGGTCACCGGACTCGACGGCGCCGAGCAGGCCAGTTACACCGTCACCGACCTCGACTCCGAGTCGGCCGTCGTCGCCCTGGAGCTGTACCGCAGGCAAGGCGCCTGGAAGGTGCGTGCCATCGGTCAGGGCTACGCCGACGGCCTCGCCGCGCTCCTCGCCGACCAGGGACTGCCGGACGCGCAGGCCCTGGCGGGCACCATCCACGACGCCGTCGCCCAGAGCCTGGCCCGCGCGGTGGCGCCCCCGCCGCGTGCGACGGACGAGACACAGGTACGCGCCGCGGCCACGGCCGGCCACGCCTCCGGCACGCTGCCGCCCACGCCCGCACCCTCGGCCGCCACCGGCCCGAGCGGCCCCATCGACTACAGCCACCCACGCCGTCAGGCTCCGCCCCCGCCTGCCGCACAGGCCGCCGAGCCCGGCAGGCCGGCCGCGCCGGTCGCGGGCGACGCCACCGGCTGGACCCTGGAGGAGCGGCTCTACAACCAGGTGTGGGGCATGTTCGAGGACCTGGCCCGCACCACCGCCGCGTATCGCAGCGCCGTGGACTTCGCCGACTCCCGCATGGAGCAGGAGCTCGACCGCATCTTCTCCGGCCTGTCCGACCCGCGCAGCCGCATCGGCAGCCAGGGCGACGCCGCCCGCGAGGCCGCGCGGGCCAAGCACGGCGACCTCGTCGACCGCGCCCGAGAGGCCCTCGACCGGGACCTGGCGCAACTCGTCGCCGAGTCCGAGGTCGTCGAACCCGCGCTCCCGGCCCCGTACGCCGGCTGGGACAACCCGTGCTGGCACGCCTACCGCAGCCCCATGGAGTACCCCATGGCCGTGCGCCTGGGCGATCTGAGCCTGCCGGAGAGCGACAGTGCGGGCCTGCACGTCCCGATGCTCGTGCGGCTGCCACTGGAGCGCGGGCTGTGGATCGACGCGGGTGCCTCCTCCGGTGACGCGCTCACCGACGCCGACACGTTGCGGGCCCGCGCCGCGCACATCGCCGTCGTCCATGTCGCCCGGTTGCTCGCGGCGTATCCGGCGGGCGAGTTCAGCGTGCACGTCATCGATCCGGCGGGCACGGCGGCGGGCGCCCTGGCCCCACTGGTCGACGCCGGGGTGCTCGCGGGTCCTCCCGCCAGGGGAGCGGCAGGCGTCTCCGAGACGCTGACCCGGCTCACCGAGCGGGTCGATCTCGTGCAGATGGCGATCCGCGCGGGCGCCGCCGACTCCCTGCCGCCCGACTTCGACACGGCCCAGCAGCTGCTCGTCGTGCACGACTTCCCGCACGGCTTCGACGACCGCGCCATCACCCGGCTTCGCTACCTCGCGGACGAGGGCCCGCAGGTCGGAGTCCATCTGATGCTGGTCGCCGACCGCACGGACGCCGCCGAGTACGGTCCGCTCCTCGACCCGCTGTGGCGAGCCCTGATGCGGCTGACGCCGGTACCCGACGATCACCTCGCCGACCCCTGGGTCGGGCACGCATGGACGTACGAGCCGCCGACGATCCCGCACGGCAGCGCGATCTTGCCTCAAGTCCTCGCGGAGGTGGCGAAAGCTCGGCAGGCAAGGGGCCTCTGACCTGCACACTTGGTGATCTCTTTACTGAAACCTTTACCTCTCATGGGTCTTTCAAGTACTCTTCTTGACGCGGAGGGGAGTACTCCCATACGCGACGTGCCCGTCAATACGGACGACCCGGCCCCATGGCCGTCGATCCCGGGGCGTCGGCCCGAAGCCCCGGTCCGGGGCTCGGGTGGAAGAGACCTCCGGCAGCGACGACGCTGATCAGTAGCCGTACGACGCCGGAGGCGCAGTGGACGTATCGATGACCCTGTGGGTGCTGACCATTCTTGGTCTGAGCGCCCTGATCGCGGTCGACTTCTTCATCGGGCGCAAGCCCCATGACGTGTCGATCAAGGAAGCCGGCATCTGGACCGTGGTCTGGATCGCCCTGGCCGCGCTCTTCGGGATCGGCGTGACGATCTGGGGCAGCGGCCAGGCCGGTGGCGAGTTCTTCGCCGGCTTCATCACCGAGAAGTCGCTCAGCGTCGACAATCTCTTCGTCTTCATCCTGATCATGGCGAAGTTCTCGGTGCCGACCCATCTGCAGCAGCGCGTGCTGCTCTTCGGCGTGCTCATCGCCCTCGTGCTGCGGGCGATCTTCATCGCGGCGGGCGCCGCGATCATCTCCAGCTTCTCGTGGGTCTTCTACCTCTTCGGTGCCTTCCTCATCTACACCGCCTGGAAGCTCATCAAGGAGGCCCTGGCGGACGACGAGGAAGAGGACTTCGAGGAGAACCGCCTCCTGAAGTCGGTCGAAAAGAAGTTCGGCGTCGCGGACCGGTACCACGGCACGAAGCTGTTCATCCAGCAGCACGGCAAGAAGGTCATGACGCCGCTCCTGGTCGTCATGCTCGCCATCGGCATGACCGATGTGCTGTTCGCGATGGACTCGATCCCGGCGATCTTCGGTCTGACTCAGGACCCGTACATCGTCTTCACGGCGAACGCCTTCGCCCTGATGGGTCTGCGCCAGCTGTACTTCCTCATCGGCGGCCTGCTCAAGAAGCTGGTCCACCTCAGCTACGGCCTGTCGGTGATCCTCGGCTTCATCGGAGTGAAACTGATCCTGCACGCCCTGCACGAGTCCGGTGTGCACGTACCGGAGATCTCGATCCCGGTCTCGCTCGCCGTCATCTGCGGCGTCCTGATCATCACGACGATCACCAGCCTCATCGCCTCGAAGAAGCAGGCCGAGCGCGACGCGGCCGAAGAGGCTCAGAAGGACAGCATCGAGGCCTGACACCACCAGGCGTAGGGATTACCAGCACCGGGAGGGGTGCGCGGCCGATTGCCGCACATCCCTCCCGGTGCTTGCTTGTGCCCTGAGCGTGTCCCGGCCCCGGGGCGCGACGGCACGAGGGGGAGGACCCCATGAGCCAGAAGTTCGTCCAGATCATCGACTTCGAGTCGCAGCGGATGGACGAGATGCGGGAACTGCTCGACCGGTTCGAGCGGCAGATGCAGGGCACGCCCGGCGGCCCGACGCACCGCATCATGCTCCAGGACCGGGAGAAGACGGGACGCTACCTCGCGATCATCGAGTTCGAGTCCTACGACGACGCCATGCGCAGCAACAAACGCCCCGAGGTCACCAAGCTCAACGAACAGCTCTCGGCCCTGTGTACCCGCCCGCCGGCCTTCACCAACTGCGATCTGAAGGACTCGCGCGAGCTGAAGTGAGCTGAGCCGGATCCGGTGAACAGGCGCTGAGCCAGGTCGCGCCCCCACCCCGCCCCGGGCACCATCAAAGGCATGATCACCAGACTTCGGGTACTGGCCACGCGGTGGACCGTCCTCGTCCCGGTCCTGGCGATCGTGCTGCTCGGGTGCACGTGGGGGCGCGAATTGCCGGGTTTCCTGGTCGCCGTCGTCTCCGTCGTCCTCGCCGGATCCGTCCTCGCGGCCGTCCACCACGCTGAGGTCGTCGCCCACCGCGTCGGTGAACCCTTCGGCTCGCTCGTGCTCGCCGTCGCCGTCACGATCATTGAGGTGGCGCTCATCGTCACACTGATGGCCGACGGCGGGGCCAAGAGCTCGACCCTCGCCCGGGACACGGTGTTCGCAGCCGTCATGATCACCTGCAACGGCATCGTCGGCGTCAGCCTCCTCGCGGCCTCCCTCCGCCACCGCGTCGCGATCTTCCAGTCGGAGGGCACCGGCAGCGCCCTGGCCACCGTCGCCACCCTGGCCACGCTGTGCCTGGTCCTGCCGACGTTCACGACGAGCAGGCTCGGACCCGAGTTCTCCACGTCACAGCTGGTCTTCTCGGCCGTCTCCGCGCTCGTCCTGTACGGGCTCTTCGTCGCGACGCAGACCGTACGGCACCGCGACTACTTCCTGCCGATCTCCCGGCAGGGCGTGGTCATCGACGCCGACGACCACGCCGAAGCCCCGACGACGCGCACCGCGCTGTTCAGCCTCGGTCTCCTCGGTCTGGCCCTCATCGGAGTCGTCGGGCTCGCCAAGGGCGTCTCCAAGACGATCGAACACGGCGTGGAGGCGGCGGGCATGCCACAGGCCGTCGTCGGCGTGATCATCGCGCTGCTCGTCCTGCTGCCGGAGACGATCGCGGCGCTGCGCGCCGCCCGGCGCGACCGCGTGCAGACGAGCCTCAACCTCGCGCTCGGCTCGGCGATGGCCAGCATCGGGCTGACCGTGCCGGCCGTCGCCATCGCCTCGTTCTGGCTGTCGGGGCCGCTGGTCCTCGGTCTCGGCGCCACGCACATGGTGCTGCTCGCGCTGACCCTTGTGGTCAGCACCCTGACCATCGTCCCCGGACGGGCGACACCGCTCCAGGGCGGCGTGCATCTGGTGATCCTCGCCGCGTACGTGGAACTCGCCGTCACGCCGTGACGGCGTCCCGCGCCACCACGGCGGGCGCCGTCTCCGGAAGCAGCACGAAACATCCCAGGCTCAGCGCCGCGACTCCCGACAGATACAACCCCACACCCCATGGAACCCCCGCTCCCTCACCGGCAAGCGCCGTCGCCACGATCGGCGTCAGCGCCCCGCCCAGCACGCCGCCCAGGTTGTAGCCGACGGCGGCACCCGTACAACGCACCCGCGGCTCGTACAGTTCCGGCAGATATGCGGCGATCACGGCGAACATCGCGATGAACGCGAGCAGAGCCACCAGGAACCCCAGGAACATCAACAGCGGTTCCCCCGTGGACAGCAGAGCCACCATCGGCACCATCCACACCACGGCCACGGCGCAGCCCGCGATGCAGACGGGCCGTCGCCCGAACCTGTCTCCCAGCAGGGCTGCCACCGGTGTCAGCGAACCCTTGACGACGACGGCCGCCATGATGCAGGTCAGCATGACGCTGCGGCTCACGCCCAGCCGCTCCACCCCGTAGGCGAGCGACCACGTCGTCACCGAGTAGAAGATCGCGTACCCGACGGCGAGCGCGCCGGCCGTCAGCAGCACCAGCCTTCCGTGGCCGCGCACCACCTCGGCGAGCGGCAGCCGCGCGGGCTCCTCCATGGCGAGGAAAGCGGGACTCTCGACCAAAGAGGAGCGCAGCCACAGGCCGACCAGGGCCAGGACACCGGCGGCCCAGAAAGGTACCCGCCAGCCCCAGGTCGCGAACTGGGCGTCGGTGAGCGTCGTCGACAGGGCGAGCATGATCCCGTTGGCCAGCAGGAACCCCGCCGAGGGGCCGATCTGCGGAAGGCTCGCCCACAGGCCGCGCCGCCCGGCGGGCGCATGCTCGGCCGTCAGCAGGACCGCCCCGCCCCATTCGCCTCCCAGGCCGAGTCCCTGCAGAAAGCGCAACAGAAGCAGGAGCAGGGGAGCGGCCACCCCGATCGACGCGTACGTGGGCACGAACCCGACCGCGACGGTCGTCGCCCCGGTCAGCACCAGCGAGCCGACCATGACGGGACGCCGGCCGCGACGGTCCCCGATGTGCCCGAACAGGACCGACCCGAGCGGTCTCGCCACAAAGCCCACTCCGAATGTCGCGAAGGCCGCGAGAGTTCCCGCCAGCGGAGAGAACGTCGGGAAGAAGAGCGGACCGAGGACGAGCGCCGCAGCGGTTCCGTAGACGAAGAAGTCGAAGAACTCGATGGCGGTTCCGACCAGGGCGGCCGCGGCGAGGCGTGGCAGTGACGGACGGTGAGAAGTGCGCATGACGCGGCAACTACCCGTGATCGACGCTGGTTACGGGGCGTACGAGAGCGCGGCAAGAGGCGCACGAGTGCGCTCGACGATCCAGCGCGCGGTCCGTGTCGGCCGACGTCCGCCGCGCGAAGAGCCCGTGATAGACCCTCAGGGAGCAACCGCCCGACGTACGGAGGTCCCAGTGCCGCACACCCTCGCCAGCGCCCCGATCATGGTTCTCAACGGCCCCAACCTGAACCTGCTCGGCAAGCGCCAGCCGGAGATCTACGGCCACGACACCCTCGCCGACATCGAGGCCCTGTGCGTGAAGGCGGCCGCGGCCCAGGGCGCCTCCGTGGACTTCCGGCAGTCCAACCACGAGGGCGAGCTGGTCGACTGGATCCACGAGGCCCGCGAGAACCATGTGGGCATCGTCATCAACCCGGCCGCCTACTCGCACACGTCGGTGGCGATCCTGGACGCGCTCAACGCCTGCGACGGCCTGCCGGTGATCGAGGTCCACATCTCCAACGTCCACCAGCGCGAGGAGTTCCGGCACCACTCCTACGTGTCGCACCGCGCCGACGGAGTGATCGCCGGATGCGGCGTGCAGGGGTACGTCTTCGGGGTGGAGCGGGTAGCGGCGCTGGCCGCACCCGGCACAGCGACCGCCTAGGCGGCTAGGGCTCTCTACACACGCACTAGAGGCGCCCCGCCTCGACGATCCGTCGCAGGAACTGCCGTGTGCGTTCCTGCCGCGGATCGCCGAAGACGGCTTCAGGAGTGCCGTGTTCGAGGACGACGCCGCCTTCCAGGAAACACACCTGGTCGGCGACCTCGCGCGCGAAGCTCATCTCGTGCGTGGCCAGGACCATGGTCATGCCCTCGCCCTTCAAGTCGCGTACGACATCGAGGACTTCTCCCACCAGCTCCGGGTCGAGAGCCGCGGTGATCTCGTCGAGGAGCAGCAGGCGCGGCCGGACGGCGAGCGCGCGCACGATCGCCGCACGCTGCTGCTGGCCGCCGCTGAGCCGGTCCGGGTACTCGTCGGCCTTCGCGCCGAGTCCGAGACGTTCCAGCAGCTCTCTGGCGTGCTCCTCGGCCGTCTTCCGCGCGACACCGTGCACCCGGCGCGGTGCCAGCGTGATGTTCTCCAGGACGGTCATGTGCGGGAACAGGTTGTACGCCTGGAACACGATCCCGATCCGGCGCCGTACGGCGTCCGCGTCCGTCCGCGGGTCGGTGATCTCCGCACCGTCCAGCCAGATCGCCCCGTCGTCGATCTCCTCCAGGAGATTGGCGCAGCGCAGCAGCGTCGACTTTCCCGATCCGGAGGCGCCGATCAACGCCGTCACGGTGTGCGGGGCGACATCGAGGTCCACGTCGCGCAGCACCACGCTCTCGCCGAACGTCTTGCGCACCGACCGCATCCGCAGCACGGGCTCGGTCATACGAGGCCTCCTTGAGCCCGGCGCCGGTCCATACGGGCCGTCACCCAGTCCGTGAAGCGGGTCATGGGGATGGTGAGGGCGACGAACACCAGACCCGCGACCACATAGGGCGTGTAGTTGAAGTCCTTGCTGGCGATGATCTGCGCCGCGTACACGGCGTCCACCGCGCCTCCGATGGAGACGAGCCCGGTGTCCTTCTGCAGCGACACCAGGTCGTTCAGCAGGGGCGGTACGACGCGGCGCACTGCCTGGGGGAGCACTACGTAGCGCAGCGTCTGGCGGTTGCTGAGCCCCAGGGAACGCGCCGCGGCCCGCTGGGAGGAGTGCACCGACTCGATGCCGGCGCGGAACACCTCGGCGACGTACGCCGAGTACGTCAGCACCAGCGCGGCCCCTCCCAGGAGTACGGGATCCGTGGTGACGCCCTGGAGACGCAGGGCGGGCACACCGAAGATGACCAGCAACAGGCAGATGATGAGCGGCAGTCCACGAAAGAAGTCCGTGTACGCCGTGGCCAGGGCCCGCAGTGGGAAGAACACCGGGCCCCGCAGGGTCCGCGCCAGGGCCAGCAGCATCCCGAGGACGAGCACGCACGCCCCGCACACCGCCAGAAGGCGTACGTTCAGCCACAGCCCTTCCAGGACGTCGGGCAGCGCCACGCGCGCGTAGTGCGCACTGAAGAAGGTTTCCTTCGTGCGGTCCCAGCCGGGGGACCGGGTGACGACGACGAACAGGACGGCGCCCGTCACCAGGGTGCTCAGCGCGGCGATGGCGGTCGCGCGCTGTGTGCGGGCCCGCTTGTAGCGCTCGCGGGCCATGCGTCGCTCGGAGGGGACGTAGGAGTCCCCTTCGGTGGCGGGCTGTTTGGCGACGGTCACTTGAGCACCGGGGCGTCGACGGCCTCGGACAGCCACTTCTTCTCCAAGGAGGCGAGCGTGCCGTCCTTGCGGAGCGAGTCCACGGCGCCCGTCACGCACGAGGTGAGCTCGCTCTCCTTGTCGAGGACGAGGCCGAACTGCTCGGGAGTGCCGGCGGAGTTCTCGAACTGGCCCACCACCTTGGCGTCGGTGACCTCGGCGCCCGTGATGTAGAAGGCGGTCGGCAGATCGACGACGATCGCGTCCACCTGGCCGTTCTTCAGGGCGGACTTGGCGAAGTCGTTCTTCTGGTAGACGGCGGGCTTCTGGGTCGGCTTCACCAGGTCGTTGATGAAGTCGAGGCTGGTGGTGCCGACCTGGGCGCCCAGTTTCACGTCCTTGAGGTCGGCCACGGTCTTGGCCCCGGCCGCCTTGGAGGACTTCAGGGCGACGACGGCCTGCCGCACGTCGTAGTAGCCCGAGGAGAACGCCACGGCCGTCTTGCGCGCCTTACTGATAGACACCTGGTTGATGTCGAAGTCGAATTTCTTGGCGCCCGGAGCGAAGGAACTGTTGAACGGAACGGTCTGCCAGACCACTTGAGACTTCGGGTATCCGAGCTGCTTCGCCACGGCGTACGCGACGGCCGACTCGAAGCCCTTGCCGTTGGCCGGGTCGTCGTCCTGGAACCAGGGGGCGTAGGCGGGCTTGTCGGTCCCCACGGTGAGCTTCCTGGAGGCCACCGTGGACAGCTTGCCGGGAGCGCAGGAGGAGGCGGTCGCGGGCTTGTCCCCGGTCGCGTTTCCGGAGTTCTCGGATTCGGGGGCGCAGGCCGCCGTTGCGGCGATGACCACGGTGGAGCAGACGGCAAGACGCACGGTGCGGTTGACGAGAGGCATGGCGGGAGACTGGCAGCGCTCAGGCCCGTCTGTCGAGGTCAGACGGTCAACTGTCCGCATGGTGGGAACGGGTGTTGCAAGTTCGTGAACACCCGCCCTGTGCGGCCCCCTTGGGTCACCAGCCCCGCGCGCGCCACTCCTGCAGATGCGGCCGCTCGGCACCCAGAGTCGTGTCGTTGCCGTGCCCCGGGTAGACCCACGTCTCGTCCGGGAGCGGCACGAAGATCTTCGTCTCCACGTCGTCGATGAGGCTGGTGAAGGCCTGCGGGTCCTTCCGGGTGTTGCCCACGCCGCCCGGGAAGAGGCAGTCACCGGTGAAGACGTGCGGGTGGCCGTGCGGGTCGTCGTAGACCAGTGCGATGGAGCCGGGCGTGTGGCCCACCAGGTGGCGGGCCGTGAGGGAGATCTGGCCGAACTCGATCGTGTCCCCGTCGGCCACGGCCACGTCGGTCGCCACCGGGATGCCCTCGACGTCGTCGCGCCCCGCGTACGTGCGCGCGCCGGTCGCCGCGACGACCTCCGAGAGCGCCTGCCAGTGGTCACCGTGCCGGTGGGTGGTGACGACGGCCGCTATGCCGTCGTCACCGATGAGGCGCAGTAGCGTCTCCGGCTCGTTCGCCGCGTCGATCAGGAGTTGCTGGTCGGTCGCGCGGCAGCGCAGCAGATAGGCGTTGTTGTCCATCGGCCCGACCGCGACCTTGGAGATCATCAGGCTCTGCAGCTCGTGCACGTCCGCCGGGCCGCCGACCTTCACCGTTCCGCTGTACGTCATGGGCTCAGCCTATAGCGGGGGCAGCGCGGGCAGGGAGCCTCGGTCCACGGTCAGGGCCTCGCCCTTCCTGCGGCCCGACAGCCAGCCCAGCAGCTCCGCCTGGCGGCCCTGGACGACGAGACCCGACGCCTCCGGGACCGCGCCCGCCTCGATCTCTTCCAGGGGGTACGTCTGCACGGCGCCGGTGGGGATCATCCGTCCGTCGTCCTGCTTGATCAGCAGAGAGGGCAGGTTCTGGTGGTTGCGGAAGCGGGCTGCGAGGAAGTTGATCTCCCGTTGGGTGAACTCCTCCGACAGGTCCTCCAGCTCGTACCCGATCCCGAGGTCCACATGGTGCAGCTCCACCTCGACGAGCCGGCGGAAGGGGACACGGGAGGCACGGTCGGTGACACCGTTGCGGAGCTCGACCGTCCGCTCCCAGTCCCCGTCCTCCGATCCCGCCCGCGCGAACCGCTCCGCGCTCGCGCGGACGTCCTCGATCTGCTCACGCAGCCCGCGCGGGGCGTCCCGCTCGATGTCGGCGTCGCGCGCCTCGGCGCCGACATACATGGGTCGGCCCCCGAGGACGTTGATCAAAGCGTCCGCGTTCCGGGCGAGGTGGGCGAGCACGTGACCGCGGCTCCAGCCCGGAAGCCGTGACGGCTCGGCCACGGCGGCGTTGTCCAGGGTGCTGATCGCGGCGAGCAGCCGGTCGGTCGCTTCGCGTACAGACGCCAGGTCGCGCACATGATCACTCATGGCGCCGACGATAGTCGCGCCACACGTTCGGGTGAAGGTGGCCGACCTCGCGCCTTAATCGAATGCACGTGCTATATGGTCGAGTGCGACTTCGGGCATGGTTGAAGGTCCTGGTTTGTTAGCAAGCAGGGAAACCAACCGGCGTTGTCAGTGGCTCCCTCTACTCTTCGAGGGACAGCCTTCTCGCGACTTCTCCGGGGATCTCTCGGGGCTGTCTTCGAGAGTCAGACCTCGGGAGACGGGGGCTTTCGCCCCTGTCGCTTCTCTCTAGAAAGGTGCGGACCGGCGTGGCCGACCGTCTCATCGTGCGTGGCGCGCGCGAGCACAATCTCCGGAATGTCTCGCTCGACCTCCCGCGCGACTCCCTCATCGTCTTCACCGGTCTGTCCGGCTCCGGCAAGTCCTCGCTCGCGTTCGACACGATCTTCGCCGAGGGCCAGCGCCGGTACGTCGAGTCGCTGTCCTCGTACGCCCGCCAGTTCCTCGGCCAGATGGACAAGCCGGACGTCGACTTCATCGAGGGCCTGTCACCGGCCGTCTCGATCGACCAGAAGTCGACGTCGCGCAACCCGCGCTCCACGGTCGGCACCATCACCGAGGTCTACGACTACCTGCGTCTGCTCTTCGCGCGCATCGGCAAGCCGCACTGCCCCGAGTGCGGTCGCCCCATCGCGCGCCAGTCGCCGCAGGCCATCGTCGACAAGGTCCTGGAGCTGCCCGAGGGCAGCCGCTTCCAGGTCCTGTCGCCGCTGGTGCGCGAGCGCAAGGGCGAGTTCGTCGACCTCTTCAGCGACCTGCAGACCAAGGGCTACTCCCGCGCGCGCGTGGACGGCGAGACGATCCAGCTCTCCGAGCCGCCCACGCTGAAGAAGCAGGAGAAGCACACCATCGAGGTGGTCGTCGACCGCCTCACGGTGAAGGACTCCGCCAAGCGCCGCCTGACCGACTCCGTGGAGACCGCGCTCGGCCTGTCCGGCGGCATGGTCGTGCTCGACTTCGTCGACCTCCCCGAGGACGACCCGGAGCGCGAGCGCATGTACTCGGAGCACCTGTACTGCCCGCACGACGACCTGTCCTTCGAAGAGCTGGAGCCGCGCTCTTTCTCCTTCAACTCGCCCTTCGGCGCCTGCCCCGACTGCTCGGGCATCGGTACGCGCATGGAGGTCGACCCCGACCTGATCGTTCCCGACGAGGACAAGTCGCTCGACGAGGGAGCCATCCACCCGTGGTCGCACGGCCACACCAAGGACTACTTCGGCCGCCTCATCGGAGCGCTCGCCGACGCCCTCGGCTTCCGTACGGACATCCCGTTCGCCGGACTGCCGCAGCGCGCGAAGAAGGCGCTGATCTACGGCCACAAGACGCAGATCGAGGTCCGCTACCGCAATCGGTACGGGCGCGAGCGCGTCTACACGACCCCCTTCGAGGGCGCCGTCCCGTTCGTCAAGCGACGCCACAGCGAGGCCGAGTCGGACGCGAGCCGCGAGCGCTTCGAGGGCTACATGCGCGAGGTGCCCTGCCCCACCTGTGAGGGCACGCGCCTCAAGCCGATCGTGCTGGCCGTCACGGTCATGGACAAGTCGATCGCCGAGGTCTCGGCGATGTCCATCAGCGACTGCGCCGACTTCCTGCGGAAGCTCACGCTGAACGCGCGCGACAAGAAGATCGCCGAGCGTGTGCTGAAGGAGGTCAACGAGCGGCTGCGGTTCCTCGTGGATGTGGGCCTCGACTATCTGTCGCTGAACCGCGCGGCGGGCACCCTCTCCGGTGGCGAGGCCCAGCGCATCCGCCTCGCCACGCAGATCGGCTCCGGTCTCGTCGGTGTCCTGTACGTCCTGGACGAGCCGTCCATCGGCCTCCACCAGCGCGACAACCACCGCCTCATCGAGACGCTGGTCCGCCTGCGTGACATGGGCAACACGCTCATCGTGGTCGAGCACGACGAGGACACCATCAAGGTCGCCGACTGGATCGTCGACATCGGCCCCGGCGCGGGCGAGCACGGCGGCAAGGTCGTGCACAGCGGCCCGTTGAAGGAGCTGCTGAAGAACGCCGAGTCGATGACCGGCCAGTACCTGGCGGGCAAGAGGGCCATCCCGATCCCGGACGTCCGGCGCCCGGTGGACCCGGCCCGCCGTCTCACGGTGCACGGCGCCAAGGAGAACAACCTGCGGGACATCGACGTGTCCTTCCCGCTGGGCGTCCTCACGGCAGTCACCGGCGTCTCCGGCTCCGGCAAGTCGACGCTGGTCAACGACATCCTGTACACGCACCTCGCACGCGAGCTGAACGGGGCACGCACGGTCCCCGGCCGGCACACGCGCGTGGAGGGCGACGACCTCGTCGACAAGGTCGTGCACGTCGACCAGTCGCCGATCGGCCGCACGCCCCGGTCGAACCCGGCGACGTACACCGGAGTCTTCGACCACGTCCGCAAGCTGTTCGCCGAGACGACCGAGGCGAAGGTCCGCGGCTATCTGCCTGGGCGCTTCTCCTTCAACGTCAAGGGCGGCCGCTGCGAGAACTGCTCGGGCGACGGCACGATCAAGATCGAGATGAACTTCCTGCCGGACGTGTACGTCCCCTGCGAGGTCTGCCACGGTGCGCGGTACAACCGGGAGACCCTGGACGTCCACTACAAGGGCAAGTCCATCGCCGAGGTCCTGGACATGCCGATCGAGGAGGCGCTGGGCTTCTTCGAGGCCGTTCCCGGGATCGCCCGCCACCTCAAGACGCTGAACGACGTGGGGCTCGGCTACGTCCGGCTCGGCCAGTCCGCGCCCACCCTGTCCGGCGGCGAGGCGCAGCGCGTGAAGCTCGCCAGCGAGCTGCAGAAGCGGTCCACGGGCCGCACCGTCTACGTGCTCGACGAGCCGACCACGGGTCTGCACTTCGAGGACATCAGCAAGCTGATCACGGTGCTCTCGGGTCTCGTCGACAAGGGCAACTCGGTCATCGTCATCGAGCACAATCTCGACGTCATCAAGACGGCGGACTGGGTCGTCGACATGGGCCCCGAGGGGGGCAACGGCGGCGGCATCGTCGTCGCCGAGGGCACCCCGGAGGAGGTCGCGGCAGAGCCTGCCAGCCACACCGGCAAGTTCCTGCGCGACATCCTCGGCGCCGACCGGGTCAGCGATGCCCCGGTACCCGCGCCGCGCGCCCGCAAGACCGCGGCGAAGAAGACGGTTGCGGCGGGCAAGGCTCCGGCGAAGAAGGCCGCCACGGCCAAGGCCGCCGCGACCAAGCCGGCCGCCAAGCCGTCCACGGCGAAGGCCACTTCGACGGCGAAGAAGGCGGCGTCGGTCAAGTCGACGGCCAAGAAGACCGCAGCGAAGAAGACGACCGGCCGGGCCCGCAAGGCCTGACGCGTTGGAGTGGCCCTGCCAGGTCCGACGAGACGGGCAGGGTCGCTCTCTGTGAACGCTTGGCCGATATCTGGTCACGCTCCGTGAAAAATTCGGCGCCCCGTGGGAACTCCCCACGGGGCGCCGCACGTTCAACAGTCAGCCAGCCTGGTCCTGCGGTTCACGAGGCTCCACGAACTGCATGTCCAGTTGCACCTTGACAACATCACTGAGCAGGGCACCGCCGAATTCGAGCCCGAAGTCGCTGCGCCGGATCTCTCCCGTCGCCTCGAATCCGGCGTGCCGACTCCCGTCCATCGGCACCTCGACGACGCCGCCGAACTCCACGTCGAGGGTCAGCGGCCGAGTCACGTCACCGATGGTCAACTCGCCGTCCAGAGACCAGTCCTCCTCCGATCCGCTCACCCCGGTCGAGCGGAAGGTCATGGTCGGACGCCGCTCCACATCCAGAAGATCGGCCGAGCGGGTGTGGGCGTCACGATCGGCATTGCCCGTGTCGATCGAAGCGAGCGAGATGGTGGCCGACACCCGCACGTCGGCCGGCGTCTCGCCGATGTACAGCCCGGCCTCCACCTGGGCGAAGCGGCCGCGTACCTTCGCGATCCCCAGATGCCGGATCGTGAAGTTCACCGCCGAGTGCAGGGGGTCCAAGGTCCAGTCGCCGGGGGCAAGAGGCAGCGCGGCGGTGGAAGTCGCGGTCGCGGAAGCGGATGTGGTGGTCGCGGAGTCGTTGTCAGCCATGCGTCCACTCTGTTGCGCGTGCCGAGCGCCAGGAAGACCGAGCCAAGGGTGGTAGTGACAGGGCCACGATGCGTGGACGCCCGCGTTGGTACGTTCGTCGGGTGAGTGACAACGAGTTGGGTACGTTCCTGCGTACGCGCCGGGAAGCAGTCACTCCTGCCGAGGTGGGGCTGCCGGTCGGGCCGCGCCGCCGCACGCCGGGCCTGCGCCGCTCCGAGCTGGCCACGCTGGCCGGTGTGAGCGTCGAATATCTGACCCGGCTCGAACAGGGGCGTGACCGCAACCCGTCACCGTCGGTCCTCGGATCGCTCGCCGATGCCCTGCGGCTGGCGATGGACGAGCGGCTGTTGCTGCGCCGGCTCGCCAAGTCGAGCGGGGCGGACGCCGTGTTCTGCTCCGGGGCCGCCGCACCGTCACAGGTGGTGCGGCCCTCTGTCCGCGAGCTTCTGCGCCGCCTCGAGCCGACCCCGGCGGTCCTGGTGAACTGGGTCGGCGACATCCTGGCCCACACCGACGGCTACGCCCGCTTCGCCGGGCCGCTCGGCATCCTCGACGGCGAAAGGCCCAACGTCGTCCGGTACTTGTTCACCGACGAGCGGGCACGTGCCGTCTACCCCGACTGGGACCACGTGGCCGACGATCAAGTGGCGCGGTTTCGGCAGGGCGCACCGCTCGTGGACCCCCACGTCGTGGCCCTTGTCGACGAGCTGACGGTCACCGCGGGGGCGCCCTTCGCCGACCGGATGGCGGCGGCGCCCACACCGGTCCGACGCGCCGGGCACGACCTGGTGGCCCACCCCGACGTGGGCTCGATGCGCCTCGCGTACGAGACCCTGTCACTGCCGGACGCCGACGCGCAGACGATCGTGATCCACCTGCCGGCCGACGAGGCTACGTCGGCAGCTCTGGACCGGCTCAACGGCCGCACGCCGGGGGCGCTGCGCGCGGTCAACGGATGAGTTCGGCGGGGGCCTGAGCAGGCAGCGGCGTCCGCGCTGTTCTACACCTCGCCGACCTCGGATCCGTACGGCGGTTCCGCGCCCGCGCGAGAGCAGGTGATCGCCGCCGCGCGGGCAGCGAATCGGAGCAGGCGTGTCCAGCCGTCGCCGTTCAAGCCTTCGACGGCGCTGGGGGAGAGGGCTTCCCGCTGTGAAAGGCCGTGCAGCAGCGCCGCGTTGACGGTGTCACCGGCGCCGATGGTATCCACGACCTCGACCCGTTCGCCCGGGACGGCGTACTCGCCGCCGTCCCGTGTGAAGACGGTCAGGCCGTCCCCGCCGCGTGTGAGCACCACGGCGGCGGGCCCGCTGGACAGCCACTCCCGCGGTGTGCCACCCAGCCACTGCGCGTCCTCCTCGGAGAGCTTGAGGAGCGTGGTCGAGGGCAGCCAGTTCTTGAAGCGGACCCGGTAGGCGTCCGCGTCGGGGATCAGCCCGGCCCGGATGTTCGGGTCGAGCGCGGTGAACAGCCCTTGGGCGGCGGCCGATCGCATCAGCTCCTCATAGGCGCTGGCCCCCGGTTCCAGGACCAGCGAGCAGGTGCCGAACGACACCGCGCGCGTACCCGCCGGAAGCAGATCCGGCACCGAGAAGAGCCGGTCGGCAGTGCCCTCCGCGTAGAAGGAGTAGCCGGCCGAGCCGTCGGGCCCGATGGACGTGACCGCCAGCGTCGTCGGCTCGTCGCCCCGTTGCACGGGGGAGACGTCCACCCCGGCCGAGCGCAGGCCGGTCAACAGGGCCTCGCCGAAGCCGTCCCGCGACAGGCGTGAGCAGAAGGCGACGGGGGAGCCGAGCCGCCCGAGCGCCACCGCCGTGTTGTACGGTCCGCCGCCGAGCCGCGGTGCGAGCGGGGGCAGCCCGGCTGACCGCCGGTCCGCGCCGTCGTCGGGGCTCGACCTCAGTGGGACGAGGTCGATCAGGGCCTCTCCGGCGACGACGATCACAGCGGGTCCTTTCGGGCGGCGGACGGGACGGTTCAGGCTGGGCGGGCTGCGGCGTGCCGGGCGACGCCCCGAAGGGCATCGGGCAGCGGTGCCGTCACGGCCTGCGCCGCGCACACCACGCACACCCGCACACGAGGCACACCACGTGCGGCGACCGGTGTCGCCACAGGCACGATGCCCCTTCCCAGGACGGCACCGCCACACGCGAGGCACCGCCCGACGGCAGGCTAGAGCGTCAGGGGCTCGCGAGGCACCAGCTGTCCCCGACCCGGGCACGGTCACAGCCGAAGCGGGCACATCGAAGGCCGGATCGGGCGGTGCTGCCACATCTCTCCGCAGGGGCCCCGCGAAGGGCCTGTTTCCCCGCCGGTATCGTCTGATCTGTCACCCCTGGTCAGCCTCAGGGCCGGTCGGTTCTCGGCCCGTCGCCCGGCTGTTCCTCCGCCCAGCGACACCCGTGGAGCCCCGATGCCCGGCACAACCCCTTCCCGCATCTCTCGCCGCACCGCGCTGCGCGGGGTCGCCGTGGCGGGAACGGCCGGGATCGGCCTGACCGCGTGCTCCGCAGGGGCCGACTCGGGTGCGGCCGCAGCGCCCACCGCGCCCGTCGACCTGGGCAAGGCCGACGAGGTGCCCGAAGGCGGCGCGAGGCTCTACAAGGACGAGCATGTCGTCGTCAGCCGTGCCAAGGGCGGCGACTACAGGGCGTTCAGCACGATCTGCACTCACGCGGGCTGCCCGATCGGCATGCTGAAGGGCACCGAGCTGACCTGCAACTGCCATGGCAGCAAGTTCGACGCCACGACCGGGAAGGTGCTGCAGTCCCCGGCGACGCAGCCGCTGGAGGAGCTGTCGGTGAAGGTCGAGGGCGGCAAGATCGTCGCAGGTCCCAAGCCGTAGTCCGCAGCAGTAGTCGGCAGCAGTGGTCGGCGCCGGGAAACTCTGCCCCGACCCCACCACTCCAGGTCCCACCACTCCGGGCCCGCTCTCCCGGCCCCACCTGTCTCCCGCCCACTAGTCCCAATCCCAGCCGATCCCCAACAGCCCGGCCCGGACCTGCTGCTCGACCACGTGCACCGACCGGTGCCGGCCGCTGAGCGCCAGCTCCTGGCGGCCGACGCGCGGGGTCGCCGTCGACGGCTGGGCGAACTGGTGGCAGCGCACGGGCAGCGTGTCGTCGGCGAACCGCACCTGGAGCGCGTACTGCCCGCCGGCACAGCTGAACCTCCGGACGTATTCGTTCGAAGCGCCCGCCGTGCCGTCCTCGAACCCGTAGCGGAACACATGCGTGTCACCGGCCCGTAATCGCGTGTCGAAGAGCAGTTCCGCCACCAGCACGCCGGTCCTGGTGTCCCAGCACACGCGCCCCGTACGACAGTTGTCCGTGGCCTGCACCGCCACATCCCTGGGGGAGCAACCCGGGTCTCCATGGTGGATGGCCACAAAGCGGTCCACCCCGTCGCGATGGGCCCGCACGATGTGCTGCGAGTCTCTGGCGAGCAGTTCCCTGCGGGCCCCGATCCGGACCCGTTCGAAGTGCCCGACGGTGTGCAGGCCCGCGTCCAGCGGTGAGCCCAGCTCCGTCAGCAGCCGGTGGAGCACCCCGGGGGCCGAGATCAGCGGTCGGGCCGAGCGGGTCGGAGGCCGCCGCTCGGCGACCGCCTTCTCGCTTCGGCCCAGCAGCCGGATCAGCGACTCGTCGGGCAGTTGGAGGATCTCCTCCAGAGCGCGCACCGCCCGCATCGACTCGTCGCGTTGTGGTCTTCGCGCGCCCTGCTGCCAGTAACTCAGGCTGGTCACGCCGACCTTGATGCCCTGGCGGGACAGGTGATGCTGCACCCGGTGCAGCGGCAGCTTTCGCGCGGCGATCGCCGCCCGGAGCGCGACGTGGAACGGGCCGGTCCGTAGGGCTGCCTCCAGTGCCGGTGTTCGTTTCACGTCCGTGTGCCGTTCGCCCAGTCGCATCGGGGTCTCCCGCTTCTCCGCGCACCGCCTGCGGAATGTGAGCATCCACATCGCCGTATCCGGGCGTTCGCGCCGGTCGGAGTGGGGGCGGCTGGTCGACGTACAGAGATCGCTCACATCCGTACGACGTCGTTCACCGCCCGAAGTCACCCGGAATTGAAGCGTGTTGACCTGCCTCCGACAAGGGCCGATCTTCGTCAGCGCGACCGGACGCGTTCTTTTTCCCTTCACCCCGGTTGGGCGGACCGCGACAAGCCGCCCCTCCCGTTCGCCTCCCGCGCGGGCGTCACGCGCAGTACACGCCTGCTTACGCACCCTGCGGGTGACTGCGGGGACGGTGGATGTCACAGGGTCCACGACCGTGGCGGCGAAGGGCATCTCGACCCGCCTCCGCGGCGACGCGCCCGAGCGTCGCCGTGCGGGCCCGGCAGAAGTCGCTGGTGCCGGGGTGTGCGCGGTACCGGCACGGCTGCCTGGTTCGGCCGGAACTGCGCGCACAACCGGTTCCGCAGCACCGATTTCGGCCTTGCGGGTATCGGTGCGCCGAGGACTCTCGGGCCACGGGGCTCCGAGCGATGTCGCCCGCACCGGGCCGGCGTGCCCACCGGACGGGCTGACCTGGCGGGAGTGCCCGGCCGGTCCGGCGCCGGACGCCCCGAACTGTCACACCCCGGAAGTAGGGTGTCTGACATGGCCGACCCCTCCAGCTACCGCCCCAAGCCGGGACAGATTCCCGACTCCCCAGGGGTGTACAGGTTCCGCGACGAACACCGCCGGGTGATCTACGTCGGAAAGGCGAAGAGCCTCCGTCAGCGTCTGGCGAACTACTTCCAGGACCTGGCGAACCTGCACCCGCGCACCCGCACGATGGTCACCACGGCCGCGTCCGTGGAGTGGACCGTGGTGTCCACGGAGGTCGAGGCGCTCCAGCTGGAGTACTCCTGGATCAAGGAGTACGACCCCCGGTTCAACGTCAAGTACCGCGACGACAAGAGCTATCCGTACCTCGCGGTGACCATGAACGAGGAATTTCCCCGCGTCCAGGTCATGCGCGGTCAGAAGAAGAAGGGCGTGCGCTACTTCGGCCCGTACACGCACGCCTGGGCGATCCGCGACACCGTCGACCTCCTGCTGCGGGTCTTCCCGGTGCGCACCTGCTCCGCCGGAGTGTTCAAGAACGCGGCCAGGACCGGCCGCCCCTGCCTCCTCGGCTACATCGGCAAATGCTCGGCGCCCTGCGTGGACCGCGTCACCCCGGACGAGCACCACGAACTGGCCGACGAGTTCTGCGACTTCATGGCCGGGCGTACGGGGACGTACATCCGCCGCCTGGAGAAGGAGATGCAGGCGGCCGCGGAGGACATGGAGTACGAGCGGGCGGGCCGTCTGCGCGACGACATCGAGGCCCTGAAGAAGGCCATGGAGAAGAGCGCGGTCGTGCTCGCCGACGCCACCGACGCCGACCTCATCGCCCTCGCGGAGGACGAGCTGGAAGCGGCGGTCCAGATCTTCCACGTACGCGGCGGACGCGTCCGCGGCCAGCGCGGCTGGGTCACCGACAAGGTCGAGGCCGTCACCAGCGGTGACCTGGTCGAGCACGCGCTCCAGCAGCTCTACGGGGAGGAGAGCGGCGACGCAGTCCCCAAGGAGGTCCTCGTCCCGGCGCTGCCCGAGCCCGTCGAGCCGATCCAGGCCTGGCTGACCGAGCGCCGCGGATCGATCGTCTCGCTGCGCATTCCGCAGCGCGGCGACAAGAAGGCGCTCATGGAGACGGTCCACAGGAACGCGCAGCAGGCGCTGGTCCTGCACAAGACCAGGCGCGCCTCCGACCTGACCACCCGCTCCCGCGCCCTGGAGGAGATCGCCGAGGCCCTCGACCTGGGCAGCGCCCCGCTGCGCATCGAGTGCTACGACATCTCCCACCTCCAGGGCGACGACGTCGTCGCCTCCATGGTGGTCTTCGAAGACGGTCTCGCCCGCAAGAGCGAGTACCGGCGCTTCCAGATCAAGGGCTTCGAGGGGCAGGACGACGTCCGCTCCATGCACGAGGTGATCACGCGCCGCTTCAAGCGCTATCTCGCCGCCCAGGAGAAGTCGGCCGACTGGTCCGACGCCGAGCTGGACGACGAGACCGAGCAGGAGATGCGCCTCACCGAGGACGACGGACGGCCCAAGAAGTTCGCCTATCCGCCCCAGCTCGTCGTGGTGGACGGTGGCCAGCCGCAGGTCGCGGCGGCCAAGCGGGCGCTGGACGAGCTGGGCATCGACGACATCGCGGTGTGCGGCCTCGCCAAGCGCCTCGAAGAGGTCTGGGTGCCGGACGAGGACGACCCGGTGGTGCTGCCACGGACCAGCGAAGGCCTCTACCTTCTGCAGCGGGTCCGCGACGAGGCCCACCGCTTCGCGATCACCTACCAGCGCACCAAGCGGGCCAAGCGCTTCAGGGCGGGCCCGCTGGACGACGTACCAGGACTCGGTGACGCCCGTAAGCAGGCCCTCATCAAGCACTTCGGTTCGGTGAAGCGGCTGAGGTCCGCCACAATCGACCAGATCTGTGAGGTTCCCGGCATAGGCCGCAAGACCGCTGAGACCATCGTGATTGCCTTCGCCCAGGCGGCACCGGCGGCGCCCGCGGTGAACACGGCCACCGGAGAGATCATGGAAGACGACGACCGGATCGCCGACCGACCTGACGACCGGCCCGAAGACCACACCACGGACCACGCGACGCACGCGCGGACCACCGAGGAGCCCGTGGGCGCCTCGGAAGAACGACGGGGGCAGGAGCCATGACCGAGCAGGACCACGAGAGCAGTGACACCGGCGACACCGGTGGTACGGCGCACAGCTCCGCACCACCGGAGCGGTCGACCGGGCAGCAACCCGACCATGGAGCACCAGTGAGTACCGGCACAGGCACCACCCACGACACCCCGGGTGTCCCCGACTCCGCCATCCCCGAGCTGGTGATCATCTCGGGTATGTCGGGCGCGGGCCGCTCCACCGCGGCCAAGTGTCTGGAGGACCTCGGCTGGTTCGTCGTCGACAACCTGCCGCCCGCGCTGATCCCCACCATGGTGGAGCTCGGCGCCCGCTCGCAGGGCAACGTGGCGCGGATCGCGGTCGTCGTCGACGTCCGCGGCCGCCGCTTCTTCGACAACCTCCGCGACTCCCTCGCCGACCTGGAGTCCAAGCACGTCACCCGGCGCATCGTCTTCCTGGAGTCCTCCGACGACGCTCTGGTGCGCCGCTTCGAGTCGGTGCGCCGCCCGCACCCCTTGCAGGGCGACGGCCGCATCGTCGACGGCATCGACGCCGAGCGCGAACTCCTGCGCGAGCTGCGCGGCGACGCCGACCTCGTCATCGACACCTCCAGCCTCAACGTGCACGAACTGCGCGCCAAGATGGACGCCCAGTTCGCGGGCGAGGAGGAGCCCGAGCTGCGGGCCACCGTCATGTCGTTCGGCTTCAAGTACGGGCTGCCCGTCGACGCCGACCTCGTCGTCGACATGCGCTTCCTGCCGAATCCGCACTGGGTTCCCGAGCTGCGCCCCTTCACCGGTCTCAACGAAGAGGTCTCGAACTACGTCTTCTCGCAGCCCGGGGCCAAGGAGTTCCTCGACCGCTACACCGAGCTGCTCCAGCTGATCGCGGCCGGCTACCGCCGCGAGGGCAAGCGGTACGTGACCATCGCCGTCGGCTGCACCGGAGGCAAGCACCGCTCCGTCGCCACCTCGGAGAAGCTCGCCGCCCGCCTCGCCTCACAGGGCGTGGAGACCGTGGTCGTCCACCGGGACATGGGCCGCGAATGACAGGACGTACGCTGCGGCTCACCAGCAGGATCCGCCGCAGAAGCTCACCGGCGACGCCCGGCAGGGGCGCGACGCCCAAGGTCGTCGCCCTCGGCGGCGGCATGGGCCTGTCGGCGTCCCTCGCTGCGCTGCGCCGCATCACGGGCGACCTCACGGCCGTCGTCACGGTCGCCGACGACGGCGGCTCCAGCGGGCGCCTGCGGGACGAGCTGGGCGTGCTGCCGCCCGGCGACCTGCGCAAGGCCCTCGCGGCCCTGTGCGGCGACGACGACTGGGGCCAGACCTGGGCCCGCGTCATCCAGCACCGCTTCCAGTCACCGGGCGAGATGAACGGCCACGCGGTCGGCAATCTGCTGATCGTCGCCCTGTGGGAGCAGCTCGGCGACCACGTCCAGGCGCTGGACCTGGTCGGCAAGCTCCTGGGCGCGCACGGGCGCGTGCTGCCCATGTCGGCGGTGCCGTTGGAGCTCCAGGCCGAGGTCAGGGGAGACGATCCGACGCGCCCGGACGACATCCGGACCATTCGGGGTCAGGCGAACGTCGCGCTCACCCTGGGCGAGGTCCAGTCCGTGCACGTGGTGCCGCACGACCCGCCGGCCGTTCCCGAGGTGGTCGCCGCGGTGCTCGACGCGGACTGGGTGGTGCTCGGCCCGGGCTCCTGGTTCTCCTCCGTGATTCCGCATCTCCTGGTGCCCCAGCTGCTCGACGCGCTCATCGAGACGAAGGCCCGGAAGGTCCTCTCGCTCAACCTCGCTCCGCAACCCGGAGAAACCGATGGGTTCTCACCGCAGCGTCATTTGGAGGTTTTGGGACGACACGCCCCTAAACTCGCCCTGGACGTGGTGCTGGCCGACGAGGCCGCCGTGCCCGACCGCGACGAACTCATCGATGCCGCCAAGGAGCGATTCGGTGCCGCGGTCGAGCTGGCGCCGGTAGCCAGGCCCGACGGAACTCCGAGGCACGATCCGGAGCTGTTGGCCGCCGCGTACGACCGTATTTTTCGGATGCATGGAAGGATCGGCCCATGGCGATGACGGCAGCGGTGAAGGACGAGATCTCCCGGCTTCCCGTCACCCGGACCTGCTGCAGGAAGGCCGAGGTTTCGGCGATCCTGCGGTTCGCGGGCGGCCTTCACCTGGTGAGCGGCCGCATCGTGATCGAGGCGGAGCTGGACACCGCGATGGCCGCCCGGCGGCTCAAGCGGGACATTCTCGAGATCTTCGGGCACAGCTCGGAGCTGATCGTGATGGCACCGGGCGGGCTGCGCCGCGGCTCGCGTTTTGTCGTACGGGTCGTCGCGGGCGGCGACCAGCTGGCCCGCCAGACGGGGCTCGTGGACGGCCGTGGCCGCCCGATCCGCGGTCTGCCCCCGCAGGTGGTCTCGGGGGCCACCTGCGACGCGGAGGCGGCCTGGCGGGGCGCCTTCCTGGCGCACGGCTCGCTCACCGAGCCGGGGCGCTCCAGCTCCCTGGAGGTGACGTGCCCGGGCCCGGAGGCCGCGCTCGCGCTGGTCGGGGCCGCGCGCAGACTCCAGATCGCGAGCAAGGCCCGTGAGGTGCGCGGCGTCGACCGGGTGGTCGTCCGCGACGGCGACGCGATCGGCGCGCTGCTCACCCGGATGGGTGCCCACGAGTCGGTGCTCGCGTGGGAGGAGCGGCGGATGCGCCGCGAGGTCCGCGCGACCGCCAACCGCCTGGCGAACTTCGACGACGCGAACCTGCGCCGCTCGGCCCGCGCCGCGGTCGCCGCGGGAGCCCGCGTGGGGCGCGCCCTGGAGATCCTCGCCGACGAGGTGCCCGAGCATCTGGCGGCCGCCGGCCGTCTGCGCATGGAGCACAAGCAGGCATCCCTGGAGGAGCTGGGCGCCCTCGCCGATCCGCCGCTCACCAAGGACGCCGTCGCCGGCCGGATCCGCCGCCTGCTGGCCATGGCGGACAAGCGGGCCCAGGACCTCGGCATCCCGAGCACGGAGTCGACCCTGACGGAGGAGCTGGCCGACGAAATGGCGGACGGCCTGGCGGACAGCCTCGCGGACAACATGGCGGGCTGATCACGTCGGCCCGTGAACGAGCCGGTGGCGGCACCCGACGGGGTGCCGCCACCGGCTTTTCGCGTCACCGGGGTGATCGCTGCCGACTACGGGTTATCGCCTCAATAAGCGCCTACGGCACGCTCTTCCCGCGCGCATTTATGCGGTCATCGGTGCGGCCGCCGAAATCCGGAAAGTGAACTTCCGGCGCACCCCACTGTTCACCGCCCCTGTTCACCGCCACTGTTCATCGTGCGTTCACCGGCGTCGATCGGCCCGCGGGCGGGCCGTGCCACCCGGACGGCCCTGCACCTCCGCACCCCTGATCCCATTGCGCTCATCAGAAAGACCCCGCGCTCAATTAGCGACTGATCAGCCGGATCGGCGCGGAAATACCCACGAAATAAGCCCCCGCCACGACGTTACCGGCGAGTACAGGTCGATGTGCGCTGCGTACGGACGCTCGATGTCACCCAAAGCCTTTATGGGAGGTAGGGTCGGAGGCGGTCGGGGACATCCCAATACATCTCGCCGGCGTCGAATCCGGCGTACCAACGAGGAGATCGGTTCGTGACGATCCGCGTAGGCATCAACGGCTTTGGCCGCATCGGTCGTAACTACTTCCGCGCACTGCTGGAGCAGGGCGCGGATATCGAGATCGTGGCTGTCAACGACCTGGGTGACACCGCGACCACCGCACACCTTCTTAAGTACGACACCATCCTGGGCCGTCTCAAGGCCGAGGTGTCGCACACCGAGGACACCATCACGGTCGACGGCCACACCATCAAGGTGCTGTCCGAGCGCAACCCCGCCGACATCCCCTGGGGTCAGCTGGGTGTCGACATCGTCATCGAGTCGACCGGCATCTTCACCAAGAAGGCCGACGCCGAGAAGCACATCGCGGGTGGCGCCAAGAAGGTCCTCATCTCGGCTCCGGCCAAGGACGAGGACATCACCATCGTGATGGGCGTCAACCAGGACAAGTACGACGCGGCGAACCACCACGTCATCTCGAACGCGTCCTGCACCACCAACTGTGTGGCGCCGATGGCCAAGGTTCTCGACGAGAACTTCGGCATCGTCAAGGGCCTGATGACGACGGTCCACGCGTACACGAACGACCAGCGCATCCTGGACTTCCCGCACTCGGACCTGCGCCGCGCCCGCGCCGCCGCCGAGAACATCATTCCGACCACGACGGGTGCCGCCAAGGCCACCGCCCTGGTCCTGCCGCAGCTCAAGGGCAAGCTCGACGGCATCGCGATGCGCGTGCCGGTCCCGACCGGTTCCGCCACCGACCTGGTCGTCGAACTGCAGCGTGAGGTCACCAAGGACGAGGTCAACGCCGCGTTCAAGAAGGCCGCCGACGACGGCGACCTCAAGGGTTACCTGTACTACACCGAGGACCCGATCGTGTCCTCGGACATCGTGAGCGACCCGGCGTCCTGCACTTTCGACTCCTCCCTGACGATGGTCCAGGAGGGCAAGACGGTGAAGATCCTCGGCTGGTACGACAACGAGTGGGGCTACTCCAACCGCCTCGTCGACCTCACGGTCTTCGTCGGCGGCCAGCTCTGAACCTCTAAGGTTCTGGAGCAGCAAGGCACTCAGATGTGAGCGAAGGGTCCGGACCCGCGCGGCGCCGCGCGACAGTCCGGGCCCTTCGCACGTCAGCCTCCCAGCCTCGTACGACCAGTCCTCTGAAGGAGCCCACTCATGAAGACCATTGAGGAACTTCTCGCCGAAGGGGTCGACGGCAAGCGGGTGTTCGTCCGCGCCGACCTCAATGTGCCGCTGGCCGACGGCCTCATCACCGACGACGGCCGCATCCGCGCCGTCCTGCCGACCGTCGAGGCCCTGGCCGGAGCGGGCGCCAAGGTCGTCGTCGCCTCCCACCTGGGCCGCCCCAAGGGCGCCCCGGACCCGCAGTTCTCCCTGCTGCCCGCGGCCGAGCGCCTCGCCGAGCTGCTCGGCAAGCCGGTCGCGTTCGCCCAGGACACGGTCGGCCCCGCCGCGCACGACGCGGTGAACGGCCTGGAGCCGGGCCAGGTCGCCGTCATCGAGAACCTGCGCTTCAACGCCGGGGAGACGAGCAAGGACGACACCGAGCGCGGCGAGTTCGCCGACCAGCTCGCCGCCCTCGCCGACATCTACGTGGGCGACGGTTTCGGCGCGGTGCACCGCAAGCACGCTTCGGTGTTCGACCTGCCGAAGAGGCTCCCGCACTACGCCGGCTTCCTCATCGCCACCGAGGTCGGCGTCCTGAAGAAGCTCACCGACGACGTCAAGCGCCCCTACGTGGTCGCGCTCGGCGGCGCCAAGGTCTCCGACAAGCTGGCCGTCATCGACGAGCTGCTCGGCAAGGCCGACCGTCTCCTCATCGGTGGCGGTATGGCGTACACGTTCCTCAAGGCCAAGGGCTACGAGATCGGTGTCTCGCTCGTACAGGAGGACCAGATCCCGGCGGTGACCGAGTACCTGGAGCGCGCCGAGAAGAGCGGCGTGGAGATCGTGCTGCCGGTGGACGTCCTGGTGTCGACCCAGTTCCCCGACGTCAAGGCCAAGGCCCCGGCCAACCCCTCCACCGTCGCCGCGGACGCCATCCCGGCCGACCAGATGGGCCTGGACAACGGCCCGGAGACCGCCAAGCTGTACGCCTCGAAGCTCGCCGACGCGCAGACCGTCTTCTGGAACGGCCCGATGGGCGTCTTCGAGCACCCCGACTACGCCGAGGGCACCAGGAAGCTCGCCCAGGCCCTCATCGACTCCCCGGGATTCACCGTGGTGGGCGGCGGAGACTCCGCCGCCGCGGTCCGTACGCTGGGCTTCGACGAGAAGGCATTCGGCCACATCTCGACCGGCGGCGGCGCCTCCCTCGAATACCTCGAGGGCAAGACGTTGCCCGGTCTCGCCGCACTGGAGGACTGACCTTTATGAGCACCCGCACGCCGATCATGGCGGGCAACTGGAAGATGAACCTCAACCACCTCGAGGCCATCGCCCACGTCCAGAAGCTCGCCTTCGCCCTCGCGGACAAGGACTACGAAGCCGTCGAGGTCGCCGTCCTGCCGCCCTTCACCGACCTGCGCTCCGTCCAGACGCTGGTCGACGGCGACAAGCTCAAGATCAAGTACGGCGCCCAGGACGTCTCGGCGCACGACTCCGGTGCCTACACCGGTGAGATCTCGGGCCTGATGCTCGCCAAGCTCAAGTGCACGTACGTCGCGATCGGCCACTCCGAGCGCCGGCAGTACCACAACGAGACCGACGAGATCGTCAACGCCAAGGTGAAGGCCGCCTACAAGCACGGCATCACGCCGATCCTGTGCGTCGGTGAGGAGCTGGACGTCCGCGAAGCGGGCAACCACGTCTCCCACACGCTCGCCCAGGTCGAGGGCGGCCTCAAGGACCTCCCGGCCGAGCAGGCCGAGACGATCGTCGTCGCCTACGAGCCCGTGTGGGCCATCGGTACCGGCAAGGTGTGCGGCGCCGACGACGCGCAGGAGGTCTGCAAGGCCATCCGCGCCAAGCTCGCCGAGCTGTACTCCGACGACGTCGCCGAGAAGATCCGCATCCAGTACGGCGGCTCGGTCAAGTCGGGCAACGTCAAGGAGATCATGGGCCAGGCCGACATCGACGGCGCCCTGGTCGGCGGCGCCGCGCTGGACGCCGACGAGTTCGTCAAGATCGTCCGCTTCGGCGAGCAGTAGGCCGCACGGCAGGCCTCGCGGCAGGCCGGGAAGTCGGCCGACCTGCCAGCCGATCAGTGAGTATGCGCTGACGGCGATACGTCGTACTCTTGCGGGGGCCGAGCGGTGCGCTGCTCGGCCCTGGCCGTCCGATTAAGTCCGAGTCAAGTCCGAGGAAGTTGGTCCAGCCGTGGTTATGGGGTTCTCGATCGCCCTGATCGTCTTCAGCCTGCTGCTGATGCTCCTGGTGCTCATGCACAAGGGAAAGGGCGGCGGCCTCTCCGACATGTTCGGTGGCGGCATGCAGTCCTCTGTCGGTGGTTCCTCGGTCGCCGAGCGCAACCTGGACCGGATCACCGTCGTGATCGGTCTGCTCTGGTTCGCCTGCATCGTCGTGCTCGGCATTCTTATGAAGATCAACAACTGACCTTCGCAGCGACTCGTCACAACTGCACACAGGTCACGTATTTTCACGTAAGGCCCCATGTAAGGTACGCGCTCAACTGCGCGGCCTATCATGGGGCTTGCGTCTAGGTGGAGGGATGTAACTCCAATCACTGGACGCGCGTTGGGCCATACGTAGACTGAGGCGCTCCGCGGCGAAGCGAGACGCCGACACGCTTCGCGGCACCATCACGCAGGGAGTTACGACCGTGGCAAGTGGCAACGCGATCCGAGGAAGTCGGGTCGGGGCGGGGCCGATGGGCGAGGCCGAGCGTGGCGAGTCCGCGCCGCGCCTCGCCATCTCCTTCTGGTGTTCGAACGGGCACCAGACGCAGCCGAGCTTCGCCTCCGACGCGCAGGTGCCGGAGACCTGGGACTGTCCGCGCTGCGGATTCCCGGCCGGGCAGGACCGGGACAATCCGCCGGACCCCCCGCGCACCGAGCCGTACAAGACGCACCTCGCGTATGTACGGGAGCGCCGCAGCGACGCCGACGGTGAGGCCATCCTCGCCGAGGCGCTCGCGAAACTGCGGGGCGAGATCTGATCCACCGGCCGGGCCGGGCACCAGGGACGGTGCCCGGCCCGCTTCCGTGCACGGCTTTTCGCGCGCCCGGGCTTTGTTGTGCCGAAAGGCCCGATTCACCCTGATCAACTAGGTTGGGTGGCAGCAGTGGGGCATCGCCCGTACGCGCGTACGAGAGAAGGCTGAAGGTCGAGATGAACGCGTCCGACAAGCAGGCAGTGCTGACCCGGAAGCCCGAGTGGCAGGCGCTCGCCAAGCACCGGGAACAGTTGGGCGACGTACAGCTCCGGGAGGTGTTCGCTGCCGATCCCGCGCGCGGCTCCGGCTACGTGCTGCGCGTCGGCGATCTGCATGTCGACTACTCCAAGCACCTCGTCACGGACGAGACGCTGCGGCTGCTGCGTGAACTGGCCGAGGCGACCGGCGTCTTCGCGCTGCGCGACGCCATGTTCCGCGGCGACAAGATCAACACGACCGAGGACCGTGCCGTGCTGCACACCGCGCTGCGGGCCCCGCGCGACGCCGTGGTGGAGGTCGACGGGGAGAACGTCGTACCCGCCGTGCACGTCGTCCTCGACAAGATGAGCGCGTTCGCGGACCGGGTGCGCGGCGGCGAGTGGACCGGTCACACCGGAAAGCGCATCAAGAACGTCGTCAACATCGGTATCGGTGGCTCCGACCTCGGACCCGCCATGGCGTACGAGGTGCTGCGCTCCTTCACCGACCGGGACCTCACGGTCCGCTTCGTGTCGAACGTCGACGGGGCCGATCTCCACGAGGCCGTACGGGACTTGGACGCGGCGGAGACGCTGTTCATCATCGCCTCCAAGACGTTCACGACGATCGAGACGATCACCAACGCGACGTCCGCCCGCGATTGGCTGCTCACCGAGCTGAGGGCCGATCAGAAAGCCGTCGCCAAGCACTTCGTGGCGCTGTCGACGAACGCCGAGAAGGTCTCCGAGTTCGGCATCGACACCGCGAACATGTTCGAGTTCTGGGACTGGGTCGGCGGACGGTACTCGTACGACTCCGCGATCGGGCTCTCGCTGATGATCGCGATCGGCCCCGACGCGTTCCGCGAGATGCTCGACGGGTTCCACCTCGTCGACGAGCACTTCCGCACCGCGCCCGCCGAGTCCAATGTGCCGCTGCTGATGGGCCTGTTGGGAATCTGGTACGGCAACTTCCACGACGCCCAGTCGCACGCCGTTCTGCCCTACAGTCACTACCTGTCGAAATTCACCGCCTACTTGCAGCAGCTCGACATGGAGTCGAACGGCAAGTACGTGCAGCGCGACGGCGAAGAGGTGGCCTGGCAGACCGGCCCGGTGGTGTGGGGCACGCCGGGGACGAACGGGCAGCACGCGTACTACCAGTTGATCCACCAGGGCACGAAGCTGATCCCGGCGGACTTCATCGGATTCGCCGAGCCGGTCGCCGATCTGCTGCCGGGGCTCGTCGCGCAGCACGATCTGCTGATGGCCAACTTCTTCGCGCAGACGCAGGCGCTGGCCTTCGGCAAGACGCCCGACGAGGTGCGTGCCGAGGGCGTGGCCGAGGAACTGGTGCCGCACAAGACGTTCAAGGGCAACCACCCGACGACGACGATCCTGGCGAAGAAACTCACCCCTTCCGTCCTCGGCCAGCTCGTCGCCCTCTACGAGCACAAGGTGTTCGTCCAGGGCGCCGTGTGGAACATCGACTCCTTCGACCAGTGGGGCGTCGAACTCGGCAAGGTGCTCGCCAAGCGCGTCGAGCCCGCCCTGACGGAGGGCGCCGACGTGCCCGGGCTCGACGAGTCGACCAAGGCGCTCGTGGCCAAGTACCGGGAGCTTCGAGGCCGTTAATCGGATGCGCGCGGCCCTGTGGCGGGCGAGACTGCCCCTTTCGTCCGTCACCCTGCCGGGAGGCCCCCGTGGACCAATTGTTCTCAGCGCTCGCCGACCCTGAACGGCTCAGGCTGTATGCGCGCATCGTGCTCGACGACCTGCCACCGCGCGAGGCCGACTCCCCGGTCGCCCGCAAGCATCTGGGCAAGCTGATCGCGGCCGGGCTCGTCGAGCGCGAGGCCGGCGGGTCGCTGCGCGCCGGGACCGAGGTGTTCCGGCGGGCCAGGACGCCCGAGCAGCCGACCACGGGGGTGCCGCGCAACCTCACGGGATTCTTCGCCGGCGGCCGGCTCACGGCGATCCCGGTGCGCCCCACCGTCCGCCACCAGCTTCTCGTCCACCTCACGGACACCCTCTTCGACGCGGACCGCTCCTACAGCGAGCGCGAGATCAACGAGGCACTGCGCACCGTCCACGACGACACCGCCGCTCTGCGCCGCTACTGCGTCATCGACGGCCTCCTCGTACGGGACAAGGACGGATCCGACTACCAGGTCGCGGGGCGCTAGCGGGAGCAGCCCGCATGGGGGGCGATTTCTGACTGGGGCCGACTACGGCCGGGGGCTGCTTCGGCGGTAATCTTTTACGGGTAAAACACATGCTAACCTTTTGGTATGAGTAACGCCGCGTCCGCCACCAGACAGCCCCCCGTCCGAAGACTCCCGCTGACCGGCGTACTCCGTATCAACCGGCCGTCCGACATCTGGTTCAAGCCCGCGACCAGCGTCGCCGTGGCCGCCGCCCTCGTCCTCGTGCCGCTGCTGATCGCGGGCCGCACCGATCTGGCGATGTACGCGATGGCCGGTGCGTTCTGCGCGCTCTACGGGCATCAGCTGCCCTACAGTGCGCGCGTCCGGGCCACCGCCTGGGTCGTCGTCGGCATGACCGCGAGCATGGCGGTCGCACTGATCTGCGCCTCCCTCATCGACAGCGTCGTCGCGCTGATCGCGATCGCCGCCGTGCTCGCCGGTGTGCTGAAGGCGGTCTGCGACGCCACCCGGATCGGCCCGCCCGGCCATGTGATCCCCGTCTTCGTCGTGTCGGGCACCTTGTTCGCCCCGCAGGAACCGCACGACGTTCCCTTCCACGTCCTGCTGACCTTCGGCGCGGGCATCCTCGGCGCGCTCGTCGCACTGGCCCCGGCCCTGATCCGGCGCGAGGGGCCCGAGCGGCGTGCCACCGCGCGGGCCCTGGAGGCCTCGGCCGCCTATCTCGCCGCCGACGACACCGCCCGGCGCACCCGCGCCCGGCACGCGGCCGCCGCGGCCGTACAGGGCGCCTGGCAGTCGCTGCTGGCCGCCGGTGAGCGCACCCCGGCCCGGCGCACCCTGGAACACCTCGTGCTGCACGCCGAAACCGCCCTGGCCGGCACGCCCCGCGCGGGCGACGGCGACCAGCTGCGCGGCTGGGCCCGCCAGGTACGCGGCCGCGGCCCGCTGCCCGAGGCGGAACTGCCCGCGGGCGCCGGCGACGAACTGCTGGGCATCGAAGCCGAGCGCGAGGGGCGCCGTGAGCAGGGTCGCAAGCGACTCGTCGCTCTTCTTTTGCGGCCCGGATCGGCGTGGCTGCCCATTGCAGCGCGCTGCGCCGTCGGCTGCGCGGCCGCCGGATACGTGGGCCTCGCCCTCGGTGTCGGCCACCCGTACTGGGCGATCGTCTCGGCCGCCGCCATCTATCAGGCGAACGTCACCCTCACCTGGCACCGCGTGCTCCAACGGCTGCTCGGCAACGTCCTGGGCGTGCTGGTCTTCGTCGCGCTCGTCCCGCTGGCCCGGACCAGCGTCGTCGTCCTGGCCGTCCTGTGCATCGTCCTCAGCTTCTGCAACGAGATGCTGATCAGCCGCAACTACTGGCTCGGCTCCGTCTCGGTCACACCGATGGCGCTGCTGATCATCGAGTTCGCCCATGTCGGGCCCGTCACGGAACTCGTCACCGACCGTGTCCTCGACACCCTCGCCGGTGTCGTGGTCGGCCTGGCCGCGGCCGTGCTCATCACCAACCGGCGCGTCGGCGGCCGGATGGAACAGGCCCTCGTCGCCACCGAGCGGGCCACCGCGGGCGCCGACAGCGCGCTGGCCGCGCCCGCCGGGGCCGACGCCGATCTGGCCGTCGCCCGCCGTCGGCTCACCGCCAGCCTGGTGGAGCTGCGGGACGCCGCCGACACCGCCGCCGGCGAATGGTGGCAGCGCGCCCTGCCCGAGGAGCAGCTCCTGCGCACCGAGCAGCAGGCCCACCGCACGCTCGCCGCGACGGTACGACGGCAGGGACTGCTGCGCGACGAGCCGCTCGTCGGCGCCGGGGAGCGGGCATGACCGACGACGTCATGGCCGCCGTGGTCCGGCAGTGGCGCGCAGTCCATCCGGAGCTGGACACCGGCCCCATGGAGCTGATCGGCCGGATCAATCGCTGCGCCGCACTCCTCCAGCAGGCCGAGAGCACGGCTCTGCGCGAGGCGGAACTGTCCCGCGCCGAGTTCGACCTGTTGGGCGCGCTGCGCCGCACCGGCGGTGACCTCACCCCCGGTGAGCTGGCCCGGGAGACGTTCTCCTCCGGAGCCGCGGTCACCAAGCGGCTGCGCGGGCTCACCGAACGCGGACTCGTCGAGCGGCACACCGACGACCGCGACCGCCGGGTGGCCCATGTGCGTCTGACGGAGCCGGGCCGGGACGTCCTCGACAGCGTGGTGCCGGCGCAGCTGGCCTTCGAACGCACCCTGCTGGCAGGTCTCACCCCGGAACGGAGCACTGAACTTGCCGGGCGGCTGGGCGAGTTGCTGGGCCAGTTGGAGGGCCGCTGGGAAGTGCGCGGCTTCTGAGCCTCTGAGCTTCTTGAGTTCTTGGGTTCTTGGCTTCTGAGCGAGGCTCTGTTCCGGCACGCGCGGCTTCTGAGGGCTCTGCGGACTGCTGCCGGAACGCCTCGGGCCCCGTACAGGCACATGTGTTCACATGCGTCCGTACGGGGCCCGAGCGCGTCAGCGGTCAGGACACCGCCGGCGGATACAGCTCCGGGGGAAGCTGCGAGGCCGCGGCCGTGTCGAGCAGCCACAGCGTGCGCGAGCGGCCGTAGGCGCCCGCCGCCGGGGCCTGCACCTCACCCGCGCCCGACAGTGCGATGGCGGCGGCCTCGGCCTTGTCCTCGCCCGCCGCGAGGAGCCACACCTCGCGCGCGGCCCGGATCGCCGGGAGCGTGAGCGACACGCGCGTGGGCGGGGGCTTCGGGGCGCCGTGCACACCGACGACCGTGCGCTCCGTCTCGCGGACCGCCGGCAGCTCGGGGAAGAGCGACGCGACGTGCGTGTCCGGGCCGACGCCGAGCATGAGGACGTCGAAGGTGGGGACGTCCCCGTGGTCCTCGGGTCCCGCAGCGGCGGCGAGCTCGGCCGCGTACGCCTCGGCGGCCGTGTCCGCGTCGTCCCCGTGGGGCCCGTCCGACGCGGGCATGGCGTGCACGCGCGCGGGGTCGAGCGGAACGACGTCGAGCAACGCCTCCTTGGCCTGCGTGTAGTTGCGCTCGGGGTCGCCCTCCGGCAGGAACCGCTCGTCGCCCCACCACAGGTCGAGGCGGCCCCAGTCGATCGCGTCCCTGGCCGGGGACGAACTCAGCGCGGCCAGCAGGCCGTTGCCGTTGCGCCCGCCCGTCAGGACGACGGAGGCGGTGCCGCGGGCGGCCTGGGCGTCGACGATCTTGGTGATCAGCCGGGCCGCGGCAGCCTGCGCCATCAGCTCCTTGTCGCGATGGACGACCAGTTGGGGTGCTGCACTCACTTGCTTGCCGCCTTCTTGGCCGGAGCCTTCTTGGCAGGGGCCTTTTTCGCTGCTGTCTTCTTGGCCGCTGTCTTCTTGGCGGGAGTGGCGGGAGCCTTCTTCACGGCGGCCTTCTTGACGGGCGCGGGCCGCGACTCCGCCTCGGACTTCTCCTCGGCCTGCGCGGACTCCATGGGAACCGTCCGCTGGTCCGCCGGTTCGCCGAGCCGGTCCACGCCGAACCGCAGGGCGGCCGCATACGTGTCGTCCGGGTCCAGCCGGCGCAGCTCCTCCGCGATCAGCTCGGACGTCTCACGCCGCTTGAGCGCGACCGCGCGGTCCGGCTGCCCCTGGATGGAGAGCGTGGCCAGCGTGCCGTCGGCCCGGTCGAGGACGATCGGGCCGTGCGTGGAGTCGAGCCGTACGCCGGTCAGGCCGGGGCCCGCCGAGAGCGTCCGCTTGACGGGCACGTCCAGCCGGTCCGCGAGCCACATGGCCAGCAGCTCGCAGCTCGGGTTGAACTCCTCGCCCTCGACCTCCACCGACGTGACGTCGGTCGTGACCTGGTCAAGGGCCGCCGCGAGCATGGAGCGCCACGGCGTGATCCGGGTCCAGGACAGGTCGGTGTCGCCGGGCGAGTAGGACGCCGCACGGGCCTCCAGCTCGTGGACCGGCTGTTCGGCCGCGTACGTGTCCGTCACGCGCCGCTGGGCCAGGGCGCCCAGCGGGTCGTTCGCGGGGTCCAGAGGGGCGTCCACGGGCCACCAGACCACCGTCGGGGCGTCGGGGAGGAGCAGCGGAAGGACGACCGACTGGGCGTGGTTCACGACCTCGCCGTACAGCCGGAGCATCACGGTCTCGCCGGTGCCCGCCTCCGCGCCGACCCGCACCTCGGCGTCGAGCCGCGACTTCGTGCGGTCGCGCGGGGAGCGGGAGACGCGCTTGATGACCACGAGGGTGCGCGAAGGGTGCTCGCGCGAGGCCTCGTTGGCCGCCTTCAGGGCGTCGTAGGCATTCTCCTCGTCGGTGACGATGACGAGGGTGAGCACCATGCCGACGGCCGGGGTGCCGATGGCACGACGGCCCTGCACCAGCGCCTTGTTGATCTTGCTGGAGGTGGTGTCCGTAAGGTCGATCTTCATGGGCGCCGCCAGCTCCGTCCGTCTCGTGCGAGCATTTCGTCCGCCTCGGCGGGCCCCCACGTGCCGGACGGGTACTGCGCGGGCTTGCCGTGCGTGTCCCAGTACTGCTCGATCGGGTCGAGGATGTTCCAGGACAGCTCGACCTCCTCCGTGCGCGGGAAGAGGTTCGAATCGCCCAGCAGGACGTCCAGGATGAGCCGCTCGTACGCCTCCGGGCTGGACTCGGTGAAGGACTCGCCGTAGGCGAAGTCCATCGAGACGTCCCGGATCTCCATCGACGTGCCCGGCACCTTGGAGCCGAAGCGGACCGTGATGCCCTCGTCCGGCTGGACGCGGATCACGATCGCGTTCTGGCCCAGCTCCTCCGTCGCCGTGTGGTCGAAGGGGGAGTGCGGGGCGCGCTGGAAGACGACGGCGATCTCGGTGACGCGGCGGCCGAGCCGCTTCCCGGTGCGCAGGTAGAAGGGCACGCCCGCCCAGCGCCGGTTGTCCACCTCCAGCTTCACGGCGGCGTAGGTGTCGGTCTTCGACTTGGCGTCGATGCCGTCTTCCTGGAGATAGCCGACGGCCTTCTCGCCGCCCTGCCACCCGGCCGCGTACTGGCCGCGTACCGTGTCCCGGCCCAGGTCCTTGGGCAGTCGCACGGCGCCGAGCACCTTGGCCTTCTCGGCGACGAGCGCGTCCGCGTCGAAGGAGGCGGGCTCCTCCATGGCGGTGAGCGCCATCAGCTGGAGCAGGTGGTTCTGGATGACGTCGCGGGCGGCGCCGATGCCGTCGTAGTAACCCGCGCGACCACCGATGCCGATGTCCTCGGCCATGGTGATCTGCACGTGGTCCACGTACGACCGGTTCCAGATCGGCTCGAACATCTGGTTGGCGAAGCGCAGTGCCAGGATGTTCTGGACGGTCTCCTTGCCGAGGTAGTGGTCGATCCGGAACACCTGGTCCGGGTCGAAGACCTCGTGCACGATCGCGTTCAGCTCCTGGGCGGACGCGAGGTCGTGACCGAAGGGCTTCTCGATGACGGCGCGCCGCCACGAGCCCTCGGGCGCGTCCGCGAGCCCGTGCTTCTTGAGCTGCTGTACCACCTGCGGGAAGAACTTGGGCGGCACGGAGAGGTAGAACGCGAAGTTCCCGCCCGTGCCCTGCGACTTGTCGAGGTCGTTGATCGTCGCCTTGAGGTTCTCGAAGGCGTCGTCGTCGTCGAAGTTGCCCTGGACGAAACGCATGCCCTGGATGAGCTGCTGCCAGACCTCTTCGCGGAACGGCGTACGGGCGTGCTGCTTGACCGCGTCGTGCACTTCCTGCGCGAAGTCCTCGTCCTGCCACTCGCGGCGGGCGAACCCGATCAGCGAGAAGCCCGGGGGGAGCAGACCCCGGTTGGCAAGGTCATAAACGGCAGGCATTAGCTTTTTACGTGACAAATCACCCGTAACGCCGAAGATCACCAGACCCGACGGTCCCGCGATGCGCGGGAGCCGTCGGTCTGCGGCGTCACGGAGCGGATTGTGGTTCGCTCCGTGTGCGGTCAAGGGATCAGCCCTCCGAAGGGGCGAGGCGCTTGAGCTCCGCCTCGGTCGACTTGAGCAGGTCGTTCCAGGCCGCCTCGAACTTCTCGACGCCCTCGTCCTCGAGGAGCTGCACGACCTCGTCGTACGAGATGCCGAGCTTCTCGACGGCCTCGATCTCCTGACGGGACGTGTCGTACGTGCCCACGATGGTGTTACCGGAGATCTGACCGTGGTCGGCCGCGGCCTCCAGCGTGGCCTCCGGCATGGTGTTCACCGTGCCCGGGGCGACCAGGTCGTCGACGTACAGGGTGTCCTTGTACGCCTTGTCCTTCACGCCGGTCGAGGCCCACAGCGGACGCTGCTTGTTGGCCTGCGCCTTGTCGAGCGCGGCCCAGCGGTCGCCACTGAAGACCTCTTCGAACGCCTCGTACGCAAGACGCGCGTTGGCCAGACCCGCCTTGCCGCGCGCGGCCTTCGCGTCGTCCGTGCCCAGGGCGTCGATCCGCTTGTCGATCTCGGTGTCCACGCGGGACACGAAGAAGGAAGCGACCGAGTGGATCTTGGACAGGTCCAGGCCGGCGGCCTTGGCCTTCTCCAGACCGGCCAGGTACGCGTCCATGACCTCGCGGTAGCGGTCGAGCGAGAAGATCAGCGTGACGTTGACGCTGATGCCCTTGCCGATGACCTCGGTGATGGCCGGCAGGCCGGCCTTCGTCGCGGGGATCTTGATGAGCGTGTTCGGACGGTCCACGAGCCACGCCAGCTGCTTGGCCTCGGCGACCGTGGCCTTGGTGTTGTGCGCGAGGCGCGGGTCGACCTCGATGGAGACCCGGCCGTCCTGGCCGCCCGTCGAGTCGAAGACCGGGCGCAGGATGTCGGCGGCGTCGCGGACGTCCGCCGTCGTGATCATGCGGATCGCTTCCTCGACGGTCACCTTGCGGGCCGCGAGGTCGGCGAGCTGGCGGTCGTAACCGTCGCCCTCCGAGATCGCCTTCTGGAAGATCGACGGGTTGGTGGTGACGCCCACGACGTGCTGCTGGTCGATCAGTTCGGCGAGGTTGCCGGACGTGATCCGCTTGCGCGACAGGTCGTCCAGCCAGATCGCGACGCCCTCCTCGGAGAGGCGCTTCAGTGCGTCTGTCATGGAAATTGCATCTCCTACGTGTCGTGTACGGGCGTCAGCGCTGGGCCGCGGCGAGAGATTCCCGGGCCTTGGCCACCACGTTCTCGGCGGTGAAACCGAACTCCTTGAAGAGGACCTTGCCGTCGGCGGAGGCACCGAAGTGCTCCAGCGAGACGATGCGGCCCGCGTCACCGACGTACTTGTGCCACGTCAGACCGATACCGGCCTCGACCGAGACCCGGGCCTTCACGGCGGACGGCAGAACGCTGTCCCGGTACCCCTGGTCCTGCTCCTCGAACCACTCGACACACGGCATCGACACGACGCGGGTGGCGACGCCCTCGGCCTCCAGCGTCTCGCGGGCCTCGACGGCCAGCTGCACCTCGGAACCGGTGGCGATCAGGATCAGGTCGGGCGTCGCCTTGGAGGCCTCGGCGAGCACGTAGCCGCCCTTGACGGTGTCCTCGTTCGGCTCGTACGTCGGCACGCCCTGACGGGTCAGGGACAGACCGTGCGGGGCGCTCTTGCCGTAGTCCTTCTTGCCGCGCTTGAGGATCTCGCGCCAGGCGATGGCCGTCTCGTTGGCGTCCGCGGGGCGGACCACGTGCAGACCGGGGATGGCGCGCAGCGAGGCGAGGTGCTCGACCGGCTGGTGCGTCGGGCCGTCCTCGCCGAGACCGACGGAGTCGTGCGTCCACACGTACGTGACGGGCAGGTGCATCAGGGCCGACAGCCGGACGGCGTTGCGCATGTAGTCGGAGAACACCAGGAAGGTGCCGCCGTAGATGCGGGTGTGGCCGTGCAGCGCGATGCCGTTCATCTCCGCGGCCATGGAGTGCTCGCGGATACCGAAGTGGACGGTGCGGCCGTAGGGGTTCGCCCCCGGCAGCGGGTTGCCGACCGGGAGGAACGACGACGTCTTGTCGATCGTCGTGTTGTTCGAGCCCGCGAGGTCGGCGGAGCCGCCCCACAGCTCGGGGACGATCGGGCCCAGGGCCTCGAGGACCTTGCCGGACGCGGCACGCGTGGCCACACCCTTGCCCGTCTCGAAGACGGGGATGCTCTTCTCCCAGCCGGCCGGCAGCTCGCCCGCGTTGATGCGGTCGAACTCGGCGGCGCGCTCCGGGTTGGCGGTGCGCCACTCCTGGAACGACTTCTCCCATTCGGCCTTGGCGTCGGCGCCGCGGTCGAGGGCCTTGCGGGTGTGACCGATGACCTCGTCGGAGACGTCGAAGGACTTCTCCGGGTCGAAGCCGAGGACGCGCTTGGTCGCGGCCACCTCGTCGGCGCCGAGCGCCGAGCCGTGGGCGGCCTCGGTGTTCTGCGCGTTCGGGGCAGGCCAGGCGATGATCGAGCGCATCGCGATGAAGGACGGCTTGTCCGTCACCTTCTTGGCGGCCTCGATGGCGTTGTAGATCGCCTCGTGGTCGAGGTCGCCGTCCGGCTTCGGGGCCACGCGCTGGACGTGCCAGCCGTACGCCTCGTAGCGCTTGCAGGTGTCCTCGGAGACGGCCGTCTCGGTGTCGCCCTCGATCGAGATGTGGTTGTCGTCCCACAGCAGGACCAGGTTGCCGAGCTTCTGGTGCCCGGCCATCGACGACGCCTCGGAGGAGATGCCCTCCTGGAGGCAGCCGTCACCGGCGATGGCGTAGATGAAGTGGTCGAACGGGGAGGCGCCGGGGGCGGCCTCCGGGTCGAACAGGCCGCGCTCGTAGCGGGCGGCCATCGCCATGCCCACCGCGTTGGCGACACCCTGGCCGAGCGGGCCGGTGGTGGTCTCCACGCCCGTGGTGTGGCCGTACTCCGGGTGCCCGGGGGTCTTGGAGCCCCAGGTGCGGAACGCCTTCAGGTCGTCCAGCTCAAGGCCGAAACCGGCCAGGTAGAGCTGAACGTAGAGGGTCAGGGACGAGTGGCCCGCGGACAGCACGAAACGGTCGCGCCCGACCCAGTCGGCGTCCGCCGGGTCGTGCCGCATCACCTTCTGGAAGAGGGTGTACGCGACCGGGGCCAGGCTCATCGCCGTACCGGGATGGCCGTTTCCGACCTTCTGTACGGCATCGGCGGCCAGGACCCGGGCGGTGTCCACCGCCCGCTGGTCCACATCGGTCCACTCGAGGTCTGTGGTGGTCGGCTTGGTACTCACCCTGAGTCAGGGCTCCTCTCCACATGGCTAATGCCGGTGATGTCGGTCTCACCGGCCGCTGTCGAGCCTACCTGTGCTGGAACGTGCATCTTCTCGACTCATTCCAGACTGCCGGGACTCCGCTGAATCCGCCTCCTGACAGGGATCGGGGCCGTTCGTCACGTGAATACGGAGCCGCTCATCCGTGGGCTCATCCGGGGGCGTGAAAGCTCATCTGGAGTGCCCCCGCGGACCGGGGCGAAACGGACGGCGTGCGTGCCGCGGGTGCGTGCGTTGCGTCCTTCGCGGCATGCGGCCCAACACGACCCCACCCCCACGAAGGGCGAGGTATAGGCAACGTCTACAGTGGCGTGGTACGCGCGAGCCTTTACCGGGACTTCACATCAAGTGGTCTTCTTCGGCGGCTCGCTGGAGTCTCTGTCAGGGGTGTGCGTGACGGCCGTCGAATCCCGTCCAGCGGGAGCGCTGACGAGCAGCAGCAACCGGAGCCAGCGGCCGTTCGGGGCCCGAGTCAAGGCGTTCGTGGCGCTGACCAAGCCACGGATCATCGAGCTGCTGCTCATCACCACGGTTCCGGTGATGTTCCTCGCCGAACAGGGTGTGCCGAATCTGAAGCTGGTGCTCGTCACCTGCCTCGGCGGCTACCTGTCGGCGGGCGGCGCCAACGCGCTGAACATGTGGTACGACCGCGATATCGACGCCCTTATGGAGCGCACGTCGCAGCGGCCACTGGTCACCGGAATGGTGAGTCCGAACGAGTGCCTCGTCTTCGGTGTCTCTCTCGCGGTGATCTCCACACTGCTGTTCGGGTTCGCGGTCAACTGGCTGTCGGCCTGGCTGTCGCTCGGCGCACTGCTCTTCTATGTAGTCGTCTACACGATGATCCTGAAGCGGCGGACGTCGCAGAACATCGTGTGGGGCGGCATCGCCGGCTGTCTGCCCGTGCTCATCGGCTGGTCCTCGGTGACCGACTCGATGTCGTGGGCGCCGGTCATCCTCTTCCTGGTGATGTTCTTCTGGACGCCGCCGCACTACTGGCCGCTGTCCATGAAGGTGAAGGACGACTACGCGCGCGTGGGCGTCCCGATGCTCCCGGTCATCGCCTCCAACAAGGTGGTGGCGAAGCAGATCGTCATCTACAGCTGGGTGATGGTCGCGGTCTCGCTGCTGCTGACGCCGCTCGGCTACACCGGCTGGTTCTACACCGTGGTCGCGCTGCTCGCGGGCGGGTTCTGGCTGTGGGAGGCGCACGGTCTGCAGAACCGGGCCAAGGCCGAGGTCTCGGGCGGCAAGCTCAAGGAGATGCGCCTGTTCCACTGGTCCATCACCTACGTGTCGCTGCTGTTCGTGGCGGTCGCGGTGGACCCGTTCCTGCGCTGATCGCGCGCTGACACTCTTCCGATGGGTGGGGTGCGTGGCCCAGGCCACGCACCCCACCCATCGCTTGTTTCCCTACTCGTCGGTAGCATCCTGTCCATGGCAGAGACTCAAGAGGTTGAGGCACCCGGCCGGGCGACGAAGGACGAGCGCCGGGCGGCCAAGCTGGCCCGGCAGATCGGCGTGTTCGCCAAGGCCCACGGCGGCGCCGAGGGGCAGCTCGCGTACATCGGCGAGCGCGGGACCCGCATCGTGCTCGTCGGCGAGGACGGCGGCTGGGGCGACCTGGTCGCGCGGACGTACGAGATCGCCCAGAAGGCCGTCGAGAAGGCCGGGATCACCCTCCACGAGGACTTCGACGGCGACTTCGCGGCCAAGGTCGAGACCGGCCCGTACGAGTGGAAGCGCATGGCGGGCATCCAGCTCGGCGGCTGACCCGGGCATTTCGGCGGCCATGGGTGCAGGTGTGCGACGCGAGGTTGAGCAACACCAGGTGGCCTGTCACCCGTTAGGACTGTAGGAGCACGGTCCATATACGGGGAGCCCCGGATGATCGAAACGCCGTCCCTCGTGGACCAGTACTGCCACGGGGTGCTGCGTACGGAGCTGGGCCTCGGCACGTTCGAGGCCCACCTCGGCCGGGGCGAGGGGCCGCCCGCACCCGGCACCACGTTCTTCGACACCCAGACCGGTTTCGCGGTACGCCGCTGGTGCCCGCCCCTGCTCGGTCTGGAACCCCACTGCCAGCCCGCCCGCTATCTGGCCAGGCGCCGCGAACTCGGCGTCCTGGAAGCGGGTCGGCGGCTGCTGCGCGGCAGCGGCATCACCACGTACCTCATGGACACGGGCCTGCCCGACGATCTGACGGGCCCAGGAGAGATGGCGTCGGCCGCGGAGGCCGAGGCCCACGAGATCGTCCGTCTCGAACTACTGGCCGAGCAGGTCGCGGACACCTCCGGAACCGTCGAGTCCTTCCTCGCGAACCTCGCCGAGTCGGTGCATGCCGCGGCCGTCGGCGCCGTCGCGTTCACCTCGGTCGCCGGGGTGCGGCACGGCCTCGCGCTCGCGCCGCAGCCGCCGGGGCCCGGCGAGGTGCGCGGGGCGGCCGGGCGCTGGCTGGCGGGCCGGGCGGTGGGCGGGCCGGTGACCGATCCGGTGCTGCTGCGCCATCTGCTGTGGATCGCGGTCGCGTCCGGGCGGCCCCTCCAGTTGCACGCCGGACTCGGCGAACCCGGACTGCGCATCGACCGTACGGACCCGGTGCTGCTCGCCGACTTCGCGCGGGCCACGGCGGGTCTCGGCACCGATCTCGTGCTGCTGCACGGCTACCCATATCACCGGCACGCGGCCCATCTGGCGGGGATCTTCCCGCATGTCTACGCGGATCTCGGGCCGGCCCTCGCGCGCACCGGGGCCCGGGCCGGAGCCGTCCTGGCGGAGATCCTGGAACTCGCCCCGTTCGGCAAGCTCCTCTTCTCCAGCGGCGCACGCGGCCTGCCCGAGCTGCATGTGATCGGCGCCCGGCTGTTCCGTGAGGCGCTCGGGCGGGTGCTCGGCGGGTGGGTGGCCGACGGGGCGTGGTCGCTCCACGACGCGCAGCGGGTCGCCGGGATGATCGCGTCGGGGACGGCGCGGCGGGTGTACGGGCTCGGGGCTACGGACGCAGCCGGCTGACCGACTCCGGGGTGAGGTGCCGGGCGAGCACGGCCAGCGCGTCGCCGACCTCGCGCAGCTGCTTTGGGTCGTCGGTGCCGAGCGCGGTGGCCAGCGCCTCGTCGATCCCCGCGGCGCGGACCTCGGCGACCCGGCCGGAGACCTCCGCCGCCTGCCGGATCAGCTGACGCCTGCCGTCGTCGGGATCGGGCGCCGTCTCCACGGAGCCGGTCTCCTTGAGCTGGGCGACGGCTCCGGAGACCTGGCTCTGGGGGAGGCCGGTGCGCGCGGCGATGGCGCCGACCGACGTGTTGTCGTGGGCGTAGACGTCGCTGAGCACGACCAGGACGGCCCGGGTGCCACCGCGGAACGGGCCTGAGCCGAGAGCCGGCTCGGGCAGCGCCTCCTCTCCGATCTTCATCAGCGTGCGGCCGAGCAGGAACAGCTCGACGGGGCTGAGGGAGGGCGTTGCTGCGGGCTCGGAGCTCATGCCCGAACATTACATCGATTCAGATGAATCTATCTTGATGCATCGAAATAGATGGAGTACGGTGGGGGTGTGCGGCGGCGAACGGGCCGATCCGCGGACATCACCTGGGGGATCCGATGTTTCTCACCGTCGACGGAGCCAAGCTGTACTACGAGGTGCGGGGGAGCGGCCCGCTGCTGCTCATCGCGCAGAGCGGAGAGGGGGACGCCGGTCGCAGCGTCGATCTGGTCGACCGGCTCGTCGACCGCTACACCGTGGTGACGTACGACCGGAGGGGTCTGTCCCGCAGCGAACTCGCGGCGCCGGACAGGGGTGTGCGGCTGACGCAGCACGCGGAGGACGTGCACCGGCTGCTGGCCGAGCTGACCGACCGGCCCGCGCTGATGCTGGGCTGCAGCATGGGTGCCTCGATCGGGCTGCACCTGGCCCTGCGGCATCCGGAGCAGCTGGCCGCACTCGTCGCGCACGAGCCCGTGTCGCCCGCCCTGCTGCCCGCCGACCGCAGGTCCGCGCAGGTGCGGGAACTGCTCGCCCTGCAGCGGCTCCACCGCGAGCGGGGGCTGCCGGCGGCCTTCCCGGAGATGGCGCGGGTGCTCGGCATCGACCCAGTGCGCCAAGAGACCGAGCCGGGCCTCACGCCCATGCCGCTCACCCCGCAGCGCGAGGCGAACTTCGGATTCTTCATCGAGCGAGAGTTCACCGCGGTCGTCCAGGCGGAGCTGGACGTCGACCTGCTCGCCCGCTCCGGCGTGCGGATCGTACCGGCGGTCGGACGGGCCACGGCTCCCGAGGTCTTCGACCGGCAGTGCGCCGTGGAGCTCGCCCGGATACGGGGAGTCGAGGCGGAGGAGTTCCCCGGCGGGCACAACGGGAACACGACACACCCGCGCGCCTACGCGGCCCGTCTCACCGAGGTCCTCGATGGAGGCTGAGCGGCGGCTCTCAGACCGCCGACAGCTCGGAGCCTGTCTGGGCCGGTACGTCCGCCGTTGCCTCCGGGCGCTCGCGCAGCGACAGCACCACCCGCAGGACTCCGATCCAGACCAGCGCCGAGCCCAGCATGTGCAGGGCGACCAGCACCTCGGGGAGGTCGGTGAAGTACTGGACGTAGCCGATGACGCCCTGCGCCAGGAGGATCAGGAACAGGTCGCGGGTGCGGTTCAGAGGACCCTTGGGGGCGTCGACGGCCTTGAGGACGAACCACAGGGCGAAGGTCAGCGTCACCACGATCCAGGCGAGCACCGCGTGCAGCTTGCTGACGGTCTCCCAGTCCAGCGGCATCCGCGGGACGTCGCTGGAGTCGCCGGCGTGCGGACCCGCACCGGTCACCACGGTGCCTACGAGGATGAGCAGACCGGCCGCCAGGACCAGGAACCAGACCAGCTGCTTGATGGCCTGGCCGACCAGCGGACGGGGTGCCGAGTCACCCTCGCGGGTGCGCTGCCACGTCAGCACGGCGACCGTGAGGAGCGCGGTGGTCAGCACGAAGTGGGCCGCGACCGTGTACGGGTTGAGGCCGACCAGGACGACGATGCCGCCCAGCACCGCATTGCCCATGACGACCCAGAACTGCGTCCAGCCGAGCCGGGTCAGCGACCGGCGCCACGGCTTCTGCGAGCGGGCGGCGATGATCGCCCAGCCGACCGCGGCACACAGCACATAGGTGAGCATGCGGTTGCCGAACTCGATGGCTCCGTGGAAGCCCATCTCACTCGTCGCGGTCAGCGACTGGTCGGTGCACTTGGGCCAGGTCGGGCAGCCGAGCCCCGATCCGGTCAGGCGCACCGCGCCGCCGGTGACGACGATGACCACCGTCATGACGACGGCGGAGAGGGCCGCACGCTGGACGGTCCGCCGCTTGGGGGTCCAGCGGTCGGCGATGAAGGCGAGCGGGTTGCGCACCGCCTGTACGGCGTCGGCGCGGGTCAGGTTTGGCACGGGCCCATCGTAGGGGGCCGCTTGTGCGCGGCTTCACGAGGGGGACGTAACTGCGGAATCTGTGACGGGAGTTACGTCACGTTGGCGGCATGTCGGGTCACGCCGAGCGATACCGGCCGCCCACCGCGTCACTCCCAGCGGAAGAACCGACCCGCCGCCCCGAGCCCCACGACCGCCCACACGGCGAGGATGCCGAGGTCGCCCCACGGCATCGACGCCCCGTCCTTGAGCACGTCCCGCAGACCGTCGGAGAGCGCCGAGATCGGCAGCAGGCCGAGCACGGACTGCGCCGCGTCGGGGAACTTGTCGAGCGGCACGATGACGCCGCCGCCGACGAGCAGCAGCAGGAAGACGAGATTGGCGGCGGCGAGCGTGGCCTCCGCCTTGAGCGTGCCGGCCATCAGCAGACCGAGCCCGGAGAAGGCCGCCGTGCCGAGGACGAGGAGAGCCACGACGGCGAGCGGGTTCCCGTGCGGCGACCAGCCGAGCGCGAGGGCGATCACCGTCAGCAGGAGCACCTGCAGCACCTCCGTGACCAGCACGGAGAGCGTCTTGGCGGCCATCAGCGCCCAGCGCGGCAGAGGCGAGGCACCCAGCCGCTTGAGCACGCCGTACCGGCGCTCGAAGCCCGTCGCGATGGCCTGCCCGGTGAAGGCCGTGGACATCACGGCCAGGGCGAGGATGCCGGGGGCGAGGAAGTCGACCGCCTTGCCGGAGCCCGTGTCCACGATGTCGACCGCGGAGAAGAGGACGAGCAGGAGGGTGGGGATGACGACCGTCAGAAGGAGTTGCTCGCCGTTGCGCAGCAGCATCTTCGTCTCGAGCACGGTCTGTGCGGCGATCATGCGGGGGAGCGGCGCGGCTCCCGGGTTCGGTGCGTACGTACCCGCGCTCATCCGCGCAGCTCCTTGCCGGTCAGTTCCAGGAACACGTCTTCGAGGGTGTGCCGCTCGACGGAGATCTTGTCCGGCATCACACCGTGCTGGGCGCACCAGGAGGTGACCGTCGCCAGGAGCTGCGGATCGACCGTGCCGCTCACGCGGTAGGAGCCGGGGGTCAGCTCGGCGGCCGCGGAGTCGGGGGGCAGGGCCTTCAGCAGGGAGCCGACGTCGAGAGCCGGGCGGCCGCTGAAGCGCAGCGTGTTCTCGGCGCCGCCGCGGCACAGCTGCTCCGGGGAGCCGTGCGCGATGACCTTGCCCGCGTCGACGATCGCGACGTCGTCGGAGAGCTGCTCGGCCTCGTCCATGTAGTGCGTGGTCAGGATCACCGAGACGCCGTCGGAGCGCAGATCGCGGACCAGGTCCCAGGTGGCGCGGCGTGCCTGCGGGTCGAGGCCAGCGGTGGGCTCGTCGAGAAAGACCAGTTCGGGTCGGCCGACCACGGCCATCGCGAGTGCCAGGCGCTGCTGCTGGCCGCCGGAGAGCCGGCGGTAGGTGGTGCGTCCGCAACTGCCGAGGCCCAGGCGTTCGATGAGGGCGTTCACATCGAGGGGGTGCGCGTGCAGCTTCGCCACGTGACGAAGCATCTCGTCGGCGCGGGCGCCCGAGTAGACGCCGCCGGACTGCAGCATCACACCGATCCGCGGACGCAGCTTCGCCGCTTCCCGGACCGGGTCGAGACCGAGGACGCGGACGCTGCCGGAGTCCGGCCTGCGATAGCCCTCGCAGGTCTCGATGGTGGTGGTCTTGCCCGCGCCGTTGGGGCCGAGGACCGCGGTGACGAGGCCTGCGCCGACCGTGAGGTCGAGGCCGTCGACGGCGGTCTTGCCGCCGTACCGCTTGACGAGGCCGACGGCCTCCACGACGGGGTCTTTACTCATGCGGGCGAGTCTACGGAGCCGCTGGGAAAGGCCGGTCGGTGGGGAGCGAGGTGCCGATCAGGGTGGCGTGGTGCCGGGGCCGCGGTGGGGCTACACGTCATGTGGCCGATGCGCGGGCAGCCACTTCTGGGCGTAGGCCACCGCGTCGGCCAGCGGGAACAGGCGGGTCTCAGCGGCGCCGACCCGGCCACGGACGACGGGGGTGTCGCGTTCGAAGTCCGCGCCGAGTTCGTCGAAGCGGTCCGCGGCGATCGCCACCTCGGTGACCGGCTGCCAGCCCGCGAGGCCCGGTCGGTCGGCGTCCTCCAGGTGGAACGGGATGCGGTACTCGGCGAGGTGGAAGCCCGTGCAGGCGTCGTAGCCGGCGCCGAGGAGCAGCACGCGCGCGCCCAGCTCCTCCAGACGGGCGAGCGGGCTGCGTTCGCCGAGGCGGCAGTCGGGGGCGTGACCGTCGACGATCCGGGCCGCGCGCGGGCCCAGCGCGGCGAAGGACGTGTGCGGGTGGGCGCTGCGCAGGGCGCCGGGCCAGGTGCGCACGGTCTCGGGGAGCACCCCGACGCCTCGGCTGGGAGTGATCGCCGGGTCGTACTCGGGCATCGTGGCGCGGACCGTCTCCCACCACTCGCGGGGGACCGGCGGATTGCCCCAGCCGGCGGGATCGGTCAGGTCGCCGGACTGCGTGGGCACCGCGAGGGTGCCGTCCGTGCCGAGGGCGTCGCGCAGGGCTTGGACGACGGCGACGGGGCCGCCGTTGACCCAGCCGAGGCTGCTGAGCGAGGTGTGCACCAGAAGGGTCTCGCCGGGTTCGACACCGAGTGCGCGCAGATCCGTGGCGAGGGAGGCGCGGGTGACGAGCGGGCCGGTCGGGTGAGGTGCGGACATGGTGGGCAGTGTCCGCGAGCGACCCCCCGGCGCGCCAGGGGATTTCGGGAGTGAGGCAGCGCATTCTGATCGATCAAAGATCGTTTCCGCAGGTCACGCCACGTGCTTACTTAGGTTCACCTAAGTGATGCACCGCACCGCGCGGCGATCACCTCGCCGCTTGTCAGGCTCTGAGGAATTACGCAACAATGGCGTTGTGAAAAACGTCGGCGAGGCTCAGGAGGCCCCCATCGGGGCCCCGCAGGAGTTCGCGACCGGTGAGCGTTCGGAGCGATCGACACGCAACCGGGTCGCGCGCTCCATCCTGGACCACGGCCCGTCCACCGTCGCCGAGCTGGCAGGACGCCTCGGTCTCACCCAGGCCGCCGTCCGCCGTCACCTCGACGCCCTGGTGGCCGACGACGTGGTGGAGCCCAGGGAGCAGCGTGTCTACGGCGCCCGCACCCGCGGCCGCCCCGCCAAGGTGTTCGCGCTGACGGACTGCGGCCGGGACGCCTTCGACCAGTCCTACGACAAGCTCGCCGCGGAAGCGCTCCGCTGGATCCGTGAGAGCGCCGGCGGCGGTGCCGCGGGGGACGAGGCGGTCGTCGCCTTCGCGCGAGCCAGGATCGCCGCCCAGGCCGTGGCGTACCGCGCGGCCGTGGAGGCCGCGCCGCCCGAGCAGCGCACGGAAGCGCTGGCGAAGGCCCTGAGCGCGGACGGGTACGCTGCTACGGCGCGCAGCGCGCCCCTCCCGCAACAGGGTGAGCAGCTCTGCCAGCACCACTGCCCGGTCGCCCATGTGGCGGAGCAGTTCCCGCAGCTTTGCGAGGCGGAGACGGAAATCTTCTCCCAACTGCTCGGCACACATGTGCAGCGACTGGCGACCATCGCCCACGGCGACGGGGTCTGCACGACGTTCATTCCCAAGAACATCCCCAAGACCACACCCAAGAACCACCACAACGCATCTGCAAGCACGGCCGGGAGGAACCCCGCATGACTCTCCCCATCGAGGAGACTGCCCACCCTGAGCTCGAGGGCCTGGGCAAGTACGAATACGGCTGGGCGGACTCCGACGCGGCCGGCGCCTCTGCCAAGCGCGGTATCAACGAAGACGTCGTCAAGGACATCTCCGCGAAGAAGTCCGAGCCGGAGTGGATGACCAATCTCCGTCTCAAGGGCCTGAAGCTCTTCGGCAAGAAGCCCATGCCGAACTGGGGCTCGGACCTCTCCGGCATCGACTTCGACAACATCAAGTACTTCGTGCGCTCCACGGAGAAGCAGGCGGAGTCCTGGGAGGACCTGCCCGAGGACATCAAGAACACGTACGACAAGCTCGGCATCCCCGAGGCGGAGAAGCAGCGCCTCGTCGCCGGTGTCGCGGCCCAGTACGAGTCCGAAGTGGTGTACCACCAGATCCGTGAGGACCTGGAGGAGCAGGGCGTCATCTTCCTCGACACCGACACCGCCCTCAAGGAGCACCCGGAGCTCTTCAAGGAGTACTTCGGCACCGTCATCCCGGTCGGCGACAACAAGTTCGCCGCGCTGAACACCGCCGTGTGGTCGGGTGGCTCCTTCATCTACGTGCCGAAGGGCGTGCACGTCGAGATCCCGCTCCAGGCCTACTTCCGTATCAACACGGAGAACATGGGCCAGTTCGAGCGGACGCTGATCATCGTCGACGAGGACGCCTACGTCCACTACGTCGAGGGCTGCACCGCGCCGATCTACAAGAGCGACTCGCTGCACTCCGCGGTCGTCGAGATCATCGTGAAGAAGGGCGCCCGCTGCCGTTACACGACCATCCAGAACTGGTCGAACAACGTCTACAACCTGGTCACCAAGCGCGCCGTGGCGTACGAGGGCGCGACCATGGAGTGGATCGACGGCAACATCGGTTCCAAGGTCACCATGAAGTACCCGGCCGTCTACCTGATGGGCGAGCACGCCAAGGGCGAGACGCTGTCCATCGCCTTCGCGGGCGAGGGCCAGCACCAGGACGCCGGCTCCAAGATGGTCCACATGGCGCCGAACACGTCGTCGAACATCGTCTCCAAGTCGGTGGCGCGCGGCGGCGGTCGTACGTCGTACCGCGGCCTCGTCGAGATCGGTGAGGGCGCCGCCGGATCGAAGTCGAACGTGCTGTGCGACGCGCTGCTCGTCGACACCATCTCGCGCTCCGACACGTACCCGTATGTCGACGTCCGCGAGGACGACGTGTCCATGGGCCACGAGGCGACCGTCTCCAAGGTCTCCGAGGACCAGCTCTTCTACCTGATGAGCCGCGGCCTGAGCGAGTTCGAGGCCATGGCGATGATCGTGCGCGGCTTCGTCGAGCCGATCGCCAAGGAGCTGCCCATGGAGTACGCGCTCGAACTCAACCGGCTGATCGAGCTCCAGATGGAGGGATCGGTCGGCTGACCGCCGCCCGACCTCCCCGTCACGACACTCACGTAACGAAAGCGAGCACCACGACAGCCATGGCTGAGGCTCAGAACATCCCGGCCGGGTCGACCACCGCGGGAACCGTCGCGGTCGCCGCGGAGTCGACCGTCGCCACGCGCATGAGCGCGCCCCCGTCCTTCGACGTGCAGGACTTCCCGGTCCCGCACGGCCGTGAGGAGGAGTGGCGGTTCACGCCGCTGGAGCGGCTGCGCGGTCTGCACGACGGCACCGCCGTCGCCACCGGCACCGGCGTCAAGATCGACGTGGAGGCGCCGGCCGGCGTCACCGTCGAGACCGTCGGCCGGGACGACGCCCGTATCGGCAAGGCGGGCAAGCCCGTCGACCGCGTCGCCGCGCAGGCGTACTCGGTCTTCGAGAAGGCGTCCGTCGTCTCCGTGCCCAAGGAGACGGTCCTCACCGAGCCGATCCGCATCGCGGTGCACGGCGAGGGCGGTGTCGCCTACGGCCACCAGGTCATCGAGCTGGGCGCCTTCGCCGAGGCCGTCGTCGTCATCGACCACACCGGTGACGCGGTCCTCGCGGCCAACGTCGACTACCTGCTCGGCGACGGCGCGAAGCTGACCGTCGTCTCCGTCCAGGACTGGGACGACAAGGCCGTCCACGTGGCGCAGCACAACGCGCTCGTCGGCCGCGACGCCTCCTTCAAGTCCGTCGTGGTCACCTTCGGCGGTGACGTCGTCCGGCTCAACCCGCGCGTCAACTACGCGGGCACCGGCGGCGAGGCCGAGCTGTTCGGCCTCTACTTCACCGACGCCGGCCAGCACCAGGAGCACCGCCTCCTGGTCGACCACAACACCCCGCACTGCAAGTCGAACGTCGTCTACAAGGGCGCGCTCCAGGGCGACGGCGCGCACGCCGTGTGGATCGGTGACGTCCTCATCGAGGCCGCCGCCGAGGGCACGGACACGTACGAGATGAACCGGAACCTGGTTCTGACCGACGGCGCCCGCGTCGACTCCGTGCCGAACCTGGAGATCGAGACCGGCGAGATCGTCGGCGCCGGCCACGCCTCCGCGACCGGCCGCTTCGACGACGAGCAGCTGTTCTACCTGATGGCCCGCGGCATCCCCGCGGACGAGGCCCGCCGCCTCGTCGTGCGCGGCTTCTTCGCCGAGCTGGTCCAGCAGATCGGCGTCGCCGACATCGAGTCGCGCCTCCTCGAGAAGATCGAGGCCGAGCTGGAGGCCACCGTCTGATGGCCTTCGTCCGCGCCTGTGACCTGAGCGAGCTGGAGGAGGACACCCCGAAGCGGGTGGAACTCGACGGCACGCCGGTCTCGGTCGTCCGTACCGAGGGCGAGGTGTTCGCGATCAACGACATCTGCTCGCACGCGAACGTCTCGCTCTCCGAGGGCGAGGTGGAGGACTGCCAGATCGAGTGCTGGCTGCACGGCTCCGCGTTCGACCTCCGCACCGGCAAGCCGTCCGGCCTTCCCGCGACGCGCCCCGTTCCCGTTTACCCCGTACAGATCGAAGGGGGCAGCGTCCTTGTTGACGTACGCGCCTCCCTCACCCAGGAGTCCTGAGGCACCCATGGCAACGCTTGAAATCAAGGACCTGCACGTCACCGTCGAGGCGGACAACGCCACGAAGGAGATCCTCAAGGGCGTCGACCTGACCGTGAAGCAGGGCGAGACGCACGCCATCATGGGCCCGAACGGCTCCGGCAAGTCGACTCTCGCCTACTCGCTGGCGGGTCACCCCAAGTACACGATCACCTCGGGCACCGTCACGCTCGACGGCGAGGACGTCCTGGAGATGTCCGTCGACGAGCGCGCCCGCGCCGGCCTCTTCCTCGCCATGCAGTACCCGGTCGAGGTCCCCGGCGTCTCCGTCTCCAACTTCCTGCGCACCTCGGCCACGGCCGTGCGCGGCGAGGCCCCCAAGCTGCGCACCTGGGTGAAGGAGGTCAAGGAGGCCATGGAGAAGCTCTCCATGGACCCGTCCTTCGCCGAGCGCAATGTGAACGAGGGCTTCTCCGGCGGCGAGAAGAAGCGCCACGAGATCCTCCAGCTGGAGCTGCTCAAGCCGAAGATCGCGATCCTCGACGAGACCGACTCCGGCCTGGACGTCGACGCGCTGCGCATCGTCTCCGAGGGCATCAACCGCGTCCGTGAGAACGGCGAGGTCGGCACCCTCCTGGTGACCCACTACACGCGCATCCTGCGCTACATCAAGCCCGACTTCGTGCACGTGTTCGCGAACGGCCGCATCGTCGAGTCCGGCGGCGCCGAGCTCGCCGACCAGCTCGAGGCCGAGGGCTACGACAAGTACGTGAAGGGTGGCGTATCCGCGTGACACAGCTGCCGGGCCTCCTCGACACCGAGGCGATCCGCAAGGACTTCCCGATCCTCGACCGGGTGCTCCACGACGGCAAGAAGCTCGTGTACCTGGACAACGCGGCGACCTCGCAGACGCCGCGCCAGGTACTCGACGTCCTGAACGAGTACTACGAGCAGCACAACGCCAACGTCCACCGCGGCGTGCACGTGCTGGCCGAGGAGGCCACGGCGCTGTACGAGGGCGCGCGCGACAAGGTCGCGTCGTTCATCAACGCGCCGAGCCGCGACGAGGTCATCTTCACGAAGAACGCCTCGGAGTCGCTCAATCTCGTCGCCAACATGCTCGGCTGGGCCGACGAGCCGTACAAGGTCGACCACGAGACCGAGATCGTCATCACGGAGATGGAGCACCACTCCAACATCGTTCCGTGGCAGCTGCTCTCGCAGCGCACCGGCGCGAAGCTGAAGTGGTTCGGCCTGACCGACGACGGCCGGCTCGACCTGTCGAACATCAACGAGGTCATCACCGAGAAGACGAAGATCGTCTCCTTCGTGCTCGTGTCGAACATCCTGGGCACCCACAACCCGGTCGAGGCCATCGTGCGCCGCGCCCAGGAGGTCGGCGCCCTGGTCCTCATCGACGCCTCGCAGGCCGCCCCGCACATGCCGCTCGACGTGCAGGCGCTCCAGGCCGACTTCGTGGCCTTCACCGGCCACAAGATGTGCGGCCCGACCGGCATCGGCGTCCTCTGGGGCCGCCAGGAGCTGCTTGAGGACCTGCCGCCGTTCCTCGGTGGCGGCGAGATGATCGAGACCGTCTCGATGAACTCCTCCACGTACGCTCCGGCGCCGCACAAGTTCGAGGCGGGTACGCCGCCGATCTCGCAGGCCATCGGCCTCGGGGCGGCGATCGACTACCTGAACGCGATCGGCATGGAGAACGTGCTGCGGCACGAGCAGGCGCTCACCGAGTACGCGGTGAAGCGGTTCCAGGAAGTCCCGGACCTGAAGATCATCGGCCCGTCCACGGCCGAGGACCGGGGCGCCGCGATCTCCTTCACGCTCGGCGACATCCACCCGCACGACGTGGGCCAGGTCCTCGACGAGCAGGGCATCGCGGTCCGCGTCGGCCACCACTGCGCGCGGCCCGTCTGCCTGCGGTACGGAATTCCTGCGACCACGCGAGCGTCGTTCTATCTGTACTCCACGCCCGGCGAGATCGACGCTCTGGTCGACGGCCTGGAGCACGTACGGAACTTCTTCGGGTAGAGGACAGGGACTGTGAAGCTGGATTCCATGTACCAGGAAGTCATCCTGGACCACTACAAGCACCCCCACGGGCGTGGCTTGCGGGACGGCGACGCCGAGGTGCACCACGTCAACCCGACGTGCGGGGACGAGATCACGCTCCGTGTGAAGTACGACGGCCAGAAGATCGAGGACGTGTCGTACGAGGGCCAGGGCTGCTCCATCAGCCAGGCCTCGGCCTCCGTGCTGAACGACCTGCTCGTCGGCAAGGAGCTCAGCGACGCGCAGAAGATCCAGGAGACCTTCCTGGAGCTGATGCAGTCCCGGGGACAGATCGAGCCGGACGACTCGATGGAGGAGCTGCTGGAGGACGCGGTCGCGTTCGCCGGAGTCTCCAAGTACCCGGCCCGAGTCAAGTGCGCGCTGCTCAGCTGGATGGCGTGGAAGGACGCGACGGCCCAGGCCTTCGCGGAGGAGGCGAAGACCGCATGACCGAGAACGCTGTTGAGATGAAGCCGGCCTCCGAGGAGGAGGTCCGCGAGGCGCTGTACGACGTCGTCGACCCCGAGCTGGGCATCGACGTCGTCAACCTGGGCCTGATCTACGGCATCCACATCGACGACGCGAACATCGCGACGATCGACATGACGCTGACGTCGGCCGCGTGCCCGCTGACCGACGTCATCGAGGACCAGGCCAAGTCCGCCACCGACGGCATCGTCAACGAGCTGCGGATCAACTGGGTCTGGATGCCGCCGTGGGGCCCGGACAAGATCACGGACGACGGCCGCGAGCAGCTGCGCGCGCTCGGGTTCAACGTCTGATCATCGCTGCTGACCGCTTTTGTGGGGTGCCACCGACATCGGTGGCACCCCACAGTGCTCTCTCACGGGTACTGCTTACCTACCTGCGCAGAGCGCGCAGGAAGGACCGGTACACGGCGATACGGTGTTCGCCGTGCAGCCCACGCAGCGTGACCAGGGTTGCCACGAGGAGCACCAGAGCCACAAGAGCCAGCAGGGCGATAACGAGGGGAATGTGGTCACTCAGCGAGTCCATGTGCCGCCTTCCAATGAGGGTTCCGGACACTCGCCCGGTGCCCCTCAGTGAAGTCCTGCCGTTGAGACCGCAGAGTGGCAAGTCACGGTCGGGGAGGAGAAGGCCCAGCTCATGGGTATGGGTCCGGAATTCCGGACCGGAAGAGAGGGGGATCGACTCAGCGGCGATGACCCCGGTCGGGGGTTCGGGCATTGTCCTTGCGGAACGGTTCGAACCATTCCTCCGGGCGTAGGTAGGCGACGCGCGCGAACCTGTTGACAGCGTCGGTCGGGTCTTCGATGCCCGACATCCAAGGCCAGTAGAGCCAGAGCACGTCATGATCCTGGAAGAGAAGATCCTTACAGTCGTCCCAGTCGAAGTCGTCAGGGGACTCGGGCAGACCGAGGGTCAGCTCGTCTACGAAGTCCCTCTCGTCCAGCGTCATGGCGGAAGCGCTCTGGAGAGCCATGTGCAGTGCCATCTCCTCTCCTGTGCAGGTGGGAGTGGGTAGACGGCCGGCTCGGATGTCCTGGGCCAGATCGTCGTAGCAGCGTGCGAACTTCCTTCGCCACCTGCGGCTTTGCCGCCAGGTCTGGGACGGCAGATCGCCGAGCATGAACGGCCGGGGCTTCTTCGGTTTAATCGCCTTCCCCCCGATCTCTTCGATCGCGTCGTACGTGATGTCACAGGCGATGTCGAGGGCCGCTTCCAGGACCTTGAGGGTGCGTGCCGAAGGCTGCCACGGATTGTCGTCATCCTCTTCGTCCGGAGATTCTTCGCGATGGTGCGAGGTGCCCTTTTCGGGCAGCTCCTTGCGTGGTTGAGGGTAGATTCCCGGTTCGTTGAAATAAGCCTCGGATTCAGGATCTCCGGCTTTTGCGGCCTTGCGGTACCACTTCTCGGCACGTCCTCGTTGATTCTGAAATATGTACTGGTTGCCGAGTAGACGCATGGAATCGGTGTCGCCGGCGGCGATGGCACGCTTCAGCCAGGACTTGGCGCGCTTGGGATCTCTTCTGCGGTGCAGCACGCCGAGAGAACGCATGGCATCCACGTCCCCTGCCTCTGCCAGTGGCCCCAGCGAGCGCTCCCCGACATCGGAGCGGTCGTTTGCGAACGCTGCGAGGGCTACATCGTGCCGTTGATGGCTCTGAACGGCGAGGGCGAGAGCCGTGTCCCAGACCTCCTCCGTCAAGGGAGCGGGCGCCTTCTCCCTCATCACTGCGTCCACGAGGTAGTCGAAGGCCTGCCAGCCATCACCGGCAGGAATCAGATGTCGTGTCGTTCCGTAACGCGCTTCTGTGACCCACGACCAGGCTCGATCGAGTGACTCGGGAGTGAGGAGCGCCGCGTTGCTGCCCGGAAGCAGCCGTTCGTGGAGATCGACCAGGGCCTCGCGGGCGATCGCTCCACTGATCCCAGCGCGAGCGAGGTCGATGGCCGCGTGCACGAGTGCGGCACCGCGGGGATTTCCCTCGACTCGAGATGCTTGTTGCAGCTCTCGCCACAGCTGTGGTCCTGCCGCCAAATACTCGGCGATTCCATGCTCGTTTGAGGCCTGAAATGCCTCTGTCAGTCGGGAGTCACGGGCAGACTCGGCCACCTCTGCGGCACGCAAGATTTCTGCGGGCGACCACAGGCGCTCGACGTGTATCTCGTCGGCCAGATTCAAAATATCTGCTGCGACACTGTCCGTGAGGAGCTGCTGTTGGAAAACATCACGCAGTGTGGCAACCACGACTGCTCGGGCAGAGCGGAGACGTCTGAACTGCTGCATGGTCAGTCCGTGCGTACCCAGAAAGCGCTCCGCGTCATTGAGCCACAGGATGCAGGACATTCCTCGTTGAGCCATGGATACGGCCGAGTCGACGGCATCGGCGAGATCGCCGCTGCGCTGCGGGGCCAGGAGCATGGAGTCCGGTGCAACCGTCTTCATCGCTCGGTAAGCGGTGCGGGTCTTTCCGGCAGCTGAGTCGCCCGTGAGCAGTACCATGCCCCCTTCGCCCAAGAGCCGGCGCAGAGACAGTTCCACCGTGGCATCGACATCTCGGCGTACGTACGGAGTGAGAGCCGGGCCGTTCGGCAGGAGCTGGGCTTTGTGGACGCCCAGTTCCATCGCCGTCCAGTCCCTCACCGATGCGGGTTCCGAAGGACAGTTCCGGGACTCTTTCAGCGCTGCAGCGTGGATCCTCTGCCACTGTTCCCGGTCCATCAAGCCTCGCGTACCGGCGATGTGATCGAGTGCGCGCAGCAGGGATTCGAGGAGATCCCGGGTTTCCGGCAGGCTCTTTCCCCGACGCCACTCACTGACGGATGACTTGTTCAAGTGGGGAGTGCCGCGAACGCGGCTCGCCTGGACGATATTGATGAGTGTGGGGCGGCCCAATCCCCGCAGCGTCTCCTGCAATAGAGAACTGAACTGTTCCCGTGCGCTCTGATGGGGCAAGGGCACGCTCGTTGGCATGGAGTGATTGTTCATCAGATGTCGTTGACTTGGAGTGCAGACTGCTGGATCGGTGCCCTGTGCCGGTCAGGGCCTAAGCTCCACTGCAAGTCTCGAGCCGGGTGCGGGCGCACCGTCCCCACGGCGGCATCCAACCCCAGCCGATCCGCAGTCCTTTGCTGTTGCCGACCCAGCTGTTCCGACGCCGTACGGGTGATCGACACCGGGGGTTGGGGTACGGAGCGGAGCCTTCCGACGGCATCACGTCGATGAAAGGACCACAGTGCCGCACTCCTCTCGGATCGCGCGCCGCGCGGCCGTCGCCGCCGCGGGCGGACTGCTCACCGTCGCCGTCGTCAGCTTCCCGGCCCACGCGGCCGGTACGCCGACGATCAAGCTGTCGACCGCCTACCTCTCCGGAGCCGTCGGCGCGAGCGGCGACCCGGCCGTCACCGTGACCGTCGCCCAGAGCGGCACCGACGCCTCCGCCCTCACTGTGACCGCGTCGGCCAGCAGCAAGACGTCCGTCGCCCAGACCGGCGACGTCACCGTCAGCGGCACCGGCGCGACCCGCACCGTGTCCGTCGCCGCGCGCGCCCAGGGCTACACCGACCTGACGCTGAAGGTGACGGGCACCGGCGGCGCCACGGCCACCACCAAGCTGCACTACGCGGCCTCCCAGGCCGTGCAGAGCCCGGCCGACACCCGCTACTTCACCGGGTCGTCCGACGCCTCCGCCGCCGTCGACGCGGGCGGCGGCTACGTCGTCGTCGCGGACGACGAGTCCAACGTGCTGCGCCTGTACAACGGCGCGGTCTCCGGCGCGCCCGTGAAGACCTGGGACATGTCCTCCAAGGTCGGCGCCGACAAGGAGATCGACATCGAGGGCGCCACTCGCGTCGGCAACCTCATCTACTGGACCGGCTCGCTCGGCAACAACAAGGACGGCGAGTACAAGGCCGACCGCAACACCGTCTTCACCACGACGGTCACCGGCTCCGGCGCCGCCACCGAGCTGACCTACGCGCACTCCTACAAGAAGCTGCGCGACCAGCTCGTCGACTGGGACGAGGACAACGACGACCGCTACGGCTTCAAGGACGCCACCGCGGACGGCCAGGCGCCCAAGCAGATCGACGGGTTCAACGTCGAGGGCCTGGAGTTCGCGCCCGGCTCGACGACCACCGCGTACGTCGGCTTCCGCGCCCCGCTCGTCCCGCCGGCGTCCGGCGGCAAGGCGCTCATCGTGCCCGTCACCAACATGGACAAGGTCGTCGCGAGCGGCTCGACGCCCGCCTTCGGTACGCCCATCGAGCTGAACCTGGGCGGCCTGTCGATCCGCGACATCCGCAAGAACTCCGCGAACCAGTACCTGATCGTCGCGGGCAGCTGGGCCGCCGACGACAACTCCGACCCCTACGCGCTCTACAAGTGGGACGGCGTCGCGGGTGACGCACCGACCAAGCTCCGCGACCTGCCCACCACCGACCCGGGCGGCTGGGAGGCCGTCGTCTCGGTCCCCGACCTGACGGCGTCCGGCCAGAGCGTCCAGCTGATCACCGACAACGGCGACGCCGACCTTTACGGCGACGGCACTGCGGCCAAGGACCTCGACCACGACGAGTGGAAGAAGTCGCGGACGGTCCGGTTCACGGTGTCCTAGACACCCGATCGCACCCGGTTGTACGCGGTCGCACCCGGCCCGGATTCGTACAGGATTCTCAGGCGGCTTCAAGGACCCGCTCAGCGCCGCGCGTGACGGTGGGCGGGTGAGCGTCTGTGATCCTGTGCGACCCCTGTTCGTCGTGGGCTGCCCCCGTTCGGGCACGACCCTGCTGCAACTGATGCTGCACGCGCATCCACGGATCGCGCTGCCGCCCGAGACCCGCTTCGTGCTGCCCGCCTACCGGCGGCGGCTCGCCTTCGGGGACCTGGCGCAGCGCACCAACCGGGCCGCCCTCGCCCGCTGGATCACCGGGCGCGACGAGACCCGCTACTTCGAGCTGGGCCTCGACGAGGAGACGGTGGTCCGGCAGATCACCGAGGGACCGCCCACCCTCGGCTCGGCGCTCGGGATCGCGCTGCGGGCCTACGCCGAGCAGCAGGGCAAGGTGCGCTGGGGCGACAAGCGGCCCGCGTACGCGCTGCACGTGCCGGAGATCCTGCGGCTCTTCCCCGACGCGCAGTTCGTCCACGTCGTCCGCGACGGGCGGGACTGCGTCGGGTCGCTGCTGCGGATGCCGTGGTGGCACAGCGGATTCCACGAGGCCGTCGCGACGTGGGCGCAGGTGATGGACGGGGCCGACAAGTGGCGCGGCGCCCTCGGGAGCGCGCGCTGGCACGAGGTGCGGTTCGAGGACCTCGTCGCCGACCCGGAGACCGAGCTGCGCGGCATCTGCGGTTTCCTGGGCGAGGAGTACGCGCACGGGATGAGCGAGCCGTACCGGATGGCCGGCAGAGCGGTGCCCGCCCGCAAGACCTGGCACGCGCACACCCACGGCGAGCTGGACGTGACACGGGCCGGTACCTGGACGACCCGCCTCACGCCCGAGCAGATCCGGCTCTGTGACACCGTCCTCGGCGACCGCCTCACCGCCCACGGCTACCCCCTGGCCGGCTGCGTGCGCCCCGCCCCGGCCGACCTCGCCCGGTACCGGAAGGTGGCCGGGCTGCGCCGCGCCGCGTACGCGAAGCGCCGGATCGTGGACCGGGCGGTGCGGGTGCGCGAGCCCAATGCCGTCGATTTCAGGGTCGTCGGCTGAGTCCCGTCCGTTGGTGGAGAGGCTTTTTGTGTACGGGCGTACGCAACGATATGTACCCTCGTACACATGGGATACGTTCTGCTGGCGGGCGCCATCGCCGCCGAGGTGGCCGCCACCACGGCCATGAAGTACAGCGAGGGTTTCAGCAGGCTCTGGCCCTCCCTGATCACCGTCTCCGGATACGTGATCGCGTTCGCGCTGCTCGCCCAGACCCTGAAGACCGTGCAGATCGGCACCGCGTACGCGATCTGGGCCGGCACGGGCACCGCCGTCATCGCCGCGATCGGCATGATCTTCCTCGGTGAGGGGCTGACCCTCGCCAAGGTCGGGGGCGTCGTGCTCGTCATCGGCGGTGTCGTGCTGCTCAATCTCGGCGGGGCGCACTGATGGCGGCGCGGCGCTACGACCCCGAGCGGCGCCAGCGGATCATCGACGCCGCGATCCGGGTCGTCGGGGCCAAGGGGATCGCGGGGCTGAGCCATCGCACCGTCGCCGCCGAGGCCGATGTGCCGCTGGGCTCGACCACGTACCACTTCAAGACCCTCGACGAGCTGATGGTGGCCGCGCTGCGGCAGGCCAACGAGGGCTTCGCCAAGGTCGTCGCCGCGCGCGGCGCCTTCCAGGACCCGACGCTCGACCTCGCCGGTGAACTGGCCGGGCTGCTCGGCGAATGGCTCGCGGGCGAGCGCGTCGGCGTCGAGCTGGAGTACGAGCTGTATCTCGCGGCCCTGCGCCGCCCCGCGCTGCGGCCCGTCGCCGCCGAATGGTGCCAGGAACTGGCCGAGGCGCTGGCCGAGCGGACCGACCCCGTCACCGCGCGGGCGCTCGTCGCGCTGCTCGACGGCATCTCGCTCCAAGTGCTGCTCACCGACGGCGCGTACGACGCCGCGTACGCCCGCGAGATGCTGGCCCGGCTGATTCCCTGAGAAATTCCTGTGGAGCGTGAACTCTGCGCGGGCCTGCGGGGAACAGAGGCTGACACGCCGAGCGGGTCCGGGGGAGCACGGGGGTGTTTCCGGGCCCACTCGGCCCCCACGCGCAGACGGAGGATTCGTGAGCGGACCACCGGGGCCCGCCGCCGGGCCCGACACCGGGCCCGGCGGCGACGACGGCCTGATCATCGCCAGATCCCTGGAGCAGCCCGAGCTGTTCGCCCTGCTCTACGACCGGTACGCGCCCGACATCCATCGGTACGCGGCCCGGCGGCTCGGCGAGCAGGCGGCCGACGACATCACCGCCGACACCTTCCTGACCGCGTTCCGCATCCGCGCCCGGTACGACACCGCGCGGGCCGGTGCCCGGCCGTGGCTGTACGGGATCGCCGCGCACCTCATCGGCAAGCAGCGGCGCAAGGAGGTGCGCGGGCTGCGGGCGCTGGCCAGGACCGGGCAGGACCCGGTCGCGTCCGGCTGGGTCGAGGACACCGCCGACCGCGTCGCCGCACAGGCCCCGCTCGCCGACGCGCTCGCCGCGCTGTCCGCGGCCGACCGGCACGTGCTGCTGCTCGTGGCCTGGGCCGATCTGACCTACCAGGACGTCGCCGAGGCGCTCGGCATACCCGTCGGGACCGTGCGTTCCCGGCTGAACCGGGCCCGGAAGAAGGTACGGGCCGCGCTGGGTGCGGACCCGGCGTTCACGAGTGACATGGCGGAGGTGGTCCGGCCGTGAACCTGGACGAGATGAAGGACGTACGGGGCTTCCGGGCCGGGGCGCCGACGCCCGACCGGGGTCGGCTCGCCGAAGGACGGGCCCGGCTCACCGGCGCCGCGCAGGACGGCAGGGCGCGCCGGATCAGGGCCGACTGGCGGCTCGCCGCGGTCGGGGCGGCCGCCGCACTGACCGCGGTCGCCGTGCTGGCCACCGGGATCGGCGGGGACGGCGCCGACCGGTCGGCGCCCGCCGACACCCGGAGGGTGGAGGGCTCCGTCGGCGAGGTGCTGGAGCGGGCCGCGACCGCCATGGAGAAGGGCGACCCGCCCGCCACTCCGCACGCCGGACAGTGGATCTACACGAAGACGCTCTCCCGCGACCCGGGAGTCTGGCCCAAGGACAAGAGCAATACCCAGCCTTCGCCGAGGACGGGCCCACAGGAGTCCTGGACGCTGTACGCGGACCCGCGCTTCGAGAACGGCAAGGAGGGCGACGACCGCTCACCGCGCGAACGCCTCCAGTTCCTGAACGCACTGCCGAGCGATCCGGACGCCGTCCTCAAGAAGATCCGTGCCTACTACCCCTCGGGCAAGGACAACCCCGAGTCCGAGGGCGAGCACGACATGCGGGCGATGAGCGTCGTCCTGGAGACCAGGCCCATGCCGCCGAAGGCCCTCGCCAAGCTGTACCGGGCACTGGCCGCGGTCCCCGGCGCCGAGGTCACCCCACGGCTGGTGCACGACGCCGCCGGCCGGGACGCCATCGCGGTCGGACACGACGAGAAGGGACAGAAGGTCCGCCGGGAGATCCTGATCGACCCGCGCACCTACCAGTACCTCGGCGACCGATGGCTGATCGTCAAGGACTACAAGGAGTCCTTCGACTTCCCCGGCGGCCCGGACGACAACACACCGGACCGGCCGTGGAAGGCCGGCGACATCATGTTCCAGAACGCGCTCCTGGACACGGCGGTCGTCGACCACAAGGGCGACCGCCCCTGATCGCCCCTGACGGCCCCCGACAGGCGACGACGGGGGCGGCGCCCGGCACCTGAGACGCCGCCCCCACGGGTTCGCTCGAACAGGGGCCCGCCGATTAGGTTGGGCCCATGACCGACACGACCCTTGCTTCCCGCTCCACCGGCGCCGTCGCCGCCGGCCTCGCCACCGTCACCGCCGACGGCACCGTTCTCGACACCTGGTTCCCCGCGCCGTCCCTGACGGACGAGCCCGGCCCGGCCGGTACCGAGAAGCTCTCCGCCGACAAGGCCGTCGAGCTGCTCGGCGAGGGTGCCGCCAAGGCGATCGGCCCGGACGCCCGCCGCGGCGTCGAGGTCGTGGCCGTGCGCACGGTCATCGGCTCCCTCGACGACAAGCCGCTCGACGCGCACGACGCGTACCTGCGTCTGCACCTGCTCAGCCACCGCCTGGTCAAGCCGCACGGCCAGAACCTGGACGGCCTGTTCGGTCTCCTCGCCAACGTCGCCTGGACCTCGCTCGGCCCGGTCGCCGTCGACGACGTCGAGAAGGTGCGCCTGAACGCCCGCGCCGAGGGCCTGCACCTCCAGGTCACGTCGATCGACAAGTTCCCGCGCATGACCGACTACGTCGCCCCCAAGGGCGTGCGCATCGCCGACGCCGACCGTGTCCGCCTCGGCGCGCACCTCGCCGAGGGCACCACGGTCATGCACGAGGGCTTCGTGAACTTCAACGCCGGCACGCTCGGCACGTCGATGGTCGAGGGCCGCATCTCCGCGGGCGTCGTCGTCGGCGACGGCTCGGACATCGGCGGCGGCGCCTCCACCATGGGCACCCTGTCCGGCGGCGGCAACGTCCGCATCGTCATCGGCGAGCGCTGCCTCGTCGGCGCCGAGGCGGGCGTCGGCATCGCGCTCGGCGACGAGTGCGTCGTCGAGGCCGGTCTCTACGTCACCGCGGGCACCCGCGTCACGATGCCCGACGGCGAGATCGTCAAGGCCCGCGACCTCTCCGGCGCCTCGAACATCCTCTTCCGCCGCAACTCGGTCACCGGCACGGTCGAGGCCCGCCCGAACAACGCGGTGTGGGGCGGCCTGAACGAGGTTCTGCACAGCCACAACTGACCCCACGAGGTCCTACGGGCGGGCCGCACCCGGAACCCCTTGTCGGGGAGCCGCTTTTTTTCCAAGGGAAGAGCCTTTTCGGGGGGCGATCGGGGGGGGTGGTTACACAGGG